>NZ_CAKKLX010000010.1 GCF_918698155.1 Roseomonas sp. CECT 9278
ATATTTTTTTATTAAGGGAACGGCGCCCACCGAGATCTACACACTGCGTATCGTCGGCAGCGTCAGGTGTGTATAAGGGACAGGGAATCCGCCGGGCGTGCGCGGCGGCGGCCCGGTCAGCGCGCGCAGCCGCGCCGCCAGCGCGGCATCGCCGGGCAGCCGCGCGAGGCCATCGCGCAGCGCCGCCACCGCCTCCGCCCGGCGATCGAGCGCCACCAGCGCATCCACCCAGCCCAGCAGCGCGTCCTGCCGCGCGGGATGGGCCTGCACCAGGCGGCGGAACATGCGCTCCGCCTGCGCGGCGCGGCCGCCCAGCAGGACCGTCCGCGCATGCCATTCCTGCACCTGGGGGTTCGCCGGCAGGCGCGATGCGGCGCGCTGCGCCATCCCCATCGCCTCGGGCAGGGCGCCGCGGGCGGCCAGCACGGCGCTGAGCCCGAACAACGCCTGGCCGGCGCGCGCATCGCGCGCCAGCACGGCGCGGAACACCGCCTCCGCCTCGGCCTGGCGGGCCGGGCCGGCGGCGTTCAACAGATGGCCGTAGTGGCAGCCCAGGTCGATGTCGTCGGGCAAGGCAGCATGGCCCGCGGCGGCGGCCGCCAGCGCATCCTGGGCGCGGCCCTGCGCCGCCAGGGCGAGGCTGAGCCCCAGCTGCAGGTCGGCCGCCTGCGGCCGCAGGTCGATGGCGCGGCGGAAGGTCGCCTCGGCATCGGCGGGGGCGCCGGCGGCCAGCAGCAGGTGCGCCGCGCGGCCGACGCGTGCGCCCGCGCGAGGCGACAGGTCGGCCAGCGTCCGGCAGGCCTCGGCGGCTTCGGCCGAGCGGCCCAGCGCGATCAGCCGCAACGCGCGGTCGGCCAGCGAATCGGCGCGTTCGTAGCGCAGCACGGCGGGCGCCACGCCCAGTTCGCCGGCGCGCGTCCACAGCGCCTCCGCCAGGCGGGCGTGGCCGCGGCCGAAGGCGGCGCGCGCCATCAGGCGGAACCAGTGGCCGGATTTCGCGCGGCGTTCGCGCAGCACGGCGCGCATCGCCACGGCATCGCCATCCAGCGCGGCGGCCAGCATCGCCTCCAGCGTCTCGGTGCCGGCCAGCAGCCAGATGGCGGCGTGGCCGGACAGCGGGGCGCGCAGCAGGTGGGCCGCGCCGGCATCGGCGGCCAGCCGCGCATTGCGCCAGTCGATCGTGTCGTAGGGGTCGGCGATCACCGCCGCGAAGGGCGCCATGTCGGCGGCACGGATCCGCATGTCACGGTGCAGTTGCGGGCGGTGGAAGCGATGGAAGCGGCCGTCCCAGGGCACGTCGCCGGGCGCGATGCTGGCTTGCGGCGCCACCGCGATGGTGCTGCACGCCCCCAGCAGCGCGGCATGCTTCAGCGCCCCATGCGCCCCCATGCTGTAGCCATACGTCACCGCGCGCGGCTTCAGGACCTGGCGGATGGCGTCGGACGCCGCTTCCATCGAGGCCCGGGGGAACCAGTTCTCCCGCTTGGCGACGATGCCGACGGTGTCGAGGCCGAGCTTGGTCGCCGCCTCCTCCCCCCAGAAGACCTTGCCGTCGGGGCGGAAGGTAAGGTCCGAGAAGGTCACGAGGCTGTGCGCCGAGGGACCGGGCTTGTGGATGACCACGATCTCCCGGTCGCGGAAGATCACCTGCCGCGGGTCGGGGGCCGGCTTGCGCCGTCGCGCGGGGCGGGCCGGTGGCGGCATCAGCGCCGCGCCGCTTCCTCGGGCGTCAGCAGGCGCAGGGCCAGGGCATGCAGGCCGCCGGCGAATTCACCGGCCAGCACGTCGTGCACGGCGCGCGATCGCGCGACGCGGGATTGCCCGGCGAAGGCGGCGGCGACGATGGTCACGCTGTAGTGCGTCTGCCCGCCCGGACGGGCACCGGCATGGCCGGCGTGGCTGGCGCTGTCGTCCTGCACGGTGATCTCGGCCGGCGCGAAGGCGGCGTGCAAGGTGTCGCGGATGCGGGTGGCGCGGCTGTGGTCCATGCGCGGTTTTCGATCCTCGGGCGCGCGCTGCCAAGGGGGTGTCTCACGGCTTGCGGGAAGTGCCGCTGCCTCCCATAACGTCGGGATGCGAAAGGGTGGCAGGAAGGTCGAGCCGGATCCCGAGGACGCCGGCGTGCCGGCGCATGCCTGCGAACACCCCGGCTGCACCGAACCCGGCCTGTTCCGTGCCCCGCGCGACCGATCGCTGCGCCATTTCCTGTGGTTCTGCCTGCCCCATGTGCGCGACTACAACAAGGCGTGGGACTACTACAAAGGCATGGCGCCCAACGAGATCGAGGCGCATCTGCGCGACGATACCGCCTGGCAGCGCCCGACCTGGCCGCTCGGGCGCCTGGGTGGCGCCGGGCGCTTCGATGCCGAGATCCTGCGCGACCCGCTCGGCGTGCTGAACGGCGAAGCGCCCACCGCCCGGCGCCGCCCGCGCGACGTGGTCGAGGTACCACCCGAATTGCGCGCCGCGCTCGAACTCATGGACCTGTCCTGGCCGCTCGACCAGGTCGAGCTGCGCACGCGCTACAAGGACCTGGCGAAGCGCTACCACCCGGATGCCACCGGGGGGGACCGCGCCGCCGAGGACCGGCTGAAGGACATCAACCGGGCCTATAGCCTGCTCAAGCGCCGCGTGCCGGCGCGCGGGCGCGTGGCGGCCGAACCTGCCGGTGCGCCCGCCGGGTAGCCGGATCGCCCGCGCGCCCCTAGTATGACACCCGACAGTGACGGAACCGGACTGCAGATGAACAAGGTCGCCCAAATCTCCGAAATCCGCCCGACCTCGGCGATCGACGCGCCGGACATCAAGGTGAAGGCGCGCGAGGCCTTCGGCCTCGACATCGACCTTGAGGTCCCCGGCTATTCGATCCGCACCGAACACGTGCCGGAGATCGACAGCACCTATCGCTTCGACAAGGAGACCACGCTCGCGATCGTGGCGGGCTTTGCCTACAACCGCCGCGTGATGATCCAGGGCTATCACGGCACCGGGAAATCCACGCATATCGAGCAGGTGGCGGCGCGGCTGAACTGGCCCTGCATCCGCGTCAACCTCGACAGCCACATCTCGCGCATCGACCTGATCGGCAAGGACGCGATCGTCCTGAAGGACGGCAAGCAGGTCACCGAATTCCGCGAGGGCATCCTGCCCTGGGCGCTGCAGCACCCCTGCGCGCTGGTCTTCGACGAATACGATGCCGGCCGCCCGGACGTGATGTTCGTGATCCAGCGTGTTCTGGAAGTCGAGGGCAAGCTGACGCTGCTCGACCAGAACAAGGTGATCCGGCCGAACCCGAATTTCCGCCTGTTCGCCACCGCGAACACGGTGGGCCTGGGCGACACCACCGGCCTGTACCACGGCACGCAGCAGATCAATCAGGGCCAGATGGACCGCTGGTCGATCGTGGCGACGCTGAACTACCTGCCGCACAAGATGGAGACCGAGATCGTCCTCGCGAAGATGGGCAAGGAAGGCGACGCCAAGGCCAAGAAGCAGGTCGAGGCGATGGTCGCGCTGGCCGACCTGACGCGCGCGGGCTTCATCGCGGGTGACATCAGCACGGTGATGTCGCCGCGCACCGTCATCACCTGGGCGGAGAATGCGCGCATCTTCGGCGATGTCGGCTTCGCCTTCCGCCTCACCTTCCTCAACAAGTGCGACGAGGCGGAGCGCGCGACGGTGGCGGAATACTACCAGCGCTGCTTCAACGAGGAAGTCTCGACGGGGTTGTTGAAGAAGGCCGGCTGACGGCGCGCCGCCGGGGGCCGGAGATTCTGTCGCCGGCACGCAGTAACGCAGACGGCCGCCCTGACGACGCCGCCCCACCGCGCCGCAGGCGGAGGGGCGAGGCCCGGATGGGTCCGGCCGTGACGAACGCAGTAACGTAGAAGGCCGTCCTGATGACGGAGCCCCGCAGGCGCGCAGCGCCGAGGAGCGAAGTCTGAGTCAGGCCGGCCCGCCGAAGCGCAGCGGAGGCCAAACTTCATGTCCGGCAAGCAGGACCTGACGCGGCAGGAAGAATTCAAGCGCGCCACCGCCGGCGCGTTGCGCGCCATCGCGCATGCCGATCCGGAAGTTCAGGTGGCCTTCCAGCCCGGCCCCTCCGGCGTGGCCGGCAAGCGCGTGCGCCTGCCGCTGCCCACGCGCGCGCTGCCGCCCGCCGAGATGGCCAAGCTGCGCGGTGCCGCCGATGCCGCGGCCCTGCGCCTGCGCCACCACGATGAATCCCTGCACGCCCAGCGCATCCCCGGCCGGCGCGAGGCGCGCGAGGTGTTCGACGCGCTGGAGCAGGTGCGCGTCGAGACCGTCGGCTCCAAGCACATGTCGGGTGTGGCCGCCAACCTGCGCGCCAAGCTGACCGAGGAATGCGAGGCCGAGGGCTACGACCGCATGACGCGGAAGGACCAGCTCCCGCTGCCTGCCGCGCTGGCGATGATCGCGCGCGAGAAGCTGACCGGCGACGCCGCGCCGGCGATCGCGCATCGCGTGCTCGACCTGTGGCGCGACACGCTGGGCGACAAGGCCGACGAGGCACTGGCCGAGATGGCGACCAGCGCCGACGACCAGGCCGCCTTCGCCCGCGCCGCGCGCAAGCTGCTGACCGCGCTCGACCTGGCCGAGGCCGAGGTGGAAGCCGAATCCGAGCAGCAGGACGAGGAAGGCGACGAGGGCGGCGAGAGCACCCCCCAGCAGGACCAGTCCGGCGAGGGCCAGTCGTCCTCCGAGCAGGAGGACCAGATGCTCGGCGCCCAGCCCGAGCAGATGCAGGGCGAGGCGTCGGACGAGGAAGGCGAGGAGACCGAGGAGGATGGTGCGGCGGCCGATGGCGACGACAAGCCCGGCGGCCCGCAGCAGCGCCGCGAGGTGCCGCAGGTCGATGACACCACGCGCTACCACGCCTTCACCACGCAGTTCGACGAGACGGTCTCCGCCGACGACCTCTGCGACCCGGATGAATTGAACCGGCTGCGCCAGCAGCTCGACCAGCAGCTGTCGCATCTGCAGGGCGTGGTATCGAAGCTGGCGAACCGGCTGCAGCGCCGGCTGCTGGCGCAGCAGCAGCGCGCCTGGGAATTCGACCTCGAGGAAGGGATGCTGGATGCCGCGCGGCTGACGCGCGTGGTGACCAACCCGATGCACGCGCTGTCCTACAAGCGGGAGCGCGACACCGATTTCCGCGACACCGTCGTCTCCCTGCTGATCGACAATTCGGGGTCGATGCGCGGGCGGCCGATCACGGTGGCGGCGATGTGCTGCGACATCCTGGCGCGCACGCTCGAGCGTTGCTCGGTGAAGGTCGAGATCCTGGGCTTCACCACGCGCGCCTGGAAGGGCGGGCAGTCGCGCGAGCGCTGGGTGCAGGAGGGCAAGCCGCGCAACCCCGGGCGCCTGAACGACCTGCGCCACGTGGTCTACAAGGCGGCCGATGCGCCATGGCGCCGTGCGCGCAAGAATCTCGGGCTGATGCTGCGCGAGGGGCTGCTCAAGGAAAACATCGACGGCGAGGCGCTGGAATGGGCCTACAAGCGGCTGCTGCCGCGCCCGGAACATCGCCGCATCCTGATGGTGATCAGCGATGGCGCGCCGGTCGATGACAGCACGCTGTCGGTCAACCCGGGCAACTACCTGGAACGCCACCTGCGGAAGGTCATCCACGAGATCGAGGGCCGCAACCAGGTCGAGCTGATCGCCATCGGCATCGGGCATGACGTGACGCGGTACTATCGCCGCGCGGTCACCATCGTGGATGCGGAGGAACTCGGCGGCACCATGATGAAGAAGCTGGCCGAACTGTTCGACGAGGATGCCGCGGAGGCTTGGCAGCGTGCGGCAGCGGAGCGCGGGCCGGTCCTGGTGTGATGCGCCAAGGCGCACCGCCAGGCTGCGTGGTTCCGCACGCCCGCGGCGCGACTCAGCGCCCCGGTGCCGACCGCGGACCCGTTCTGGTGTGACGCGCCGGCCGCGGGCGCCGGCGCCCTGACGCGCCGCGCCTTCCTCGCCGCAGGCGCGCTGCTCACCGCCTGCACGTGCGCGCCCTTGGCGGCCAGCCAGGCCGGCACCCGCCTGCCGCCCATTCCGCTGGACGGCCGGCTGCGCAGCCTCGGCGGCTTCGAGATCGACGCCGCGCGCATCGGCGCAGCGAACCTCTCCGGCATCCACCTGGACGACGACCTGGTCGCGACCATGGTCGACGATCGCGGCCGCTGGGCGCAGGCGCGCATCGAACTGCATGACGGGCGCGCGCATCGGCTGCTGCCCATCGCCGCCGGGCCGCTGCGCGACGGCGCCGGCCGCCCCTTGCCGCGCGGGCGTTCGGCCGATGCGGAATCCATCACGCGGCTGCCCGATGGCACCTGGCTGGTCGGCTACGAACGCTGGCACCGCATCCGCGCCTATCGGCAACTTGATGGTCCCGGCGCCTATGTGGATGCGCCGCCGGGGCTCGACCGCGCACCGATCAATGGCGGGCTGGAGGGGCTGACGCTGCTGGCCGATGGCCGGCTGCTGGCGCTGACCGAGGAACTGCCCGCGCCCGGCCAGCCCGCGCTGCGCCAGGGCTGGATCGGCCGGCCCGGGCGCTGGATGCCCGTGGCCTGGCAGCCCGAACCCGGCTTCGTGCCCACCGATGTCGCGGGCCTGCCCGATGGCGGCGCGCTGGTGCTGGAACGCCGCTTCACCTGGCTGACCGGCTTCGCGGCGCGGGTCGCGGTGCTGCCGGCGGCGATGCTGCGCGCCGCGCGCGAGGGCAGCGTGCTGCGCGGCGAAACCGTCCTGCGCCTCGATGGCGACCCGCTGCCCGCCGAGAACTGGGAAGGCGTGGCCGCCGCGCGCCATGGCGGGCGCACCATCGTCGCGCTGGTGGCGGACGACAACGGCAGCGCGATCCAGCGCAGCCTGATGCTGCTGTTCGAATGGCGCGGCTGATGCGGCGCCTCAGCCCGGCTCGCCCTCGACCGGGTTGGCCCCGCAGGCACGCATGAAGACCAGCACGTCGTGCGCGGCCTGCTTCACCGCCTCCTCATCCGTGCCCTTCGCGACCACCGCCACGCCGCCGCCACCGGTCCGGTAATAGGGGTAGGAGCCGAGATCGAGGTCGGGATAGCGCGCCTGGATCACCGCCAGCCCCTCGGCGATGCGCCCTTCCATCAACCCGTTCGCGTGCACCGCGGCCGAGACCACCGGCGGCCCGCCCTTCAGCGTCGGCGCAAGTGCTTCGAACATCGCCTGCATGATGCGCGGCACGCCGGCCATCACGTGGACATTGCCCATGGTGAAGCCCGGCGCGATCGAGATGATGTTGTCGATCAGCGCGGCCCCGCGCGGCATCGTCGCCATGCGCTGGCGCGCCGTGTTGAACTCGCCCGGCGGGGATTGCCGCGCATAGTGGGATTCGAGCCGCCGCCAGGCCTCCGGCTGCGGTTCCCATGGCACGCCGAAGGCTTCCGCGACGCATTCGCTGGTGATGTCGTCATGCGTCGGGCCGATGCCGCCGGTGGTGAAGACATGGTCATGCTTCGCGCGCACCTCGTTCAGCGTGGCGACGATGGTGGCGCGCACATCCGGGATCACGCGCACCTCGCGCAGCGGGATGCCGATCTCGCCCAGCCGCGTCGCGATGAACTTCAGGTTGGCATCCTGCGTACGGCCCGAGAGCACCTCGTTGCCGATGATGAGCAGGCAGGCGGTCGGGCTGGGCATGGCGCGGTTCCTCCGGATGGCAGGGTAGAGCAGATCCCGATCCGAGGCAGTCCTCTCGTTCGGTGACGCTGCGCGCGGGATCGAGGCTACGCAGGCGTGCGGACGCGCAACCACGCGCGCCGGCGGCCCTGGTCGCGCCGCCGGTCAGCCCGCCGGCCGGCGCAGCGCGATGTCGTACAGCGCCTCGCCGCCCAGCGAGAGGTAGGCGACCGGCCAGCCCTCGGCGGCGAGGAACTCGCAGACCGCCTGGTGCACCCCGAAGACGCCGAAGCCCGGCCGGACGATCCGCGCGAAGTCGTTGAACACCAGCAGGCCGCCGGGCTTCACGCGGCCCTTGGCGGCCGCGATGTCGGCCACCACCGCCGCATAGCCGTGGTCGGCGTCGACATAGATCCAGTCGAAATCCGCCGCCGCCGAGGCGCCGAGATAGCCCGTGGTCGTCGTCTCGTGCCGCCGCACCACGGGATGGCCCAGCACATCCGGCGCGCAGAGCGCGAAGGACACGTCGACCAGGTGCAGTTCGTCCGGCTGCACGATATCGAGGATCAGCCGCGCGAAATCGCCGCGATAGGTGCCGAGCTCGCAGACCCGCCCGCCCTTGGGCAGTCGCCGCAGCAGCTCCCCGCGGTCGGTCAGCAGCACGCAGCCCTCGAGCTGCGGCTGCGGGATGGCCGGGGCGGGCGGCGGTGGCGGCTGGAAGGCGAGTCGCGCCAGCCTCCCGACCATCTTGACCCGTTCCGGCAGCAGGCGACGCAGCGCAAGCTGCGCGCGATAGGCGGGCCCGGCGGTCATCGGCGGGGCGGGGCTGGGGCGCGGCGCATGGCGGCGGGCGGCATCCTGGCGGCGCCGGGAAAAGCCCCGGACCGGAGGGCGCTTATGGCGCGACCGCGGGATTGCGGCCAGGGGGCGCGCCGCGCAGGGGCGGGCGGGGCGCGCACCGCCGCGGCGCGCAGGGCGGGCAGGGCGCGCGCCGGGCGGGATGATTGCCAGGGGTCGGACGCTGCCATATAGCGATTCTGCGGTACCGGGGGGGACCGACCGGGCGGGCCTGGCCTGCCGGGGCACGCAAGCAGATCGAACAGGTCCTGTCCCCCAGGCATCGACGACCCACGGCGCCGCCCCGCCGCCGGTTCGTCCATCGCGGGGCGCCTTAGGACACGCCATGCGCCCGTCCCTCTCCGAGCTGTTCCTGGCCCATGACGGCCGAGTCTCCGACAAGTGGGAGCAGTACCTCGCGATCTACGACCGCGAGCTCGCGCGCTTCCGCGATGCCGCCGGACCGGTGCGGCTGCTCGAGATCGGGGTGCAGAACGGCGGGTCGCTCGAACTCTGGTCGAAATACCTGCCGCCGGGATCGAGCGTGGTCGGCATGGACATCGACCCGCGCTGCGGCGCGCTGACCTTCGCGGGCGACATCACCGTGCTGGTCGGCGATGCGGCGGACCCGGCGACGCTCGACCGCCTGCTGGGCGACCGCGGCTTCGACATCATCATCGACGACGGGTCGCATGTCAGCCGCGACATCATCGCCACCTTCGAGGCCTGCTTCCCGCGCCTCGCGCCCGGCGGGCTGTTCCTGATCGAGGACCTGCACGCGAGCTACTGGGCCTCCCATGGCGGCGGGTTCCGCGCCGAGGGCGCGGCGGTCGAATGGCTGAAGGGCCTGGTCGATGCGCTGCATGCCGACCACCTGGAGCCCACGGTGGACGGCGCGATGCGCTCGGGGCTGTTGGCGCTGAACCAGCAGGTCGCGCGCGTCGCGTTCTACGACTCGGTCGCGGTGGTCGAGAAACTGCCGCAGGTGAAGGCGGCGCCGTGGCGCCGGATCATGGGCGGCATGAACGCGGCGGTGGAGGATTCGCTGCCGATCCTGCTGCCCGTCGCGGCGGCGCGGAACGAGCAGGTGCTGCTCACGCCGGTGCGCGCCGAATCGGTGAATGGCGCGCGGCAGTCGGGCGTGGCGGATGCGGACGCCGAGCGGCAGCGCCATGCGCAGGCCGAGGCGCGGCTGGCGGCGCGCGTCGAGGAGCTCGAGCGGAGCCTCGCCGACCAGGCTGCGGTGCTGCAGCGCCTGTCGACCATCGAGGACAGCACGATCTGGCGCGCGACGGCGCCCTATCGTCGCCTCATGGGCCTGTTCGGCGCCCGGCGCGGCTGACCGCGCGGGCGCCGCGCGCGGGGCCGTGCCGCGCGTCGCCGGGCCCGGTCGTCGCGCTGTAGCGCGCCCGTATCGTCGCGCCGCAGCGCGCCCGCGTCAGGCCGGGACGCCGTGTGCGGCGAGCGCATCCAGGATGACGCGGCCATGGCGTTCGGGTGCATAGGCATCGTTGGCCATGTCGGCCGCCTTGGCGGCGATGCGCGGCAACGCGTCGATACGGGCCACGACCTCGCGCAGGATGACCGGCCAGGCCTGGGCGGCAGCCAGGAAGCCGGTCTCGTCGTGGCGGATCGATGCCGCGAGGGTGCTGGTGGGGGAGGCGACGCTGACCGTGCCGACCACGGCCGCCTCGAAATACTTCAGTTCCGACTTGCAGTTGGTGAACAGGTTGTCCTGCAGCGGGACGATGTTGACCTCCACCTCGGCGACCAGGCGCTGGAGGTTGAGGAAGTCCTGCAGTGGAAAAACATCGATGCGCTCGCGCAGCCCGGACAGCGGCCCGCCGGGTTCCAGGAATCCCACCAGGCGCAGGCGGATGCGCGGATCCTCGTGCATCAGCTCGGCGATGGCGCCGCGCACGATCGCGAAGTCGCGGTTGTGGGTCGGCGTGCCGCTGAAATACCCGACATGGATGGTGCGGTCGCGCGCGAAGCCGCCGGCCTGCTTGGCCGCGAGGATCCTGCGCGAGAAGGCCGCCTGCGCCGTGTTCAGGAAGTTCGGCACCACCGCGGCGGCGATGCCGGCGAAGTCGTGGATGCGCGCGGCGAGCGTCGCATTGGTGGTGATGGCGCCGTCGCATAGCCGCAACGCCGCGCCCAGGCGTCCGATATAGCCGAACCAGTGGTCCCACGCCGCCTCGCTCGGCCGCTGGTCCAGCGTTTCGAGCACCAGCTGCACATGCCGGACATCGAAGACCAGGTCATCGACGTCGAACAGCACCGGTACGCCGCGCGCGCGCGCCTGGGCCACCAGCGCGGCGATGCCATCGCTGTAGCGCGTGCGGCAGAGCACCAGCACGTCCGCGCGGTCGAGCACGCCCGGCATCGCGCCCAGGTCGTCGCGGCAGAACCAGGCCGCCGCGGCGCCGACATGCTCCAGCGCCTCGATCATGTTGTGGACGCGGTAGCGGAAGGTGCTGGTGTCGGGTCGCTCGTAGAAATAGGCGATGCGCGGGCGCCCGCGGCCGAGCTGCGCCTGGCGCGCGGCGAAGGGCAGGTCCCATGGCGGCGCGAAGGGCACCTCGCCCGGCACGTTCAGGTACATGGTCAGCGCCCCGCGACGGCAACGAGGCGTTCGAGCACCGGGGCGAAGGCCGCCTCCCAGTCGCGCGCGATCGTGCCGGACGCTGCATTGGCGGCGCGGCGCGGCGCATCCTGCGCGAGCGCCACGCCCGCCCGCAGCCCGTCGAGCAGCCCGGCGACCGACGGGTCAGCGCAGATGATGTTGGCCGACAGCGCCGAGAGATCCTGCTTGCGCCCGTGCCGGCTGGTCACCACCACCGCGCCGGAGGCCGCGAGGTCGAGCGGCGGGTAGCTCGGATGCGGGGTGGACATCAGGCACAGCCCGAGGTCGGTGCTGCGCACCAGCGCCGCATAGTCGTGCCACGGCAGCCCCTGGTGGATGACGGGACGCACCTGCCCGGGCAGCGTGATGGCCGGGATGTCCTTGCCGGCGAAATGGAATTCCCACTCCGCGGGGTCGAGCACGCCCTCGATGATCGCGGCCGAGATCACCTCCATCCCGCGCAGGAACAGGTTCCGCGCATTGTTCGGCCGGGCATAGAAGAAGAAGCGCCGCCGCGTGCCGCCCGGCCGCGGTTGCGCGAAATAGATGCGCGCGGGGAAGGCGGGCTCGAAGGCGATCGATCCCTCGCCGGCGCCGCGCAGCCCATCGGCGATGAAGTGGTCGCGCAGCATGGATGTGTTGACGACGACCGCCGGGCGCGGGTCGTCCAGCGTCTCGGCGCAGCGCAGCTGTTCGTCGCCGGCCGGGTAGAACATCCGCTCATCTTCCTGCAGCAGGTAGATGATCCGTTCCGGCCGCACCGACGCCAGGGCGGACCGCGTCGTCCACCACGATGTCGTCAGCAGCAGGTCGGTATCGCTCAGCGGCAGCGCGCGCCCGGCGACGCTGTCATTCACCAGCATGAATTCGACATTGGCGTCGTAGGGGATGCCCAGCGCGGTCACGACATCGCCGAAATTGCCCGGCACCGGTTCCTCGTTGCGGGTCGCGACGCGCAGCGGCACATCGAGCCGGCGGGCCAGCAGGCAGGCCAGCGCGATGGCGGTGCCGACGCCGCCGAACAGGCTGCCCGCGGCGATGCTGTCGGTCACCAGCGTCAGGCGCCGCGCGCCGCCGGCCTGCGGGAAGACCGGCAGCGGCGCCAGCGCGGGGAAGCGGCGCAGCACCAGTTCCTCGGCCGTAACGGGGGCTCGAAAGCCGAAAAAACCCGCCGCGGCGCTGCCGCGGCTATCCCGGAGATAGAGCGACCGCAACCTGCGCCACGGGCCAGGAATGTATCGTTCGCCTGCCAGGGTGAGGCGATGCCAACCAGGCATTCGCTTGACCGAATTACCCAGCGAGACGATGAGCGATTCCGTATTGCGGTTCGTCGGTGGTGAGGGTGACATCGCCTGTGAAGACTCCGGCTCATCGTACTGTCATCGACGGCTCCGCCGCCTTCCTGCGGCGGGCGCGCCGTGGCAACACGCGTGCCTTACTGGAACCGGCAAGCACGATCCAGCCTTGCGATGCGCACATGCCGTGGGAACGCTGGACCATTCATATCGTTGCGAGCCCTGTCATGTTGTATCGCGACGCGCGGCAATAGGGCGATGGTCATGAAGAAGCCGACTGACATTCATGCGAATTCGCCCGGGCTCGCTCGCTGGCGTCACGGGCTGAACCCGATCCTGGCTGCGCTCGGCGGGACCACAGCATGGACGACTGCCGTGCAAATATTGTGCCAACCAAAAGTTGCGGGCCGCATCCTTCATCGGGTCGGCTCCCTGGTCTACGACCACACCGTGGTAAGCGTGCTCGATGCCCTCGACGCCAGGCGTGAACGCGCCGACCCCATCTTGCGGATGGAGCCCGGCGACTACCCCGCGCTCGATGCGCGCTCCATCGCGCTCCTCGTTCAGTTCAGCCCCGACGGCTCACTTAGCACCATGGTCCGCCACCAGATCGAGACTTATCGCGAACTCGGCTTCGCGGTGGTGCTGGTGTCCAACAGCCCCGCCTTCCCTGAGCCGGCCTGGCACGCGGCCCGGCAGGCCGCCGCGCTCGTCGTTCATCGACGCAACGAGGGCCTGGACTTCGGTGCCTGGAAAGACCTGCTGCCGGTGGCGCTGGCGCGCTGGCCGGCGGCGGAGGAAGTACTGCTGGTCAATGATAGCGTGCTGGGCCCTATCCGTCCGGTCGCGCCGATCATCAACGCGGTTCGCGCCGCGGGTCCTGGCGTATTCGGGTTGCTCGAGAGCCTTCAAGGCGGACCGCACTTGCAATCCTGGTTCACGCTCGTGCGCGGACGCCCCGCGATCACGGACCTGGCGGCGTGCCTCGCGACGTTCAGACTAAGCCGATCGAAGTGGAAGATCGTCCAGCGTGGGGAATTGCGCCTTGCGCGAACCATGCGCGCAGCCGGCCATCGCGTCGCGGCGTGGTACCGCTACGAAGACCTTCTGCAGGCCGCGCTCGCCGACCCGGCTGAGCACGCCTACCTCGTCCGCGCCCTGCCGGCTTTGCTCGATGGCGCCGATCCCGCCCGCCAGCAGGCCATCCTGGCCGCATGGCCGCTCAACCCGGCGCATCATCTCTGGCGCGTGCTGACCGGCCCCGCCGGCTGCCCCTTCATCAAGACCGAGCTGGTCCGGCGCAACCCCGGCCGGTTGCCCGAGGTCGAGACCTGGCCCGAGCTGGTGCCGGCCGATTCGCCCTGCCCGGTCCCCATGCTGCGGGCCCATCTGGCGATGCTCGGACCCTAGTGCAGGCCCTGGCCACGCGAAATCGCCGGATCGGGCGCAGCTGGTCGCGAAAACAGAAGGCCGGAGACGCTGCCGTGAGCCGAGGCGAAGGGCAGCGGCGCCGGCGCAGTGACCCCGGCCGCTTTCGCCTTCCCTGCGTCGATGTTACGGACCGGCGTCGAGCCCGCCTGATCGGAGAAGGTAGCCCATGCCCGAACCCCGCAAGGTCGCCCTGGTCACCGGCATCACCGGGCAGGACGGCTCCTACCTGGCCGAGCTGCTGCTCGCGAAGGGCTACGTGGTGCACGGCATCAAGCGCCGGTCGTCGTCCTTCAACACCGGGCGGGTCGACCACCTGTACCAGGATCGCCACGATCCGGACGTGGCGTTCTACCTGCACTACGGCGACCTGACGGATGCCACCAACCTGATCCGCATCCTGGCCGAGGTGAAGCCGGACGAGATCTACAACCTCGGCGCCCAGTCCCATGTCGCGGTGTCGTTCGAAACGCCGGAATACACCGCCAATTCGGATGCGATCGGCACGCTGCGGCTGCTCGAGGCCATCCGCATCCTGGGCATGGACAAGACGGCGCGCTTCTACCAGGCCTCGACCAGCGAATTGTACGGCAAGGCGCAGGCCGTGCCGCAGGACGAGACAACGCCCTTCTACCCGCGCAGCCCCTATGCCGCCGCCAAGCTCTATGCCTACTGGATCACCGTGAACTACCGCGAGGCCTATGGCCTGCACGCGTCGAACGGCGTGCTGTTCAACCACGAGAGCCCGCGCCGCGGGGAGACCTTCGTCACCCGCAAGATCACCCGCGCCGTCGCCGCCATCCACCTGGGCCGGCAGGACTGCCTGTGGCTCGGCAACCTCGATGCCCGGCGCGACTGGGGCCATGCGAAGGATTTCGTCGAGGGCATGTGGCGCATCCTCCAGCAGGACACGCCGGACGACTACGTGCTCGCGACCGGGGTGACGCATACCGTGCGCCATTTCTGCGACCTGGCCTTCGCCGAGGCCGGCATCGCGCTGGACTGGCGCGGCACCGGGGTCGAGGAGGTGGGCGTGTGCCGCGCCACCGGCCGCACGCTGGTGCGCGTCGACCCCGAATACTTCCGCCCGACCGAGGTCGACCTGCTGATCGGCAATGCGGCCAAGGCGCAGCGCAAGCTGGGCTGGACGCATACCGTGGGCCTGCCCGAGCTGGTGCACGAGATGGTCGCCTCCGACATCGACGTGTTGCGCAACGAGACGGCGGGCGCGCCCGAACATCGCCCGCATGGCTGAGGCGCCGGAGGTCTTCGCGCTCCGCGGCGCGCGCGTCTATGTCTCGGGGCATCGCGGCATGGTGGGCTCGGCCTGCGCGCGGCGCCTGGCGGCGGCGGGGGCGGAGGTGCTGACCGCCGACCGCGCGCAGGTGGACCTGCGCCGGCAGGACCAGGTCGAGGCCTTCATGGCGGCCGCCAGGCCCGACGCCGTGGTGGTCGCCGCCGCGCGGGTCGGCGGCATCCTGGCGAACGACACGCTGCCGGCGGAATTCCTCTACGACAACCTGATGATCGAGGCGAACCTGATCGAGGCGGCGCATCGCTGCGACGTGAACCGCCTGCTGTTCCTGGGTTCGTCCTGCATCTACCCCAAGCGGGCGGCGAACCCGATCGCCGAGGATGCGCTGCTGACCGGCCCGCTGGAGCCGACCAACCAGTGGTACGCCATCGCCAAGATCGCCGGCATCAAGCTGTGCCAGGCCTATCGGCGGCAATACGGGCGCGACTACATCGCCGCCATGCCGTGCAACCTGTATGGCCCCGGCGACTACTTCCACCCCGAGCACAGCCATGTCATCCCGGCGCTGCTGCAGCGCTTCCACGCGGCGGCGCGGGCGGGGACGGAGGTCGTGACCTGCTGGGGCTCGGGCAAGCCGCGGCGGGAGTTCATGCATGTCGACGACCTGGCGGATGCCTGCGCCTTCCTGCTGGCCCGGTATTCCGGCGAAGGGCACCTCAATATCGGCACCGGCAGCGACATCAGCATCGCCGAGCTGGCGCGCCATGTCGCGCGCATCACCGGCTTCGCCGGCCGCATCGCCTGGGACCAGGCCAAGCCCGACGGCACGCTGCTGAAGCGCATGGACGTGTCGCGGATCGCCGCGCTGGGCTGGCAGGCGCGGATCGGGTTCGACGAGGGGCTGGCGGGCACCTATCGCTGGTTCCTCGACCAGACGTCGTTGCGCCGGTGACCGGCCTGCATGGCCGGCGGCGCCCGGATCTTGCCTTGATCCTCGATGATAGATCGCGGCACATGCTGCGGTTGCGCCAGCAGACCCGTTCCACCCCCGATGCCCGGACCCCCTCATGCCCCTCCTGATCACCGGCGGCCTTGGCTTCATTGGCTCGGCGGTCGTCCGCCGCCTGCTGTCCACGACCGACGAGGCGGTGGTGAACCTCGACTGCCAGACCTATGCCGCGAGCCCCGCCAGCCTGGGGGATTGGCTGGCGCACCCGCGCCACATCCTGGTGAAGGCGGATATCTGCGACGCCGCGGCGGTGCGCGCGGCCTTCGCGCAGCACCGGCCCTCGCGCGTGATGCACCTGGCGGCGGAATCGCATGTGGATCGGTCGATTGACGGCCCGGCCGCCTTCATCCAGACCAACGTGGTCGGCACCCAGGTGCTGCTGGAGGCGGCGCGCGAATACTGGGCGTCGCTGGAAGGCGCCGCGAAGGACGCCTTCCGCTTCCACCACGTCTCGACCGACGAGGTGTTCGGCTCGCTGGAATCGCGTGACGAACCGCCCTTCGACGAACATACGCGCTATGACCCGCGCAGCCCGTATTCGGCATCGAAGGCCGCGTCGGACCACCTGGTGCGGGCCTGGCAGCACACCTACGGCATGCCGACCTTCGTCTCGAACACGACGAACAACTACGGGCCGTGGCAATTCCCCGAGAAGCTGATCCCGCTGGTGGCGCTGAACGCGCTCGAGGGCCGGCCGCTGCCGGTCTATGGCGACGGCTCCAACATCCGCGACTGGATCCATGTCGAGGACCACGCCGAGGCGCTGTGCCTCGCGCTGTTCCGCGGCGTGCCCGGCGCCACCTATTGCCTGGGGCCGCGCCAGGAACGCACCAACCTTGAAGTGGTGCGCGCGATCTGCGCGACGCTGGACAGGCTGCGCCCCGATCCCGCCGGCCCGCGCGAGCGCCTCATCACCTATGTCCGCGATCGCCCCGGCCATGATTTCCGCTACGCCATGGACCCGTCCGGCGCCGAGGCGGCGCTGGGCTGGCGCGCGAAGCATGATTTCGAAAGCGGGCTGGAGCAGACCATCGCCTGGTACCTGGCGAACGAAGCCTGGTGGCGGCCGATCCGCGAAAAGCGTTATGCCGGGCAGCGGCTGGGCGGGGTGGCGGCATGAAGGGGATTCTGCTCGCGGGCGGCTCGGGCACGCGCCTGCACCCGATGACGCTGGCGGCGTCCAAGCAGCTGCTGCCGGTCTATGACAAGCCGATGGTGTACTATCCGCTCGGCACGCTGATGCTGGCGGGCATCCGCGACATCCTGCTGATCTCGACCCCCACGGACCTGCCGAATTTCCAGCGCCTGCTGGGCGATGGCAGCCAGTTCGGCGTGTCCATCGCCTATGCCGAGCAGCCGCGGCCCGAGGGCATCGCCCAGGCCTTCCAGATCGGCGCGGACTGGATCGGCGGGCAGCCCTGTGCGCTGGCACTTGGCGACAACATCATCTATGGCGACGGGCTGTCGGTGCAGTTGCAGGCGGCGGCCAGGCGCGCGGAACAGGGCGAGGCGACGGTCTTCGGCTATCGCGTGGCCGACCCGGAGCGCTACGGCGTGGCGGAATTCGACGCGACCGGCCGCGTGCTGTCCATCGAGGAAAAGCCCGCCCAGCCGAAATCCGACTGGGCCGTCATCGGGCTGTATTTCTACGACCAGCGCGTGACGCAGATCGCCCGCGACCTGGCACCCTCGGCGCGTGGGGAATTGGAGATCACCGACCTCAACAAGGTCTATCTGGGCCTGAACGCGCTGCGGGCCGAGCAGATGGGCCGCGGCTGCGCCTGGCTCGATGCCGGCACGCCGGGCTCGCTGCTCCAGGCCGCGCTGTTCGTGCAGACCGTGCAGGACCGCCAGGGGCTGCAGGTCGGCTGCCCGGAGGAGATCGCCTACCGCATGGGCTTCATCGACGCGGCCGGGCTGCGGGCGCGCGCCGATGCGCTCGGCAAGACCGCCTATGGCGCCTATCTGCGCGAACTGGCGGAAGGGCGCCACGCGTGAAGGTCGAACGCCTGGCCATCCCCGATGTGCTGCTGATCGAACCCGCCCGCCACGGCGATGCCCGCGGCTTCTTCAGCGAGGTCTGGTCGCGCGCCAGCTTCGCGAAGCACGGGCTCGACATCGACTTCGTGCAGGACAACCACGCCTTCTCGGCGGCGCCGATGGTGCTGCGCGGGCTGCATTTCCAGCGCCCGCCCTCCGCCCAGGGCAAGCTGGTGCGCGTGGCGCGCGGCGCCATCCTGGATGTCGCGGTGGATATCCGCGAGGGCTCGGCCACCTACGGGCAGCATGTCGCGGTGGAACTGACCGCCGCCAACTGGCAACAGCTCTGGGTGCCGCGCGGCTTCGCGCATGGCTATTGCACGCTGCTGCCGGATACCGAGGTGCTCTACAAGACCGACGCGCCGTATGACCGCGCGGCGGATGGCGGCATCGCGTGGAACGATCCGGCCTTCGGCATCGCCTGGCCGGCCGGCACGCCCATCCTGTCCGACAAGGACCGCGACGCGCCGCGGCTGGCCGACATTCCCGCCCCCTTCCCCAAGGGGTCCTGGTGATGCGCCGCATCCTGGTCACCGGCCGCGGCGGGCAGCTCGCGACCGGGCTGGAGGCCGCGCTGCCGGCGCAGGGCTTCGAAGCCTTCCTGTTCGGCCAGCCGGAATTCGAATTCGACCAGCCGGACACCATCGCCGCCGCCTTCGCCGCGGCGCGGCCCGACGCGGTGGTGAACTGCGCCGCCTGGACCGCCGTCGATGCCGCCGAGGAGCAGGAAGCCGCCGCCTTCATGGCGAATGCCATCGGCCCGGCGCTGGTGGCGCGGCATTGCGCCGCGCTGGGCATCCCGCTGGTGCAGGTCTCGACCGACTACGTCTTCGACGGGCGCAAGGGCGCGCCCTATGTCGAGGACGACGCGCCGAACCCGCTCGGTGCCTATGGCCGCACCAAGCTGGCCGGGGAATGGGCGGCGCTCGCCACCAACCCGCGGACCATCGTGATGCGGACCGCCTGGGTCTATTCGCCGGTGGGCAACAACTTCCTGCGGACCATGCTGCGGGTCGGCGCCGAACGGCCGGTGCTGCGCGTGGTGGCCGACCAGCAGGGCAGCCCGACCGCCGCACCCGACCTGGCCGATGCGATCGCCGGCGTGCTGGCGCGCGTGCGCGACGGCGGCTGGCAGGACCAGCACCGCGGCGTGTTCCACGCGGTGTCGGGCGGCTTCACCACTTGGCACGCCTTCGCGCGGGCCATCTTCGACGCCGCCGCGCCGCTCGGCGGCCCGCGGCCCGAGGTGCAGGCCATCACCACCGCGGACTACCCGACCCGCGCGGCCCGGCCGGCGGATGGCAGGCTCGACACGTCGCGGCTCGCCACCACCTTCGGTGTCGCGTTGCCGCGCTGGGAACAGGGGCTGGACAGGGTGACCAAGGCATTGCTTGTACCGTGACCGGCTGGCGCCTGCGGGTGGTCGGCCTGCTGGCGGCCCTGCTGCCGGCCTGCGGCATGGCCGAGACCGCCCCCGCCTGCCCGCCTGTCGCCGTCGCGCCGATCGTCGCACCGGTCTTCGCCGCGGCGGTGGCGCGTGGCGGGGAGGTGCGGATCGTCGCGCTCGGGTCCTCCTCGACCGCCGGCGCCGGGGCCAGCCTGCCCTGGCGCGCCTATCCGGGCCGGCTGGAAGCGCGCCTGCGCGCCGCGCTGCCCGGCCCGGCCGTCACCGTGATGAACCGCGGCGCCGGCGGCGAGGATGCCGCCCATATGCTCGGCCGGATGGAACGCGATGCCATCGCGGAACGGCCGGACCTGGTCATCTGGCAGGTCGGCGCCAATGCCGCGTTGCGCGGCATGGACCGCGAATCGTTCCGCCGATTCCTGCGCGAGGGCCTGGTGCGCCTGCGGACTGCCGGCATCGATGTGGTGCTGATGGACAACCAGCGCGCCCCGCGCATCGCCGCACGGCCAGGCCACCGCGACTACGACGCCATGCTGGCCGAGGCCGCCGCCGGCGTGCCCGGCGTCACGCTGTTCTCGCGCGGGGCGGTCATGGATGCCTGGGCGGCGGCCGGGGTGCCGAACGACGCCCTGCTGATCTCCGATGGGCTGCACCACAACGACCGTGGCTATGCCTGCATCGCCGAGGCGCTGTCGGCCGCCCTGGTGGCCGGGCTGCCGGCGCGCCGCATGGAAGCGGGGCGCTGAAAGACCGCCAGCGAATGCAGGTCCCCTCCCCCGGCCGACCACCCCTGCGGGATATCGCCATGGGGTGGCCCGGTGCGGGCCAGAGCCGGTGGCGGACGCCAGACTGCGCCGTTCGGCGCAATCCCGAACGGTCGCGGAGCCGCCCCCCGGGCATGGCCGGCGCCAGGGCTGCTCACGGCGCGTCATCGCAATGTTTCCACCCGGAGAATCATCGAGGCATGCAATGATTATTGCGTTGCACCGAATGCATAACCCTCCTGCGAAATGGAAACCTTGGATTCCGTTGGT
The DNA here is from genome assembly GCF_918698155.1 of Roseomonas sp. CECT 9278. GTDB lineage: Bacteria > Pseudomonadota > Alphaproteobacteria > Acetobacterales > Acetobacteraceae > Neoroseomonas. The sequence goes on from NZ_CAKKLX010000010.1 coordinate 20,607, forward strand.
CAGCCGGAGCAAAATGGCGTCTTACAAGTTCGTGAAATTGTCGATGCAGGGGCATCGACCGCAGCAAGGACCCGCCTGACAATGCTGGAAGGCCTGACCGCGAGGGCCATGGGGGCGCTGCCGCTGTATGCGGTCCGCACCGACGGGCTGACCGCCTTCCTGGGCGATCTTCCCGCCGCCGTCGCGTCGTTCCTGCGCGCAACCGGCTTCACCGCCCGGCCCGGCGAATCCGCGCTGCTGCCCGGCGAGGACGGCCTGGCCGGCGCGGTGGTCGGGATCGGCCAGGACGATGCCCCCTGGGCCTTCGGTGCCCTGCCGCGCAGCCTGCCGGCGGGCACCGCCTGGCGCCTCGCGCCCGGGCCGCAGGATCACGCGCGGGCAACGCTGGGATGGGCGCTCGGGGCCTATCGCCCGCGCCGCCACAAATCCGGCGGGCCTTCGCTGGCGGTGCTCGAGGTCCCGGCGGAAGCAGGGACCGCGGTGGCGACCGCCGAAGCCATCTGCGCCGCGCGCGACCTGATCAACGCCCCGGCGGCCGACCTTGGCCCGGCCGAGCTGGCCGATGCCGTCGCCGCGCTCGCGGCCCGGCACGGCGGCACCTGCGAGGTCGTGATGGGCGACAGCCTGGACCAGGGCTTCCCGGCCGTCGCCGCGGTCGGCCAGGGCAGCCCGCGCGCCCCGCGCGTGGCCGTGCTGCGCTGGACCGGCGCCGAGGGCGGGCCGCTGGTCGCGCTGTGCGGCAAGGGCGTGTGCTTCGATACCGGCGGGCTCGACCTGAAATCCTCCGCCGGCATGCTGCGCATGAAGAAGGACATGGGCGGCGCCGCCGTGGTGCTGGCGGCCGCCGAGATGATCATGCGCGCCGACCTGCCGGTCCGCCTGCTGGTGCTGGTCGGCGCGGTCGAGAACGCCGTCTCCGGCACCGCCATGCGGCCGATGGACGTGCTGCGGACCCGCAAGGGGCTCAAGGTCGAGATCGGCAACACCGACGCCGAGGGGCGCCTGGTGCTGTGCGACCTGCTGACCTTCGCGGCCGAGCAGCAGCCGGCGATGATCCTCGATTGCGCCACGCTGACCGGCGCGGCGCGGGTGGCGCTGGGGCCCGACCTGCCGGCGCTGTTCAGCAACGATGATGCGCTGGCCGCCCGGCTGCTCGCGGCCGGCCAGGCGGTGCACGACCCGATGTGGCGGCTGCCGCTGCATGACGGTTACGATTCCTGGCTCGACAGCCCCTTCGCCGACCTGTCCAACGTCTCGCAGAAGCCGATGGCCGGGGCGGTCACGGCGGCGCTGTTCCTGCGCCGCTTCGTGCCGGCCGAGATCCCCTGGGCGCATCTCGATCTCTATGCCTGGAACGATTCGACCCGGCCGGGCCGGCCCGAGGGCGGCGAGGCCCATTGCGCCAGGGCACTGCACGCCATGGTTGAGGAATTCGCCAGGCCGCACGCAACGACCACCGCCGGCTGATCGTTTCATTCCGTTCAAGGGCCTCCACGGGGGGAGGCCTTCACCACGATGGCGGCATGCCCGCCCAAAGCGTTCCACGAAGGAAGTTGAGACCATGACCACCCACGGCAATCCCGACCAGCAGATCGGCATCCTGCGCGAAACCATCGTCGCCCTGGTGCGTAGCGACGGGCCGGATCTCTCGGCCCGCCAGCTCGCGGTGCTGCTCACCGTCTATCTGGGCGAAGGGCCGCATACCGTGCGCGGCCTGGCGCACGACCTGAACGTGTCGAAGCCGGCGATCACGCGGGCGCTCGACCGGCTGGGCGAGCTCGATCTCGCGCGGCGCAAGGTCGACCCGGCGGATCGGCGGTCGGTGCTGGTGCAGCGCACCCCGAAGGGCACGAATTTCCTGCGCGACCTGCGCGGCGTGATGACCGAGGCGGTGAAGGCGACCGCCGAGGTCCGCCTGCTGCCGGCGCAGACCGAGCCGGCGCTGCGCGCCGTCTGACGCAGGCGCGGGGTGGCCGCCGGACCGCCCCGCCGCCGCGCCTCAATACCCCGCCGAGAAATCGACCAGGTTGATCAGCGGCCGGCCCGCTCGCGCGCGGTGGATGTTCTCCACCACCTGCGGCGCGGCGCTGGACGGGATGGTGATGGACGCCGCATGCGGGGTCATCACCACCTTCGGATGCGACCAGAACGGGCTGTCGGCGGGCAGCGGCTCGGGTTCGAACACATCGAGCGCGGCGCCGGCCAAGTGGCCGGTGTCGAGCGCGGCCAGCACATCGGCCGCGACCTGGTGCCCGCCGCGCGCGGCATTGATCAGGAAGCCGCCGGGCTTCATCGCCGCCAGCAGCTTCGCGTCGATCACCCCGCGGGTCTCGGGTGTCAGCGGCAGCAGGCAGACCAGGATATCGGCCTTGGCCGCCATGGCCAGCAGGCCCTCGGCGCCGTGGAAGCTCTCCACGCCCGCCAGCTGCTTCGGCCGGCGCGACCAGCCCATCACCGGGAAGCCCAGCGCCATCAGCACGCGGGCGGAATCGCTGCCGAGCTCACCCAGGCCAAGGATGCCAATGCGCCGCGCGCTGGTTTCCGGGGCGGGCAGTTCGTGCCAGACCCGGCGCGCCTGCTGGTCGCGGTACTCCGGATCCTGCCGGTGGAAGCGCAGCACGTTCAGCAGCACCCATTCCGTCATGCCCTGGGTCAGGCGCGTATCCAGCAGCCGCGCCACCGGCACGCCCGGCGGGGGCCCCGGTGGGCGGAACAGATGGTCGACGCCCGCGCCCATGGACACGATGACCTTCAGGTTGGGGTAGCGGCGCAGCTCCATCATGTCGTGCGCGGTCCAGACCACCGCGGCCTCGATGTCGGCGGGTTCTCCGGCGTCCGGAAACAGGCGGATCTGCAGCGACGGATCGACCGCCAGCAGCGCATCCTTCCAGTCCTGCATGGTGTGCGCCTTGGTCGAGAGCAGAACGGCCATGTCAGGCGGCATCCTTCAATTCGGTGTCGATCGCGGTGACGAAGTCGCGCCAGGAATTGCGGCCGGTCGCCGCGCGCTCGGTCCCGTCGGGCATCTTGGCATAGAGGCTGAGCACGCCCTTCGCCCAGAGCGCGTCGAAATGCCCCGGCGACTGCAGCGCGAAGGCGGCGGTGCGGTCGAAGACGCCTTCCTTCACCCGCGGCATCACCCGGTACATCCACCACCAGCAGCCGACGCCCAGCACGATGGTGCCGGCCCAGGCGCCCGCCTGCTCGATGCCCAGCGCCGCCAGCGGCGCCCCGCCCCATTTCAGCGCCGCGAAGGACAGCGCGAGGATCAGGCCGGCCGGCCAGACATTCTCCCAGGATTGGTACACCGGCGATCCGGGGGAGTTCATCTTGCGGATATGCACGCCGAGCTTGACGTGTTCGGCATCCATCAGCGCGCGGAGCTTGTCGAGCTCGGAAGACACGTTTCTATGCCCTCAGGCGCCGGGCGCCGGCATGCGCCGGCTTGGCTTGCGCGCCGTGCACTGTTGCGGTGGTGGCGGTGGGCAGCCTGTGCGCGGTCGCGCCGCGCGCTCCCGGATCGCGCAGGCGCGCGATCCGAGTCCCTGTTTGACCCCCCAGCGGCGGCCGCCGGCCATCCGGCCGGCTTGCCTTCGCGCCCTGCGCTGGTGCGCCCGGCGGCCGCGGATGGTTGGGGCAGGGTCGCGCTGTGCGCTCCCGAACCGTGCATGCGCACGATCCGACATCCGTCGGGTCGGTGGGGTGGGCGCGCACGGCGGCGCGGATCATGTCCGCAGGCCGGGCGCGGCTTCTGTCCGGAGGTCGAAAGCGGCTGCCATCAAGGCGCGCGTGTAGGCTTGCCGCGGCGCCTCGACAACCCGGGCGGCCTCGCCTTGCTCGACCACGCGGCCGTCCTTCAGCACGATGATCCGGTGCGCCATGGCGCGCACCACGCGCAGATCATGCGAGATGAACAGGTAGGCGAGCCGATGCTTCGCCTGCAGCCCGCGCAGCAGGTCCACCACCTGCGCCTGCACGCTGACATCAAGCGCGCTGGTTGGTTCGTCCAGCACCAGGAAGCGCGGCTTCAGCACCAGCGCGCGGGCGATGGCGATACGCTGGCGCTGGCCGCCGGAGAATTCATGCGGGTAGCGCTCGGCCATGACGGGGTCGAGGCCGACTTCCTCCAGCGCCGTCGCCACCGCGGCGTGGCGCTGCGCCGCGGTCAGGCCGGGTTCGTGGACGGCCAGGCCCTCGCCGACGATCTCCGCCACGCTCATGCGCGGCGAGAGCGCGCCGTAGGGGTCCTGGAAGACGATCTGCATGCGCCGGCGCAGCGGGCGCAGCGCGGCGCGCGTCAGGCCCTGGATCGAGGCGCCCTCGAAGCGGATCGCGCCCTCGCTGGATTCCAGGCGCAGCATGGCCAGGCCCAGCGTGGTCTTGCCCGACCCGGATTCGCCGACCAGGCCGACCGTCTCGCCCTCGCGCACGCCGAGCGTGACACCATCCACCGCCTTCACCTCGGCGACCACGCGGCGCATCACGCCGCGGCGAATCGGGAAGCGGACCTTGATGTCGTCGCCATGCATGATCTCCGCCGCGCCGTCCGCAACGGGTGCGGGCGCGCCGCGCGGTTCGGTCGCCAGCAGCATGCGCGTGTAGTCGTGCGCGGGCGTGGCAAACACGCGGCTGACGGCGCCCTGTTCCACCGCGCGGCCATCCTTCATCACCACCACATGATCGGCGTGCTTCTTCACGATGTTGAGGTCGTGGGTGATGAGCAGCAGCGCCATGCCGAGCTCACGCTTCAACTGCTCCAGCAATTCCAGGATCTGCGCCTGGATGGTGACGTCGAGCGCGGTGGTGGGCTCGTCCGCGATCAGCAGCTTCGGGTCGTTGGCGAGCGCAGCCGCGATCATCACGCGCTGGCGCTGCCCGCCCGACAACTGGTGCGGATAAGCGCCGAGCCGCTCCTCCGCCTTGGGAAACCCGGCACGGCGCAGCAATTCGATGATGCGCGCGCGCAGCGCATCGCCTGCCATCGGCTGGTGCAGCGTGATCGCCTCGCCCACCTGGCGACCGACCGTATGCAACGGGTTCAGCGAGGTCATGGGCTCCTGGAACACCATGCCCGCGACGCCACCGCGCAGGCGGCGCAGCTCGCGTTCCGGGGCGCCCAGCACATCGACGCCGTCCAGCGTGATGCGCCCTGCCGGATTGCTGCCCGCGCTCGGCAGCAGGCCAAGGCAGGACAGCGCGGTGACCGACTTGCCCGACCCGCTCTCTCCGACCAACGCGACGGACTGCCCGGGATCGACCGTGAAGGACGCGCCCTCGACCACGCGCTTCGCGCCGAAGGCGACGGTGAGGTTCTCCACACGCAGCAGAGGATTCTCGGCGCGGCGCGGCCGATTCAGCTCTCCACGCCCCTCGGCGCTGCGACCATCGGACGCGCTCATCGCCCCCCCCCCGGCAGCTTGCGCGGGTCGAAGGCGTCGCGCACCGCCTCGCCCACGAAGGTCAGCAGCGTGAGCATGGTGCCGAGCACGAAGAAGCCGGTCAGCGCCAGCCACGGCGCCGTCAGGTTGTCCTTGCCCTGGTTCACCAGCTCACCCAACGAGGGCGAGCCCGGCGGCAGCCCGAAGCCCAGGAAGTCCAGCGAGACCAGGACCGTGACAGACCCCGCCAGGATGAACGGCAGGAAGGTGAGTGTCGCGACCATCGCATTGGGCAGGATGTGCCGCACCATGATGGCGGCATGCGAGACACCCAGCGCATTCGCCGCGCGCACGTAGTCCAGGTTGCGCCCGCGCAGGAACTCCGCACGCACCACGCCCGTCAGCCCCATCCAGGAGAACAACAGCAGGAAGGTCAGCAGCACCCAGAACGAAGGTTCGATCACGCTGGCCAGGATGATCAGCAGGTACAGCTGCGGCATCCCCGACCACAATTCGATGAAGCGCTGGAAATACAGGTCGATGGCACCGCCGAAATACCCCTGCACCGCCCCCGCCGCGATGCCGATGATGGAACTGACGATGGTCAACGTGAAGCCGAACAGCACCGAGATGCGGAAGCCGTAGATCACCCGCGCCACCACGTCCCGCCCCTTGTCATCCGTGCCGAGCCAATTGCGCGCCGTCGGCGGCGAGGGCAGCGGATGATCAAGGTCGCGCACGATCGAATAATAGGTGAAGCGTACCGGCGGCCACACCGCCCATCCGCCGGCCGTCTCGAAATCCTTCAGGAAGTCCCGGTCCTGCCAATAGTCGCTGCCGGTCGGCAGGCCATCGGGCACCAGGTCGGTCTCGGCATAATCCGCCACCACGGGGAAGAACCACTGGTCGTTCACCCGCGCGACCAAGGGGCGGTCATTCGCGATGAACTCCGCGAACAACGTCAGCACGAAAATCACGGCAAAGATCACCGCCGACCAATACCCCCGACGATTGGCCCGGAAATTCGCGATGCGACGGCGCGTGAGCGGGGTGAGCGTCATGGCGCGGGGCGCTCCGCAGGGAGGGCTTTGCCCTCCCCGAACCCCACCCACCAAGGGCTTAAGGCCCTTGGAACCCTCGACTTGATCGGGGGAATTGGGAAGGGGCATGGCGATCCCGTGGCGGAGGCGGCACCGTCGGTGCCCCTCCCCAATTCCCCCGATTCAAAGCCCGCGGTCCAGGGGGCCGTAGCCCCCTGGTGGGGGGTGCAGGGGGGCAAAGCCCGCTTGCGAACGCCCGGCGCCAAGCCGCTCATCGCCGCGCCTCGAAGTCGATGCGCGGGTCCACCAGGGTGTAGGTGAAGTCGCTGATGATCTGCATGACCAGGCCCAGCAGCGTGAAGATGTAGAGTGTGCCGAACATGATCGGGTAGTCGCGCCGTGTTGCGGCCTGGAAGCCCAGCAGGCCGAGGCCGTCGAGCGAGAAGACGATTTCGATCAGCAAGGCGCCGGTGAACAGCATGCCGATGAAGGCCGCCGGGAAGCCGGCGATGATGATGAGCATGGCGTTGCGGAAGACGTGGCCGTAGAGCACGCGGTGTTCGCCGGCCCCCTTGGCGCGCGCGGTGACCACGTATTGCTTGCCGATCTCGTCCAGGAAGGAGTTCTTGGTCAGCATCGTCAGCCCGGCGAAGCCGCCGATCACCAGCGCGAGCGTGGGCAGCGCCATGTGCCAGGCGTAGTCGATGGCGCGTTGCCAGAGCGGCCAGTCGGCGGAGCCCGAGGATGTCAGTCCGCGCAGCGGGAAGATCTGCAGGAAGGAGCCGCCGGCGAACAGCACGATCAGCAGCACGGCGAACAGGAAGCCCGGGATGGCGTAGCCCACCAGCACGATGCCGGAGGTCGCGACATCGAAGCGCGACCCGTCGCGCACGGCCTTGCGGATGCCCAGCGGGATCGAGATCAGGTAGATGATGAGGGTCGACCACAGCCCGATCGACAATGAGACGGGCATCTTCTCGATGATGAGGTCGAGCACCGGGCGGTCCTGGAACAGGGACCGGCCGAAGTCGAAGGTCGCATAGCCGCGCAGCATGTCCCAGAAGCGCACATGGGCTGGCTTGTCGAAGCCGAAGGCGCGTTCGATCTCGGCGACGATGGCGGGGTCCAGGCCGCGCGCGCCGCGATAGGTGCCGGCCGGGCCGCCGCTGCTCGCGCCGCTGCCGGCGGTGGGTGGGCGCACATCGCCGCCGCCCTCGCCGGTGATGCGCCCGAGGGTCGATTGCCCTTCCCCGCGCAGTTCGGCCAGCATCTGTTCGACCGGCCCGCCAGGGGCGAACTGCACTACGGCGAAGTTGATGATGAGGATGCCGAGCAGCGTCGGCACCACCAGCAGCAGCCGGCGGATCAGATAGGCGCCCATGGCGGCGCTACCCGCGTCGCGCTTCGGCCAGCGCGCGTTCGCGCGCCGGGTCGATCCACCAGGCCTGCGGGAAGCCCAGCCCGAAGCGCGGGTTGCGTTCCGGCCGGCCGAACTTGTCCCAGAAGGCGATGCGGAAGACGCGGCTGTGCCAATGCGGCACGACGAAATTGTGGTGCTGCAGCACGCGGTCCAGCGCGCGGGTGCGCGCCACCAGCTCGTCGTAGTTGGGCGCGCCGATCACGAGCTCCACGAGCGCGTCGATGGCGGGATCGGCGATGCCGGCGACGTTCTGGCTGCCGTTCTCGCGCGCCTTGGCGCTGCTGAAATAGTCGCGCTGCTCATTGCCCGGGGAGAAGCCCTGGCCCATCGAATCGACCGTCATGTCGTAGTCGAAGGCGTCGACGCGCACCTGGTACTGTGCGGGGTCCACCGTGCGCACCCGCGCGCTGATACCCACGCGTTCCAGCCACTGCACGTAGGGCAGCGCCACGCGTTCGAAGGTGGCGCCCTGCAGCAGGATCTCGAATTCGAAGCGCTGGCCCTGCGCGTTCACCAGGCGGCGGTCGCGCACGGTCCAGCCGGCCTCGCGCAGCAGCGCCAGCGCGCGTCGGGCGCCTTCGCGGTTGTTGCCCGACCCGTCGGTGACGGGAAGCTTGTATTCCTCGGTGAAGACGGTGGCCGGGATGCGGCCGCGGAAGCCTTCGAGGATCGCGAGTTCCCTGCCTTCCGGCAGGCCGCGCGCGGCGAAGTCGGAATTCGAGAAGAAGGAGGATGTCCGCGCATAGGCCCCGTAGAACAGGTTCGCGTTCATCCATTCATAGTCGAACACCTCGATCAGCGCGCGGCGCACGCGGGCATCCTGGAACAGCGGGCGGCGCAGGTTGACCGCGAAGCACTGCATGCCGGTGGGGATCTCGTGCGGGATTTCCTCGCGCTTCACCAGGTTGCGCCGGGCGGCGGGGAAGTCGTAGCCGGTCGACCAGTCGCGCGCGATGTTCTCGGTGCGGAAGTCGGACTGGCCGGCCTTGAAGGCCTCGAAGGCGACGGTGGTGTCGCGGAAATACTCGTAGCGCAGGGTGTCGAAATTGTTCAGGCCGCGCCGCACGCCCAGGTCGCGAGCCCAGTAGTCCTCGACGCGGCGATACACCACGGAGCGGTTGGCCTCGAAGCGGTCCAGCCGATAGGGGCCGGAGCCCAGCGGCACATCCATCGAGGGGCGGGCGAAGTCGCGTCCTTCCCAGAAATGCCTCGGCAGCACCGGCAGGTCGCCCAGGATCTGCGCCAGCTCGCGGTTGTCGGCATCCTTGAAGCGGAACACCACGCGCTTCGGGCTCTCGGCCACCACCTCGGTCACGTCGGCCCAATAGGCGCGGAAGAAGGGGCGGCCCTGGGTGCGCAGCGCGTTGAAGGTGAAGACCACGTCCTCGGCGGTGACCGGGCGGCCATCGTGCCAGCGCGCGGTCTCGCGCAGTTCGAAGGCCACGCCGCGGCGGTCGGCGGGCAGTTCCACCGTCTCGGCGAGCAGCCCGTATTCGGCGGTCGCTTCATCCGGGTTGCCGGCCATCAGCGTGTCGTAGATCAGCGGGATGCCGGCATCCGAGGTGCCGCGCAGGATATAGGGATTGAAGCTGTCGAAGGACCCGAGGCGGGCCAGCACCACCTCGCCGCCCTTCGGTGCCGCGGGGTTGGCCCAGGGCCAATGCGGGAAGCCGGCCGGCAGCGTCGGCTCGGCCAGCAGCGAGAGCGCATGGGTGCGCACCACCTGGCCGGGCTTGTCGCCGCCGGCGGGGACCACCGCGCGCGCGCCGCCGGGCAGCGGAAGGGTCAGGCCGAGGGCGCCGAGCGCCAGGAGGTGTCGACGGTTCATCTGACCAGGATGGGGGTTCGATCCGGTCGCGGCAACGTCCGCGCGACTACCGATCGGTAAGCAGGCGCACGGCCTCGGCCAGCAGGGCCGGGTCGCCGACCGCCAGCACGCGGCCATCGGCGGCCGCGGTCAGCGCTTCGCCGTGCCAGCCGGTGACGCGGCCGCCCGCACCCTCGACCACCGGCACCAGCGCCGCCCAGTCCCAGATCTTCATCGTGGCATCGACCACGATGTCGACCAGGCCGATCGCCAGCAGGCCATAGGCGTAGCAGTCGCCGCCCCAGGTGACGCGCCGGGCGGCGGCGCGGATGCGCTCGAAGCCTGGCCGGTCGGCGGGCAGGAACATGTCGGGGCTGGTGCAGGACAGTTCGGCGTCACCCACCGCGGCGCAGGGCCGGCACGCCGCCACCCCGCCGATCGGCGCGCGGAAGCGGGTCGGCCGCCCGGCCACGCCCAGCCAGCGTTCCCCGGTGACCGGCTGGTCGATGATGCCGAGCACCGGCACGCCCCGGTGCAGCAGGCCGATCAGGCTGCCGAACAGCGGCCGGCCGGTGACGAAGGCGCGGGTGCCGTCGATCGGGTCCAGCACCCAGACCCATTCGGCGTGGGCGCGATCCTCGCCATGTTCCTCGCCGATCACGCCATGGGAGGGGAAGCGGGCGGCGATCAGGGCGCGGATCGCGGCCTCGGCGTCGCGGTCGGCCTTGGTGACGGGGCTGGCATCGCCCTTGGCCTCGACCAGCAGGGGCGAGCGGAACAGCGGGCGGATCACCGCGCCGGCGGCGTCGGCGAAGTCCTCGGCAGCGGCGATGATGTCGTCCGGAACCATGCGATGCTTCCCTGCACTGTCACCATGACGCGGATAGCGCCCCGCGCGATCCGGGAGCGCACGGCGCGATCGCGCCCACGCTGTCCCCTGCGCCAGGCGCACCGGTGCGGGGCGCCAAAGCCTGGCCGCCGGATGGCGGCGCCGGCGACTAAGGCCCAAAAAAAGCGGATCGGGGCATTGCCTCGATCCGGTAGCGCACGGCGCGACCGCGCCCAGACCGTCAGCCGCTGCCAGTGCACCAGCGCATGGCGCGCAAGCCAAGCCGGCGGATGCCGGCGCCCGGCGCTTGAGGGCTCGAAAGAACTACGGCGCCGGGGCGTTCGGCGAGATCGACCGCAGATACGCGATCAGGTCCGCCCGCTGCGCCGTGTTCGACAGCCCGGCATAGGACATCCGGTTGCCCGGCGCATAGGTGCGAGGGCTGTGGATCCAGGCGTTCAGTTCCTCGTAGGTCCAGGGCTTGTCCGCCATGCCGCGGATCGCCGCGGAGTAGTTGAAGCCGTCCGCATGGGCGTGCTTGGCGCCGACGATGCCGTACAGGTTCGGCCCGACGCCGGCGCGCCCGCCCTCGTTGAAGGAATGGCAGGATGCGCATTGCCGCTGCGCGATCTGCTGGCCGTTCGCCACATTGGCCGCGGCGAGCAGCGGGGTGATCGGGTCGAGCGCGGGGGCCGCCGGCGCCGCGGCGGCCGGCGCGGCTTCGCCCCCCACCGAGATGGCGGCATGGTGCGGGCGCTTCGGATGCACCAGCAGGCTGCCCACGAAGCCGGCGAGGCCGAAGGTGACACCGGCGGTCAGCACCGCCGCGATGATCTTGTTGCCTTCGAGGTTGGTCGCCATGCCGATCGCAGCCCTTCACAGCCCTGGCCCGGCGCGCGTTTGCGCCACGGGTCCGCCTTGCCTAAAACGCGCCGGACCATAGTGCCCGGCCTGCCGCCAGACAACCACCCCGCACCTTCAATCCCGGAGCCGCACGCTTGCGCCCCATCGTCGTGATTCCCGCCCGCATGGCGGCCACCAGGCTGCCGGGCAAGCCGCTGGCCGATATCGGCGGCCGGCCGATGATCGCCCATGTGCTGGACCGCGCACGCGAGGCCGGCATCGGCCCGCTGGCCGTCGCCGCCGGGGAGCCCGAGATCGTGGCCGCCGCTGAGGCCGCCGGCGCCCAGGCGGTGCTGGTGGCCGACGACGTGCCCTCGGGCACCGACCGCGTGCAGCGCGCGATGGCGGTGCTGGACCCCGAGGGCCGCTACGACGTGGTGGTGAACCTGCAGGGCGATTTCCCGACCATCGCGCCCGCCACGCTGCGCGCGGTGCTGGACCCGCTGGCCGACCCGGCGGTGGATATCGGCACGCTGGTCTGCCCGATCGCGGATGAGGAGGAGGCGAATACGCCATCCTTCGTGAAGGCCGCCTGCGCCTTCGATGGCGAGGCGCGCGTCGCGCCCGCGCTGTATTTCTCGCGCCTGCCGATCCCCTGGGGGGATGGGCCGCGCTGGCATCATATCGGGGTCTATGCGTATCGGCGCGCCGCGCTCGACCGCTTCGTGCGGCTGCCCGCCAGCCCGCTGGAACTGCGCGAGAAGCTCGAACAACTGCGCGCGCTCGAGGCCGGCATGCGCATCGCCGCGGCGCGGGTGGACCATGGCCCCTTCGGTGTCGATACGGCGCACGACCTCGATCGGGCGCGGAGTCTGTTGGCGTCGCGCGGTGGAGATTGATCTTGCCCTCGGACGGCGGGCGATGGCCGGCCTGGGCACGGTCGCGCTTCGTGCTCCCGGACCGAGGCAGGACCTCGGTCCACAATCCTTGATGTCCAGGTGACTCCATGACCGCCAAGACCATCGCCTTCCAGGGCATGCCCGGGGCCTATTCCGACCTGGCGTGCCGCGCCGCCTATCCGGGCTGGACCACCCTGCCCTGCCCGTCCTTCGAGGCGGCGATGGCGGCGCTGCGCGAAGGCCGCTGCGAACTGGCCATGCTGCCCTGCGAGAATTCGCTGGCCGGGCGCGTGCCGGACATCCACCGGCTGCTGCCCGAATCCGGGCTGTACGTGATCGGCGAGCATTTCCAGCGTGTCGAGCACTGCCTGCTGGCGCCGAAAGGCGCGACCCTGGCGACTCTCAAGCGCGCGCATAGCCATCCGGTGGCCCTCGGGCAAATCCTGCGGCTGCTGAAGGAGCGCAACCTGGCGCCGGTGATCGAGGCCGACACCGCCGGCGCGGCGCAGATCATCGCGCAGCGCGGCAACATCGAGGACGCCGCGGTCGCGTCCGAGCTCGCGGCCGAGATCTACGGGCTGGAAATCCTGCTGCGGAACGTCGAGGACGAGGCGCACAACACGACGCGCTTCTACGTGATGTCGCGCGATCGCGTGTATCCGCCGCTGGAGGCCCCCGACACGGTCACCACCTTCGTCTTCCGCGTCCGGTCGGTGCCGGCCGCGCTTTACAAGGCGCTGGGCGGCTTCGCGACGAATGGCGTGAACATGACGAAGCTGGAATCCTACATGGTGGGCGGGCGGTTCTCGGCCACGCAGTTCCTGTGCGACGTGGACGGCCACCCGGACAGCCCGGCGCTGCGGCGTGCCTTCGAGGAGCTGGAATTCTTCACCAAGGAATTCCGCATCCTGGGCGCGTATCCGGCCCATGCGTACAGGCTGGAGCAGGCGGCGGCGGGGGATTAGGCCGGCTCCCGACCAGATGGGGTCATCGGGTCGGGCAAGGATGCCCGCGCAGGCATCGCACCGGCGGCATCGCGGCGCAGCACGGCCGGCGATCCGGCTGCCGCAGGGAGCGGGCGTCCGCGTCGTCGCGGCTTGGCCTGGAGCGGTTCAAAACCGCCGCAACGGCACCCGCCACGCCAGCACCGCCCCCACCGCCGTCAGCACCGCCGCCGTGGCGAACAGCCCGCGGAACGCCTCCGCCAATTCGCCGCGCAACGCCGCCGCCGCCGCCGGCCGCAGCGCCGCCAGGTAGGCCGGCCCCTCTGCCACCAGCCGCTGGAAGGCCGCCCCTGACCCCGTGGCGCCCACCGCCATGAACACCACCGCCGCCACCAGCGCCGTGCCCGTCGCCGCGCCGATATTGCGGGAGAACGCCACCCCGGCCGAGGCCGCGCCCAGCCTCTCCCGCCCCGCCGCCGCCTGCGCCGTCACCTGCACGATCGGGAAGGAGGTGCCGGCGCAGAACCCCGCCGCCGCCAGCAGCGGCAGGAAGACGGGCAGCGGCAGGTCGGCGGCGACCACCGCCAGCACCGCCCACAGCGTCGCGCCGACGGGCAGGAACAGCGTCGGCCAGCGCATGGCCTGCCCGGTGCGCGCCACCATCCGCCCGGCGAAGAACGCGCCGGACGCCCCGCCCACCGACATCGCCACCAGCATCAGCCCCGAAGGCCCCGGCGCCATCCCGCGCACCGTCTGCAGCCAGGCCGGCAGGAACGAGATCATGCCGACCTGCGCCCCCACCACGCAGGCCGAGAGCAGGTAGGCCCGCCAGATCGACGCCTCGCCGAACACCGCGAGCGGCAGCAGCGGGTCGCGCGCCGCGCGCTCGATCCGCAGCAGCAGGACCACCGCCGCCGCCCCGATCACCGCGAGCCCCACCGCCAGCGGCGCCAGCGTGGGGTCCAGCCGCCGCGCGCGGTCCAGCGCCACCAGCGCGCAGCCCACCGCCACCACGAAGACCGCCAGCCCCGCCCAGTCGAAGCGCAGCGGCGCATCGCGGCGCGCCGGCGGCACCGCGGCCAGCCGCCGCGCCAGCACGGCGCAGGCCGCCGCCACCGGCAGCAGCACCAGGAAGACCGACCGCCAGCCCAGGAACTGCGTGGCATAGCCGCCGATCACCGGCCCGCTGGCGGACGCAAATGCAAACGACCCCGCGATCCAGGCCTGGTAGCGGCCACGCTCGCGCGGCGGCAGCGCCTCGCCGATCAGCGCCTGTGCCAGCGTCAGCAGCGCCCCGCCGCCGAAGCCCTGGACGATGCGCGCGCCGACCAGCACCGGCAGGTTCGGCGCCAGCGCGCAGCCCAGACAGCCGGCGGCGAAGATGGCAAGTGCGACGAACAGCAGCCGCCGGCGCCCGAACACGTCGCCCAATTGCCCGAAGACCGGCGCCGCGCAGGTCGCGGCCACCAGGTAGGCGACCAGGATCCACGATACCCGCTCGATCCCGCCCAGCTCCGCGGCAATGGCCGGCAGCGCGGTGGCGACGATGGTCTGGTCGATCGCCGACAGGAAGATGGTCAGCGCAATGCCTGGGAAGGCGCGCAGGAAGCGTGCGCGGACGTCGTCGGTCATGCGGCTGCCAGGCCGGCGGCTGGGCGCGTCACCGCCCCCCACCCGGCGTGCGCTCGTTCGCGATGGCAGGCACGACCCATCGCGCCAGCGCACCATTCGTCGCGTGGGCGGGGCAGCCTCGCTCGCCCGAGCGCGCGCGCATGGTCGGTCATGGACCGGACCCGTCCGCGATGCCGGTCATGGCCACCGGCGCGGCCCGCCGTGCAGTCCGCGGCAACCGCCGGTATGGTCTTTCAGCCTTGAGCGCATCGCATCCGATCAGCGTGCGGTGGTGCAGGCGCTGACGTCAGATGACCCCGCTGCGCCCCATTTCCAGGAACTTCTCGCGCCGGCGCGCGCGCAGCGTGGCGCCGTCGAGCTCCACCAGCGGCTCCAGCAGCTCCGAGATGCGTTCTCCCAGCGCCGCGATCGTGCCCTCGGCATCGCGATGCGCGCCGCCCAGCGGTTCGGGCACCACCGCATCCACCAGGTTCAGCTTCCGCAGGTCGTCGGCGGTCAGCTTCAGCGCCTCGGCCGCCGTCGCCGCCTGGGCCGAATCGCGCCACAGGATGGACGCGCAGCCCTCGGGGCTGATCACTGAATAGATTGCGTGTTCCAGCATCACGATCCGGTCGGCGGCGGCGAGCGCAATGGCGCCACCCGACCCGCCCTCCCCGATGATGGTCGCGATGAAGGGGACAGGCGCTTCCAGCCCCGCCTCGATCGACCGCGCGATGGCTTCCGCCTGGCCGCGCGCCTCGGCCTCGATGCCCGGAAAGGCGCCGGCGGTGTCGACGAAGGACAGGATCGGCAGGCCGAAGCGGCCGGCCAGTTCCATCAGGCGCCGCGCCTTGCGGTAGCCCTCGGGCCGCGCCATGCCGAAATTATGCTTCACGCGGCTGTCGGTGTCGTTGCCGCGCTCGGTGCCCAGCACCATCACCGCACGGCCGCGGAATCGGCCCATGCCGCCCACCACCGCCAGGTCGTCGGCATAGGCGCGGTCGCCAGCCAGCGGGGTGAAGTCCTCGATCAGCGCGGCGATGTAGTCGGTGGCGTGCGGCCGGTCGGGGTGGCGGGCGACCTGGGCCTTCTGCCACGGGCTGAGCTTGGCGTAGGTGGTGCGCAGCAGGGTCTGCGCCTTGTCGCGCAGCTTGCCCACCTCGTCGGCAACATCGATGCCGCCGGCGTCGGTGGTCCGGCGCAGCTCCTCGATCTTGCCTTCCAGCTCGGCGATCGGCTTCTCGAAGTCCAGGAAGTGTCGCATGGGGCCGGGGGGTTAGCGGAATTCTGGGCCGGGCGCGACCCCCCCGCGCGCCTCCGGCGAAACTGCCCCGCCCGCCAGCGGATGGTGCTGCTCCACCAAAGCCTTCAACCGCCCCTCCAGCACCTTGGTGTAGATCTGCGTGGTCGCGATGTCGGCATGGCCCAGCAGCACCTGCAGGCTCCGCAGGTCGGCCCCCCGCCCCAGCAGGTGCGAGGCGAAGGAATGCCGCAGCACATGCGGGCTGACCCGGCCCGGATCGAGGCCCGCCGCCAGCGCTGCCTCCTTCAGCAGCAGCCCCAGCGACTGCCGCGTCAGGTGCCCCGTCGCGGCGCGGGAGGGAAACAGCCAGCGCGCCGCCCGTGGCCCGGCGCGCTCCGCGGCCTCGGTGCGCGCCGCCAGGGCCAGGGCGCGCGCCCGGGCCGAGACCGGCACCAGCCGCTCCTTGCCGCCCTTGCCGCGCACCGCGACCAGGCCTTCCTCCGCCCGCAATGCGCCGGCGGGCAGGGCCACCAGCTCGCTCGCGCGCAGGCCGGAGCAATAGAGCAACTCCACCGCCGCGGCCGCGACCGGCCCGCGGCGGCCCGGCAGGCCGGCGGCCGCGGCGATCAGCGATTCGACCTCGGCCTCGCTCAGCGCCCGGGGCAGGCTGGCGGGCAGGCGCGGGCTTTCCAGCAATTCCGTGGGGTCGTCGGGGCGGATGCCCTCGCGTGCCAGGAAGCGGTGGAACTGGCGGATCGCGGACAGGCGGCGCGCCTGGGTGCGGGCGGCGAAGCCCGCGGCGGCCAGACTTTCCACCCAAGCGCGCAGCGTCTCGGCATCCGCGGCATGGACGGCCGCGCCGCGGGCGGCGGCGAAGGCAGCGAAATCCTGCAGGTCGGCGGTGTAGGCCGCCAGCGTGTTGCGCGCCGCGCCCCGCTCGGCGGCCAGCATCTCGAGGAAGGCTTCGACGTGATGCATGGTTCCGGCCCTCAGGCGCCGGGCGCGCGCATCCGCGCGCTTGGCTCGCGCGCGCTGCCCTGGCGCATCGGCGGCCGCTGACGGGCTGGGCGCGGTCGCGCCGTGCGCTCCCGGATCACGGCAGGGCCGAGATCCGCCCCACAGCGGCGTCGGCGGGTGGCATCGCCGCTCACCGCCCGGTGCTGAACCGTTCGTTCGGCAGCGGGCGTTCCACCGGCTGCGGCGGCACCGCGGGCGGGAAGGCGCCCAGCGCCAGCAGGCCGACCACCACGGCACCGAGCACCAACAGCAGGATCGTCAGGAACGGGCTGCGGGACATCGGGCGCGGCGTCTCCCACCAATGCGGCATGGACTGCGCCGGGGCAGCATCCGCTCCGCGGACTCGCTGCACTGCTGCGCAGATCGGACATAAGATGCTCTAGAATCGAGATTTTCCAGAACATGACAGCGATCGGACGATTTCATCCGATCCGATATTGCTCTAGCCTCCGCCCCCGTGTCGCGCAACTCCGCCCTCGATCTTCCTGACGAAGACCGCCTGAGCCCGTCCCTGGACCAAGCCCCGCCCCTGGCCGCGGCGCGCTCCGTCGTGCTGGTCGGCATGCCGGGCGCCGGCAAGACCGCGATCGGCCGCCGCCTGGCCGCGCGCCTGGGCCTGCCGTTCCGCGATGGCGACACCGAGATCGAATCGGCCGCCGGCATGCCCATAACCGAGATCTTCGCGCGCTACGGCGAACCGCATTTCCGCGACGGCGAGCGCCGCGTCATCACCCGCCTGCTGGCCGGCCCGCCGCTGGTGCTGGCGACCGGCGGCGGCGCCTTCGCCGATGCCGCGACGCGCGCCGCCGTGAAGGCCTCGGGCGCGGCGACCATCTGGCTGCGCTGCAACCTGGCCACGCTGCTGCGCCGCGTGGCGGGGCGCGAGCACCGCCCGATGTTCCTCAACGCCGACCCGGTCGAGGTGCTGACCCGCCTCATGGCCGCGCGCCACCCCCTGTACGCCGAGGCCGATGTGACCGTGACCTGTACCGACGAGAGCCCCGAGGCGACGACGCGCCGCGTGCAGGATGCGCTGGCCGCCGCCGTGGCGCCGCAGCGCCTGCCGGTCGGCCTCGGCGATCGTGGCTACGAGGTCCTGGTCGGCCCCGGGCTGCTGGCGCGCGCCGGCGGGCTGGTCGCGGCGCTGCTGCCCTCGCGCAAGGTGGTGCTTGTCACCGATTCGGCCGTTGGCCCGCTGCATGCGCCGGCATTGCGCGACGGGCTGGAGGCGGCGGGGCTGACGGTGCTCACCGAGATCGCCGTGCCGCCGGGCGAAGCCTCCAAGGATTTCGGCCGGCTGTCGGAGGTGCTGGAGCGGATGCTGGCGGCGGGGCTGGATCGCCGCACCGCGGTGGTGGCGCTGGGCGGCGGCGTGGTCGGCGACCTGGCCGGCTTCGCAGCCGCCATCGCCATGCGCGGCGTGCCCTTCGTGCAGGTGCCGACCACCCTGCTGGCGCAGGTGGACAGTTCCGTCGGCGGCAAGACCGGCGTGAACCTCAAGGCCGGCAAGAACCTGGCCGGCGCCTTCCACCAGCCGCGCATCGTGCTGGCCGATACCGACACGCTGGCAACCCTGCCGCCCCGCGAGCTGCGCGCCGGCTACGCGGAAGTGGCCAAGCACGGGCTGCTGCAGGGCGCGTTGTGGGACTGGTGCGAGGCGCATGGCGCCGCCGTGGTCGCCGGCGATGCCGCCGCGGCTACCCATGCGGTGGTCGAGTCCTGCCGCCTGAAGGCATCGGTCGTGGCCGCCGATGAACGCGAGGAATCGGCCGAGGGCGGGCGCGCGCTGCTCAACCTCGGCCACACCTTCGGCCATGCGCTGGAGGCCGAGGCCGGCTTCGACGGGTCCGTGCTGCACGGGGAAGCGGTGGCGGTCGGGCTCGGCCTGGCGGCGGCGCTGTCGGCGCGGCTCGGGCATTGCAGCCAGGAATGGCCGTCGCGCGTGATGGCACACCTGGCGGCATGCGGGCTGCCGGCACGCATCACGGACCTGCCACGGCACTTCACGGTCGATGCGCTGCTCGGGCGCATGGCCAAGGACAAGAAGAACCGCGACGGGACCATGCGCTTCGTGCTGATGCGCGGGGCAGGGGCGTGCTTCACCAGCGGCGATGTGCCGGTGGATGCGGTCGCCACGCTGCTGCGGGACGAAGGCGCGCAGTAGGCCGCCGGAAGGGCGCTGCCCTCCCGGACCCACCCGCCAGGTGGCAGTGCCACCTGGACCGCCGGGACTGGGCTCTGGTCAGCATGGGCGCACTGCGATAACCCAGATGGTGCACTGCACCCGGGACCGTCATGCCACTGTCCGAAGCCGCCGCGCGCGAGCCCATGCACCGCCGCCAGATCGACATGCACGGCTACCGCCGCGCCGACGGGCTGTTCGATATCGAGGCGCATCTCCTCGACACCAAATCCTACGGCTTCGACAACGAGGAACGCGGCTTCCTGCCCGCCGGCACGCCGCTGCACGGCATGTGGATCCGCCTGACGGTGGATGAGGACCTGCTGATCCACGCCTGCGAGGCAGCCTCCGACCACACGCCCTATGCCGTCTGCCCGCAGGCGGCGCCGAATTTCGCGCGGCTGGCCGGGCTGACGATCGGGCCAGGCTTCAACCGCGCGGTGAACGAACGGGTCGGCGGCACGATGGGCTGCACGCACCTGCGTGAGGTGCTGGCCCAGATGGCGACGGTCGCCTACCAGACGCTGTATCCGGTGCGCCGCGCGAAAGAACTGGTGCGCGAGGAAGCGACCGGCCAGCGCAAGCGCCCCGGCATCATCGGCACCTGCCACGCCTATCATCCCGACAGCCCGGTGGTGAAGCTGCGATGGCCGTGGCTGGACGAAGAAGCAAAGGCCGCCGAGTAGCGCCCCCCCTGGTTTCGGATCGCGCGCAGGCGCGATCCGGGAGCGCACGGCGCGACCGCGCCCAACCCATCAGCCCCCGCCAGCGCACCAGCGCACGGCGCGCAAGCCAAGCCGCCGCATGGCGGCGCCCGGCGCTTGAGGGCACACAAGAAGCGGATCGCGCGCAGGCGCGATCCGGGAGCGCACGGCGCGCAAGCCAAGCCGCCGCATGGCGGCGCCCGGCGCTTGAGGGCACACAAAAAGCGGATCGCGCGCAGGCGCGATCCGGGAGCGCACGGCGCGCAAGCCAAGCGGCCGGAGGCCGCGCCCGGCGCCTGAGGGCCTACAAAAAGTCGCGCAACAGCGCGACCAAGGGCACATCCGCCGGCGGCATCGCATAGTCCGCCAGCTTCTGCGGCCGCACCCAGGCCAAGGCCTGGCCTTCCAGCGGCGTGACGTTCCCCACCCAGCGCCGGCACAGGAACAGCGGCATCAGCAGGTGGAACGCCTCGTAGCCATGCGAAGCGAAGGCGAAGGGTGCCAGGCACGCCTCGGTCACGTCGATGCCGAGTTCTTCCTTCAATTCGCGGATCAGCGCGGCTTCCGGCGTCTCGCCCGGCTTCACCTTGCCGCCGGGAAATTCCCACAGGCCGGCCAGCGGCTTGCCCTCGGGCCGCCGGGCCAGCAGCACGCGGTTGTCGGGGTCGATCAGCCCGACGGCGGCGACCAGCAGGATCGGCTTGCCACCCGGCGCGGGTTCCACCGCCGGGGCCGCGGCAACGGGCGGCGGCGCCAGGTCGGCGCGCCCGGCCTCGAACAGGCGCACCGCCATCGCCCGCCCGCGCGACAGGAAATCCTGCGCGCCCGTGCCGGTCTCGCGGAAGCCGATGCGCGCCAGCACCGCGGCCGATCGCGCATTGTCGGTCAGCGCGGAGGCCGTGATGCGATCCAGGTCGAGATTGGCGAGCGCCCAGCGCGCCAGCCGCCCGGCGGCCTCCGGCGCAATCCCCTGCCCCCAGTGCCGCCGGCCGATCCAGTAGCCGAGCTCGGCCGAACGCGCCTCGCGGTCGCGCGTCAGGCCGCAGCAGCCGACCAGCACGTCGTCCTCGCGCCGCGCGATCGCCAGGTGATACGCCTCGCCTTCGGTGATGCGTTCGGCGGTCGAGGCGATCCAGTCATCCGCCAGGTCGCGCGAATAGGGGAAGGGCACGCGGGCGAGCGTCTTGGCCACCTCCCAGTCATTGACCAGGCGATGCAGTTCGGCGGCGTCCTCCGCGCGCAGCGGGCGCAGCAGGAAGCGCGCGGTCTCGAGCGGCGCGAAGGTCACGTCGGAGTCGGGCATGGGCACGCCAGGAACGGCGCGCGCGGTGCCGCCGTCAAGGCTTCCGCGCCACCAGCAGCACGAACATCGGCGGGGCGTTGCGCGGCAGCGGCACCAGCGCGGCGGCGATGCGCCCCAGCAGGAACGACACGGCGAGCGAGCCGTACCAGGACCGCCGCGCGGCGAACCACAGGCCGTCCGGGCGCGCCTTGAGCGGCGCCATCCGGCCCATCCAATGGATCAGCGGCTGGGCGGGCACCGGCGGCAGCGGGCGGGTTTCCTCAACCACCAGCCCCAGCCGGTCCGCCAAGGCCCGCATCGCCTGTTCGCTCCACCACGACAGGTGATGCGGCGGCGCGTTGAAGACGAAGTTCGGGATCGCCGTCATGGCCGAGGGCCAGGCCGGCGCGCCCAGCACCAGCAGGCCGCCCGGCTTCAGGCAGCGCAGCATGTCCGTGGCGAAGGCCAGCGGGTCCGCGACATGCTCGATGACCTGGAAAGCGACGGCGGCATCATAGGCGCCGGGATTCGCCGCGGCATGGTCGGCCAGGGGTTCGGCGCGGATGTCGGCGGCGCGGTCGGCATAGGCGCCGGGGTTGGGGTCGAGCCCGACATACCGCGCGCCAGGCACCAGCCGCGCGAAGGCGCCCGCCCCCGCGCCGACCTCCAGCACCGCATCGCCCGGGCGGATGCGCGCCGCCGCATGGGGGTATTCGGCGCGGTCGCGTCCCGCCGCGCGCACGCGGCCCCCGGCGTCGAGCCGCCGATACAGGGATTCGTAGAAAGCGCCATCGCCTTCGAAAGCCGGTGCGAAGAACACCAGGCCGCAGGGGCTGCGATAGACCCCGATGCGCGCGTCCGGCAGCGGCGTCGGTTCCACCTTGAAGGCGCGGCGCCACAGCCCGCGCAGCAAGGCGGGAGAGACCTCCTGCACCAGCGTCGCCGCTGCGCCCGTGATCGGGCAGATGCCCGGCGTCACGGGGCACCGCCGCGACGCGCGGCCGCGCTGCACGCGCGCGCCGTGACCCTCACGCCGCCGCGCCCGGATTGTGGCGGCGCAGCACGCGCACATCCTCGGGGCCGCGGACCTCGTATTCGATGTGCCGCCAGCGGATCACGCGCGTGCGCGCGCTGGTCCAGAACAGCGCCACCACGGCCGGCGCGGTGATGGGTGCCAGCGCGCCCAGCGCCACCTGCGCGGCGCGCGCGGGCAGCCCCTCGCGGATGCCGACGGCGCGCGTGACACGGTCGTGCAGCAGGGCGCGCGCCACGCCCACGGCCCCCACCGCCGCGACGAAGCCGAGCGCGACGCCATTGCCGCCCAGGCCCAGCAACGCGAGCGGCAGCACCAGCGCCTCGGCATGCAGCGCGACGCCCAGCCACACCCACAGCGACGGCACATAGACATGCACGATCTGCAATTGCCGTGTCTTGAAGGCGATCGCCTCGCGGTCGCCGCCCTCGGGCGGGGTGGGCAGCAGCACGGCGCGGCGCGTCAGCACGCGCAGGCCAAGCGCGCGCGCGCGCCGGCTGATCGCACCATCGGTCGAGAAGGTGCGCGACAGCGCCTCGGCCAGGTCCATCCGCGCCAGCGCATCGCGCGAGATCGCGACCGATCCGCCCCACACCAGACCCGAGGCCAGGAAGCGCGGCCCGAGCGCCAACGAGCGATCGAGCCAGGCCACCACGTGCCGCGCCGGTCCCGCGCCGTCCAGCGCATGCCAGCGATAGCCCGTCACCAAATCCGCCGCGCCGTTCAGCGCCGGGGTTGCCAGCCAGGACAGCCAATGATCCTGCGGCAGGATATCGGCATCGAGCAGCACCAGCGCGTCGTCATCCGCATCCACGCGCGCCAGCGCGGCGATCATGTTGGTCGCCTTCTGGCTGCGCGTGTCGTCCAGGCCGGCGACGACGACCTCGACCGGGAAGGGCAGCAGGTGTTGCAGTTCGCGCACCTGCGCCAGGGCGGGATCGGCCTCGGCCTCGACCGCCACCAGCATCCGCCGCGGGCGCAGCGTCTGGCGCGCCAGCGCGGCAAATAGCGGCGGCAGGCCATCGGTGCGGCCGGTCACGGCCAGCAGCAGAGTCACGCGGCCTGGCACTTCCACCGCCGGCGCCCGGAAGAACCGCAGGAACCACACGACCCCCGCCAGCCAGGCAAGGGTTGCGAGCAAGGCGACGATGCCGCAGGCCAGCGTCATGCGGCGCGACCCGCACGGGCCACATCCATCCCGCCCGCCGGGGCGCAAGCCGCATCGCGTGTGGTGATGACCCGTGCTCCCTGCTGAGCCGTTGCGCGGCACGATCCTGCGCGGTCGTCGGGCCGCCTTCCCGCGCGATGGGCGCCCGTTTGGTCTAGAGCAGATCCGCACCGGATGGAATCAGCCGATCGGCTGACGATGGCCGCGACGAGCCGCCGCCCGACGCGATGCCGCGAGCCGCGCCAGGGGCGGGCGGGTCCAGCGCCCCGCGCTGCCGGTCGCCGCGCGTCAAACCGGTGCCGCGGTTCGCGGCGCGGCCCGCCATGCCGGGCCGCGCGCTCCCGCCCGCCCGGCGGATCCTGCGGCCGCAATGTCGGCGCAGGTGGCGCCGATAGCGACACCGCGCGCACGACCGACCACATGCGTCGCGACGGCATGCCGCGTCCTGTCCCGCGCCGCTCGGCCCGCGCATCCACGGCACGCGGAGGAGAGTGCCATGGACGCCGGGAACCCCTAGGATGGTCCCTCGGGCGCGCCGGGACGATCGGCCGGTGCCTGCATCGCATCACGGCCAGGGGTCCATCGCATGAGCGCCGAGACGACGGAATTCCGGCCGCACAGCTCGCATTGGGGGGTCTTCACGGCGGCCCTGCGCGACAACGAACTGGTGGTGCGCCCGCATCCGGGGGACCCGGACCCCAACGAGATCCTGCAGAATTTCCCGGCCGCGCTGAGGCACCCCGCGCGGGTCACCCAGCCCATGGTGCGGCGCGGCTGGCTGGAGCGCGGCGCGGGCCCGGACCGCGCGCGCGGCCGGGACGACTTCGTCCCGATGTCCTGGGATGCCGTGCTGGACCTGCTGGGCGGGGAGCTGGCGCGCATCCGCGACACGCACGGGCCGGGCGCGGTCTTCGGCGGGTCCTACGGGTGGTCGAGCGCCGGCCGCTTCCACCACGCGCAATCGCAGGTCCACCGCTTCCTGAACTGCGCCTTCGGCGGCTATGTCGCCTCGGTGAATTCGTACAGCTCGGGCGCGGCCTCGGTGATCGTGCCGCATGTCCTCGGCAACTATGAATCGCTGACCAAGCACAACGTCACCTGGGACCAGGTGGCCCGGCACACCGAGGTGGTGCTGGCCTTCGGCGGCATGGCGCTGAAGAACGCCATGGTCGCCGGCGGCGGCATCAGCGAGCATGTCGAACGCCCGGCCATGCAGGCGGCCCGCGCGCGCGGCTGCGACTTCATCCTGGTCGGCCCGCTGCGCGGCGACCTGCCCGACGAAGCCGGCGCCGAGTGGGTCGCCAATATCCCCAACACCGACACCGCGCTGATGCTGGCGCTGGTGCACACGCTGGTGACGGAGGGGCTGCACGACCAGGCTTTCCTCGACCGCTTCACCGTCGGCTGGCCGGTCTTCGAACGCTACCTGCTGGGCGCGGCCGACGGCCAGCCGAAGGACGCAGACTGGGCGGCGCCGATCACCGGCGTCGCGGCCGAGCAGATCCGCGCCCTGGCGCGCCGCCTGCACGGCCGCCGCGTCCTGGTGACCGTGGCGCATGCGCTGCAGCGCGCAGAACATGGCGAGCAGCCGGTATGGATGGGCGCGGTGCTGGCGGCGGCGCTCGGCCAGATCGGCCTGCCGGGCGGCGGCTACGGCTATGCGCTCGGCGCCATCGGCTACTACGGCCGCCGCGGCAATGCGGTGCCGGGCCCGACCCTGTCACAGGGGCGCAACCGGCACGGCAACTACATCCCGGTGGCGCGCATCGCCGACATGCTGCTGAACCCCGGCGCGACGTATCGCTACAACGGCCAGACCCGCACCTATCCCGACATCCGGCTGGTCTATTGGGCGGGCGGCAATCCCTTCCACCACCACCAGGACCTCAATCGCCTGCGGGAGGCCTTCGCGCGCGTCGACACGCTGGTGGTCCACGAACTCGCCTGGACCGCGACGGCGCGCCACGCCGACATCGTCCTGCCCGCGACCATGACGCTCGAGCGCGAGGATATCGGCTACAGCTCGCATGATCCGCTGATGGTGGCGATGCACCGAATCGTGCCGCCGCATGGCGAGGCGCGGGACGACTACGACATCTTCGCCGCCCTCAGCCACCGCCTGGGCAGCGAGGACGCCTTCACCGAGGGCCGCACGACCCGCGAATGGCTGCGGCATCTGTATGAACGCACGCAGCAGGGGCTGCGCGACCAGGGCCTGCCGGCGCCCGACTTCGAGGCGTTCTGGACCGCCGGGACGCTCCGCCTGCCGCAGGGCCCGGATGATGGCGGCCCCTGGCGCGCCTTCCGCGAAGACCCGGACGAGAACCCCCTGCCGACGCCGAGCGGGCGCATCGAGATCTTCTCGGAGACCATCGCAGGCTTCAACGAACCGACCTGCCCCGGTCACCCGACCTGGCTGCCGCCGGAGGAAATCCCCGCCGGCGCCGCGCCGCTGCACCTGGTGGCCAACCAGCCGGCGACGCGGCTGCACAGCCAGCTCGATTTCGGCGGCCACAGCATCGCGTCGAAGCGGCGCGGCCGGGAGGTCGCCGCGATGCATCCGGCGGATGCGGCGGCGCGCGGCATCGGCGATGGCGACGTGATCCGGCTGTTCAACGACCGCGGCGCCTGCCTGGCCGCCGTGCGGCTGACCACGGACATCCGCCCCGGCGTGGTCCAGCTGGCCACGGGCGCGTGGTACGATCCGCAGGACCCGCGGGACGACAAGCCGCTCTGCGTGCACGGCAACCCGAACGTGCTGACGCGCGATGCCGGCACCTCGGCGCTGTCGCAGGGCTGCACCGGCCAGCTCACGGTGATCGAGGTGGAGCGCTTCGCCGGCAACCTGCCGCCGATCCGCGCCTTCGATCCGCCGCAGGGCGGCTGACGCGCGCCGGCGGATCGCCGCCGCGTCAGCGCGCCGCGCCGTTCGGGGGGCGGTCGGCCGAGGGCTCGCCCAGCGAGAGCATCAGCCGGTTCGCCCAGTTGAAGAAGGATGCGGCCTGGATGATGTCGCTGATCGCGAGGTCATCCATCCCCGCCGCGCGCAGCCGCGCGACATGCTCCGGCCCGAAGGTCATGGGAATGGCGGTCAGCGCGACCGAGGCCGCGACGATGGCATTCCACCTTTCGCCCAGATCGGCGCCGACGCCTTCCGCCAGCAGCCGGTCCACATCGGCCTCGCGCTTCGCATAGGTCGCGGCGAAGCGGGCATGGACGGAACAGCAGTAGATGCAGCCGTTGAAGCGCGACACCGCCGCGGCGGCCAGCTCGCGGTCCGCCCGCGGCGCGCCGGCCTGCGTGTTGTAGAAGATGTCCTTGTCGGTGCGCGTGCGGTGTTCGAGCGCATCCGGGTCGCGCGCCAGCAGGCGGAAGTACTCCGACCTCGCGCGCGCCGCGTCGATGAGCGCGGCCATGTGCTGCGCCGTCAGCGCGGACTCGGCGAGCGGTTCCACGAACGACACCCAGCCCATCTGCGCGCGGGTGAAGACGTTCGGAGCGGTGGCATCGGGCATGGTAGGGACCCTCAGGGCGTCGCGGCGAGCACGCCGAGGCCGGCGACGACGCGGATCTGGAAGGCCAGGAAGGAGACCAGCTGCGACAGCGACACGATGCTGTCGTCGGTCCACCCCGCAGCCTTCAGCGGCGGGAAGCGCGACGGCGCGGCATCGCGGGGATGCAGCACCAGGTAGTGCGCGTGGGCTAAGCCGGCGACGAGCTTCGGGCCGAGCGCCGCGGCAACCTCCGGCGACAGCGCGAAGACCGGGGCGGGCGTGTCCTCGATGCTGAGCGGGCCGGGCGGGTAGGCGCCGCTCGGCCCCTGCGCGAGGGTCTGCGCGACCGCCGCGGCAACCGCCCGCGCCAGGGCGGCGCCGCCATGCGTGGCCAACGCTTCGCTGTAGTGGGCGGCGGTGGGCGGCGCCTGGTGCAGCCCGGCGACATAGGCGGCGACCGCGAAGCGTTCGGCGATGCCGAAGTCGCCGGGCGTAGTGGGGGTCAGCAGGACCTCGTAGCTGCGCTGCGCGTGGGTGCGCGCGACCTTGCGGCCGTCGCGCAGCGCATCCATGCGCGATCCCGGCACGATCCCGACCAGCGTGTCGATCACATCCATCGGTGGTCCGTCCTTCGCTCGATCGTCGTGCCGGGCCGCGCGCGCCACCCGCGGCTATTCGGGGCGGATGTTGTGGGCGCGGACAACCTCTCCCCACTTCGCCTGGTCGGCCGCGATCTGCCGCAGGAAATCCTGCTGCGACCCGCCCAGCCGCTGCAACCCGTTCTCGACGAAGCGCCGCTGCACCTCGGGGGCCTGCAGGGCCTTGTTGATCTCCTCGTTCCAGCGCGCGGTCAGCGCGGCGGGCATCCGGCCCGGGGCGACCACGCCGAACCAGTTGTGGATGACGAACTGCTCCAGGCCCTGGCGCGAGATCACCGGCAGCTCGGGCAGCAGGGGCGAGGCCTCGGATGCGCCATAGGCGATGGCGCGCAGCCCGCCGCCGCGGATCTGGCCCATGTATTCCGGCATGTTGCCGAACATCACGTCGACCCGCCCCGCGACGATGTCGAGGATGGCCGGCGCGCCGCCGCGATAGGGCACCTGTTCGATCTGCGCGCCGGTCAGCGACATGAACAGCACGCAGGAAAGCTGCTGGCTGGAGCCCGGCCCGACCGTCGCGCAGCGCAGCGTGCGCGGGCGCTCGCGGCCGATCCGCGCGAGGTCCTGCCAGGTGCGGATCTCGCTGTTCGGGTTCGCCACCAGGATGTTGTAGACTGAGGCGACGTTGGCGATCGCCGTCAGGTCCGTGTCGACGTTGTAGGGCACCTGCTGCATCTGCGGCGTGATCGCCATGATGCCCATGGACGCCAGCAGGATCGTGTGGCCGTCCGGCGCGGCGCGCGCGACCTCCTGCGTGGCGATCACGCCGGCGGCGCCGGTGCGGTTCTCGACCACCACGCGCTGGCCGACCTGTTGCGAGAGCTGGTCGGCCAGGATGCGGCCGAGCAGGTCGGAGGTGCCGCCCGGCGGGAAGGCGTTCAGGAAGCGCACCTCCCGGCTCAGGAAGGGTTGCTGCGCCGTTGCGGGGACTGCCGCGCCGATGCCGGCGCAGGCCAGCGCCGCCAGGCCCAGGCGCCGCATGCGTGATATCGTCATGTCGTATCCTCCCGTTGCGTGGTGATGGGCGCGGTCAGCCCGCGCGGCCGTACTGCTCCAGAAAGGCCTCGCGCACCGTGATGCCGAGGCCGGGGCGATCGGGGATCGCGACCATGCCGTCCACGACCGGGAAGTCTTCCTCGATCAGGTCGTGCAGCATCGGGTTGTGACCCAGCGAGTATTCCAGGATGAAGCCCGCCGATTGCGTTGCCGCGAGATGCAGCCCCGCGGCAAAGGCCGGCGCGCCGGACCACAGGTGTGGCGCGAGGCGCAGGTTGAAGGCGCTGGCGATCGCGCCGATCCGCATGCCTTCCGTCAGCCCGCCGGCGATGGCGAGGTCGGGTTGCAGCACATCGGCGCCGCGCAGTTCCGCGATCTCGCGGAAATCGTGGCGGGTGAATTCGCTCTCGCCGGTGCTGATCGGCACGGCGCTGCTGCGGCGGACTTCGGCCAGGCCCTGCTTGTCGTCGGCGCTGACCGGTTCCTCGAACCAGAACAGGTCCTGGTCCTCGACCATGCGGCAGAAGGCCTTGGCTTCCGCGACGGTCCAGGTGCCGTGCGCATCGGCCATCAGCTTGATGTCGGGGCCAAGCGTCTTGCGTGCCGCGCGCACCCGCGCGGCGGATCGCGCGGGCGAGCCATCCATCACGCCGATGCGCATCTTCACCGCGCGGAAGCCGGCCTTGTCGCAATAGCCCTGGAGCTGCGCGCCGATATTGGCCTCGTCCGCCCAACCGCCCGAGGCATAGGCCGGCATCCGTTCGGCGCGCCTGCCGCCCAGCAGCCGCCACACCGGCACGCCGAGCGACTTGCCCAGGATGTCCCACAGCGCGACATCCACGCCGGCGATGGCGGAGATCGACAGCCCGCGCCGGCCGAGCTGCGGCAGCACATGGCCCTCCGCCACGGCGTAGCCCTCGCGCGGGGTGTTGTACATGACGTCCCAAAGGCGCGAGACGTCGCGTGGGTCCTGCCCGACCAGCAGCGGCGCGTAGTCGAGGTTCACGATGGCCGCGAGGCCCGCGCAGGCGGCCGCGCTGCCCACGCCCGCCTTGCATTCGCCCCAGCCGGTGATGCCGGCATCGGTCTCGATCCGCACGATCACGGAATCGAAGGAGGTGACGCGGCCGAAATCGCTGGTGTGCTGCCGGTCATACGGGATCGGCACATGGCACCAGATGGCCTGGATTCGGGTGATCTTCATGCGGCGGCGCCTTCTGCGTGGCCGAGGGCGCGGCGACGCGCGCGCGATGCCTCCCAGGCCTCGGGATTGAAGAAGTTCAGCGGGCGCAGGCCCGCCAGGATGCGGACGGTATCGGTGGCCGAGACGCGGCTCATGGTCTCGACGCTTTCCATCGTCAGCCCCGCGGCATGGGGCGAGAGGATGACATTGGGCAGGCCGCGCAGCGGGTGGTCGGTGGAGAGCGGCTGCGCCCAGTAGACATCCAGCGCCGCGCCCCCGATGCGGCCGTCGCGCAGCGCCGCGACCAGCGGTTCCTCCTGCACGACGGGCCCGCGCGCCACGTTCATCAGCCAGGCGGTCGGCTTCATGCGCGCCAGCATGGCGGCATCGACGATGCCCGTGGTCTCGGCGGTCAGTGGACAGGCGACGGCGATGTAGTCGCTCTCGGCAAACAGGTCGGGCAGCGTGGCGTAGGCGACATGCGCCGGAAGCCCCGCGGCATGGCGGCGATGGCCCAGCACCCGCATGCCGAAGCCCAGCGCCGCGATGCCCGCCAGCCGCGAGCCGATATCGCCCACGCCGATGATGCCGAGCGTCTTGCCGCGCAACTCGCGCGCGGTGGCGGAACGCGCGCGCGCCGGCGCCCAGCCCTTGGCGATGTGGTCGGCATGCATCGCCTCCACATGCCGCGCGGCGGCGAGCATCTGCGCCACCAGGAACTCCGCCACCGCATCGGCATTGGACCCCGGGACGTTGGCGACCAGCACGCCCTGCGCGGTGCAGGCCTCCACCGGGATCATGTCCACGCCCACGCCATGGCGCACGGCGGCCAGCAGCCGTGGCGCGTGGTCCAGCAGGTCGTCCGGCAGCTTCTGGCGCACCATCACCGCATCGGCGTCGCGGCACAGCGCGCGCAGCGCATCGGGGCCGGAACCCGACAGGCGCGTGATCTCGTGGCCGGCCTCGGTCAGGATGCGTTCCGCGATGGGCTCGACCGGATCGGTCAGGGCAACGCGCATCAGCCGACCTTCCAGCGCGCGAGCACGTCGCGATCCACCTCGATGCCCAGGCCCGGGCCGCCGGGCACCTTCACGATGCCATTCACCTGGCGGATGGGTTCCTGAGCCAGGTGGTCGCGCAGCGGGTTCGGCGTCTGTTCGAATTCCAGCATGGGCGGCATGGGGCGGAAGGCCGGGGGCGTATCGGGCAGGGCGGCGAGGAACTGCACCGTGGCAGCGAGACCGATCGCGCTGCCCCAGGCGTGGGGTACGCATTCCACGCCATGCGCCGAGGCCAGCGTCGCGATCTTGCGGCATTCGCTGATGCCGCCGGCGGCGCAGACATCCGGCTGCACGATGTCCATCGCCTTCTTCGCGATGATGTCGCGGAAGCCCCAGCGGGTGAAGTCGTTCTCCCCGCCCGCCACCGCCATGTCGAGCGCGCGCGTCACCTCGACATAGCCGTCATGGTCCTCGGGGCTGATCGGTTCCTCGAACCACATCAGGTCGAGCGGCTCCATCATGCGCCCCAGGCGGATCGCCTGCGGCACGGTGAAGCAGTGGTTGGCATCGACGGCCAACTTCACGTCCGGCCCGATCGCGTCACGCACTGCCTTGACGCGGCGGAAGTCCAGCGCCGGGTCGCCCAGCCCGATCTTCATCTTGATGGCGCGGAAGCCCTGGTCGGCATAGCCGACGGCTTCCTCGACCGCTTCCTCGACCAGGCGATCCATGTCGATGAAATACAGGCCGGTGGCATAGGCCATGACCTCGGTGCGATGCGCGCCGCCGATCAGCTTGTGGATCGGCTTGCCGACCGCGCGGCCCATGATGTCCCACAGCGCGATGTCGATGCCCGACAGCGCGGTGATGGCGAAGCCCTGCGCGCCATAGTCCTTGATGCGGTTGTACAGGTCTTCCCACACCACCTCGACGTCGAAGGGATCGCGGCCGATCACGCGCGGCGCGTACTGCGTCTCGATCAGCGCCTTGTTCACCGCGGCGGGGCCGTAGCATTCGCCCCAGCCGGTGATGCCCTCATCGGTCGCGATCTCGACGATGCAGGACGACCGCGTGGAATAGACCCAGCCGCGCGCCGAGACGAAAGGCTTGTCCACCTTCGATTGCAGCAGGTGGCAGGTGACGGATGTGACCTTCATGAGGCGGCTTTTCCCCCGGGCTGGCGTTGCAGCAATTCGTGCCAATAGGCTTCGGTCGATTGCAGATGGGCGCGCATCAGGCCGGCCGCGGCGGCGGCATCGCCGGCGCGGATCGCGGCGGCCATGGCCTCGTGCTGGCGCTGCGCCTCGGGCGCGCGGCGGCCATCGGCGAAGTAGTGCCAGCGCCGCGTGCGCGACAGCAGGTAGAAGGAATTCACCACCCGCCGCAGCACGCTGTTGCGCGTGGCGGCGGCGACCGCCAGGTGGAATTCGGCATCGCAGGCGGCGAAGTTCTCGCCCGCCGCGACAGCCTGGCGCCCCGCACCCAGCGCCGCGTCGATGCGCGCCAGGTCGTCATCGCGGCGCCGCAGGCCCGCCAGTTCCGTCCCCTGCACCTCCAGGATCCGGCGCATCTCGATGAGTTCGGAAACTTCCGCCTCATCCAGCGGCACGCCGAGGTCGGCGCGCAGCACCAGCGCATCGAGGCTGCCGTCGCGATCCACGGCGCGCAGGTAGATGCCGGAATTCGGGCGCCGCTCGACCAGCCGCACGGTCTCGAGCACGGCGATCGCCTCGCGGATCGCGTTGCGGCCGACCTCGAAGCGCTCGGCCAGTTCGCGTTCGGAGGGCAGGCGCTCGCCCGAGGTCAGGCGGCGTTCCGCGACGAAGGCGAGGATGCGCGCGACCAGGTCCGACCGCTCATCCTCGCGCCCGATCCGTCCTGCGATCGCCGTGTGTGCTGGCGGCATGGTGTGGCCGTCCGAATTGGTCCTACCAAATTGGTAGGGCCAATTTGACATCGGCTCAAGGGGCTTGCAGCGTCGTGCCTCGCAGCATGGGGACGGAACGCATGAAGATCACCGACATCACGCTGACGCTGTTTGCGTGGAAGGACCTGCCGAAGGTCAGCTACGGCGCGCATGCCGCCGGCGGCGGCGAGACCAAGATGGGCCTGCTGGCGATCGAGACGGATGAAGGCATCACCGGCCACGCCTTCCTGGGCAGTGCGACCAACGGCGCGGACAGCGAAGCGGCCTCGCTGATCCGCACCCTGAAGCCGATGATGCTGGGCGAGGATCCGTTTTCGCGCGAGAAGCTGAACCAGCGCCTCTGGAGCCGCATCCGCCAGACCACCACGCGCGCCATCGGCGCCGTCGACATCGCGCTGTGGGACATCGCCGGCAAGGCGCTCGGCGTGCCGGTCTGGAAGCTGATCGGCAAGGTGCGCGACGAGATTCCAGCCTATGCCAGCTCCGCCGTGCTGCCCTCCGCCGGCGCCTATGCCGAGGAAGCGCAGCGCATCAAGCAGGCCGGCTGGGCCGCCTACAAGATCCACCCGCCGCAGCGCCTGCACGACGACATCGCCGCCTGCACGGCGGTGCGCCGCGCCGTCGGCGACGACTACCGCGTCATGCTCGATTCCACCTGGGGCTACGACTTCCCGACCGCCTTGCGCGTCGGCCGCGCCATCGAGGAGATGGGCTTCTACTGGTACGAGGACCCGCTGCACGACCAGGATGTCTACAACTACGTCAAGCTGCGCCAGACGCTGCGCATCCCGATCATGGCGACGGAATATCCGATGACCGGGCTGGAATCCTACCCGATCTGGCTGATGAACCACGCGACCGACTACCTGCGCGGCGACGTCACGGTGAAGGGCGGGCTGACCACCTGCCTCAAGACCGCGCATCTCGCGCAGGCCTTCCGCATGAACTACGAGATCCATCATGCCGGCAATTCGCTGAACAACCTGGCGAACCTGCATCTGGCCATGTGCATCCCGAACACCGAGTTCTTCGAGGTGCTGCTGCCCGAGGCCGCGCAGAAATACGGCCTGCTGGAGGAGATCGAGATCGACGCGCGCGGCATGGTGCGCGCGCCGGACAAGCCGGGCCTGGGCGCTGCCATCGACTTCGACCTGATTCGCCGCAACGAGATCGCGCTGCTGCGCTGACCGGGCCGGTCCGCGGCGACGACCGGCCGGCCTGCGCCGCGACGGGTCGCTGCCGGCGGCGCGCTCGACACGCGAAGCCGGTGCTGGCCCTGACAGGCGGTGGCGCGATCAAGGACGCGTCCTGCCAGACTCGGCAGGAGAGGCAGGGGCGCGCATGGCGCTGCGGCTCAGCGCGCCAGGGTGCCCCGCCATGCGTCAGGCCTCACGCGCAGGCGCGCGCCTGCGTCACGCCGCGGGCTTCATCAATGCACACGCCGTCGCCGCGTCCCTGGCGCCGCGCTCGCGCAGCACAAGCGCCGCGCCGGCGCGGACCGCAAGTCGAAGGCGGATCCGGTCCAGCAGCGCACCGTCGAGAATCAAGGGAAAGCGCACTGCAGCGGCGTAGTGGCCGGTGTCGCGATTGCTCTCGAAGTCCCTGAAGAATGCAGTGACGCCGTGATTGTCGAACTGTGTCCGGTTGCCGTCGTCGAAGTAGGATTCCGAGATCGCGCCTTCCGAGACCAGCAGCCCGTGCGCCGGAAGCTCGATGTGCCAATACGTCGCGCGCGCGCACCACAATTCCTGCACGATCGTGCTGCCGTTCACCAGCAGGCGCGCCGGCACCAGGCCGCCATCGAGGAACACCGCGTGCTCGGGCGAAACGCGCAGGTCGCGGTGCGGGATGCCCTGGGCCAGGGCGCCGGCCATGATCAGGATGGGTGCCACCTTCGACGGGTCGCGGTGGGCCGCGACGTTGATGCGCGAATGGCCGATCCAGACGATCGGCCGGAGTGGCCCTTTGACATCATGCGCAGTCACCACGAGATCGCCGACGCGCAGGTCTTCCACCGGGACTTCGCCGCGCGCCGTCATGATGAGGGTGCCGGTCGCGAAGCAGGTCACGGACTCGAAGCCGCCGGCGGAGATGGTTGCCGCACCAGCCCCCGCCTGGTCGTAGATGAAGAGCGTCTCGCCGGAGCCGCCAAGGACGGTTTCCCAGGGGTCGTCGGCGCCGCCCGTCCAGCCCGACAGGTCCAGGGTGTCGTTGCCGGTGCCCAGGCTGATCGTGTCGTTGCCATCGCCCGTCGTCCAGATCACGAGGTCATCATCCTCGCCGACGTCGATGACGTCGTTGCCCTGGCCGGCCTCGACCGTATCCCTGCCCGGCGTCGAGATGATGCTGTCGTCGCCGCTGCCGCCAAGGACGGCGTCATCGCCGTCGCCACCCAGGATGGTGTCGTTGCCGGCGCCGCCGACCAGGCTGTCATGGCCCGCGCCGCCCAGGATGCTGTCGGCGGCGCCGCCACCATCGACCGTATCGGCACCCGCGCCGGCGCTGATCGTCTCGGCGGCGCCGGTGCCGGCCACGCGGTCGTCGCCGCCGCCGGCCTGCACCCCTTCGAAGCCGCTGACGCTGTCCGCGCCGATCCCCGTCCCGGTCGCCGAGTTGGTCGCGAGGTTGACGACCACCGCCGCTGTCTCGCCAGCGTAGTTCAGCACGTCCGTGCCTTCGCCGCCGGTCAGCGTGTCGTTGCCGGCGCCGCCGTTGAGCGTGTCGTTGCCGGCACCGCCTGTCAGCACATTGGCGTTGCCGTCGCCGGTCATGCGGTCGTTGCCGGCGCCGCCGGTGACGTTCTCGATCGTCAGCAGGCGATCGGTGCCACCGCCCAGCCCATCGACGACAGTGCCCGCGACCAGGTTCGCGACGATGGCCTGGGCCGCGCCGTTGGCGCTGTAGTCCGCGACGTCGTTGCCCACGCCGCCGACCAGCGTGTCGCTGCCCACGCCGCCCACCAGCACGTCATTGCCGACGCCGCCGTCCAGCACATTGCCGTTGCCGTCGCCGGTCAGCGTGTCGTTGCCGCCACCGCCCACCAGGTTGTCCACGCCTGTCAGCGAATCCGTGCCGCCCAGCCCGTCGGTGGCCGCGCCGGTCGCGAGGTTGGCGAGGAGGTTGGCGGTGCCCGTGCTGTAGTCGGCCGTGTCGACGTCGCCGCCGCCGCTCAGCGTGTCGTTGCCGGTGCCGCCGACCAGCGTGTCGGCCCCGTTGCCGCCCACCAGGCTGTCGTTGCCAGCGCCGCCGGCGAGGCGGTTCGCGCCGCCGTCGCCGGTCAGGCTGTCGTTGCCCGACCCGCTGTTCAGGTTCTCGAAGCCGCTCAGCCTGTCGGTGCCGGCGCCGGTGACCTGGCCGGTCGTGACGTCGAGGCTGACCGTGATGTTCACGGATTCGGCGGAGTAGTCCGCCAGGTCGTTGCCGGTGCCACCGAGCAGGACGTCATCGCCCGCGCCGCCGCGCAGCGTGTCATCGCCGCCGATACCGTCGAGCGTGTCGTTGCCGCCGCCGCCATCGATCAGGTTGCGGGCGCCGTCGCCGGTCAGCAGGTCGCCCTGCGCGCTGCCGAGGATGTTCTCGAACCCGTTGATGTTGGTGAGGCCGGTGCCGCGATAGGTGCCGAGGTCCGCGGTGACGCCCGAGCCCGTCCAGAAGCTGTAGTCCAGCGTGTCGGTGCCACCCGAACCTTCGATCCAGGTCGAGATGTTGGACCCGTTGCGGATGATCAGCCGATCATCGCCGCTGTCGAGGATGACACTGTAGAAATCATCCACCGGAGACGTAATCACCCCCGCATTATCGAGCACGACATCGATATCGCCCGAAATGAATATGGCGATGCCGTTGGATTGTATCGTGCCCGTGTTTATCAATGTCAGAGCACCAGAAGTCGGAGCGGTAGCGAAGATCGCCGTGCCTTCCCCACCCTGCGAAATTGTCCCGGCATTATTGATAACCGCACCAGTAGGACTGCTGACGCTGATCAGGTCAGAGACGCTGTTGACGCCGATGAAGGCCCCAGCCTCCAGCGTGCCGGTCTCGGCGCCCGAAAGGTTCTGCTGCCCGCCTTGCTCGCCGGCGAGGATCGTGAAGCTCGTCATGTCAGGGAGTGCCCTTGCTGGTCTGAATGGCGCGGGGAGCGGCAGAGTTATTGAACGAGCTTCGCGTATCGGACGCCTTCGTCCTCGACACCTTCGAATGGCAGACCGGCGACGGCGGCGCCCGCTGGCACCGCCGGACGACGCACCGTGTGGGTGAAACCGCTGAGCCTGCGGGCGTCCCTTGCAGGTTCATGCCCGTTGCGGATAGCGCGGCGGGAGGATCATCGCGGCCACCATGAAAGGTGACCTCGATGCCGACGACGCTGGGCGTATTCCGAAGGTGGGCCTGTTCCACGAACGCGTTGACGGGCTGTCCGGTCGATCAGCTCCGTCGTCGGGAACTGGCGCCGTCATCCAAATGGGTGGCGCCCACGCCCTCCGGCACTGACGAATGCCCGCACCCAAGGCGGTGCGTCGGACCCGGCCCG
Source organism: Roseomonas sp. CECT 9278 (assembly GCF_918698155.1). Classification (GTDB taxonomy): domain Bacteria; phylum Pseudomonadota; class Alphaproteobacteria; order Acetobacterales; family Acetobacteraceae; genus Neoroseomonas. Next base: position 57,795 of record NZ_CAKKLX010000010.1, read on the forward strand.
GCTCACCGGGGCAGGACGCGGCAACGTCGGGATGACTTGGGCATCAGGTCTGCCCAAGGTTGCTCCACATGTTCGAATAGCTTCGGACGCCGCCAAACGCTTCAGGTCCCATGCCCGCGTCGCCGCGGACAGGACTGCTGCCCCCGCTCGCAGAGCAGAGCAGCTTCAGCATGCATAAACAATACGGCATGGCTCAAGCCGGGCGCGTTCCGCAGCGCGCGTCAAGAGCGACGCCATGCCTGAGGTGTCTGCGTGGCTGGGGCGCCAGGATTCGAACCTGGGAATGGCGGTACCAAAAACCGCTGCCTTACCGCTTGGCGACGCCCCATTAAGCCAAGGTATCGTCCGGCCTTCCCGCCTCCACCTCGCCCGCCCTCGGCAGGTCCGGCTGGCGGGCGACGCGCCAGATCGAAAAGCGACCGTCAACCCTGCTGCCGCCCGGCCGCGTGGCGCCGGGCGACCGCCTTATCCTAAACGCGCGCCGCGCGCGCAAGCCGCTTTGCCGCCGGCGCTCGGACATTGGGTCGGCTGTCGCGCAGTGCAGGACTATCCGCCGCCGCCCGACGACGTCTGGCGCAGCCGGGCGTCCCTGCCGATCGCGCAGCCGCGACGTCGCCGCAGCGCGGCCGGCATGCCGCCCACCGCAGCGTCCCGAGGTGCCGGGACGGCCCCGCATGATGGCCGCGACGCGACGAACCGCCCCGCGCGGCCATCCGCTGGTGCATGGCGCGCCCCATCCGTCACACGCGCTGCGCGTGCAGCCCGCCGCCCCATCGCCACCATTCCCCTGGCAGCCTTCCCGCGGCCTGCCGTGCGGCGGCCGGGTCCGCGAAGATCGCGAAGCAGGTCGCGCCGGATCCGCTCATGCGCGCCAGCAGGCATCCCGGCAGCCCGCGCAGCGCGGCCAGCACCTCGGCGATCGGCGGGCACAGCGCGATCGCCGGCGGCTGCAGGTCGTTGCCCGTGGCGGCCAGGTCGCGCGCCATCGCGGCGGCGTCGTCCCATGCCGCGGGCAGCACCGCGGGGGCGGAAAATCGCGCCGCGCGCGCGCGGAACACCGCTGGCGTCGCCAGGGCCACCCGCGGATTCGCGAGCAGGATGCCGAAGGCCGGCAGGCGCGGCGCCGGTCCCAGCACCTCGCCAATGCCCGCCATCCGGCAGCTGCGCGATCCCACGCAGCAGGGCATGTCCGCCCCCAGCGGCAGCGCGACCGCGGCCAGGCGCGCCTCGCTCCAGCCCAGGCCCCACAGCGCATTCAGCGCACGCAGCGCCGCCGCGGCATCCGCGCTTCCGCCGCCGATGCCCGACGCCACGGGCAGCGCCTTGTCCAGCACCAGCGCCGCCGCCGGCGCGATCCCCGCCGCCGCCGCCAGCGCGCGCGCCGCGCGCAGCACCAGGTTGTCCGGCTCCGCCGCGAGACCGGCGGCCTCGGCGCCGGCCACCGTCAAGTGCAGGCCGGCCGACGGCGCCGCCTCCAGCCAATCAGCCGCGCCGGCGAAGACCACCAGGCTGTCGAGCAGATGATACCCATCCGCGCGCCGCCCCGTGACATGCAGGAACAGGTTGACCTTGGCCGGCGCGGGCTCCCGCAGGGCCGCCGCGCTCAGCGCCGGTTCTCCGCCACCGGATTGGCCGGAAGGCCGTGGCGGATCTTGGCCTCGATCTTCGGACCCTCGTCGCCCTCGGGGCCGAGCGCCAGCGCGCGCCGCCACTGGAACTGCGCCTCGCGCTGGCGGCCCGCGGTCCAATAGGCGTCGCCCAGGTGGTCGTTGATCACGCTGTTGCGGGGCTCGAGCTCGACGGCGCGTTCCAGCCAGCGGACCGCCCCGGGCATGTCGCCGAGCTTGTACAGCGCCCAGCCCAGGCTGTCGGCGATATTGCCGTCCTGCGGGCGGAGCGCCACGGCGCGCTCCAGCATGCGGCGGGCCTCGGCCAGGTTCTCGCCGCGCTCCACCCAGGTGTAGCCGAGGTAATTCAGCACATAGGGCTGCTCGGGGCTGAGCTCGAGCGCGCGGCGGAAATCCGCCTCGGCCAGCGGCCAGTTGCCGCTGCGCTCGCGGGCGATGCCGCGCGCGTAGAACAACGGCCAATGCCCGGAGACCGGCGCCGGCACGCGCAGGATGGCATCGTCATAGGCCGCCGCCGCCTCGGCCCAGCGTTGCCGGCTGCGCAGCATGTCGCCCAGCCGGGCCTGCGACTGCGACGCTGTCGGATACGCGGCGGCGACGCGACGGAATTCGGCGATCGCCTCCTCCGGCCGATCGAGCCGGTCGAGCAGCGATGCCCGGCGCAAGCCCGCCAGGCCGGCCAGCGGATCATCCGCCGGCACCTGGTCCAGCTGCGCCAGCGCGGCGGCGTACTGCGATTCATCGGACAGCGCATCGGCCGCCAGCAACAGGGCCGGCGAGAAGCCCGGCCGCAGCCGCTGCGCCAGGCGCGTCAGCGCCAGCGAGAACTCGGCCGCGCCCTGCCCGCGCAGCGCCCCGGCCAGGGCCAGGTGCGCCTCCGCCATGCCTTCGACCGCCGAGGTCACCGGCCGCGTGGCAATCAGCTGGCGCATCGCCTGTTCGCCGGTGGCCAGGGCCAGGTCGTCCTGGCCGCGGGCCAATGTCTCCAGCAGCCGCTCGGCTTCGGATTCCCGGCCGCCGCGCGCCAGGATGCCGGCCGAGATCTGCACCAGGCGCAGCGTCGGGGGGCTGTTGTCGCCGATGGCGATGCGCACGAAGCGTTCGGCTTCCCGCGCGCGGCCCGCGAGGTCGCAGATCAGCGCGGCATGCAGCGCGTACAGCGTGCGTAGCCGGCCGGATTCCGACAGCGGCCGCAGCAAGGCCACCGCGGCATCGGTCTGGCCCTTGCCGTGCAGCGTCCAGGCCAGCAGCAGCGGCTGCAGCAGTTGCGCCGCCCCCTGGCGCGGCAGGGATCGGATGCGCGCCTCGGCACGGTCCCAACGGCCCGCCTGCGCCTCGGTGCCGGCGATCAGCATGGCGGCCAGCGGGTTGTCCGGCAGGCGGCGCGCCAGGCGAACGGCCTCGGGTCGCGCATCCAGCAGCGTGGCGACGAAGGCGCGCTGGATCACCTCGGGCTGGTCGGGATCGGCGCGCAGCGCGGCCAGCAGCGCATCGGCCGCGACCCGCGTGTCGGATTCGGATGTCGCGAAGCGCCCCGCCAGGTAGGCGCCGAAGGCGTTGCTCGGCGATGGCGTGAAGGTGGCTTCCCCGGCCCGGCCGCTCTCGGCCGCCGCGCAGGCGGACAGCAGGGTGGCAGCCAGCAGCAGGGCGCGCGATGACGGCAAGGTCAGCTTCATGCCAACATCCTAGAGCAGCGCCCCGTCCGATGGAACCGCGAGCGGCTCTCCCGCACGGCCCTGTGCGGCCCGGCTGCGATACTGTCCGGGGCAGGCAATCCGACCGGATGACTGCATCCGGGCTGAGCTTGGCCGCCATGCTGCGCGCCAGGGCTGATCGCCCTGGCGCGCGGTGCTATTCGATGGTGATGCCGGCGGCGCGGATCACCGCGCCGAGCTCCACCACCTCGCGACGCGCCAGCGCGTCCAGCTCCGCCAGGCTGAGCGCGGCGGTCGAGGCCCCGCCCTGTTCGGCGCGCTGGCGGATCGCGGGCGTCACGGCCAGGGCGCGCATCGCGGCGTTGATCCGTTCCTGGACCGGCGCCGGCGTGGCGGCGGGCGCGGCATAAGCGAACCACGCATCGAGGGTGAAGCCGGGCAGCCCGGCCTCCGCCGTGGTCGGCACATCGGGCAGGCCGGGGGCGCGGCGCGCGCTCGCCATCGCCAGGGCCTTCACGCGCCCGGCCTGGATCAGCGCGATGGCGGAGGACGGGGTGGTGATGAACATCTCGACCCGCCCGCCCGCGACATCCTGCAGGGCCGGTGCGGCGCCGCGATAGGGCACGTGGACCATCTCGGCGCCGATCGCGCGGGCGAACAGCACGCCGCCGATGTGCTGGATCGATCCGTTGCCGGAGGATGCGTAGTTCAACCGGCCGGGATTGGCGCGGGCATGGGCGATGAACTCGGCCAGCGTGGTCGCCGGCAGGTTCGGCGCCACCAGGATGACGTGCGGCGCCGTGGTCGCCATGCCGACCAGCGACAGGTCGCGGATCGGGTCCCAGGGAAGGTTCTGCATCATCGCCGGATTGCCGGCGTGGTAGCCGTTGTACTGCAGCAGCAGCGTGTGGCCGTCCGGCGCGGCGCGCGCCACCGCGCTGATGGCGATGTTGCCATTGGCGCCGGGGCGGTTCTCGATCACCACCGGCTGGCCGAGCGCCGCCGTCAGCCCTTCCTGGAACAGGCGCGCCGCGAAATCCGAACCGCCGCCGGGCGGATTGGGCACGATCACGGTGATCGGGCGCGACGGGAAGCCGGCCTGCGCGCGCAGCTGCGCGGGTGTGGCCAGGGCGGCGCCGGCGCCGAGCGCGGCGCGGCGGGTGAGGCGGGGCATGGCGGGTCCTCCGGTGCGGCGCCTCTGCGGGCGCGCTGATGCCGCAGGATCGGGCAGCCCTGCGCCGGGGGCAAGCCGTCGCGACTGGCCGCGCGGCGGTCGCGCGGCTAGGGTGCGCGCCAAATCCCACCGCGGAGGAATGCGCCGATGTCCTATCCCAACACCCTGCTGCACGTGAACGGCGAATGGCGCGCCGCGCGCTCCGGCAAGACGCTGAACGTGCTGAACCCCGCCACCGAGGAAGTGATCGGCACCGTCGCCCATGCCGAGAAGGCCGACCTCGATGAGGCGCTGGCCGCGGCGGAGAAGGGCTTCGCCACCTGGCGCAAGGTCTCGGCCTTCGACCGCTACAAGCTGATGCGCAAGGCCGCCGAGATCTTCCGTGGCCGCGCCGACGCGACAGCGCGGCTGATGACGATGGAGCAGGGCAAGCCGCTGCCCGAGGCGAAGATGGAGGTGATGGCCGCCGCCGACATCATCGACTGGTTCGCCGAGGAAGGCCGCCGCGCCTATGGCCGCGTGATCCCGGCGCGCGCCGAGGGCGTGTACCAGCTGGTGGTGAAGGAGCCGGTCGGCCCGGTCGCCGCCTTCACGCCGTGGAACTTTCCGATCAACCAGGTGGTCCGCAAGCTGTGCGGCGCGGTGGCGACCGGCTGCTCCATCATCGTGAAGGCGCCGGAGGAAACCCCGGCCTCGCCGGCCGAGCTGATCCGCGCCTTCGTCGATGCCGGCCTGCCGCCCGGGGTGGCGAACCTGGTCTATGGCGTGCCGGCGGAGATCAGCGAGTACCTGATCGCCCATCCGGTCATCCGGAAGGTCACCTTCACCGGCTCCACCCCCGTGGGCAAGCTGCTGGCGGGGCTGGCCGGCCAGCACATGAAGCGCGTGACGATGGAGCTGGGCGGCCATGCGCCGGCGATCGTGTTCGACGATGCCGACCTCGACCTTGCCGCGAAGACGCTGGCGGGGGCGAAGTTCCGCAATGCCGGGCAGGTCTGCGTCTCCCCCACGCGCTTCCTGGTGCAGGAGAAGCTGTACGACGGCTTCGTCGAGAAGTTCGTCGAGCACACCAAGGCGCTGAAGGTCGGCGACGGCCTGACCGAGGGCACCACCATGGGCCCGCTGGCGCATGACCGCCGCGTGCCCTGGGTCGAGATGCTGGTGCAGGACGCGCAGTCGAAGGGGGCCAAGGTCCATACCGGCGGCAAGCGCATCGGCAACAAGGGCTATTTCTACGAACCCACGGTGATGACCGACGTGCCGATGAACGCGCGGGCGATGAACGAGGAGCCGTTCGGGCCGATGGCGATGATCTCCCGCTTCAAGGACCTCGATGAGGTGGTGACCGAGGCGAACCGCCTGCCCTACGGCCTCGCGGCCTATGCCTTCACGCGGTCGGCCAAGACCGCCAATGCGGTGGCGAACCGGGTCGAGAGCGGGATGATGACGATCAACCACCTGGGCCTGGCGCTGCCGGAAGTGCCCTTCGGCGGGATCAAGGACAGCGGCTACGGCAGCGAGGGCGGGACCGAGGCGATCGAGGCCTACCTGAACACGAAGTTCGTGTCGCAGGCGGGGATCTGACGGGAAGGTTGGGGGAGGAGAACCTCCCCCAAACCCCCACCCTTTTTCTGGCACCTGGGAACTGACTTCGGCGGTCAGTCCCCAAGTGCCAGAAGAAGGAGGGGGCTCGGGGGAGTTCTCTCCCCCGACCTTGCCTTCGTCATGCGAACCCTTTTCCACGAGCGCGACTTCCTCCGCCTCTGGATGGCGGGCCTGTGCATCTTCGTGGTGCGCTGGCTGGAGATCCTGGCGGTGGGCGTGTTCGCCTATGCCGCCACCGGCTCGGCCTTCGTGGTGGCCGTGCTGACCATGCTGCGCCTGTTGCCGATGGGGCTGTTCGGCGCCTTCCTGGGGGCGGCGGCCGACCGGATGGACCGGCGGCGCGCGCTGCTGCTGGTGGTGCTGTCGCAGGCGGTGACCTCGGCGGTGATCGCGGCGCTGGCCTTCTTCGACGCCGTCGCGGTCTGGCACCTGGCGGTGGCGTCCTTCATGAACGGCATCGCCTGGGCGGCGGACAACCCGGTGCGCCGCGCGATGATCGGCCAGGTGGTCGGGCCGGCGCGCATGGGCGTGGCGATGTCGGTCGATGTCGCGACCAGCAATGGCAGCCGCGTGCTGGGGCCGACGCTGGGGGGCGCGCTGCTGGCGACGGTCGGGCTGGATGGCGCCTTCCTGCTGAGCGTCGTCATCTATGCGCCCGCGGTGGCGGCGGTGCTGCGGCTGCCACGCACGCCGCCGGCCGACGGCGCGGTGGCGACGCCCGTGCTGGCCAGCATCGCCGAGGGCTTCGCGCTGGTGCGGCGGGAGCCGCGGCTGGTGGGCGCGCTGCTGGTGACGCTGCTGTTCAACCTGTTCGGCTGGCCCTGCACCAGCATGATCCCGGTGATCGGCAAGGACAGGCTGGAGCTGGGCCCGCAGGGGGTGGGGCTGCTGGCGGGCATGGATGGCGTGGGCGCCTTCCTGGGCGCGGTGACCATCGCGCTGCTGGCGCGGCCGGCGCAGTACAAGGCAATCTACCTGGGCGGCATATCGCTGTTCCTGGCGATGACCGTGGCTTTCGCGCTGGCGACCGGGCCGCTGGTGGCAGGCGCGGCGCTGGTGCTCTCGGGCGTGGGCGGGGCGGCCTTCGCGATCATGCAGCCAACACTGGTCTTCCTGGGCGCACCGGCGGAGATGCGCAGCCGCGTGCTGGGGCTGCTGTCGGTCTGCATCGGGCTGGGGCCGATCGGGTTCCTGGCGCTGGGCGGGTTGGCGGAACTGTTCGGCGCCTCGGCGGCGACCGCCATGATGGCGCTGGCGGGGCTGGCGGCGATCGCCGCGACGCGGCGGTGGTGGAAGCACATCTGAACGGAGGACGACGCGATGGACATGCTGCTGCCCGGCGCACGGGCGATCGGCGAGAGGCTGAAGGCGCGCGGCGAGACGGTGGCGGTGGCGGAGAGCTCGGCCGGCGGGCTGGTCTGCGCCGCGCTGCTCGCGGTGCCGGGGGCGTCGGCGTATTTCCTGGGTGGGGCGGTGGTCTATACCAAGGCGGCGCGGGGCGGGCTGCTGGGCATCACGGATGCCGAGATGGCGGGGATGCGGTCGTCGTCGGAACCCTATGCGATGCTGCTGGCGCGCAAGGTGCGGGCGCGGATGGGCGCGGATTGGGGCTTCGCGGAGACCGGCGCGGCGGGGCCTTCGGGCAACCGGTATGGCGATGCGGCGGGGCATGCCTGCCTGGCGGTGTCCGGGCCGGTCGAGCGCGTCATCACGCTGGAGACCGGCGCGCCGGGGCGGGAGGCGAACATGCGCGCCTTCGCCGCCGCGCTGTTCCGCCTGGCGGCGGAGGTGCTGGAGTGACCAGGGCTTGCGCGTTTCCGGGTCCGGCCCGACCTTGACGCCGGGACGACCAGGGGAACGGGACGTGGCGCAATTCAAGGGCACCGAGCAGTACGTCGCGGGGCGCGACCTGGAGGTCGCGGTCAATGCCGCCGTGGCGCTGCAGCGCCCGCTGCTGGTGAAGGGCGAACCGGGCACCGGCAAGACCGTGCTGGCGCAGGAGATCGCGAAGGCGCTCGGCTATCCGCTGATCGAATGGCACATCAAGTCCACCACCAAGGCGCAGCAGGGGCTGTACGAATACGATGCCGTGTCGCGCCTGCGCGATGGGCAGCTCGGCGACCCGCGGGTGCACGACATCGCCAACTACATCGTGCGCGGCAAGATGTGGGACGCCTTCGAGAGCGAACAGCCGGTCGTCCTGCTGATCGACGAGATCGACAAGGCCGACATCGAATTCCCGAACGACCTGCTGCTCGAGCTCGATCGCATGCAGTTCTTCGTCTACGAGACCCGCAAGACGGTGGCGGCGAAGCACCGCCCGGTGGTGATCATCACCTCCAACAACGAGAAGGAGCTGCCGGACGCCTTCCTGCGCCGCTGCTTCTTCCACTACATCCGCTTCCCCGACCGCGAGACGATGGAGATGATCGTCAAGGCGCACTACCCCGACATCCGCCAGGGGCTGCTGCGCGAGGCGCTGAACGTCTTCTTCGAGATCCGCGAGGTGAACGAGTTGAAGAAGAAGCCGGCGACGAGCGAATTGCTGGATTGGCTGAAGCTGCTGACCATCGAGGACATGCCGCCCGAGGCGCTGCGGTCCTCCGATGCCAAGACCGCGCTGCCGCCGCTGTATGGCGCGATGCTGAAGAACGAGCAGGACGTGCACCTGTTCGAGCGGCTGGCGTTCCTGGCGCGGCGCCGCGGGCAGTAGCAGCGTGTTCGCGCCCTTCATCCTCGCGCTGCGCGCGGCGGGCGTGCCGGCCTCCATCATGGAGTACCTGGCCCTGCTGCGCGCGATGAAGGAGGGCGTGGCGGATTTCAGCGTCGATGACTTCTACCATCTGTGCCGCGCGGCGCTGGTGAAGGACGAACGGCACCTCGACCGTTTCGACCGCGTGTTCGGGGAGATCTTCAAGGGGCTGGAATCGCCACAGGGCGAAGCGCCGCGCAGCCTGCCCGAGGAATGGCTGCGCAAGATCGCCGAGAAGACCCTGACACCCGAGGAGATGGCGGCGATCGAGGCCATGGGCGGCTTCGACGCGCTGATGGAGACGCTGAAGAAGCGGCTCGAGGAACAGAAGGGCCGGCACCAGGGCGGATCGAAATGGATCGGCACGGCCGGCACCTCGCCGTTCGGCGCCCATGGCTACAATCCGGAAGGCGTGCGCATCGGGCAGGACAAGTCGCGCCACCGTCGCGCGGTGAAGGTCTGGGACGAACGCAACTTCAAGGACCTGGACGAGGACGAGGCGCTGTCCTCGCGCAACATGAAGGTGGCGCTGCGCCGCCTGCGCCGCTTCGCGCGCACGGGGGCGGCGACCGAGCTCGACCTGCCCGGCACCATCGGCGCCACGGCGCGCAATGGCGGGTCGCTCGACCTGCACATGGTCCCGGAGCGGCACAACGCCGTGAAGGTGCTGCTGCTGATGGATATCGGCGGGTCGATGGATGACCACATCCGCATCTGCCAGGAGCTGTTCACCGCCGCGCGGTCCGAGTTCAAGCACCTGGAATTCTGGTACTTCCACAATTGCCCCTACGAGCGCGTGTGGCGCACCAACCGACGCCGGCGCGAGACCGAGCGGCCGATGATGGAAGTGCTGCGCACCTACGGCCCCGACTGGCGCCTGGTGTTCGTCGGCGACGCCACCATGAGCCCCTATGAGATCATCCAGCCCGGCGGGTCCGTGGAGCACTGGAACGAGGAAGCCGGCCAGGTCTGGATGGCGCGCCTCACGCGGCACTTCCGCAAGGCCGCCTGGCTGAACCCGGTGGACCAGTCCCACTGGCGCTATACGCAATCCATCGGCGTGATGGAGCGGCTGATGGAAAACCGCATGTACCCGCTGACGCTGGCGGGGTTGGAATCGATGGCGCGCCAGCTCGCGCGCTGAACCATGTCCGCTTGCGCGATCCAGGCCGCCGGCCATCGCGCTGAATGAGGGAACGACCATGTCCGCTGCCACCCGCATCCCCCGCGGCCGCCAGTTCTTCGCCAATCCCGGGCCGACCAACATTCCGGACTCCATCATGAAGGCGGTGGCGCATGTCTCCGTCGACTTCAACGATCCCGCCTTCCTCAAGGTCTATGACGATGCCGTCGCCGGCGTGAAGCGCATCCTGCGCACGCAGCATGACGTGTTCCTCTACACGGGCTCGGGCCATGCGGCGTGGGAAGCGGCGCTGGTGAACCTGTTCTCCACCGGCGACGAATTGCTGGTGATCGAGACCGGCTATTTCTCGGAATCCTGGGCGAAGATGGCGCAGGATTTCGGCCTGGTGATCCGCACGCTGCCGGCCGACTGGCGCCGTGGTGCGGATTTCGCCGCACTGCGCGCGATGCTCGCCGCCGACAGCGCGCACGCCATCAAGGCGATCTGCGCCGTGCAGAACGAGACGGCGACAGGCATGGAACTGCCGCTGACGGAGGTGCGCGCCGCGCTGCAGGCCACGAACCATCCGGCGCTGCTGCTGGTCGACACCATCTCCTCGCTGGGGTCGATGGAATTCCGCATGGACGACTGGGGCGTCGATGTCGCGGTGGGCGGCAGCCAAAAGGGGCTGATGCTGCCCACCGGCATGTCCTTTACCGGTGCCTCGCCGCGCGCCATGGCGGCGCATGCGGCCTCCAGCCTGCCGAAGTCGTACCTCAACTGGTCGAACATGCTGACGCGCCGGCACAAGTCGTTCATCGGCACGGTGCCGACCTCGCTGTTCTACGGGCTGCAGGAATCGATCCGCCTGATCGAGGAGGAAGGCCTCGATGAGGTCTGCGCGCGACACGCGCGGCTGGCCGAGGCGGTGCGCCGCTGCGTGCGGCACTGGTCGGGCAATGACGGGCCGCAGCTCTTTTGCCTGTCGCCCGACCGCGTCTCCAACTCCGTCACCGCGGTGATGATGCCCGAGGGCCATGACGCGGACGCCGTGCGCCGCATCGCGCTGCAGATGTTCAACGTGTCGCTCGGTGGCGGGCTCGGGAAGCTGGGCGGCAAGGTGTTCCGCATCGGGCATCTGGGCGATCTGAACGAACCCATGATCCTCGGTACGCTCGCCACCGTGGAGGCCGCGCTGCGCGTCGCCGGCGTGCCGCATGCGCCAGGCGGCGTGAGCGCCGCGATCGAATACCTGGCGGACGCCGCGCGGCCGGCATAGGCGCCCATGGGCATCGAGATCGAACGCCGCTTCCTGGTCGCCGGCGATGACTGGCGCGGCCAGGCGCTGGGCCGGCAGCGGCTGGTGCAGGGCTACCTGGCGCGCGAGGACGGCGTGGTGGTGCGCGTCCGCCTGGCCGATGCGGGCGCCCGGCTGACCATCAAGGGCCCGGGCGGCCTGTCGCGCGCGGAATACGAATACGAGATCCCGCGCGACGACGCCCAGACGATGCTGGAGACCCTGTGCCGCGGCCGCGCCCTGGCCAAGACCCGTCACACCGTCCCGCATGGCGCCCTGCGCTGGGAGGTCGATGTCTTCGAGGGCGTGCTGGCCGGGCTGGTGATCGCCGAGGTCGAACTGCCCGCGCCCGACCATCCCGTGGCGTTGCCGCCATGGGTCGGCGCCGAGATCACCGGCGACGGGCGCTACGCCAATGCCGCGCTGGTGTCGGCCAGCGCGCCGCCGGAGGGGTGACGGCGCGCGCGACCACCCCTAGGCTTGCCCCCGTCCAAGCAAGACCCAGGGAAACGTCCGCATGAGTGCCACGACCCGCGCCGTCTATCGCCACGGCGACATGGCCCGCCTGTTCAACCCGGCCTCGATCGCCGTGATCGGCGCGAGCCCGCGCGCCGGGTCCTTCGCCGACCGCACCATCCAGGCGCTGAAGGACTATACGGGCCGGCTGTACCTGGTGAATTCGCGCTACGAGACGATCGGCGAGCGTGCCTGCTTCCCCTCGGTCGGCGCCATCCCCGAGAAGGTCGATTGCTGCATCGTGGTCGCCGCCAAGGACGCCATCGAGGAAATCGCGACCGACTGCGCGAGGGCCGGTGTGGGCGGCATCATGGTCTATGCCTCCGGCTTCGCCGAGACGGGGCGCGAGGCCGACATCGCGGCGCAGCAGCGCCTGGCGGCCCTGGGGCGCGAGGCCGGCATGCGCATCGTCGGCCCCAACTGCATCGGCATGCTGAATTTCGGCACCAAGGCGGGCGTGACCTTCATGATCCCGCCGCCGATGGAAGCGCCGCTCGGTCATGCGGTGGGCCTGGTCAGCCAGTCGGGCGCGCTCGGCTTCTCGCTCGCGCAGTCGGTGATGCGCGGCGTGTCGGTCAGCCACCTGCTGACCACCGGCAATTCCTCGGATGTCGATGTCGCGGATTGCGTGTCCTTCCTGGCGGATGATCCGGGCTGCCGCGCCATCGCCTGCGTGTTCGAAGGCATGCCCGATCCGCTGCGCTTCATCCAGGCGGCCGAGGTGGCGGACCGGGCAAACAAGCCGCTGGTGGTCTTCAAGCTCGGCACCGGGGAGGCCGGCGCGGCGGCGGCGATGTCGCATACCGGCTCGCTGGCGGGCGAGACCGCGGCCTACCTCGCGGCGTTCCACCGCGCCGGCGCGGTGGTGGTGAAGGATTTCGAGGCGCTGGTGGAAACCGCCGCCTTCCTCGCGAAGGCGCCCGCGCCCAGGGCCCGCGGCGTGGCGGTGGTGGCGGTCTCGGGCGGCGCCGCCATCATGTCGGCCGACAAGGCGGAGGCGCATGGCGTGCCGCTGCCGCAGCCCACGCCGCCCGTGCAGGCCATCCTGGAATCGCGCATCCCGGATTTCGGCTCGGCGCGCAATCCCTGCGACGTGACGGCACAGGTCGCCAACGACCCGGAAAGCCTGACCGTGTGCGCCGGCGCGATGCTGGGCGAGGAGCACTACGGCGCGCTGATCTACGCGCAGATCTACTCGACGGAATTGTCCGCCAAGCGCCCCGGCGAACTCGCCGCCATCGCCGAGAAGGCCGACAAGCCGATCTGCGTGGTCTGGACGACCGAATGGCTGGAAGGCTTCGGGTCGAAGGAAGCCGAGCAGAACCCGCGCATCGGCCTGTTCCGCTCGATGGACCGCTGCTTCGCCGCGCTGTCGCACTGGCATGACCGCGAGGCGCGCCGCGCCGCCGGCCCGCGCGTGCTTGCGCGCCTGTCGCGCCCGGAAGCGGCCGCCGAGGCCGCCGCACTCATCGCCGCATCGCAGGACCGCACGCTGACCGAACGCGAGGCCAAGGCCGTGCTCGCGGCCTATGGCGTGCCCGTGGTGCCCGAACGCCTGACCGGCAGCGAGGATGCCGCCGTGGCGGCGGCCGAGGCGCTCGGCTTCCCCGTCGCGATGAAGGTCGAGAGCCCCGACCTGCCGCACAAGACCGAAGCCGGCGTGATCCGCCTGAAGCTGAAGGATGCCGCCGAGGTGCGCGAGGCCTATCGCGCCGTCATGGCGAACGCCGTGCGCCACGCGCCTGGTGCGCGCATCAACGGCGTGCTGGTGCAGCCCATGGCGAAGCCTGGCGTCGAGGTGATGGTCGGCGGGCGCGTCGATCCGCTGATGGGTCCGCTGATCGTCGCAGGGCTCGGCGGCGTTCTGGTGGAGCTGATGCGCGATTCCGCGCTGGCACTGGCCCCGGTGACCAAGGCCGAGGCACGCGCCATGTTCGAGGGGCTGCGCGGGCGCGCCGCACTGGAGGGCTTCCGCGGCGCGCCGGCCGCCGATCTCGATGTACTGGCGGGGATCGTGGTCCGGCTGTCGGAGTTCATCGCCGACCAGCGCGGGCGCATCAGCGAACTCGACGTCAACCCGATCATCGTCGCTGGCAGCGACGCGGTGGCGGTGGATGCGCTGATCGTGAAGGCCTGACGCGCGGCGCGGCGGGCGTCACGCCCCGCCGCGCCGCAGCCTCAGGCCCATTCGGCCGTGGCGCGGTCGATCGCGCCGGTGCCGGCGGCGCCAACCAGCGGGCAGGCCAGCAGGATCGGCAGCGCCTGCGCGGCCAGGCGCAACCCGGCCTCGCTGTCGCTCGGGTAGTGCACGCCGAGCACCTCGCGGTTGCGCGCGATGCGTTCCGCGATCCGCCACAGCGGCGTGTTCTTCATGCGGTCCGCCACGCCCGGCAGGTCGCGCACCCGATCCGTGATGTCGCCGGCGATCGCGCCGTCGGTGGCCTCGGTGGCGCTGACCGGCGCGCGTGCGCCGCCGACACCCTCGCCCCAGGCCGGCCCGGGCATCACCTGGCCCAGCAGCAGCGCGAGCAGATAGGCCTCGGTGGCATGGCCGCTGGGGTAGGCGGCGTGGCCGGGCGGGTCGATCGGCGGCATCAGCGCCGGGAACAGGCGCGAGGGCCGCGGCCGCGCGTGCTGCATCTTGTGGTGCATCGCCAGGAACTGCCCGACGCGGATCGCGACATGCGCAAGCCGCGTGGTCCAGGGATGGGTCTGCCCGCGGAAGGTCAGCACGCCGCGGAAATAGCCCAGCACGTTGTCGCGCTGCTCCAGCGCCTCGGCCAGGACGCCGGCGCGGAATTCGGCGATCTCCTGCAACTCGGCCAGTTCCTGCTCGATCGGCGTCATCGCGGGCGGGGCCGGCGGCACGGGCACGATGGCCGGTGGCGGCGGGATGGCGATCGATGTCCAGACCGGCGTCGCGCCGCCCATCGTCTCCTGGGCGAATTGCGTCGTCGCGACCACGGCGAAATGAACGAAGGACCAGTCCTCCGGCCGGAAGGCGACCGGCGCATTGGCCAGCGTGCGACTGCGCAGGTCGGTGGCCAGGATCGCGAGATCCTGGGGCGGCCACCGGTTGGCGCGGAACCAGTCCTCGTTGGCTTCGAACGCCAGCGCGGGGCTCAGGCCGACGGGTCGCCCGCCCGAGGCCCGGCCACGTCCGCCGGCCGCCGCATTGTCCGCGTTGTCGGCATTGTCGGCGTTGTCCGCATTGTCTGCGTTGTCCGCATTGTCCGCCGGCCCGATACCGCCCATGCCCTCGCCTCCGTTCTGCGCGCAGCGCGCTAAGCTGGCAGACCCGCCGCGTGCAGGTCTGTGATGTAGCGCGCCCTGATGCGTTCGTCGCGGAACGGCATGCGCGTGCGCGCGTAGTCCGCGATGGAAAAGCCCGGCTCGACCGCGAGCAGCCGCGCGGCGATGTCGCGCGCCCGATCCGCCTCGCCGGCTGCCGCGAGCGCGGCCGCATAGACACGCAGCGTCGCGGTGAAGTTCGGCATCTCGGTGTAGGAGAGGTGATACCACTTGATCGCCTGCGCCATGTCGCCATGCGCGTAGTGCGCCAAGCCGAGCAGGTTGTAGTAGCTGAACAGGCTCTGGTCGAAGGGCGACAGCCGCAGCCCGTGCTCGGCATGGCGGATCGCATCGGCCGTCCGCCCGACATAGGACAGGGTGGCGGAGGACAGCAGCCAGGCCAACGCGCTGTTCGGGCAGGCCGACAGCGCGCGTTCGAAGAAGACCAGCGCGGTATCGTAGTCGTGGAACAGGAACGACCGCAGGTGCGCGTGCGTCGCCAGCGCGACGGCATTCTGGCGATCGAGCTCGATCGCGCGCGCCGACAGGTTCGCCGCCTGCTCCATGTCCGCGCGCGGATCCAGCGACCAGCCCTGCCCGACATTCAGGCTGTACCAGCGCGCGGCCCAGGCGGCCGGCAGCGCGAAGCCGGGGTCGTGCGCCATGGCGGTGGCGAACAGGCCGCGCGCCTCCGTGAAGCCGGCCCCGTCCAGTCGATGCAGCAGGCCGATGCCGCGCAGCGTCAGGTCATAGGCGGTGAAGCTCTCCGGCCGCTTGCGCAGCGCGCGCTGCAGTTCCGCGGCGCGGACATGCGGCGCGACGCCGGCGAGGATGCGTTCGACCAGGCGGTCCTGCAGGGCGAAGATCTCGCCGCCCTCGGTCTCGGCGCGATCGCCCCACAGGCTGGTGCCGGTCTGCGCATCGCACAATTCCACCTGCACGCGCACATGCCTGCCCGCGCGCCGCACGCTGCCGCTGACGACATAGCGCACGCCCAGCGCGCGGCTGACCTCCCGCGGGTCGATGTCGCGCCCCCTCCAGGCCAGTGTCGAGCTGCGCGACACCACCATCAGCTCGCGCAGGTTCGCCAGCGACACCACGATGTCGTCCACCACGCCATCGGCGAAGTAGTCGTCCTGCGGATCGCCGCCCAGGTTGCGCAGCGGCATCACCGCCAACGAGGGCAGCGGCGAGACGTCGGGCGGGCTGGGCAGGCGCGTCGGCGGCGTCTCGGGGTCGATGGCGAAGGCGCGCTCGGGCTGCGGCAGGTGCTTCAGCGTCAGCCAGCCGAGGTCGCGCACCGGCTGCGCCAGCGCGCCGGCCAGCCTGTCCTGCACCAGGGCCGACAGCAGCACGCCCCCCGCCGGCGCGTGTTCCTGCAAGCGCGCCGCGACATTCACGCCCTGCCCATAGATATCATGCGCGGTGGCGGTGATGTCCCCGGCATGGACCGCGATGCGCAGGGCCAGCGTCGGCGCCTCGGGCTCGGCCTTGTCCTCCTGCGACAGGCGCTGCTGCACCGCCAGCGCCCAGGCCACCGCACCCCGCGGCGCGTCGAATTCGGCCAGCACGCCATCGCCGGTGGACTTCACGATGCGCCCGCCGTGATCGGCGGCAAGGGGTCGCAGCACGCCGTCCAGCACCGCCATCCATCGGCGATGGGTGCGCGCCTCCTCGGTCGCCATCAGGATCGTGTAGCCGACCACGTCCGCGAAGGCGAAGGCGGCGAATCGGCGCGCGCCGGGCGCGTCCTCCGTCTCCAGCACTCGCGTCATGGGTTGGGCCGACATGGACCGACAGGTTCCAAAATTGTGCTGCGCCGCGATGACGGAGATTTCACGAAACGGGCCGGAAGTGCAAGGATGGCCACGTCCGCTGCACGGAGACCCTGACGATGGCGATCAAGGGCGAGAAGGAACGACCACCCCCGCCGGTGCGGCGCTGCTTCGTGTTCCGCGACGCGCCCTGGCTGCGGGAGGATGGCGAGCTCGCGAAGGCGTATGCCGATCCGGACCCCCTGCCGCTGTCGCGCCTGCTGGTGCGGCGGCTCGACCTCGATGGCGCGGATGCGCCGCCGGGCGAATTGCCGCTGCGTGTCACCCACCGCCCCCTGAACGACTGGCAGTTCGCCCTGCCGGAGGATCGCGAAGCCGCCGCCGAGCTGCCCGCGCGACGCCCGCGGCCGACCCACGCCGCGCTGGCCATCCGCTTCGCCTCGAAAGATGTGGCGCGCGCCTTCCGGGACCGCGCGAAGTCGGCGCTGGGCGGCTTCGACGACCCGGTCGCGGACCTGCGCCTGAACGCCGCGCTGCACTGGGGCACGGGGCGCGGCGAGGGCAGTTCCTTCGGCGACCTGGCCGATGCCCACCGCCTGATCCGCGCCGATGCGCTGGGCGCGGCCGGGCTCGATGGCGAAGGCGTGAAGGTCGTGATCATCGACCAGGGCGTGGATGCCAGCCGCCTGCCGCCAGGCAGCCGCTTCATGGGCGGCTGGTGGAAGCCCGGCCAGCCGGGCGCCGTGCCACCGGGCCAGGCGGCGAAGGACAACCGCCACGGCACGATGATCGCGCGCAACGTGCTGGCGCTGGCGCCGCGCGCCATGATCTTCGACTGCCCGCTGATCCCGCCGCGCATCCTGGGCAACATGCCGGCCTTCCTGTCGGATGCCTTCGGCGCCATCACGCGCATGGCGATCGATGTCGAGCTGCTCGGCCTGATCCGGCCCAAGGTGTTCCGCGGCCGCTGGGTCTTCGTGAATGCCTGGTCGATCTACGACGCGCGCGGCGAGGCGACGCCAGGGGAATACACCCGCAACCGCTACCATTGGGTGGCCTGTGCGGTGGATCACGCGGCAACGGTCGCCGATGTGGTCTTCGCCGCCGGCAATTGCGGCGCCTTCTACCCGGACGGGCGCTGCGCCGATGAGGTGATCGGGCCCGCCCGCAGCATCCTCGGCGCCAATTCGCTGGACAGCGTGCTGACGGTGGGCGCGGCGCGCACGGACGGCACCTGGGCGGGCTATTCGTCGCAGGGGCCGGGCCAGTTCCCGGCGTATCGCGGGCCGCCCCAGCAGAAGCCCGACCTGGCCGCGCCGAGCCACTTCCTGGTGCCGGACACCGCGCACCGCATCGCCACCGGGTCATCGGCCGCGAGCGGCGTGGCCGCCGGCGTGGTCGCAGCGCTGCGCACGCGCTGGAGCGACGCGGCCCTGCCCTCCGCCAAGCTGTTCGGCCGCCTGCGCGATGCCGCCTGGCAGCCCGATGGCAGCAGCGGCTGGAACAATCGCCACGGCCATGGCGTGCTGGATTGCGACGGCGTGCTGCAGGGCCTGGCCGGGGTGCCCGGATCGTGACCCGCGTCACGCCCGCCGCGCCGCCCGGCGTCGCAGTCTGTGCGCCATGGCGCCGTGGCGGCGCCGCGCCGGAGGCCCCCCATGCGCGCGATCCAGGACCCCGCCTTCCCGCATCTGGTGTGGTTGCGCCCGACCATGACTGAGCCCACGCGCACGCCCACGCTGGCCGACATCGCCTTCTTCCGCAACGCCGACCCGGCCGCGCTGGCGAAGCTTGCCGCCGCCGTGCGCTGGCGCACGGTGGAACCCGGCCAGGTGGTGGTGGACGAGGACGAGCCCTCGACCGACATCTTCTTCGTCACCACCGGCGCGGTGCGCGTGCAATTGCGCGCGGCATCGGGGCGCGAGGTGCTCCTCAACGAATTCGGCGCCGGCGAATTCTTCGGCGAATTGTCGGCGATCGACGGCGCGCCGCGCGCGGCCAATGTCACCGCCATCGCGCGGTCGCGGCTGTGCATCGTGCCGGCGCAGGCCTTCCTCGACTTCGTCTTCGCCACGCCGGCCGCCTGCCACGGTCTGCTGCGCACGCTGGCGGCGAAGCTGCGCCTGCAGACCGAACGCACGCTGGAGCGCGAGGCGCTGCCGGTGCGCCTGCGGCTGTTCTCGGAACTGCTGCGCCTGTCGCGCCCGCGCGCATCCGCGCCAGGCGAACGCGTGGTGTCGCCACCGCCGCCGCACCATGAACTCGCGGCGCGCATCGGTGCGCGGCGCGAAGTGGTCTCGCGCGAATTGTCGGAGATGACGCGCGAGGGCTGGCTGGCGCGCGACCGCCGCGCCATCCGCATCCTGCGCGTGGCGGAGATGCAGAAGCTGGTCTCGGCCGAGCTGCGCGCGCCCGCCGCCTGACCTGGACGCGCCCCGCCGCCTGCCGCAGCATCGCGGCAGGACGGAGGACTGCGATGACCAAGCCGCTGCTGCTGCTGTGGACCGACGGGGCCGAGCCCTATGCGCGCGCGATCGCCGAGGCAGGGCTGGCCGACCGCTTTCGCATCGAGACACTGCCGCGCGCCGCCACGCCCGATGATGCGTCGCTGGCCGAGACCGAGGCGATCCTCTCCTGGGGCCCGCCGGCCGGAATGCTCGCGCGCATGCCGAAGCTGCGCTTCGTGCAGGCGCTGACGGCGGGGGTCGAGCATTGGCTCGCGCGCGCCGACCTGCCGCCTGGCCTGGCGCTGTCCTGCGCGCGCGGGACGCATCGGGTGCAGATGCCGGAGAACATCCTCGGCGCGCTGTTCCACATCACCAAGCCCTATGCGGCGATCGCCGGCGACAATGCGGCGTCGCGCTGGACGCGACGCGTGTCCGCCACGCTGGCGGGGCAGACGCTGGGCATCCTGGGCCTGGGCGCGATCGGCGCGGAACTGGCGCGCAAGGCGGCGGCGCTGGAAATGCGCGTCATCGGCACCAAGCGCGGCGTCGCCGAGATCGCGCATGTGGCGAAGGTGGTGAGGCCGGAACGCACCGACGAGATCCTGGCCGAGAGCGACTTCGTGGTGCTGCTGCTGCCCGCCACGCCGGCGACCGAGAACTTCATCGATGCCGCGCGGCTGTCGCGCATGAAGAAGACCGCCTGGCTGCTGAATTTCGGCCGCGGCGCGCTGATCAACGATGCCGACCTGGTGGCTGCGGTGCGCGCGGGCACCATCGCCGGCGCCGTGCTGGACGTGTTCCGCACCGAACCCCTGCCCGCCGAGCACCCCTTCTGGGCGGAGGAGAAGATCATGGTCCTGCCCCATATCGGCGGGCTGCATCCGCAGCGCGATTCCATGGTGGCGGCGCTGCTGGTCGACAACCTGCGCCGCTTCGTGGACGGCGCGCCGCTGACGCAGCTGGTGGACCGGCAGGCAGGCTACTGATGGCCTACGCGCCCTTCGACCTGGCCGGCAAGGTCGCGCTGGTCACTGGCGGGAATTCCGGCATCGGCCTGGGCATTGCGGAGGCGTTGGCGCAGGCCGGCGCCGATGTCGCGATCTGGGGGACGAATGCGGCGAAGAACGCGCAGGCCGCGGCGGCGCTGACGGCGCATGGCGTGCGCGTGCATGCCGCGCTTTGCGACGTGGGGGACGAAGCCGCAGTGGATGCCGCCTTCGAAGCGACGCTGGCGGCGCTCGGGCGCGTCGATGCCTGCTTCGCCAATGCCGGCACCTATGGGCGCAAGGTGAAATTCACCGAGCTCGACAGCGCGGAATGGCATCGCGTGACGCGAGTGAACCTGGACGGCGCCTTCTACACGCTGCGCGCGGCGGCGCGGCACATGGCCGAACGCGGCGGCGGCGGGTCGCTGGTGGGCACGGCGTCGCTCGCGGCCATCGAGGGTGCCGCGCGCAACACGCAATATGCCGCGACCAAGGGCGCGATGGTCGCGATGATCCGCGCGCTGGCGGTCGAGATGGCGCGGCACGGTATCCGCGCCAACGCCGTGCTGCCGGGCTGGATCGAGACGCCGATGACCGCGCGCAGCGTGGGCGACGAGAAGTTCGCTGCCGCCGTGCTGCCGCGCATCCCGGCGCGGCGCTGGGGCAAGGGCGCGGATTTCGGCGGGCTCGCGGTCTACCTGGCTTCCGATGCGTCGGCCTACCACACGGGCGACGGCCTGGTGGTGGATGGCGGGTATTCACTGTTCTGAGGCAGATCCCGACCGGATCCACGCATCCGATCGGGAGTCGCGCTACGCGGTCGCCGGCAGCGCCCGCGCGCGCATCCAGTTCAGCGCGAGCACAGGCGCGGCGATGACCGCCCCCGCCGCCGTCATCACCACCGAGGGCGAGATCATCAGCAACGACGCCAGCACCAGCACGCCCTGCGACACCAGCCCCATATGCGTGAAGGCGTAACCCGTCATGCCGATGCCCAGCAGCAGCACGCCGATGGCGCAGGTGATGGTGGTGAACAGGAAGGCGCTGAGCGTGAAGTCATCCACCATGATCAGCATCACCGGCGCATAGGCGAAGACGAAGGGCACGGTCGCCTTCGCCATGCCGAGCCGGAACGCCGTGATTCCCGTGCGGAACGGGTTGGACCCCGCTATGCCGGCAGCGGCATAGGCGGCGACGCAGACCGGTGGCGTCAGGTCGGCGAGGATCCCGTAGTAAAGGATGAACAGGTGTGCGGCGAGCGGCGGCACGCCGAGCTGCTGCACGGCGGGCGCCGCGATCGCCGCCAGCACGATGTACAGCGCCGTGGTCGGGATGCCCGCACCCATCGCGATGCAGATCAGCGCGATGAAGACCAGCGTGATGAACAGCGTCAGCCCCTGCATCGAACCGATGCTGGCGGGCAGCATCTCGACGACGGGGCGGAAGAATTCCGCCGTCTGGACCGCCGCCTGCGTGACGATGAAGCTGACGCGGAAGCCCGCGCCGGTCAGCGTGACCACGCCCACCACGATGCCCACCGCCGCCGCCGCCGCACCGACCGCGAGCGCATAGCGCGCACCCATGTCGAAGGCGTCCCACAGGTCCTTCAGCGTAATACGGTTGCGCGGGTTCAGGAAGCCCACGACGATGCACGCGCTGATGCCCACGAAGGCCGCGAGGTAGGGCGTGTAGCCCTGCATGATGACATAGACCAACAGCACCAGCGGGATGACGGTCGGCCAGCCGTCGCGGATGGTCGGCCACAGGCGCGGGATCTCGTTCGGCTCCATGCCGCGCAGGCCGAGGCGCTTGGCTTCGAAATGCACCTGCACGAACACGCCCCAGAAATGCATCGCCGCCGGCACCGCGGCCGCGATCAGCAGCGTGGTCAGCGGGATTTCGAGGAATTCGATCATCACGAAGGCCGCCGCCCCCATGATGGGTGGCGTGATCTGCCCGCCCGCGCTGGCGGCGGCTTCCACCGCGCCGGCGAAATGCGGCTTGTAGCCGACGCGCTTCATCGCCGGGATGGTCAGCGACCCCGTGGTGACGGTGTTGGCGATGGACGACCCGCTGATCGACCCGAACATGGCGGAGGACACCACCGCCACCTTGGCCGGCCCGCCCGGATACTTCCCCGCGATGATCGACGCGATGTCGATGAAGAACTGCCCGAGCCCCATGCGCGTGGCCAGCACGCCGAACAGCACGAAATGGAAGACGAAGGTCGCGACCACCTTCACCGGAATGCCGAAGATGCCTTCCTGCGTGAGGTACACGTGGCTGAGGAAGGCCTCCCACGACGACCCGGGATGCGCCAGCACGCCCGACAGGTGGTTGCCGAACAGCCCGTACAGGATGAACACGATGACGATGGCGGGCAGCACCCAGCCCATGGCGCGGCGCGTGGTCTCCAGCACCAGCACGATCATGATCGTGCCCATGATCATGTCCGGCAGGTTCGGCATGCCGATGCGGAAGGTGAGCTCGTCGAACACCAGCGGCAGGTAGAAGCAGGATGCCGCGACAAGCGCCGCCAGCACCCAGTCCGTCACCGGCACGTTGCCGATGCGCGGGCCGAATTCGTGCTTGGTGGGGAACATGATGAAGATCAGGCCGAGCACCGCGGCCAGGTGGATCGACTTGTGCCAGTGCTCGGTCAGGATGCCGAAGCCGGCGGTGTAGTAATGGAAGGCCGACAGCGCCACCAGCATGGCCGAGACGAAGATCGCCGTCGGGCCATGCAGGTCGCGAAACGACACCTCGGTGTCGTACTTCTTCTCAAGCTCGGCGGCGGCGTCGAGGTCGAGCTTCGCAAGACCGGGCGCAGCGCCCGTGCCCTTGGGATCAGATGCGGACACGGGCCCTGCCTTCAGATGATCAGCGGAGGATGCCGGCTTCGCGGTAGAAGCGCTCTGCACCCGGGTGGAAGGGAACCACGCCGCGGCCGCTCAGCGCATTGGCGCGCACGATCTCGCGCCCCTTGGCATGGCCGCGGTCGAGCAGACCGCGCGTCGTGTCGGACCACAGCGCGCGGGTGATGTTGTAGACCAGGTCGTCCGGCAGGCTGTCGCGCACCACCAGCACGGCGCCGACGGTCAGCGTCGGCACGTCCTCGGTCAGGCCTTCATAGGCGGTGCGCGGAATGACGCCGCGACCGTAGAAGGGCGCGCGCTCGATCACGCGGGCGGCCTCGGCTTCCGGCACCGGCAGGAAGCGGCAGCCGGTGCGCGAGCAGAATTCGGTGAAGGCGGCCGCCGGGTAGCCAACCACGGTGATGGTGGCGTCCAGCCCGCGATCCTGCATGCGCTCGGTGCCCTGCGCCTGATTCAGGTATTCGGCGGTGAAGCCCTGCCCCGCCGTCAGGCCATAGGCCGACAGGATGAGTTCGGACCCGATGCGCGCACCGGACGCCTGCAGGCCGATCGCGATGCGCTTGCCGCGCAGGTCGCTGAAGGTCTGGATCGGGCTGTCGCGGCGCACCGCGGCGTGGATGTGCTCGGGGAACAGGTGGCCGACGAAGCGGATGCGGTTCTGCGCCGGCCGGCCCTGGAATAGGCCGGTCGCGGTATAGGCCCAGTGCGTCACGTCGGATTGCGCGAAGCCGGCCTCGGCATTGCCGGCCTGCACCATCGCGACGTTCTGCACGCTGCCCTGCGTGGCCTGCGCGACAGCGACCATGCCGGGGATGCCATCGGTCGCGCCGGCGGTGTTGCAGGGCGAACCCGGCGGGCAGGACAGCGCGTTCGCGATGATGCCGCCGATCGGGTAGTAGGTGCCGCCGGCGCTGCCGGTGCCGATGCGGAAAAATTGCGGCGCCTGCGCGAAGGCGGCGCCCGGCAGGGCGATGACGGCCGCGGTGGCGGCGGCAAGGATGTTTCGGCGGAACGTCATGGCGCGTCTCCCGATTCGTTGAACGGCGGGAGCCTACAGCGAAGCGTCGCGCGCGGGAAACCCGCCCCGGTCAGAAGGATCCGCCGGTGCGGAAGCCCCCGCCCTGGTCGCTCTTGCCGCCGGTGCGGAAACCGCCGCCCGTCGTGCCGCCGCCGCCGCCCCAGTCGCCGCCCTTCGGCCCGGCGCTGCCTGCCTGCTTGCCGCCGCGGTCCCAATAGGGCGCGGCATCCTCGCCGCCCCACCAGCCGCCGCCGGGTTGCTGCGGATTGGTGTGCCACGGCCCGGGCGCCGGCTTGCCCCAGGGCCCCGGCAGGGAATTGCCCCAGGGGCCGGGATGCGCGGTGCCCTGCGTGCGGTCGGGCACGCGCTGGCGTTCCATCCGGTCCCAGAAGCCATCGCGCGACAGCGCGCCGCGCAGCACCTCGCTCAGCAGCGCACCGACCAGCGCGCCGCTGGCGAAGCCCCATTCGCTGCGCTCGACGCCGCGGCTGCGCATGTCGCTGCGCAGCGCCTGCATCTCGGCGAAGCGGCGCCGCGCGCCCTCGGCCTGGCCCTGTGCATCCGCCAGGTCGCGTTCGATCCGCGCACGCTCCGCCGCGGCGATCTCGAGCCGCGCGACGATGGCATCGTCGTCGCGCGTGGGCGTGCGGGCCGCTTCCTCGCGCAACGTGCGCAGCGACCGCGCGCCGATGGCCGTTTCCAGCGCACGGATCGCGGCCTGCGAATCGGCGTCCTCCCCGGCAGCGAGCGCACTGCGCTTCGCCTCGGCGGCGGCAAGCGCGGCCTGCGCGGCCTCGACCGCATCCTCGGCGGCTTCCAGCGCATCGACCGGCGGACGGGCATCGCCCTCGGGCAGGCCGGCGATGACGCGGCGGCGGTCGAGCATGGCGCGCACCGCCGCATCCGCCGCGGCGCGCATCCGCTGCGCATGGCCGGTCATGTTGCCGGGCAGTTCCGACAGCAGGTGGTAGCTGCGCCGCGCCGGCTCGAAGTCGATCAGCCGGGCGACCCAGCCATCGATCATCGCGACCAGCGGGAAGGCCCGGTAGCGACCGGTGCCGTAGCCACGGTCCCACAGATACGCGAAGAGCGGATCGGCGCGGTACGGGCGGCCCTTCTCCTCGAAGTCGCGCGCGGCGAAGCCGGATTTCTGCTCGGCGTGCTGGGCGGTGCGCTCGGCCTCCTCCGCGGCGGTGGCCAGGCGGCGGTAGTCGGCATCCTCGGCGGCCTTGGCATCGGCGGCGCGCAGCGCGGCGGCCTCGGCATCCTGCGCGGCGCGGTGGCGGGTGGCCTCCGCGTCGCGCGCTGCCTCGGCGGCCATCAGCGCATCGCGCGCATCGAGCACGGCGCGCTGCGCGGCTTCGAGCTCGCTCGCGCGGCGGCGCAGGCTGGCCTGCACCTGCGCGCCCGCGGCATCCAGCGCATCGAGCGCCGACCGGCCATCGGCCAGTTCCAGCACACGCAGGCGCGCGAGCTCGCGCAGCGCGCCGGCTTCCTCGGATCGCAGGCCCTCGCGCCGCGCCGCCAGCGTGTCGGCCTCGGTCTGCGCGGCCGAGGCCTCGCGCTGCGCCTCGGCCAGGCGCTGGTCCATCTCCTGCAGGACCGCGACGCCGCTCACCATGACAGGATCGCCCCCCCGTTGGTCTGCACCGTCCAGTTCGTGGTGGTGCTGCCGGCGACCTTCTGCCCGATCACCGGCTGGTCGATGATGCCGTCCGCCAGCTTGTCGCGGCGCACGCGTTCGAATTCGGCCTCGGGGACGCGCAGGGCCCAGCGCGACACGCGCGCGACGCGGCCATCCTCCTCGCTGGTGATCGGCACCTCCACCGGGCGGCCGTCGCGGTCCACCGCCTCGACCACCAGGTAGTAGTTGCGCGCGCGCGGGTTCGCCGCCGGCACGCGCCACACGGCGGACGGCTCGCCGGGCCGGTTGACGATGCGGACCGTGTAGGCGGCGGCGAGGCGCGCCGCGAGGTCGTTCAGCGCGGTGCGGCGTGCGCGGGCCTCGGTTAGGTTGGCGGCGCGCGCCGCCGCCTCGCCCTCGGCCAGCAGGCGCGCGGCCTCGGCGCGCGGCGCGGCTTCCTGCGTGCCGGCGAGGACGCGGTCATGTTCGGCGCGCAGCGCACGCGGCAATTCGGTTTCGAGTTCGCGCGTGATGGCGGCCGCTTCGCGCGCACGCGGCATGGCCACGGTGACGAAATACACGCCCCAGCCCAGCACCAGCACGCCGAGGCCGGCGGCCGCGAACTTCCCCCACCGCCCGCGCGTCGCCCAGGCGGTGGCCAGGCTGCGCTGCCAGCCTTCGCCCTTCGGCGCATAGGCGAAGCGCTTTTCCTCCAGCGCCGCGATGCCCTGGTCGAGCACATGGTCCGACACCACGATGCCCTGCGAGGTGTAGATCTCGCGCAGGCGTTCGCGCAGCCGCGCCTGGCGGTCGGTGCCTTCCAGCTCGCGCTCGACCAGGCGATCGGCGTGGCGGATCGTGTCCACCACGTCCATCGCCAGCATGGTCTCGGTCAGGGCGGGCGCGGGCGCGCCCGCGCGCGTCTCACCCATTCGCGGCGGCGACCACGGTGGCGCGCTGCGCCAGCCTCGCCATGCGCTGCTTGGCTTCCTCGACCGACCGGCGGATCTCGTCGCTGTTCTGCGTCGCGGCGGTGCGCATCTCGTCGATGATCTCGATCGAGCGCTCCTGGTAGTTCACCACCGATTCGACCAGCTTCTTCACCGCGTCCGCCTGGATGGTCGGGCCGTAGCCGGCGCGCAGCGCGGCTTCCTGCACCTTGCCGCCGATCTCGGCGAGGACTTCCAGCGACTGGTTGACGCCGGCCTTCATGCTTTCCAGCGCGCGGGTGCTCTCGTGCAGCCCGTGCATGCCGGTGAAGGATGCGGTCAGCGCGGTCAGCACCGCCTCGTTGGTCGAGAAGAAGGAGACCGACTGCTGGTAGACGCGTTCCTTCGCCGTGGTGATCTGCACCAGGCGCGCCATGATCACTTCGGACGTGTTGTAGGAAACGGTCAGGTTGTCGGCGAGGTCCTTGGCGATCTGGTACTTGCCGTCCTCGGCCTGGAGGTGGCGCAGCGCCTCGTCGCGGGCGAGTTCCAGGCGGGCGCGCTCGGCCGGTTCCGCCGCCGCGGCGGCCTCGGCGGCCTTCACCGCCACGTCGGTCGCGTCCTTCGCGACATTGAGCCGCCCCTCGGCATTCTTCAGGACTTCCAGCGCCAGCACCTCGCCCTGCTTCATGGCGCCGCGGAAGTCGCGATAGGCTTCCAGGATGGCGTGCTCGCGGTCGATGTTCTCCTTGGTGTCCTTGGACACTTCCAGATAGGTATCGCGGATGGTGTTGAAGCGCGAGGCGATGTCGCCGCGCGTCGCCTTCTGCCAGATGTTCGACAGCCGCTCCATGGTGGAGATCTTGCCGTCCTCCATCTGCGCGACCATGCCCTTCGCATCGTCGCGGATGGAGTTGAAGGCGGTGGTGATGGTCTGGTAGCGCTCGCCCACCTCCATCGCCTTGATCTGCTCGCGCACCACCTCGTTGAAGTTGGAGGCCTGGTTCAGCACCCGCGCGATCAAGGTCACGCGGTCGGCGTCCAGCTCCATGATCTTCGACAGCAGGCCGGTGATCGGGGTTTCCTCCGCCGAGGCGGTCGGCATGGGCAGGCCGAGGTCGCGCAGCGCGCCCATCGCCTTGTCGAGGTAGCGCATGGGCTGCACGGTGACGGCGGTCTCGCTCATGCTCGTAGGTCTCCTGGCCTGTCGTTCCTGGCGGGCCCTTCATAGCGCGCCCGGGGCGCCGGAGTCAGCCTGTGATCGCGGTTGCGCGCGTCACACGACCGACACGTTGCTGCCCAGCAGATAGGCGGCGCCCGACCTGTCGCAGATGCCGCGGATCAGCGTGTCGAGGCTGCCCGGCACCGGGATGCCGTCGCGCAGGCGGCGCTGGCGCTCGGCTTCCTCGGGCTCGCCGGCGACCAGCACGGGCTTGGCGGGGTCGGCCGCCGGTGTGGCGTGCAGCACGTCGATCACGTCGTCCAGGTCGTCTTCGAAGTCGCCGGGCATGCGGAAGGCAGCCGGGTCGATCGCCATGAAGAAATGGCCGATGTCGTCGGGGTCGCCGGGCTTCTGCGTGCGGTTGCGGATCGGGCTGAAGGAGGAACCGACCAGCGTGCCGCCCAGGATATGCACCATCATCGCCAGGCCATAGCCCTTCGCGCTCGCCATCTCCGCCGAACCGCCGAGCGGCGAGAGCCCGCCATCGGGCCGGTTGAACACGATGTCGAAGCCCTGCTTCGGGTCGGTGACGGGCTGGCCCTTGGCGTCCAGCACCCAGCCCGCGGGCAGCGGGCGGTCATTGAGGTCGTAGACCTTCACCTTGCCCGCGGCCGTGGTCGTCGTCGCCATGTCCAGCACGAAGGGCGGGTGGCGCCTGGCCGGCGCCGCGAAGGCCAGCGGGTTGGTGCCCAGCACCGGCGCCGCGCCGCGCGTGGGCACCATGGTCACGCCGCGCGTGGCGGAGGTGACCATGCCGATCGCACCACGCCGCGCGGCGATGCGCGCATAGACCCCCGCCGCGCCGAAATGGTGCGAATTGCGCACGCCGACGATACCCACGCCGGCCTGTTGCGCCTTGTCCACCGCCAGGTTCATCGCGAAGGCAGAGACCGGATGGCCCAGCCCCGCCCCGCCATCCACCAGCGCGGTGCAGGCATTCTGCTTCTCGATGCGCGGGCGGGCCTGGAGGTTCAGCGAACCGTCCTTCACCCGCTTCTCGTAGGTCATCAGCATCGAGATGCCGTGGCTGTCGACGCCGAGCAGGTCGGTCTCGATCATCGCCTCGACCGTGGTGGCGAGCAGGTCGGGCGCCATGCCCCAGGATTGCAGGATGGCCTCGATCTGCGCGCGCACGCGCTCATGCGGGACGTTCACGGGGTGCCTTCGCGGATGACGGGGTTGGTCAGGTGGCCGATTCCGGTGATCTCGATATCCACCACATCGCCATGCTTGAGGTCCGGCGACGACCCATCCGTGCCCCACCAGATGATGTCGCCCGGATGCAGCGTGACGTTGCGCGTCATGGTGGCCATGAACTTCGCCACGCCGAACAGCATGTGGCTGGTGCGGAAGCGGGTGCGGACCTCACCGTTCAGCCGCACGATGGTCTCGGCGGCGTCGAGGTCGAAATCCGTCTCGATCCAGGGGCCCATCGGCTTGAAGGTGTCGGTGTTCTTGGATCGCCAGAAGGTGCGGTCGGATTTCTGCCAGGTGCGTTCGCTGACATCATTGCCGATGGTCCAGCCGAGCAGGCAGTCCAGCGCGTTCTCCTCGGTCAGGTGCTTGGCCTTGCGGCCCACCACGGCCACCAGCTCGCCCTCGTAGTGCACCTTCTCGGTCGCGTCGGCGGGGATGACGATGGTCTCGCCATGGGCGATCAGCGCATTCGCGGCGCGGTAGCCCATGTCCGGCTTGTTCGGGATGTTCGGCACCTCGCCGCGCTTGGCCGCCCCTTCCTTGACATGTTCCACGTAGTTGAGGCCGGCGCAGTAGAAGGTCGGCGGGATGACTGGCACCTCGATCTTGACGGCGTTCAGATCATGGCGGCGCGACGTGGCCTCGTGCCCGCGGAACGGGTCGCCGGCCACCTCGGCGATGCGGTCGCCTTCCAGGATGCCATAGGCGGTGCGGCCCTCGGCCGTGAAGCGGATCCAGCGCATCAGGCGGCCAGCGCCTGCTGGATGAAGCCGGGCTGGAACACCTTGTCGGCCATCACCTGGCAGCGCTTCATCAGGCGATGCTCGTTCGGCCCGTAGTCGGGGATGGCGTTGTGCAGCGTGCCGATATTGTCCCAGATCAGCAGGTCGCCCTCGGTCCATTGGTGCGTGTGCAGGAAGCGGTCCTGCAGCTGGTGTTCGAACAGGGCTTCCAGCACGCGATCGCTCTCGGCCTCGTCCAATTCGTTGATGCGCACCGCGTAGCCGGGGTTGCAGTAGAGCACGCGCCGCCCGGTGACCGGATGCGTGAGGAACACCGGATGCACCGAGGGCGGCCGCTTGGCGCGTTCCTCCGGCGTCAGCGGCTTGCGGTTGGCCGTCCCGCGCTTGACCATCATGTCCCAGAACTTGTTGAAGTCGTGCGTCGCCGTGGCGGTCTCCAGCCGCGTCTTCAGAGACGGGTCCAGCGCGTCATAGGCTGCATGCATGTTGGCGAAGACGGTGGAGCCCAGCACGCGCCCGTCGCGCCGCGGCACCTTGTGCGCGTTCAGCACGTTCACGAAGCCCATCGTGTCGCGATAGGACATGTCGGTGTGCCAATCCTGCCCGGCATCGGCCAGGCCGATCGGCGTCCCGTCCTCGACGATGTTGGACAGGATGCCGACCTCGGGGACCTGCGGGTCCTGAAACCTGCCCGACAGCGAGGTCTGAATCGACCCGAAGCACCGCGAGAAATCCCGCAGCGCCGCCGGTTCCAGCAGCTGGTTCGGGAAGCACAGCACGCCATAGCGCCCCAGCGCGCGCAGGATGGTCGCGAAATCCGCCGGATCCATCGGGCGCGACAGGTCGATGTCGGTGACGTTGGCGCCGAGAACGCCGCTGGTCGGACGGATGGTGGGCATGACGGTGTCTCCCTTCCTGCCGGTGCTGGAGCCATGGCGCGACCGGATGCGGGCGCATCCCGCGCGGAGCTTCGCGTCCCGCCGGGGCATCCCGGCCCCGTTGCGCCGACGCTACGCCCCGGCCCGGCCGCCGGCAAATCGCGACCGCGGGATTGGCGCGCGCCGCCCTTCGCGCCACCTTCCCACGGCAACAGCAGGCACTGGCAGGGCAAGATGACGACACCGGTGGTGGCCATCCTGGCGCAGGGCGCGATGGGGGCCGGCGTGGCGGCGCGGCTCACCGCGCGTGGCGTAAGCGTGCTGACCAACCTCGATGGCCGCAGCGCCGCCAGCGCGGCACGCGCGGCGGCGGCTGGGATGCGCGCTGTGCCGTTCGCGGGGCTGGCGCAGGCCGATGCCTTCCTGTCGATCCTGCCGCCCGACCAGGCGGAGGCGACCGCCGCCACCCTGGCGCCGGTGCTGGCTGCCGCACCCAAGCCGCCGATCTATGCCGACTGCAACGCGATCAGCCCGGAAACGATGGGGCGCATCGCCGCGACGCTCGGCAGCCATGGGCTGCGCGTGGTCGACGCCGGCATCATCGGCGGGCCGCCGCGGGAGGGTTACGCGGGCCCGGTGGTCTATGCCTCCGGCCCTGACGCGACAGCCTTGGCCGCGCTGCTGGCTGGCCGCGGCATCGACCTGCGCGTGGTGGAAGGGCCGCTCGGCGCCGCCTCCGCGCTCAAGATGTCCTATGCCGGCATCACCAAGGGCCTGGTCGCGATCGGTTCCGCGATGATGCTGGCGGCGACGCGTGCCGGCGCGGCGGATGCGCTGCGCGCCGAGCTCGCCGCGAGCCAGCCTGCGCTGTCGGCCTGGTTCGCACGCATGGTGCCGTCGATGTACGACAAGGCCTACCGGTGGGCGGGCGAGATGCAGGAGATCGCCGACTTCACGCACGCGGATGCCGGGGCCAGCGCGATCTATAATGGCGCCGCGGCCTACTACGCGCGGCTGGCCGAACCGGGGGCGGCGGAGGAGATCGCCGCGCTGCGTGCCTTCCTCGACGGCGGCGCGCCGCCGCGCGCATGAACGGCGCGCCGGACCATGCGGGCAGGACGCGGTTCTTCCGCGACTTCCTGCATTTGGCCGGGCCGTTCTGGCACGACGGGCCGCAGCGCTGGCGCGCGCGCGGGTGGACGTTGGCGATGGCGGTGCTGGGCGTGGCGCAGGTTGCGTTGGCGATCCGCCTGAACCTGTGGAACGCGGATTTCTTCGATGCGCTGGAACGGCGATCGATGGATCGCTTCCTCGCGCAGATCGGCGTCTTTGCGCTGATCGTCGCCGGCGCCGTGATCGCCAATGCCTTCCACATGGTCGCGCGGCGCCGTCTCAACATCGCCTGGCGCGCATGGCTGACGCTGCGCGTCGTCGGCGAATGGATGCAGGATGCGCGGCACTACCAGATCGCGCAGATTCCCGGCGATCACGACAATCCGGACGGGCGCATCGCCGAAGACATCCGCATCGCGACCGAATACGCGATCGATCTGGCGAACAGCCTGCTCTACGCGACGCTGCTGCTGGTCACCTTCGTGGGCCTGCTGTGGACGCTGTCGGGGCGGATCATGGTGTTCGGGTTCGACCTGCCGGGGCATATGGTGGCGCTGTCCCTTGCCTATGCGGCGGCGGGGTCCGTGGTGGCCTTCCTGCTCGGCCGACCGCTGGTGGGCGCGACCGACCTGCGCCAGACGCGCGAGGCCGACTTCCGCTTCGGCCTGGTGCGCGTCCGCGAAACCGCCGAACCCATCGCGCTCGCGCATGGCGAGGCGCGCGAGCGCGGCCGCATCACCGCGCTGTTCGACGGCATCCGCCCGGCCTGGGCGGCGCAGACGCAGGGGCTGTCGCGCCTGACCGGGTTCTCCGCCGGCTACCTGACGCTCGCGCCGGTCTTCCCGATCCTGGTGACGACGCCGCGCTACATGGCGGGCACGATCACGCTCGGCGGCGTCATGCAGATCGCGCAGGCTTTCCAGCAGGTGACGGCGGCACTGTCCTGGCCGGTCGACAACCTGCAGCGCATCGCGGAGTGGCGTGCCTCGGTCGAACGCGTCCTGTCGCTCGACGAAGCGGTGCGCGTTGTCGCGGCGGAGTCGGCGCGGACGGGGGCGGAGGCCATCGTGCTCGACCGCGGCGTCGGCCATGGCCTCGGCGCGCGCGACCTGTACGTAGCCGCACCGGACGGCACCGCGATCCTTTCCGACATCACGCTGCACGTCGCGCCTGGCGAACGCGTGCTGGTCGATGGCGACCCGGAAGCCGCGCAGGCGCTGTTCCGCGTGCTGGCAGGGATCTGGCCCTGGGGCCGTGGAATCGTGGACCTGCCGCCGGACGCCGACGTCACGACGATCGGCGAGAAACCGCATCTGCCCGAAGGCCCGCTGCACGATGCGCTGACCTTTCCCGAAGCCGCCGAGCGCTTTCCGCCCGAGGTCGCATCCGCCGCGCTGGCGGCCGTCGGTCTCGATGCGCTGGTGCCACGGCTGGCGGAGATCGCCGACTGGGACGCGATGCTGGGCGCGGTCGACCTGCAGCGCCTCGCCATCGCGCGGGTGCTGCTGCATCGGCCACGCTGGATCCTGCTGGGCGACACCACGACCGCCTTCGAACCGGCGGATGCGGACCGCACGGTCGACCTGCTCGCGACCGCGCTGCCGGACTCGGCTCTGCTGGTGCTGGGCCGCCATCCGGGCGCGACGGAACGCTTCACCCGGCGCCTCACGCTGCGCCGCGTGGCGGGCGGCGATGTCCTGCTGCACGAGATCCATGCGCGCCGCCAGGCGGCCACCCAGCCGCGCCGGCGCCCGCTGCCGCTGGTGGACTGGCTGCGCCGCGGCTACGACCACCGCGACATGCGCTGATCAGGCGGGGCTGTTCACGCCGAGGCGCGTCGCGGTCGCGAGGATGTTCGACCAGGTGTCCCCGGGCAGCGGCACGCCGCCGGCGGTGCGTTCGGCGCGGCGCTGTTGCTCAGGCTCACCGGGCAGCAGCACCGGTGCGGCGGCGTTGGCCGGGCGGCAGGCGGCGATCCAATCGGCATAGGCCAGGCCCATGCGTTCGAATTCCGCCTGGGTGCCGAAATGCTTCGGCGACAGGAACACCGAGAGCATCCCGTTGGCGATCCGCCCGCGCCCGCTGACCGGGCCGGAGGTGCCGCCGGCGGTCAGGCAGCCGGCCAGCATCTCGCACATGAAGGCCAGGCCCGATCCCTTGTGCTCGCCGAAGGCGCGGATCGCGCCCTGCCCGTTCGCCGGGTTGCGCGGGCCGACCGCATCATAGGGGCCGTACAGCGTGTGCGGGTCGGTGGACAGCCGGCCATCGGGTTCGATCAGCGCGCCCTCGGGCAGCTTCTTGCCGCCCGACGACGCGACCAGCACCTTGCCTTCCGCCACCAGGGAGGTCGCGAAATCCAGCACCAGCGGGCGGCCCGGCAGCGGCACCCCGATCGCGACGGGGTTGGTGGAGAAGCGCCGCTCGACACCGCCGAAGGGTGCCACCAGCACACTGCCGGCGACGTTGACGAAGTGCATGGAGATCAGCCCGGCGGCGATCGCCTGTTCGGCATAGTCGCCGACGCGGCCGATATGGCCGGCATTGCGCAGCGCGGTGACGCTGACGCCGTGCTGCTGCGCGCGCGCGATGCCCAATGCGACGGCCTGCGGCGCCACGGTCTGCCCGAAGCCCCACTTGCCGTCGACCAGCGCGAAGGCGCCGCCATCGGTGACGATTTCGGCATCCTGCCCCTTCACGACGAAGCCGGCTTCGAGCCACTCGACATAACGCGGCACGCGCACCACGCCGTGGCTGTCATGCCCGGCCAGGTTGGCGCCGACCAGGTGCGTGGCGATGCGGTTCGACTCCGCTGCGTCGCAGCCCGCCGCCAGGAAGACGTCGCGCACCAGCGCGGTCAGGGTGGGGACGGGGATGTGGTGCATCTGCATGTGCGTCGTTCCGACCTTCGCGGTCAGTCTCCAGGTGCCGGGAAATTGGGCCAGCGGTCCCCGCGGCGCTGCACGGCAACGTCGCGGGGCCCCGGTTCGGGGGAGGTCCCCCGTTCCTACATCGCCGCGATCTTCTTCGCCTGCGGCGCCAGCAGTCGCATGTAGGTGGGCGTCACCAGCATCTCGGTGATGTTGGCGCGGGCGGGCATGGTGGCGACGAACAGCGCCATGGCGGCGATGTCCTCGGGCTGCAGCAGGCGCTCGATGTCCTCGGCAGGCACGGGTTCGGGGCGGTTCTTGAGGATGTCGGTCGCGACCTCGCCCGGGCAGATGCAGCAGGAGCGGATGTTGTGGATCCCGTTCTCCTGGTTGATCGACTGCGACAGCGCCACGAAGCCGTGCTTGGCCGCCGTGTAGCCGGGCCCCGACAGGAACGAGATGCCCTTGCCCGCCATCGACGCGATCTGGATCAGGTGCCCGCCGCCGCGCTTGCGCATCCCCGGCAGCACGGCGATCGAGGTCATGAACGGCGCGGTCAGGTTGCCGTCGACCAGCGCGCGGATCGACTCCGGCGTCAGCTGGTGCATGTAGCGCCTGGGCAGGTTCACGCCGGCATTGTTCACCAGGATGTCCGGCCCGCCGATGCTGGATTCCACGGTCGCGAGGGCGGCGGCGATCTGCTTTTCGTCGGTCAGGTCGCAGGGCACGATCACCGCGCCACCGCCGATCATCGCCGCGGTTTCCTCCAGCGGCGCGGTGCGCCGGCCGGTCAGCGCGACCTTCGCCCCTTCCTGCGCGAACAGGATGGCGATGGCGCGGCCGATGCCGCTGCCCGCCCCGGTGACCCAGGCGGACTTTCCTTCCAGGCGCTTCATTCAAATGACCTTGTCGGTGGTGGGGTCGATCAGATGCATCTGGTCCATGTGCGCGATCAGCCGCAATGGCTGGCCCACCGCGGCCGGCGTCGCGGGATCGAGCCGCGCGGTCAGCTCCGCCCCCTCGAGCTTGAAGTGCGCGAGCGTCTCCATGCCCATGGGCTCGATGACTTCCGGCGTCAGGATCATCGGCGCGGGGTTGGTCTTGTCGGTGGGCTTGTCGTCGGTCAGGTGCTCGGGGCGGATGCCGAAGACCACGTCACGGCCGGCATAGGCGCGGTAGCGCGCGGTGCGGGCCTCGGGCACGTCCACGCTCATGCCCGCGGGCAGGTGCAGCCGCAGCGCGCCGGACATCTCCTCGAGCTTCGCCGGGATGAAGTTCATCGCCGGTGATCCGATGAAGCCCGCGACGAAGCGCGTGGCGGGCGTGTGGTAGAGCACCTGCGGCGGGCCGACCTGCTCGATCACGCCGTGGTTCATCACCACCACGCGGTCGGCGAGCGTCATCGCCTCGACCTGGTCGTGCGTGACGTACACAGTGGTGGTCTTGACCGTCTGGTGGACCTTCTTGATCTCGGTGCGCATCTGCACGCGCAGCTTGGCATCGAGGTTCGACAGCGGTTCGTCGAACAGGAAGACCTTGGGGTCGCGCACGATGGCGCGGCCCATCGCCACGCGCTGCCGCTGCCCGCCCGACAGCGCCTTGGGCTTGCGGTCGAGCAGCGGCGTGATGTCGAGGATGCGCGCGGCTTCCTTCACGCGGCGGTCGATCTCGGCCTTGGGGAATTTCCGCAAGGTCAGGCCGAAGGCCATGTTGTCGTAGACCGACATGTGCGGATAGAGCGCGTAGTTCTGGAACACCATCGCGATGTCGCGGTCGCGCGGCGGGATGTCGTTCACCACCGTGCCGCCGATGGCGATGTCGCCGGAGGTGATCTCCTCCAGCCCCGCGATCATGCGCAGCGTGGTGGACTTCCCGCAGCCCGAGGGGCCGACCAGGACCACGAATTCATGGTCCTCGATCTCGAGGTCGATGCCCTTGACCGCCTGCACGCCGCCTTCATAGGCCTTGATGATCTTGCGGAGCGAAACCTGCGCCATCTTGCGTTCAGCCTTTCGTCGCGCCGGCGGTCAGCCCGGCGATGTAGTAGTCCATCAGGAAGGCGTAGACGATCACCGGCGGCAGGGCCGCCAGCAGCGCACCAGCCATGATCTGCCCCCACACGAAGGTATCGCCGCGCACCAGCTGCGACACCACGCCGATGGTCAGCGGCATCTGGTCGGGCGTGGTGATGAAGGCGGTCGGATAGACGAAGGCCGCCCAGGACACGGTGAAGGCGAAGATCGTCGCCGCGATGATCCCCGGCAGCGCCACCGGGATGAAGATCTTCAGCAGCATCTGCGACCACGTCGCGCCATCGATCAGCGCCGCCTCGTCCAGCTCCTTCGGGATGGAGGCGAAGTAGCCGATCATGATCCAGGTGCAGAAGGGCACGGTCAGCGTCGGATAGACCAGCATCAGCCCCCAGATCGAGTTCAGCAGGCCGAGCCCGCCGACGATCTGGTACAGCGGGATGAACAGCAGCGTGTCCGGCACCAGGTAGGTCAGGAACACGCCGGTCGCGAGCACCTGGCTGCCCCAGAACCGCATGCGCGACAGCGCGAAGGCCGCCAGGATCGAGATCACCATCGTTAGGAACACCACCACCAGCGTGATCAGCACGCTGTTGATGAAGAAGCCCTGGAACAGCGGGTTCTCGATCAGTGCCCAGTAGTTCTCGAGCGTGGGGCTTCGCACCAGCCAGGGGTTGCCCTGCTGGTCGGCGATCTCGGCACTGGTCTTGAGGCTGGTGATGAACATGTAGACCGGCGGGGTCAGGAAGATGACCGCCGCTACGATCAACGAGATGTAGGACACCACCAGCGCCCAGCGCCGTTCCGACCGCAACGAGCCGGCCTTGTGGTAGATGCCGGGCAGATCCCGGGACGCCGTGCCGGCCGACATCACATCTGCTCCTTGTTGCGACGGGTCACGCCGCGCAGCACGAAGAAGGCGCAGATCGCGAGGATGGGGAACATGAACAGGGACACCGCCGCGCCGCGCGGGATGTTGCCCGACAGGATGCCGACCTGGAACGCATAGGAGGCGAAGACATGCGTGAGGTCGCGCGGCCCGCCATTGGTCAGCACGCGCACGATGTCGTAGTTCGCGAAGGTCACGATCAGGCTGAACAGCACGGTGATCGAGATGATGTTCGCCATCATCGGCAGCGTCACGTAGCGCAGCCGCTGCCAGGCGGTCGCACCGTCGATCGCCGCGGCTTCGTACAGTTGCTCGGGCACCGACTTCAGCGCCGCGAGATACATGATCATGAAGAAGGGCGCGCCGTACCAGACGTTGACGATGATGATCGACAGCCGCGCCCACCAGGGCTCGCCCAGCCACGGCACCTCGGGCACCGCGAACACCTGCAGCAGCCAGTTGATCGACCCGTAGGACGGGTCGAACATCCACCACCAGCCCAGCGTAGACAGCGCCGGCGGGATCACCCAGGGCACCAGCAGCATGCCGCGCCACTTGCGCTGCCCCTTGGTCGGGATGTGGTGCAGCATATGCGCCAGCCAGAAGCCGATCGCCGCCTTCAGCAGCACCGCGGTGATGGCGAAGATGCAGGACTGCCAGGCGACGTTCCAGAAGGTCTCGCTCTCGAACAGGATCTCGAAATTGCCGAGGCCCGTGGGCAGCCATTCGCCCTCCATGAAGCCGGTCATGCGCCGGTTCAGGGTGGACAGGTACATGCCGTAGGCCGCGGGGTAGGCGACAAGCCCGATCACGACCGCCAGCAGCGGCACTGTCATCACGAAGGCGATGGTCGATCGCCGGCGCGCAAGGCGCTGCAGGGACGAGACGCGGTTGCCCTCGATCGGCGGGAGCGCGGATGCGGCGACGCTGCCGTCGGCTGCCATGGCAGGTTTCCTTGGAATGGCGGGGAAAGGCGGGCGGCGCGGGGCCGCCCGCCGGCCCGGCTCAGCCGCCGCGGCGGATGGTGTTGAGCTCGCGCTCCACCCAGCCCAGCGCCTGGTCCAGCGTCTCGCCGCCCTGCACGATGCGCGCGATCAGCTTGGTGTTCAGGCCCTGGTTGTACATCTGCACCGCCATCGAGGCCGGCGCCGGCGCCATCGCGATCGACGTCTGCGACTGGTGATGCGGACGCGACGGGTAGTTGAACACCGACCCGACCGGCGGCCCCTCGGTCTCCCACACGCGGAAGTCGGTCATGCTGAGGAAGGGCGGGATGTCGTAGCCGCTCGACCCGTTGGTCTGACGTTCCGCCTGCGGGCGGTCGGACAGCCATTCCAGCAGCCCCTTCGCCGCCGGCTTGGCTCGGCTGAAGTTCCAGATGCCCCAGAAATACGGCAAGTAGGCGAGCTGGCGGCCCTCGGGCCCCGCCGGCATCGGCACCGTCCAGCACTGCTCGGCCACCTGCGGCGCGTCGCGCTTGGCGACCGCCCAGGCGGAGGGCGGGTTGAAGATCAGCGCCGACCGGCCGGAGATCAGCGCGCGGTTGTTGCCGCCATCGTCCCAGGCCCAGACATCGTTCGGCAGGAAGCGCGAGATGCGCGCGCACATCTCGACCGCCGCGCGCAGCTTCGCGTTGTTGCGCACCGTGACATTGCCGCGCGCATCCATCATGTGCGCGCCATAGGAATTGAACAGCGCACCCACCCAGTCCACCGCATCGGTGAACGACCCCATCGGCAGCCCGAAGGAGAAGCCGGCGCGATGGCACTTCTCGGCGGCCTGGGCGAAGGTCTCCCAGTTCCAGGTATCGGCGCCCGGACCGCGTTCATTGCGCGCGGGCCACATGGCGCGGATGTCGATCCCGGCATGCTGCTGCATGAGGTCGAAGCGCACGCAGGCGGGCTTGGTCTGCGTGCCGGCCACCGCCGGGATCGCCGCCCACTTGCCGTCATGCTTGCCGAGGTACTCGGCCGCCGGATTGACCGGGCCGTACTTGGCGATCAGCCGGCCCATCACGTCGTCCACCGGCTCCAGCATGCGCTGGTGGTTGGACGGCTCCCAGGTCGGGAAGGACATCAGGTCGTAGCCGGTGCGCGACTGCGCCTGCGCGTTGATCGTCAGCAGGATCTGGTTGCCGTTCGACGTGACGGTGTCGACCTGCACCTCGACCCGGTTGGCCCGGCCCCACTCGGCACAGAGTTCGCGCATCACCACGTTGCCGTTCGGCACCCAGTGGTCCCAGAAGCCGCAGCGCAGCGTGCCGCCGGTGCCCTGCGCGTGCACCATCGGCGCGCCGAGCGCGCCGGCCGCCAAAACGCCTGCCCCATTGCGCATCACGTGGCGCCGGGTGATCCCGTGTCTGGACATGCTTTCCCTTCCGTTCTCTCCCCGGGGCGGGCCTTTGCGTCGTGCCCGCTTCTCGGTCGGGGCAGGTTAGTCAGGGAAAAACATGGCTGGCAACAACCTTGACTCAGGTAAGCGCGCCGCCTTGCCCGTTGCCCCGCCGCGGCGCAGGCTGGCCCATCATGGATACGCACGCCTTCGATGCCATCGTCATCGGCGCGGGGATCGCCGGCGCCACCGCCGCCGCGCATCTCTCCGCCACCCGCCGCGTGGCCCTTCTGGAAGCCGAGGACCGCGCCGGCTACCACGCCACCGGCCGCTCCGCCGCCATCTGGATCCGCAACTACGGCAGCCCGGACGCGCGCATCTTCACCGCCGCCTCGCGCGCCTTCTTCGAATCGCCGCCGCCGGGCTTCGCCGATGCACCGCTGATGCGCCCGCGGCCTGTCGTGCACCTGGCACCACCCGACCAGGTCGACCACCTGCGCGAGATGGTCGCCGAGGGCGACGACATGCGCGAAATTCCCGTGGCCGAGGTGCAGGCCATGGTCCCCGCGCTGCGCCCCGGCTACGCCGCCATGGCCGCGATCGAATCCGACTGCTTCGACATCGACGTCGCCGCCATGCACCAGGGCTTCCTGCGCCAGGCGCGCGCCGCCGGCGGCACGCTGGCCCTGCGCGCACGCGCCGGGCGCATCTGGCGCAACGGTGCCGCGTGGTGCGCGCAGACCAGCGACGGCGCCGTCTTCACCGCCCCCGTCATCGTCAACGCCGCCGGCGCCTGGGGCGACGAAGTCGCGGCCATCGCCGGCCTCGACCCGATCGGCCTGCAACCCAAGCGCCGCACCGCCTGCATCATCGACCCGGGCGACCACGACTGCGCCGACTGGCCCTTGCTGGGTGATGCCGGCCACGGCTGGTACGTGCGCGCCGAGGCCCGCCGCAAGCTGATGGTCAGCCCCGCCGACGAGACCGACTCCGACCCCTGCGACGCGCAGCCCGACGAATACGACGTGGCGGTGGCGGTGGACCGCATGCAGCAGGCGCTCGACATACCCGTGGCGCGCATCGAGCACCGCTGGGCCGGCCTGCGCAGCTTCACGCCCGATCGCGGCCTCGCCATCGGGCAAGGCACCGAGCGCGGCTTCTACTGGATGGTCGGCCAGGGCGGCTACGGCATGCAGACGGCCCCTGCGGCGGGCGCGCTGCTGGCGGCGCTCGCCGATGGGCGCGACCCCGGCGCGCTCGCCCCCGCGGTGTCGCTGTGCGACCCGCTGCGCTTCGCACGAAAGGCCACGGCATGAGCGACACGCTGCCCAGCTTCGACGACGTCCGCGCCGCGGCCGATCGCCTCGCGGGGCGCATCCTGCGCACGCCGCTGATCCGCCACCGCCTGCTCGACGAGATCGCCGGCGCCACCGTGCTGGTGAAGCCCGAACCGCTGCAACGCACCGGGTCCTTCAAGCTGCGCGGCGCCACCAACGCGGCGCTGCTGCTGGATGCCGAGGCACGACGCGGGGGCATCGTCACGCATTCCTCCGGCAATCACGGCCAGGCCTGCGCGGCGGCGGCGCATATGCTCGGCATGAAGGCGACCATCGCGATGCCCAGCGACGCCCCCGCCATCAAGGTCGCGGCGACGAAGCGCTGGGGTGCGGAGATCATCCCGTATGATCGCCACGGCGTCGATCGCGACGCACTCGCCGCGACGCTGGCCGCCGAGCGCGGCGCCACCGTCATCCCGCCCTTCGACCATCCGCATGTCATCGCCGGCCAGGGCACCGTCGCGCTGGAATTGCTGGAAGATGCCGGCGCGCTCGGCCTTGAGCCCGACACCGTCGCGGTCTGCACCGGCGGCGGCGGGCTGATCGCCGGCTGCGTGCTGGCGCTGGAAGCCCTCGCCCCCAAGGCCGAGGTCTGGGCCGTCGAACCCGAGGGCTGGGACGATACGCGGCGCTCGCTTGAAGCCGGCCGTCGCCTGGCCAACAGCGTCACCGGCAGCCCCTTCTGCGATGCGCTGCTGGCCAGGCAGCCCGGCGCGCTGACCTTCGCCATCAATCATCGCCACCTGGCCGGCGGCGTGGTGGTGACCGAGGCCGAGGTGCTGCGCGCCATGCGCTTCGCCTTCGAGCACCTCAAGATCGTGGTGGAACCCGGTGGCGCGGTGGCGCTGGCCGCGGTGCTGGAAGGCCGCGTCGCGGCGCGCGGCGGCGTGGTGGGCGTGGTGGTCAGCGGCGGCAATGTCGACCCGGGGGTGTTTGCGCGCGCACTTGCCGGCTGAAGGTGCCGCACAACTCCTGATTGGTTGCGGCGCGCTCCGGCGCCAAAATACGATGCATCATCGGTACGATCGGGAGCAGCGCGCGTGTCGGGCACCTACACCGTTGCGATCAACGGCATCAACCCCAATCCCCCCTTTCCGGTGAACGAGAACATCCTGAACCGGATCACCCTGGGGCTCCTCACCGACTTCCTCGAAATCGACCTGCGCGACACCGTCAGGTCGGTCGGCAACATCATCACCACCGGTTCCGCGACGGCCGCAACGCTGAGGGTCAGCGGCCTCGCCGATGACGACATCATCAGCCTGCTCGACACCGGCACCGGGACCGGCGGTGTGCGGATCGAAAGCGGGATCGTGCTGTGGCAGGGCACGCCCTACGGCACCGTACGCGGCGGCGTGGGCGAGGATTTCATCATCGACTTCACCGGGTCGAGCAACATCACCTCGACCCTCGTGATCGAGCGGATCATGGAGGAACTCAGCTGGCGCAACCTGAGCCATGAGCCGACCCTCGAGAGGACCTTCGTCTTTTCGCTGACCGTGCCCTTGTACAACGCGACGGGCAGCGCCCAGACCAGGATGCGCATCACCGCCGAGAACGACCTGCCGCTGGTCACCAGCGGCGCGGCCACGAGCGTCATCACCGGCCTGAACCCGCTCAAGGTGGCCTATCGCGCGACCGCCGAGGACCTCGACGGCACCATCATCGGCTGGCGCCTGCGCGGCGCCGATGCCGCGCTGTTCACCGTGGATGCGAATGGCGGCGTGCGCTTCGTCGAATCGCCCGACATCAACGCGCCGGCCGATGCCAATGGCGACAACGTCTACGAGATCCTGCTCTCGGCGCAGGACGACGATTTCGGGCGCAGCGTCGACAAGGCGGTGCAGATCAGCGTGCGCGGGGGCAATGCGCCGCCCTCGGGCGAGGTCGTGCTGTCGCTCAACACGGCGAATGATGCGCTGCGCGCCAGCAGCACGCTGGCCGATGCCGACGGGCTCGGCGCCATCACCTACCTCTGGCAGATGCGCAACGAGACCACCGGCGCCTGGAGCAGCGTGCCCAATTCCATCAGCGCCACGCTGGCGGCGCTGCCCGGCCTCGATGACGTCACGCTGCGCGCGCTCGCCCGCTACACCGATGGCGAGGGCCGCGTCACCTCCGTGGCATCCACCACCTGGGCGGAACGCGGCGGTGCGGGCGACGACATCCTGACCGCGCCGGCCAACCGCCGCATGATCCTCTCGGGCGGCGCGGGCGACGATACGCTCACCGGCGGCAACTATGCCGCCACGCTGGAGGGCGGTCTCGGCGACGACCTGCTGCGCGCCGGCGCCGCGGCGGATCGTCTCGGCGGCGGCAGCGGCAACGACACGCTCTCGGGCGGCAATGGCCATGATTCGCTCGCCGGAGGCATCGGCAATGATTCCCTCGTGGGCGGCTTCGGCAATGACACGCTGTCGGGCGGCGCCGGGCAGGACACGATGTCGGGCGGGCCAGGCCAGGATGTCTTCGTGTTCGATTCCCGCGCGCCCTACGACCGCATCGTCCGCTTCTCCTCCGCCGACGACACCATCCTGGTGCGCGGTGCCGCCTTCGGCGGGCTGCCCGCCGGCCCGATCGGCGAGGCGCGCTTCGTCCTCGGCACCGTGCCCGACGCGGCGACGGCGCAGTTCCGCTACAACGCCGGCTACCTCAGCTTCGACCCCGACGGCACCGGCAGC
This sequence comes from Roseomonas sp. CECT 9278, assembly GCF_918698155.1. Taxonomy (GTDB): domain Bacteria; phylum Pseudomonadota; class Alphaproteobacteria; order Acetobacterales; family Acetobacteraceae; genus Neoroseomonas. The sequence goes on from NZ_CAKKLX010000010.1 coordinate 101,779, forward strand.
GCGCCCTCCGTGCTCATCGCCGTGCTGGCGGGTGCGCCCGTGCTCACCGCCGCCGACATCGTCGTCGACTGACCCGCGGCGGGCTTGCCCCGCGCGGCGTTCGGCGCTTCCCTGCGGCAGCACCCGATCCTGCGGCCAACGCAGGACGCCCCGGAGGAACACGCCCCATGCGCCGTCGCAGCCTGCTGGCCGCCCCGCTTCTCGCCCTGCCCGCCACCGCGCGCGCGCAGGCCTTCCCCGCCCGGCCCATCACGCTGGTCAGCGGCTATGCGCCGGGGGGTTCGACCGACATCTCCGCCCGCCTGGTGGGCGAGCGCATGCAGGGCTTCCTCGCCCCCGACGCCCGCGTGGTGGTCGAGAACCGCCCGGGCGCGGCCGGGCGCATCGCCTCGGACTGGCTGCGCCGGCAGCCGGCCGACGGCTACGTGCTGATGCTGACCGAAAGCTCCTCGCACGCGCTGCTGCCGCATGCGGTGCGCCGCGGCACGCCCTATGACCCGGTCACCGATTTCACGCAGGTCGCGATGGTCTGCACCACCCCCTATGCGCTGATCACGCGCACGGATTTCCCAGCGCGCACGGCCCAGGACATGGTGGCGCAGCTGCGCACCGCCGAACCCGAATCGCTGCCCTTCGCCACCTCCGGCGTGGCCAATGCGACGCATTTCGCCGCGGAACTCCTGGTCAACACGCTCGGCCGCGGCGGGCGCTTCCCGAACGTGCCGTATCGCTCGGGCGGGCTGATGGTGGAAAGCATCGCCCGCGGCGAGACCGGCTGGGGCACCGCCGCGCTCGCCTCGGCGGCCGCGCAGATCCAGGGTGGGCGCATCCGCGGCATGGCAGTCACCTCGGCGCAGCGTTCGGCGTCCTTCCCCGACATGCCGACGCTCGCCGAAAGCGGCGTGCCGGGCTTCGACCTGGTGAACTGGTACGCCATCATCGGCCCGCCCAACATGCCGGCCGCGGTGACGGTCGCGCTGAACCGCGCCATCAACCAGGCGCTGGCCGATGCGCAGCTGCGCCAGCGCTTCCTGACCGCGGCACTCGACCCCTGGCCGGGCGACAATTCGCCGGAGGCCGCGCGCGCCTATTTCGCCGCCGAGCAGGACCGCTGGCGCGACTACGTCAGCCGAACGAACCTGCGCCTCGACGAATGACGCCCGACGCCGACATCGTCATCATTGGCGGCGGGTCGGCCGGCTGCATCCTGGCGGCGCGGCTGAGCGAGGACGCATCCTGCCGCGTGCTGCTGCTGGAGGCCGGGCCGCCGGATCGCGACGTCTGGATCAGCCTGCCCGCCGGCTATGCGAAGCTGTATGGCAGCGGCAAGTACGACTGGCGCTACGAGACGGAACCCGAGCCGCATCTGAACGATCGCCGCATCCACTGGCCACGCGGGCGCGTACTGGGCGGGTCCGGCAGCGTGAACGGCCTCGTCTTCCTGCGCGGATCCCCGCACGACTACGACCGCTGGGCGCAGGCGGGCGCTACCGGCTGGGCGTATCGCGATGTCGAGCCGGTGTTCCGCCGCATCGAACATTGGGACGGCGCACCCGACCCGGCGCGCGGCGCCGATGGCGCCATCCATGTCCGCGAACCGCGCAGGCTCGCCCCCGCCGCCAGGGCCTTCGTGGACGCCTGCATCGCCGCCGGCCTGCCGCGCAACGCCGACTGGAACAATGGCCAGCCGATCGACGGCGCGGGGCCGGTGCAGCTCAACGTCAATGGCGGCACCAGGTCCTCCACCGCGAAGGAATACCTGCGCCCGGCGATGGGACGGCCGAACCTGCGCGTCGAGACCGGCGTGCTGGCCACGCGCATCGTGGTCGAAGGCGGCCGCGCCGTCGCGGTCGAGGCGTTGCAGAACGGCCAGCCCGCCACCTTCCGCGCGGCGCGCGAGATCGTGTGTTCCGCCGGCGCGATCGAGACGCCGAAGCTGCTGATGCTGTCGGGCATCGGCGACGGCGCGGCGCTGCAGGGGCTTGGCATCCCGGTCGTGCATCACAGCCCGCAGGTCGGCCGCAACCTTCAGGACCACCTGATCGCGAAGTTCATCTACCGCTCGAAGCCCTGCGGCACGCTGAACGAGATCCTGCAATCGCCCTTCCGCAAGGCGAAGATGGGGCTCGACTACCTGCTCTCGCGCGCCGGCCCGCTGGCGATCGGCGCTGGCGAGGCGAATGCCTTCGCGCGCGTGACACCGGGTGCGGAGGAAGCCGAGGTGCAGTTCCTCTTCGTGAACTTCTCCACCTTCGACTACATGAAGGGCCTGCAGGACTTCCCGGGCTTCATGTTCAACTACGGCGCCTGCCGGCCCGACAGCCGAGGCGAGGTCTTCCTGAAATCCCCCGACGTGCGAGACAAGCCCGGCATCCGCGCCAACTACCTCGACCATCCGAACGACGTGCGCGTGATGCTGGGTGCGGCGCGGCTTGGCCGGCGCATCGCGCAGCAATCTCCGCTCGCCGCACTGATCGAGGAAGAACTCCGCCCCGGTCCCGACGCCACCACGGATGACGCGCTGCTGGACAACATCCGCGCCACCGCCGGCACGGTCTTCCACCCCTGCGGCACCGCGGCGATGGGCAGTGTGCTCGATCCGCAACTGCGCCTGCGCGGCGTGGCCGGGCTGCGCGTGGCGGATGCCTCGGCGTTTCCGCTGATCCCCTCGCCCAATATCCAGCCGGCGGTGATGCTGGTGGCGGAACGCGCCGCCGCCTTCATCGGGGCCGGCGCGAGCGTCCCCGCGTAGATCCGACGGCGCACACGACGCGCCGGAGGCATGGCCGCGAGCCCGCGCGCGCGGACATCGCTCTACGCATAGGCGAACATCGCCAGCCACCGCGCCAGCACGCGGTCCATCTGGGCGCGCTGCGCCTCGCTCAGTTCCTCGCGATGATTGCCGGGCGCGACCTGGCGGATATGCGCCGTGGGGTCCGGCGTCTCGGGCCGCACATCGTGGCGGTCGGCGATGCGCGCGCGCTCGGCCGCCGCGACATCCCAGCCGAACCAGGCGCAGATCGCATCGACCCAGGCGCGCTTGCGGAAGATCACGTCCTCGTAGCGGAACACCGCGGTGCCCTCGCGATGCAGGATGCCGCTGCCGACCAGCCTGTCGAACTGCGCATCCAGCCCGCGCGCCACCTGCATCACATGCGCATCCTTGCCGCGGGCGATCGCCCGGGCGCGGTTGCGCGCCATGAAGTGCTCGCCCTCCTCGGCCTTGGGCACGACATGGCTCTGCGTCACGGAATACCAGTGGGACACGGCCATGTCGCGCGGGTCGCGCACCAGCACCACGCAGCGCGCGGCGTCCAGGATCGGGATGGCGTAGGGCGGCGGGCCGCGGAAACCGCCGTAGCAATACCCGCGCGGGCGGAACAGCGCCCCGGCCTCGTGCGGCTGCTCGGTCAGGCGCAGCCCCTGGACGAAAAAGAAATCCTGCAGCGAGACATAGGCGAGCCCGGCCTGCGGCGCGAGGTCCTGCAGCAGCGCGAACAGCAGCGTCGACCCGGCCTTGGGCAGTGACATCGCCACCACGCTCGGCGCCTCCGACGGCGCCGGCGGCAGCTCCGGCAGGCGGATGCCGGTCGGCGCGAAGCGGAAGCGCAGCGCGTCCAGCGCCTCAGCCATCGAGGTAGCGGGCCGTCAGGTGATCGATGAAATCCTGCGGGTCGAGCGGCTTGCCGGTCGCCGCGCGCAGCAGCTCCTGGAAGCCGAGCAGCGATCCCTTCGCATGCACATGCACGCGCAGCCAGGACAGCAGCGGCGCCATGTCGCCCTGCGCCAGCGCGGCATCGAGCCCCGGCTCCGCCGCCCGCGCCGCCTTCATCAGCTGCGCGGCCGCCATCGCCCCCAGCGTATAGGACGGGAAATAGCCGAAGGCGCCGTCGTGCCAGTGGATGTCCTGCAGGCAGCCCCGCGCATCGTCGGGCGGGGTGATGCCGAGCATCCGCTGCATCCCCTCGTTCCAGGCGCCGGGAAGGTCGGCCACCTCCAGCCTGCCCTGGATCATCGCGCGTTCCAGCCGGAAGCGCAGGATGACGTGGGCGGGATAGGTGATCTCGTCGGCATCGACGCGGATGAAGCCGCGTTCCACCCGCCGCCAGTTCGCCGCAAGGTTGCCCGGTGCATAGGCCGCCGCATCGCCGCCGAAGGCCGCGCGCAATTCGCCGCCCAGGAAGCCCAGGAAGGCATCGGACCGGCAGGCCTGCATCTCGACGATCAGCGACTGCGATTCATGCGCCGCCATGCCCGCGGCATCGCCGACCGGCTGGCGCGCGAAGGCCGCCGGAAGGCCGCGTTCGTACAGCGCGTGCCCGGTCTCGTGCAGCACGCCGAGCAGCGCCTTCGACACGTCGCGCGCGTCGTAGAAGGTGGTCAGGCGCACATCGGTCGGCGTGCCGCCGCAGAACGGATGCAGCGATTCATCGAGGCGCGCGTGCGCGTAGTCGAGCCCGATGCGCGCCGACAGCCGGGCGCACAAATCCCGCTGCGCCGGCACCGGGAAGGGGCCGGGCAGCGCCACGGCCGGGGGGCGGGCGGCCTGGATCGCCTCGGCGCGCGGCAGGGCGTCGGCCAGGAAGGCCTCGTAGGCGGCGAAGACCGGTTCGACATCGGCGGCCGCCACGCCGCGCTGGTAGCCGTCCATCAGCGCATCGTAGGGGTCCATGGACAGCGCCGCGGCCAGCGCCTGCGCGGTCTCCCGCTGGAGGCGCACCACCTCCGCCAGGGCCGGCGCCACGTGGGCGAAGTCGGCCCGCGCCTTGGCCTCGCGCCAGATCTTCTCGCAGGCCGAATTGGCGCGGGTGCTCGCTTCCACCAATTCGGTCGGCAGGGCGGTCGCGCGGGCATGGCTGCGCACCATCAGCGCGAGGTTGGTCTCCTCCCACACGCCTTCGGGCCGCGCGATCTCGAGGTCCTCGGCGACCACCGGCGCGGTCAGCAATTCGTGCGCGAGGCCGGCCAGCGCGGCGAGCTGTTCGCCACGCGCCTCCCCCCCGCCCGGCGGCATCATCGCCGAAGCATCCCAGTGCAGCATCGCGGCGGCCTCGCCCAGCGCGGCGATGCGCGCGAAGCGGGCCTTCAGGCGGTCATAGGCGGCGTTGTGCATCCCGTGTTCAGTCCTTCAGCCGCCGCCGCGCCCAGACCAGGAACACCCCGGCAAGCGCGACGGCCAGGCCATACCACGTGATGGCATAGCCGAGATGGTTGTTGGAGGGGCGTGGCAGGCGGCGGTCAGCCTGCGGCAGGCCAGGCCCCTGCCCCAGCGCCACCAGCCCGAAGGGTGCCAGCTGCGGCAGGTCCAGCGCGGGGCCGATCACCACCGGGTCGAAGGTGTAGAAGCGGCGCCCGGCGGTGTCGTCGGTGGCGGAGAACATCCCGACGCGCTCGACCGGGCGCACCCAGGCGGTGACGCGCACCTCCCCCGCGGGCCGGTCGACCGTGGCGCGGCCCTCCAGCGGCACCCAGCCGCGGTCGACCAGGATGGCCGGCGCGCCGTCGCGCAGCAGCGGCGTAACGAGGCGCGCGCCGAGCGTCGCGCCGCGCACCTCGATACCGACCAGCGACTCGCGCCCATGATCCAGCCGTCCGGCGGCCTCGACCTTGGTGAAGGGGACCGGGTCGGCCGGCAGCGGCTGGGCGGGGCCGGCCTCGGCGGCATCGATGCGCGCCAGGATGCCGGCCTTCCAGCCCAGGCGCTGCGCCTGCCAGGTGCCGAGGGCGAGCAGCACCGCCAGCACCGGCAGGGTCACGAGGAGCGGCAGGATCAGCCGGCGCAGGCCGGGGCGTGATGACATGGCGCGGCTATATGGCCTCCGGCGCCCGGCCGGAAGCCCAGGCGGGATCAGCCCGCGTCGCGCCGGTGCCGCCATTGCAGCGCCGCCAGCGCCGCCTTGGCCACGCGCATGGTCAGCACGGACAGCGGCAGCACCACCGCCGGCCACAGAACGGCATGCACCCAGAGCGGCGGGGTGAAGCGCACATCGACCCAGATGGCGAGGCCCACGGTCAGCGCGCCGATGACGAAGATGCCCGCCACCGCCGGCCCGTCGCCGGCATCATGGGCGCGCAGGTCGAGCCCGCAGGCATCGCAGGTGTCGCGGATGTCGAGCAAGCCGCGGAACAGCGCGCCCTGTCCGCAGCGCGGGCAGCGCCCGAGCAGCGCGACCTTCCAGACCGGCGCGGCGATGGTCATGCCGGACCTCCCCAGACGAAAGCGGCCCGAGGCACAACCTCGGGCCGGGAGCGCACGGCACGACCGCGCCCAACCTGTGCTTCGCCGCCAAGGCTGCCGTGCACGGCGCGCAAGCCAAGCTGCCGGATGGCGGCGCCGGCGCTTGAGGCGAGATCAGTGTTCCGCGATGACGCCTGCGCCCCACCAGTAGATGCAGACGAACAGGAACAGCCACACCACGTCCACGAAGTGCCAGTACCAGGCGGCGGCCTCGAATCCGAAATGCCGTTCCGGGCTGAAATGCCCCTTGATGGCGCGGACCAGGCACACGATCAGGAAGGTGGTGCCGACGATCACGTGGAAGCCGTGGAAGCCGGTGGCCAGGAAGAAGGTGGAGGAATAGATGCCGCCGCCCGCGAAGGGGAAGGGCGAGATCGAATACTCCCAGGCCTGCAGCGAGGTGAACAGCAGCCCCAGCGCCACGGTCAGCGACAGGCCGGTGATCAGCGCCCTGCGGTCGTTCTGGAGCAGCGCGGCATGCGCCCAGGTGACCGTGCAGCCCGACAGCAGCAGGATCATGGTGTTGAGGAAGGGCAGGCCCCAGGGGTCGAAGGTCTCGATCCCGCGCGGCGGCCAGATGGACGGCGCGACGGCGCCCGAGACGTGTTCGGGGTACAGCGCGAAGTGGAAATAGGCCCAGAAGAAGGCGACGAAGAACATCACCTCGGAGGCGATGAACAGGATCATGCCGTAGCGCAGGCCGATCTGCACGATCGGCGAGTGCAGGCCGGGCGTCGCGCTCTCCTTCAACACGTCGCGCCACCACATGAACATGGTGCCGAGCGTCATCGCCAGGCCGAGGAAGAACACCCAGGTGATCGACGAATGCGCCCACAGGACGATGCCCAGCACCAGCGCGCCGCCGCCGAAGGCGCCGGTCAGCGGCCAGGGCGACGGATCGACCAGGTGGTACGGGTGCTTGTAGTGCGGCGCTGATTCGCCCTGGGTGCTGCTGGCCATCGGAGTTCCTGGACCTCGGATCCTGTGCAGGGGGGCTCGGCGCCCCTGCTGGTGTCGCGCCGCATCAATCCCGAAAAGCCGCGGCGGATCAAGCCCGCCGGCGGCATGAACGGGGGATGCCGCGCTCAGTTGGTGCGTGCCCCCGCCCGGCCGACATGCGGCCCCGCATTGGCCATCGCGCCGGCGCGCTGCGCGTCCTCGATGGTGCGGTAGAAGGTGTAGGAGAGCGTGATGGTGGTGATGTCGCGCGTGTTGGGGTCCTCGGCGATGCGGGGATCGACCCAGAAGCTCACCGGCATGTCCACGCGCTGGCCGGGCGCCAGCGTCTGCTCGTCGAAGCAGAAGCAGGCGACCTTGTGGAAGTACCGCCCGACCTTCTCCGGCGTGACGTTGTAGACCGACACCCCGGTCACCGGCGTCTCCGCGCGATTGGCGGCGGTATAGAAGGCGAGGCCTTCCTCGCCGAGCCGTACGGTCATGGCGGGCTGCTCCGCCTGGAAGCGCCAGGGCAGGGACCGGTCGGTCTGGGCGGCAAAGCGCACGGTGATGGTGCGGTCGGTCGCCCCCGGCGCGGCGAGCCCACGCTGCGTGGTGCCGTTGTAGCCCGTCACGCGGCAGAACAGGTCATAGAGCGGGACGGCGGCGAAGGACAGGCCGACCATGCCGAAGGCCACCCCGCCCATCACCAGGCCGAGCCGGCGGTTGCGCGTGCGGATGTCGGTCATCCGCGCATCACCCGCGCCATGCCGACGAAATAGAACAGCACCGACAGCGCCACCAGCACGAGCAGGATGGCGATGTTGCGCCCGCGCCGGCGCCGGTGGAACAGGGCGAGTTCCTCGGGCGTCATGTGGGCAGGACCAGACGGTCGATCGCCAGCGCGCCCAGCAGCACAAACAGGTAGTAGAGCGAGAATCGGAAGCAGGCCTTGGCCGGCGCGTCCTTGGTCAGGCTGCGCCCGGCCTCGTCCTGCTGGTCCCGCAGCACGGCCAGGGCATGGCGCAGGAACATCGCGCCGAGCACCGCCGCCACGATGGCGTAGACCGGCCCGGCGAAACCCACCAGCCAGGGCGTCAGGCTGAGTGGCACCAGCAGGGCGGTGTAGATCATCACCTGCCGGCGGGTTTCCTTCGCACCGGCGGTGACCGGCAGCATCGGCACGCCGGCGCGCGCGTAGTCATCATGCGCCCACAGCGCCAGCGCCCAGAAATGCGGCGGCGTCCAGGCAAAGACGATGGCGAACAGCAGGATCGGCACCAGCGTCACGTCGCCGGTCACCGCCGCCCAGCCGATCACCGGCGGGAAGGCGCCGGCCGCACCGCCGATGACGATGTTCTGCGGCGTGCGGCGCTTCAGCCACATGGTGTAGACGAACACATAGAAGGCGATGGACAGCGCCAGGATGCCGGCGGCAACCAGGTTCGTCGCGACCCACATCACGCTGACCGAGCCCACCGACAGCCAGATGCCGAAGGCGAGGGCCGCCGCCGGCGCGATGCGCCCGGCCGGAATGGGGCGCTTGGCCGTGCGGCGCATCACTGCGTCGATGTCTCGGTCGAACCACATGTTGATGGCACCGGCAGCGCCGGAGGCGACCGCGATGCACAGGATGGCGGTGATGGACAGCACCGGCGGCATGGCCAGCGCACCCGGCGCCACCAGCAGCCCGACCACGCCGGAGAAGACCACCAGCGTCATCACGCGCGGCTTCAGCAGCGCGATCCAGTCGCGCACCTCCGACATGTCATAGGAAGCAGGAAGGGGGGCCGTGCCCCCCTGTCCCCTTTGCAGCGCGGTGTCGCTCATGGCGGCTCCGTTCCGGCGCGCACCCTCAGCGGATGCGCGGCAGCTCGTCGAAGGAATGGAAGGGCGGGGGCGAGGAAACCTGCCATTCCAGCGTGGTCGCGCCGGGGCCCCACGGATTGGCCGCCACCTTCTCGCCGCTGCGGAAGGTCAGCCAGATCACGTAGAAGAACAGCACCAGCGACGCCGCCGAGATGTACGCCCCGACCGAGGCGATGAAGTTCCACGCCGTGAAGGCCTCCGGATAGTCCGGGTAGCGGCGCGGCATGCCCTGGTTGCCCGAGAAGTGCATCGGGAAGAAGGTGATGTTCACGCCGACGAAGGTCATCCAGAAATGCACCTTCCCCCAGAATTCGGGGTACTGGCGGCCGCTCATCTTGCCGATCCAGTAGTAGAAGCCGGCATAGATGCTGAACACCGCGCCCAGACTCAGCACGTAGTGGAAGTGCGCCACCACGTAGTAGGTGTTGTGCAGGATCTGGGTGATCGGCGCATTGGCCAGCACCACGCCCGTCACGCCGCCCACGGTGAACAGGAAGATGAAGCCGATGGCGAACAGCATCGGGGTCTTCAGCTCGATCGACCCGCCCCACATGGTGGCGATCCAGGAGAAGATCTTGATGCCCGTCGGCACCGCGATCACCAGCGTGGCCGCCATGAAGTAGGCGCGGGTGTCGACATCCATGCCCGACTGGAACATGTGGTGCGCCCACACCACGAAGCCGACGAAGCCGATCGCGACCATGGCGTAGGCCATGCCGAGGTAGCCGAAGACCGGCTTGCGGCTGAAGGTGCTGACCACGTGGCTGATGATGCCGAAGCCCGGCAGGATCATGATGTAGACTTCGGGGTGGCCGAAGAACCAGAACAGGTGCTGGAACAGCACCGGGTCGCCGCCGCCCTCGGGCCGGAAGAAGGCCGTGCCGAAGTTGCGGTCGGTGATCAGCATGGTGATCGCCCCCGCCAGCACCGGCACCGCCAGCAGCAGCAGGAAGGCGGTGACCAGCATCGACCACACGAACAGCGGCATCTTGTGCAGGGTCATGCCCGGCGCGCGCATGTTCAGGATGGTGGTGATGAAGTTGGCCGCGCCCATGATCGACGACGCGCCCGCCAGGTGCAGCGAGAACAGCGCCAGGTCCATCGCCATCGACGGGTGGAACTGACGGTCCGACAGCGGCGGGTAGATGGTCCAGCCCGCACCTGGGCCTTCGCCCACGAACAGCGAGGCGCCCAGCAGCAGGAAGGCCGGCACCAGCAGCCAGAAGCTGATGTTGTTCATGCGCGGGAAGGCCATGTCCGGCGCGCCGATCATCAGCGGCACGAACCAGTTGCCGAAGCCGCCGATCAGCGCGGGCATGACCACGAAGAACACCATGATCAGCCCGTGGGCCGACACGAAGGCGTTCCAAACCTGGCCGTCGCCGAAGATCTGCAGGCCGGGGTGCTGAAGCTCCATGCGCATCAGCACGGACAGCGCGACGCCGATCACCCCCGCGAACAGCGCGAAGATGATGTAGAGCGTCCCGATATCCTTGTGGTTGGTCGAGAACAGCCAGCGGTTGACGAAGCCGGGCTTGTGGTCGTGGTCGTCGTGGTGCGCGTCGGTTGCGGTGGCCATCGTCTGTCCTCTCGCGCCTTAGCGGCGCGCCTCCGCGATCTGAAGGCTGTCGGTCTGCTCGGGTGCGGCGGCCTGCACCGGGGCGGGCGCATCATCCGCGCGGGCGAAGCGCGTGCGCGCCGCGGCCACCCAGGTGTCGAATTCGGCCTGCGGCACGGCACGCACCGCGATCGGCATGAACCAGTGGTTGGTCCCGCAGATCTGGTTGCACTGGCCGTAGAACACGCCCTCGCGGTCGGCGCGCATCCAGGTCTCGAGCGCGCGGCCGGGGATGGTGTAGCGCTGGATGCCCAGCGCCGGCACGAAGAAGGAATGGATCACGTCATAGCCGGTGGTCAGCACGCGCACATTGGCGCCGATCGGGATCACCAGCTCATTGTCCACCGCCAGGCGGAACAGGTGGCGGCGTTCCGGCGGCAGTTGGTCCTCGGTCAGCGGATAGCTGTCGAAGTTGAAGTTGCCGTGGTCCGGATAGGTGTAGTTCCAGTACCACTGGCGGCCCTGCACGCTGATCGTGATGTCGGCGTCGGGCGTACGGTCCTGGTAGTAGATCAGCCGGAAGGACGGGATGGCGATGACCACCAGGATCAGCACCGGCACCACGGTCCAGGCCACTTCCAGCAGCGTGTTGTGGCTGGTGCGCGACGGCGTCGGGTTCACCTCGGCGCGATAGCGGAACACGCACCAGGCCAGCAGCACGAGCACGAACACCGTGATGACGACGATGATCCAGAAGACCAGCGAGTTGAAGCTGCTGATTGCTTCCTTGATCGGGCCGCCGGATTCCTGCAGGCCCATGCCCCAGGATTGCGGGGCGCCGACCATCCCCTGCGCCAGGACCGGGCCGGCCGCGAAGGCCAGGACCAGACCGAGCATTGCCGCCCACAGGCGCTTCGCGTCGCTCAACCGCATCACCATTCCCCGGGCGCGTTGCCCGCGCCGCCCCGCCAGAAACATGCACATGCGCCGATGGACTGGCGCGCGCGGACCATAGTCGCGGCACCCCGCACCGCACAAGTGAGCACGACCCGCGATCCGCCAACCCTGCGCCGGCGCAACGATGCGTCAGGGATGCCGACCGCGCGGCGTGATCCAGACCCCGCCCGGCGCGCCCCAGGGCTGCGCCGGCTGGATGGTCGGGTCGGGCGGGCACATCGGCCGCATCACGCCGCAATCCCAGACGAAGCGATCGGGCCGCCCGGTCATCTGGCCGCCGCGTTCGAACCGGCATTCGCACAGCTTGCCGGCCATGCAGGCCACCTGGCCCTCGATTTCTGCGGTGCAGGCGGGCGGCGCCTGCGCGGCCGCAGGGCCAGCAAGAATCAGGGCGAGCAGCCGGATCATGCGCATGCCGCGCAGCCTGCCCCGGCAAGGATTGCGGCTTCGTGCACGGACCGCCCCTTGCGCCCCGCCGCGCGCCGGCCTTCCTTCCGGCCATGACCCACCCACCATCGGCGACCGCGCCCTGGATCCGCTGATCCGCATCCTGGTGCAGGCGGCGCAGTGGCTTCGGCACCCGCCCTCGCGCACGCATGTCCGCATCATGGTGGCGGTGGTGGTGCTCGCGCTGGCGCTCGTGGCAATCGAGACCTGGGTCGGCTGGCCGGATTGGGGGCGGGTGGACCAGCGCGGCGGCCTGGTTGTCCGGCCCTGAGGCGGTCGCGCCACCAATATCTTGACGTGCCCCCCACGCGCCGCGATACGAACCCTGACCGGCGGGAAGACCGGCACCCATCGCATGGCCAAGGGTTATGCCATCGGGGGATGGGCCAGGCAGACCAGATTGACCGGGCGCCATTCGGGCGCCGCATCTCCGGCCTCTTGCGGGGCCGCCGCGAGACGTGAGGCCGTGCCATGCCGCTACCCGATTCGTCCCCCGACGCCGCCGTGCCGGCCGCCTTCGCGCGGCTCTGCGGCGCGCGCGCCTGGTCCGCCCGGCTGGCGGACCTGACGCGCCGCGCACAGGCCGGCCCGCTGTCCGGCCGGGCGGCGCAACAGCGCCATGCCCTGGAATTCGCCCTCGCCCGCGCCGCCGATGCCGGGGCCGCCGGCCGGCTGTCGCTGGCGGAACGGCGCGTGCTGGCCTTCGCGCAGGATGCGGTGCGCCTCGCGCGCGGCCTGCCGGAGGCCCCGCGCGCCCGCCTGCGCGCCCTGGTCCAGCACGGACTGACCGGCGAGGCGACGCTGATCCCGCTGTTCCACCTGCTGCGCACCGCGGCGCTGTACCGCGAGCGCGGCTTCGCCGTGGAATTCGCCGGCCTGGCCGAGGATGCCTCCTTCGACCTGCGCGTCACGCGCGAGGGCGTGACGGCCGAAGTGGCCTGCGAGACCGTCTCGGCCGAGGATGGCCGCCCCATGCATCGCGGCGACTGGTGCGCCCTGGTGGATCGCGTGCATCCGGAACTGCAGACCTGGCTGGCCGCCCATCCCGGCCGCTACCTGCTCAAGATGACCCTGCCGGATGGCCTGTCGGGCCCCGACAAGGCGGTCGAATTGCAGGGCCGCATCATGGCGCTGCTGGCCGCGCAGAAGCGGCAGGATTCGAGCGCCGATGCGGTGCTGAAGCTCGACCCGCTGGTGCTGGCCGGGGCGCAGGCTGCGACCGCCCTGCCGCGCAACCTGCGCGCCCAGTTCGGACCCGAGGCGCACCTGGCCGTCACCGGCGACCCCGCCGGCGGGTCGGTCTTCGTGATGGCGGCGCGCGCAGGGCGCGAGAATGCGGTGGCCGCTGCCGTGGTGGGGCGGATGCGGCTCGCGGCGGAAAGCCGCCTGACCGGCGCGGCCCCGGGCATCCTGTCGATGTTCGTCGAGGACATCGACCGCGCCGAATGGCGGTCCCTGCGCGAGACGCTGGAGCTGGAAGGCGCAGCGCGTCGCTTCCTGACCGAACCGGCGGCGCGGCGCGTGGTGGCGGCGGCCTGCGCCTCCCGCATGGAGATGTTCGGCCTGGCCCCGCCGGATGCGGCGGAAGATGGCGAGCTGCGCTTCCGCAACCCATCGCACCCGGCGGGCAAGCTGGCGGCGCTGGCGCCGGCGGTGACCTCCTCGATGTGACGGGCGCCGGTGTCGCCGTTCGGTCGCGCGCACCGCGGCATGCCGCGGCGGCCTGGACCGGACGGGGACGCGGGCTGGACGCTGCGCGGCTTGTCGCCTGCGCCGGCAGGGTGGCAGTCTTGCCAGGGCCCGCCCACGCGCGGGACGACCAGCAGGAGACACCGCCATGCGCCGTCGTTCCTTCCTCGCCGCCGCCGCGTCGGTGCCTGCCGCACCTGCTTTCGCGCAGAATTCGCGGGCGCGCACGCTACGCTTTGTGCCGCAGGCCAACCTGACCTCGCTCGACCCGATCTGGACCACCGCCGCGGTCACCGAGAACCACGGCTGGACCGTGTTCGACACGCTGTACGGCATGACCGACGACCTGCGCGTGCAGCCGCAGATGGCCGAGGGGCACAGTGTTTCCGACGACGGCCTGACCTGGCTGATCCGCCTGCGCGAGGGCCTGCGCTGGCATGACGGGGAGCCGGTGCGCGCGCAGGATTGCGCGCCATCGCTGGCGCGCTGGGCGCGGCGCGACACCTTCGGCCAGTCGCTCGGCGCCGTGGTCGATGCGTGGGAGGCCGCCGATGACCGCACCATCCGGGTGAAGCTGAAGTCGCGCTTCCCGCTGCTGCTGGAGGCGCTGGCCAAGCCCGCCGCCGTGGTGCCCTTCATGATGCCCGAACGGATGGCGCGCACCGACCCGTTCCAGCAGGTGACCGAGACGGTGGGCTCCGGCCCCTACCGCTTCCTGCGCGACGAGTATGTGTCGGGCTCGCGCGTGGCCTATGCGAAGTTCGACGGCTACGTGCCCCGGCAGGAGGCGGCGTCGCGCACCGCCGGGGGCAAGGTCGCGAATTTCGACCGCGTCGAATGGACCATCATGCCCGACAGCGCGACGGCCTCGGCCGCGCTGCAGGCCGGCGAGATCGACTGGTGGGAACAGATCAACGCCGACCTGGCACCGCGGCTGCGGCGCACGCGTGGCGTCGAGGTCGCGGTGCTGAACACGCTCGGCTACATCGGCGTGGCGCGCTTCAACAACCTGCATGCGCCCTTCAACAACCCGGCCATCCGCCGCGCGCTGCTGGGCGCCATCACGCAGGAGGATTTCCTGCGCGGCGTGACCGGCAACGATCCCTCCGCCTTCCGGCAGTGCCTGTCGATGTGGCCCTGCGGCACGCCGTATGAGAGCACCACCGCGAACACCGCGATGCAGGGCGCGCGCAACCTCGATGCCGTGCGCGCCGCCATTCGCGCCGCCGGCTACAACAACGAGAAGGTGGTCATCATCAACCCGACCGACTTCCCGACCATCGGGCCGTTCGGGCAGATCATGGCCGACCTGCTGAAGCGCCTGGGCATGAATGTGGACCTGGTCGAGACCGACTGGGGGTCGGTGGTGCAGCGCCGCGCCAGCAAGGAACCGCCCGAGCGCGGCGGCTGGTCGATCTTCCACACCTGGTGGCCGGGCGTGTCGATCATCAATCCCGCGGTCAACGCCACGCTGCGCGGCCAGGGCGATCGCGGCTGGTTCGGCTGGTACGACAATCCGCGCGTCGAGGCCGCGGCCGCGCAATGGCTGCTGGCCGAGACCGAGGCCGAGCAGAAGCGCCTGGCCGACGTGATCCAGCGCGAATCCTTCGAGAACGCGCCGATCCTGCCGCTCGGGCAGTTCTTCATCTCGACCGCCTACCGCAGCGGGCTGTCGGGCTTCGTGCAGGGATCGGGCGCCTATCCCTGGAACATCCGGCGGGCTTGAGCACGATGGCACGACTGACGCGCGACGAGATGCGCGGCAAGGCCCAGACGGTGCTGGGCCTGGTGGACCCGGCGGTGCTGGGCAGCACGCTGATGCACGAACACCTGATCTGGGACATCCGCCCGCCGTCGATCCGCGACCGCGACCCCGGCGCGGAACCGGGCCTGGCGAACCATTGGGGCATGAGCAGTTCGACCGCCGCCTCCCCCGCCAATGCCTGGCAGCCCAGCGTCGAGGTGGCGAGCGAGGCGGTGGCGGAGGCCGTGGCGGCCGGCTGCGAGACGATCGTCGAGTTGTCGATCGGCGGTCTCTCGCCCGACCCCGACGGGCTGGTGAAGGTCGCGCAGGCGACCGGCTGCCACATCGTCATGGGCTGCGGCCACTATGTCGAGGACTACCAGTTCCCGGCGAACCACACCCGCACCATCGACGACTTCGCCGCCGAGATGGTCGCGCAGGTGCAGGACGGCATGTGGGGCACGCGGGTGCGCGCCGGCCTGCTCGGCGAGATCGGCTGCCAGGATGCCTGGACGCCGCTCGAGCGCCGGGTGATGGCGGCGGCGCTGATCGCCCAGCAGGAGACCGGCGCGGCACTGACCATCCACCCGGCCCGCCGCCAGGATTCGCCGCAGGAGGTGATGGACTTCATCGCCGCGCATGGTGGCGCCGACACGTCGCGCATCATCATGGACCACATCGACCGCACGGTGTTCGACGACGATGCACTGTTCCGCCTGGCGGATACCGGCGTGGTGCTGGAATGGGACCTGTTCGGGCAGGAGAGCAGCCTGTACGTCCACAACCTGGACATCGACATGCCCAATGACGCGGGCCGTCTGCGCGCCATTCGCAAGATCCTGGACCGCGGGCACCGCGGCCAGGTCGTCATCAGCCACGATATCTGCCACCGCGCGCACATGACGCGCTGGGGCGGGTGGGGCTACGCCCATATCCACCGGACGGTGCTGCCGCTGATGCGGCGGCGCGGGTTCAGCGCGGCGGAGATCCAGGAGATCCTGGTGGATACCCCCCGCCGGCTGCTGACCTTCGTGTAGCGGCCGCGCGCGCCGTCAGGCCGCGCGCATGTCCATCGGCACCACGGGCACGCCGGGCTGTGGCGTGGGCTGCCAGGCAGCGCCGCGGCCGATGGTCGGGTCGCGCAGCACATAGCCACGGCCCCAGACCGTGCCGATCAGGTCGGTGGCGCCGGCTTGCGCCAGCTTCTTGCGCAGCTTGCAGATGAACACGTCGATGATCTTCACCTCCGGTTCATCGATGCCGCCATAGAGGTGATTCAGGAAGGCCTCCTTGGTCATCACCACGCCCTTGCGCAGCGCCAGGAGTTCCAGGATGGCGTATTCCTTGCCGGTGAGGTGGACCGTCCGGCCTTCGACCGTCACCTCGCGCGAGCCGAGGTTGAGGTTCAGCGGACCAACCTGCAGGGTCGGCTGGCTGAAGCCCTTGGCGCGACGCACGATCGCCTGGATGCGGGCGACCAGCTCCTGCTGGTCGAAGGGCTTGGTGATGAAGTCGTCGGCGCCCATGCCGAAGACCTTCACCTTGGTCTGCGGGCGCGACACGCCCGAGAGGATCAGCACCGGCGTCTCGATCCGGGCGGATCGCAGGCGGCGCACCACCTCGGATCCGTCGATGTCCGGCAGCATCAGGTCGAGGATCACGATGTCGTAGTCATAGAGGCGGGCCAGTTCGACCGCCTCCTCCCCGGTGTCGGCGGTGTCCACGATCATCGCCGCCTGCTTGAGCATCAGGGTGATGCCGCGAGCAGTTGTGAGATCATCCTCAACTAACAAGACGCGCATTTTGGTGCCCTCTCACGCTACAGGCGTAGAATACCACCTATGCGCGTATCCTCAAGCGGTTTTTCATCCCCTTTTTGCATCAAGAATGGTTGGTAAACGCTTGAATTGAGGAATGATAGCGTTTTTGAGACAAACCGACCCTTCAAGATTATCGCGGAAGGGAGAGCAACGCCTCTACCCAGGGTTGTGGCGCCTCGCGCGGCAGGAAATGGCCCGCACCCGGCACCACCAGGCGGCGAAACGGCCCCGAAAACCACCGCCCGCACCCCTCGCTGTTCGCCGGCGCGTCCACGCCGTCCTCCGCGCCATGCAACACCACGCCCGGAACCGTGATCGGCGGGCGCATGGCCAATTGGGACTCGATCCCCTCCAGCGCCGGATCGCCCGGCGCGGCCCGGTGCCGATGGCGATAGGACTGCACCACCGTCGCCACGAAATCAGGGTTGTCGAAGCTCGCGGCCGTCATCGCGTATTCGGCATCGCCCAGCGCATAGGTCGGCGACCACAGCCGCCACAGCAGCCGGCAGAATGCCGAGCGGTCGGCGGCAAGCCCGGCCGCCCCGCGCTCGGTGTGCAGGTACCACTGGTACCAGTACCGCAGTTCACGCTCCGGCGCGGCCGGTTCGCCCGACCTGGCGATATCCTGGATATTGTACCCGGTCGCCGAGACCAGGCCGATCACCCGGTCGGGCCACAGCGCGGCGACGATGCAGGCCGCCCGCCCGCCCCAGTCATATCCCGCCAGCAGCGCGCGGCGGATGCCCAGCGCATCCATCAGCGCCAGCAGGTCCGCCCCGAGCGCCGCCTGCTGGCCCGACCGCGGCGTGGCGGGATCGCGGTAGCGTGTGGGGCCATAGCCGCGCAGATACGGCACCACGACCCGCAGCCCGGCCGCCGCCAGCGGACCCACCACGCCGTCATAGGTGCGGGTGTCGTCGGGAAAGCCGTGCAACAGCACCACCGGCACGCCGGACTCCGGCCCGTGCAGCTCGACCGCGACGTCGAGCGCCCCGGCGGTGACCATGATATGCGCCATCTGCGCCGTCCTCCTGCGGTGTGGGCGCCGATGGTCTACCGACGCCGAGAAGGCTTCCAGAGCCCGACCGCCGGATGTGATGAACCTGAAGGCTCCGCGCCCGTGGCGGTGACACCAAGCCGCCGCCGGCGGCCACGCCGACTCCCTGGCCTACCGCCAGCGCCGATGCATCCACAGCCACTGCCCGGGATTCTCGCGCACCCAGCCGGCGATCACGTCGTTCATCGCCTGGGTGGCGGCCTCGACATCGATCAGCCCCTCGGCGTCGCGCGGCAGCGGGATTTCGTCGGTCAGGTCCAGGCGGAAGCGGCCATCGGGCAGGCGGATGGCGCGCGCGCCATGCACCGGGCAGTCGAAGCGCCGCGCCAGCTGCGCCAGCAGCGGATTGGCCTGCGCCGGGCGGCCCAGGAAATCGACCCGCGGCCCGCGGCCGAAGCGCTGGTCCACCAGCATGCCGATGTGCTGGCCGCGCTCCAGCGCGCGCGCCAGCTTGAAGGGCGCGGACATCCCCGCCGCCACCAGCGTGCCCATGCTGTCCTGGCGCAGGCGCAGGATTTCCTTCGCCACCGCCGGGCTGTTCGGCGTGCGATACAGCACCGCGCTCTCGATCCCGTGGCGCGCGGCGGCGATCGCCGGCAATTCCCAATTCGCCAGGTGGGCGGAAAACACGATCGCCGGCTTGCCGTCATCGCGCAGGCGTTCGTACAGCGCGACGGTCTCGGGACTGGCGGTGATGCGCCCGGCATCGGGGTGCGCGGGGTCGAAATCCCAGATGCGATCCATATGGACGTATTCGCAAGCGACGCGGCCCAGGTTGTCCCAGGCTTCGCGCAGGATCGCGGCGCGCTGCGCCTCGGTCTTGTCCGGGAAGGCGCCGGCGATGTTCTCCCGCGCGATGCGGTGCGCGCTGGTCAGCGGCCCCAGCGTGCGCGTGATGGCGGCGCCGATCTTCGGCCCGGAATCCGGACCCAGCAGGCGCAGCAACGCAAAGACCGCCCGGACCAGAAGCCCGAACAGGCGGTCGGCGAACAGCCACGCGCGAACCTTAAAGCGTAACAACGATCTTCCCGAAGACGCGCCGGCTTTCCAGCCGGTCGAGCCCCTCCGTGAAGTGCTCCACCGGCAGCACGGTGTCGAGCACCGGCAGGATGCCGCGCGCCATCTTGGCGTAGCCATCGGCGATGTTGCGCATCGATGCGCCGAACGACCCGAAGATGCGCAGCTGGCGCTGGAAGATCATCATCAGGTTGGTCTCGGCCGACACGCCGCTGGTCGACCCGCAGGTCACCAGCCGCCCGCCCATGCGCAGCGACAGCAGCGATCCCGCCCAGGTGGACGCACCCACATGTTCGAACACCACGTCCACGCCGACCTTGCCGGTCGCGCGGCGCGCCACGGTCGGGAAGTTCTGCGTGGAATAATTCACCACGATATCGGCGCCGAGCGCCTTGGCCTTCGCGCATTTCTCGTCATCGCCCGCGGTGGCGATGACCGTGCAGCCGAGATCCTTGGCGATCCGCACCGCCACCGTGCCGATCCCCGAACCGGCGGCGTGCACCAGGATGGTTTCGCCCGGTTCCAGCTTCGCGTTGTCGAACAGCATGTGCTCGACGGTCGAGAAGGTGATCGCCCCGCAGGCGGCATCGTCCCAGGCGATGCCATCGGGCACGCGCACCAGCAGACGCGCCTCCTGGTTCACCAATTCGCAGGCGAAGCCGCCGACGTGGAAGCCCTTCACGCCGCGGACGTTCTCGCAAAGATTATCCTGGCCCGCGCGGCAGCGCCGGCACGTCCCGCAGGTCAGCGCGCCATAGGGCGCGGCGCGGTCGCCGACCTTCCAGGCGGTCACACCCTCGCCCACCGCGACCACCTCGCCCACGGCTTCCGCGCCCACGATCAGCGGCATCTCGCGCTTGGCGAAGGCCATGCCGCGGAAGCCCCAGACATCGATGTGGTTCAGCGCCACCGCCTTGATCCGCAGCGTCACCTCGCCCGGGCCGGGCGGCGGCGGCGCGGACACGTCTTCCAGCCGCAGGTCGCGGTCGCCATGCAGGCGCAGCGCGCGCATCGTGGTCATGGCGCGGCACTCACCACCAGGCAGACATTCTGCCCGCCGAAGCCGAAGGAATTGGACAGCACGTGCCGCAACCCGCTCACCTTCCGCGCCGTGTTCGGCACGACATCCAGCGTGATCGCCGGGTCGGGCTCATGGTGGTTGATGGTCGGCGGCAGCACCTGGTCGCGGATGGTCAACAGAGACAGCGCGGCCTCGATCGCGCCCGCGGCCGAGAGCGTGTGCCCCAGCATCGACTTGTTCGACGAAATGGGCGGCGGCGCATCGCCGAAGACGGCGCGCATGCCCAGCGTCTCCATCTTGTCGTTCTCCGGCGTGCCGGTGCCGTGCGCGTTGACATAGCCGATATCCGCGGGCGCGATCCCGGCATCGGCGATGGCATTGCGCATCGCGCCGATGATGGCGTGGCCATCCGGGTTGGACCGCGTGCGGTGGAAGCTGTCCGCGCGCTCGCCGCAGCCGGACAGGATGCCCAGCACCGCAGCGCCACGGGCCGTCGCGTGCTCCAGGCTTTCCAGCACCAGCGCGGCGGCGCCCTCGCTCATCACGAAGCCGTCGCGCGTCTTCTCGAAGGGGCGCGATGCCCGTTCCGGGTCATCGTTGCGCGCCGTCAGCGCCGAGAGCAGCGAGAAGCGGATCACCGCCTCCGGCTGCACCGACCCGTCGGCGCCGAGGGCGATGGCAGCGCTCGCCTCGCCGCGCTGGATCGCCTCGACCGCCATCTGGATGGCGGAGGCCCCCGTAGCGCAGGCCGTGGTCAGCGCGATCGGCGCGCCGCGCGTGCCGAAGCGGGCCGCGAGCCGTTCGCCCACGCCGCCGAACATGAAGGTTTCATACAGATCCGACCGCCCGGCCGCGACATCCGTCGCCGCGCGATACGACCCATCGCCATTCGCCCGCCGCGCCAGCTCGAAACGCTGCGGCCATTCGTATTCGACCGGCGGCATGCCGACCATCAGCGGGCCGGGGAAGCCGCCCTCGGCGATCGCCGCCTGGGCCAGGGCCTCGGCCACCGCGGCGGCGGCCATGCGCTCGACCCGCTCGGGTGAGCTGACCGCGGCACCGCCCGCCGCTTCCTCCGGCAATTCGACCGTGCCGGCGATGGTGGTCCGCAGCTTGTCGGTGGGAAAGCGGCGGATGCGCGAAATGCCGGACTTGCCGGCCACGATCGCCGCCCAGTTCTCCTCGCGCCCCCAGCCGAGCGGGCTGACGATGCCGATGCCGGTCACCGCGACCAGCGGGCGCCCCAGATGGTCCTTCATGCCGCGCGCTCCAACAGGGCCAGGGCCTCGCCCCGCCACTGGCCGAAGCCGGTGACCAGGATGCGATCGACCGGCCCCTCGCCGGCATCCGCCGGGTCCATCGCGGGATAGAAGCCGCCGCGCGACAGCGCCAGCGCGCCCAGCGCGACATTGGCCGGGAAGGCCGCTTCGACGCCATGCCCCAGCAGCGACCCGGTGCGCCGCACCGCCGCCGCGCCCAGCCCGGCCAGGAAGGCCTCCTCCTCCGCCCGCGCCTCGGCCACGCCGGTCATGCCCGACAGCACGCCAAGGCCCGCGCCTGACGGTGCGCCGAGCGCCGCGTGCAGCGCCCGCGCCGCGCCGGCGGAAGCCCCGCCCGCGCGCTTGTGCGTCGCATCCGTCGCCACGCCCGCGATGCGCGCCAGCGGCACCGCACCGCGCGCAGCGGCGTGCTCCGCCGTCTCCAGCACCAGGAAGGCGCCGAGCGCCCCACCCACGAACCCGCCCGCGCCATCGCGCGCCGAGACCGCCGCGAAGGGCCCGCGCCACACCGCCCCGCCCGCGCCGTACAGCAGCACCAGGTCCCAGCGCTGCGACGCATAGGCACCGCCCACCAGCGCGATGCCCCCGCGCCCCTCGGCCAGCCGCGCCGCGGCAATCCGCACGGCATCGGCCGCGGCCGCTTCCTCGCCCATGAAGGTGCGCGAGGAGCCGGTCACGCCATGAACGATCGAGATATTGCCCGCCAGCAGGTTCGACAGCTGCGCCAGGAACAGCGTCGGCCGCAGGTCGGTGGCGAGGCGTTCATTCAGCACCGCCCCGGCCTGGTCGGCGGGCGTGGTGCACAGCGCCGTCGCCACTGCCTCGTCCACCGCCACGTCGCGCTCGCCCCCGCCGGCGGCGACGATCAGGTGCATGTCCGCCACCAGCCCGCGCGCGCCGGCCTGGTCGATGGCCAGCCCGGCGGCATAGGTGCCCAGCCGCTGCCAGGGCTCCATCTGCCGCTGGTCGCCCTTCTTCGGGATCTGCGCGTCGAAGCTCATCGCCGGCAGCGGATGCACGGCATAGGGGGCGAAGGCGGCCTCATCGACCACCGGCGTCGCGCCGGGCTGCGACAGCACGGCCCAATGCGCGTCCGGCCCCTCGCCCAGCGAGGAGACCAGCCCGATCCCGGTGATCACCACATCCTGCCGCGTCATGCGAGGCCGAGCTCCTGCCCACGCTGCTTCATCGCAGCCGCCAGTTCGGGCGCGGGGAAATCCATGATCCGCAAGGTCAGCTCCGCGTCGCAGATGCGCTTGCCGGCGGCCTCGATGCGCGCCTTGGTCACCGCATAGCCCGACCCGTCATGCAGCCGCTGCGCATGCACCGTCACCGGCGTGCCGGGACCCACGAAGGAGCGGAACTTCGCCTCCTTCACCCCCATCAGGAAGGGCATGCGCTCGAAGCCCATCAGCTTCAGCAGCAGCCAGCCGGAGGCCTGGGCCATCGTCTCGACCAGCAGCACGCCGGGCATCAGCGGGTAGCCGGGGAAATGTCCCTCGAAGACCGGCGAGGCCTCGGGGATGGTGCTTTCGACCACGATGGCCTCGCCTTCCAGCGCGGCCACCCGGTCGATCATCTGGAAGTATTCGAGGCGCATTTGTCTGGGCCGGCCGATTCAGACTTTCGCGCCTGCGGCGCTCAAATCGCTCCGCGCGCGTGCCGCGCGACAGTCATCGGACGGCCGGCACCATTCGCACACGGCCTCAGCCCCCCTTCGCGGCGACCAGCTCATCGATGCGCGCCGCCAGGTTCTTCATCACGAAGTACTGTTCGGCGGGCGCCGTGCCGGCATTGACTTCCTGCGTCCAGGCCTCGACCGGCACCTTGATGCCGAAGGCCTTGTCGATGGCGAAGACGATGTCGAGGAAATCCAGGCTGTCGATGCCCAGGTCATTGATGACATGGCTGTCGGGCAGGATCTTGTCGCGCTCGACCTCGCTGTTCTCGGCGATGATGTCGGCGATGCGGTCGAAGGACGAGGCCATGGGTGGCCCTCCGTGGGGAATCCGGGGTGGGGAGAGGGATGGGGGGCGTCTTTGGCGCGAATGGGGGCGGAAGGCAAGATTCGGGGACGCGACCGGGTGGCCGCGGCGCCCCGCCCCTCCCCCCCCGCATGGCTGGATCTGTTGCTGGGCTGCCGGGCCCGCGCGATCTTGCGTGCCGACCCCGGCCGCGCCGATATCATTCCGCATGCCGCACCGGCCAGGGACAGGAGGATGATTGAGCGGCAAGGAACCTGAGCAGGCCGGGAGTCCGGCCGCCCGGCACGGGCCGGCGGAAGCCGCGCGCCATCGGCTGAACCGGGCCTCACGGCCGCGCGCCCCGGCCCTCGGCTTGCTGCTGCCGGTCCTGGCGGTGCCGGCCTCCGTCCTGATGCTTGCCGGCAAGCTGAGCTGGGACGGCGTGATGGCGGATGGCACGACGGAAGTCGTGCGCATGGCCGATGCCGCCGCCGAGACCGCCGACCGCGCCCTGAGCAGCTATGCCATCGCCGCGGCGCGCATCAACGACCGGCTGGCCGAGCTGGCGGCCGCGACGCCGCCCGATGCCGACCGCCGGGCCCACGACCTGCTGGCCGAGCTGGTGGCCGAGTTCAACGCGGCGGTGATCGCCTTCGCGGTGGACGGCGCCGGCACGCCGATCGCCGCCAGCCACCTGTTCCCCGTCCCGACCCGCCCGTCGCTCGCGGATCGCGACTTCTTCCAGGCGCTGCACCGCGACGATGCGCCCGCCGTCCACATCAGCCGGATGTTCACCGGCCGCTTCGATGGGCGGCTGTTCTTCGCGGTCAGCCGCGGCCGCAGGGCCGGGGCGGCGGCGGCCGAACCGGGCCGCTTCGATGGGCTGGTGACCATCTCGGTCGACCCGAACTCGGTCGGCGCCAGCCTGCGCCGGCTGCTGCCCGAGCCCACGGACCGGCTGTTGCTGCTGCGCCAGGATGGCGAGCCGATCGCCAGCAGCCTGCGGCACGACGCACCCCTGGCGGCCGATCCGCGCGATCCGGGCTTCGACGCCCTGGCGCTGCGCGGTGCCGTGTCCGGGCAGTACTGGTCGGTGCCGCGCGGCGACACGCAGGAATGGCTGGTCGCCGTGCGCCGGCTCGATGGCTTCCCGGTCTATGCGCGCGCCAGCCGGCCCTACGCATCCATGCGGTCGCGCTGGCTTTCGGTCTTCGCACCCTACCTGGCCTTCGGCGTGCCCGCCATCGCGGCGCTGCTGGCGCTCAGTCTGCGCGTGCGGTCCGACCAGCAGCGGCTGGTGCAGGCCAATGCCGCGCTGCTGCGCGATGTCGAACGGTCCGCCGAGCGGCTGCGCCGCGCCGAGCGCTTCGCCCTGGTCGGCACCTTCGAGGTCGACCTCAGGAGCGGTGCCAGCCTGCGCTCGCCGGAATACATGGCGGTGCACGGCCTGGCCGCGCGCGGCGCGCGCGAAGTCCATGCCGACTGGGTCCGCCGGCTGCACCCCGATGACCGCGTGGCCGCCGAGGCCACGCTGCTGCGCGCCATCGCCGACGACAGCCCGGCGACCGACTACGCGCAGACCTACCGCACGCTCACGCCGGCAGGCGAGGTCCGCTGGATCGCGGCACGCGGGGAGATCGAGCGCGACGCCAGCGGCCGTGCGGTCACGCTGCGCGGCATCCATGTCGATGTGACATCCCTGCGCTCCACCGAGGTGGCGCTCGCCGAGACCGATGCCCGGCTGGTCCTGGCGCAGGATGCCGCCGGCATCGGCGCATGGGAATGGTCGCCATCGCTCGGCACGGTGTTCCTGGCGCCGCGTGCGCTGGATCTGCTCGGCTTTCCCCCGTCCGGGCCGCCGCCGGGCTGGCGCGAGGTGGTGCGGCGCGTCCTGCCCCAGGATCGCCCTGCCTTGTGGTGCGCGCTGCGCGACGCCCTCGCCACCGGCACGCTGCGGGTGGAGCTGCGCCTGGTGGCGCCCGGCGCGGGTGCCGCGATGCCGTGCTGGCTGATGGTGCGCGCCAGCGCGATCGACCTGCGCGACGGCAAGGGCCCGCGCATCCTGGGCGTCGCCTACGACATCAGCGAGCGCAAGCACGCCGAGACCCGCACGGCCCTGCTGGCGCGCGAGGTCGAGCACCGCGCGCGCAATGCCATGACGCTGGTCGGCGGCCTGGTACGCATGACGACCGCGCCGACCCACGAGGAATTCGTCGAGACCCTGGAAGGCCGCATCGCGTCGCTGGCGCAGACCATCACGCTGCTGGGCCGGTCGCGGTGGTCGGGGGCCACGATCGGCGACCTGGCACGCAGTGAGCTCGCCGCCTACCTGTCGGCGGCCAACGGCGGCAACGCCGTCCGCATCGAGGGGCCGGAGGTGATGCTGGCGGTCGACGCGGCTCAGCACCTGTCGATGGCGTTGCACGAACTGGCGACCAACAGCGCGAAGTATGGCGCGCTGTCCTCACACGAGGGCGTGCTGACGCTGGATTGGCAGGTCGAGGCGGCGAGGGTGACGATGCGCTGGACCGAACGCGGCGGACCGCCGGTGATGGCGCCGCCAGCGCATGAGGGCTTCGGCAGCTTCCTGATCCGCTCGACGGTCGAGCAGCAGCTCGGCGGCAGCCTCGACATGGCGTGGGCGACGGAAGGGCTGCGCTGCACCATCGTCTTTGCGCTGGATGCCGGCTGAAGCGCTCCGCCCGGCGGTCCCCGCAGGGTCCGCCGGGCGGATGCAGGCTCAGCCCCGCTCGGGGTAGGTGAAGGCGGGGCGCGCCTTCAGGCTGTCAACCGTGGCGCCGGGCAGCGTCCAGCGCGAACGGTCGGCGTTCCACTGCAGCTCGGACAGCGGCAGCGCCACGTAGCGTTCGCCGATGCCCAGGAAGCCGCCGACCGACAGCACCGCGATCACCGGGCCACCGGCGGGCGCGACCATCAGGTCATGGACCTCGCCGACGGTGCGGTTTTCCTCGTTGATGATGTTCGCGCCGATCAGGCGGCTGGCGCGCTGCGACTGCGCCGTCGTCATCGGCATCACCGCCGCGCCCTGCGGCGCCGGCACGTTGGCGCGCGGCATCGGGGCCGGGGACATCGGGGTGCCCGCGGCCGGCGGCGTGGTGGTGGACGGCGCGGAAGGCGCGGTCTGCGCCATCGCGATCGCCGGCAGCGTGACGGCGGCGGCGGCCATCGCAAGGGTCCTGAAGGTGGTGCGCATGGTGTCTCTCCGGTTTGTTTGCAGGCAGGAGTGCCGTGCGGGGTCAACCACGCAGCGCCGCCAAGGTTGCCCGGCGCGGATCCTTTTCCCCGGAACCACCGTTCACGATCGCGATGCATCCCGATGCCGCCTGGCGCGTTGCAGCGTGAACGCACGGAGGGTCGACGCATGGCCGCAGAGGATGGCGCGACGACGCCCGCGCTGGATCGCGCACGCCGCTTGGTGGGGGACGACCTGCAGGCGCAGCGCCGCGTCTGGCGCCTGCAACGCCTCGGCTGGGCGGGCATGATCGTGGTCGTCGCGGCATCGGCGGCGGGGCTGTTCGGCGCGGGGGGGCCGCTGGCGGGCGTATCGACGCGCGGCGCCACCGGGCTGGCGGTGGACTACGAGGCCGTGGTGCGGCGGTCGCGCGCCACCACCTGGACCATCGCGCTGCCGCCCGGCGCGGATACGCTGGTGCTGGCCGACCCCGCCACGGACCTGTTCCAGCCCCGCCTGGTGCTGCCGCGGCCGATCGACGAACGGCGCGTCGATGGCGGCCTCGCGATGACCTTCCACCCGGCGGCCGGCGGGCGGCCGAGCGTGCAGCTCAGCCTCACGCCCTCGGCGCCGGGCTGGCACGCGGTGCGGCTGTCCGCCGGCGGATCGTCGACGCTCCTGCACATCGCGACGCTGCCTTAGGAGGACCGCGATGGACACCGTGCTGCGCGCTGCCGCCGTCTACCTGGTGTTGCTGCTGCTGTTCCGCATCGCCGGGCGGCGGTCGCTGTACCAGATCACCACCTTCGACCTGGTCCTGCTGCTGGTGATCGGGGAGGCCACGCAGCCGGCGCTGCTCGGCGACGACCTGTCGGTCACCACCGCGGTGATCGCCATCACCACGCTGCTGACGCTCGACATCGTCTTCTCGCTGGTCAAGCGGGACGTGCCCGTGGCCGACCGGGTGCTCGATGGCCGGCCGACCCTGCTGGTGTTGCGCGGGCAGCCGTTGGATCGCGAGATGCGGATGGCGCGGATCGACCTGGCCGACATCCTGCAGGCCGCGCGCGAACGCCAGGGGATCGTGCGGATCGAGGATATCGGCATGGCGGTGCTCGAGGTCGGCGGGGCGATCTCGGTCATCCCGCGCGGGCATCTCGACGCCGCGATCCGCGCATGAACAAGGCGCACCGCCAGGGCCCTCGCGACCCGGCGCCGCCCGCGCCAGGCTTCACGGCGGCCGGCGCAACGGGAATTCTGTGCCTGGGCGCCACGCCGTGCGAAAGAGGATCGATGAAGCCCTTCGTCGCCCGCCATGCCGCACGGCTGCGGCTGCCGCAGATCACCGGCGCCGCCCAGCGGTTGCGCGACTTCGTGCTCGACCTGCGGGCGATCGGCGGCAATGCCGCCGCCGCCGCCGATCCGCACCCGCCGCACCCGTCCGACCTGCGTGTCGCGTCGTGGAACCTGCACAAATGCGTCGGCGCCGATGGCCGCTTCGACCCCCATCGCTCGGCCACGGTGATCGCGGAGCTCGGCGCCGACATCCTGGCCCTGCAGGAGGTCGACAAGCGGTTCGGCCGCCGCGACGGGCTGCTCGACCTCGCTGCCGTGCGGCGCCATGCGGGGCTGAAGCTGGTGCCGGTCTCGGACGCGCCGGCCGGCCATGGCTGGCACGGCAATGCGCTGCTGCTGCGCGAGGACCTGGCGGCGCGCGTCCAGCGCATCCGCCTGCCCGGGGCCGAACCGCGCGGCGCGCTGGTCGCCGAGATCGACCTGCCGCAGGGCCCGCTGCGCGTGATCGCGGCGCATTTCGGCCTGCTGCGGCGCTGCCGCACGCGCCAGGGCCACGCCATCCTGCGGACGCTGGCGGACGGCACCGAGATGCCCACGATCCTGCTCGGCGACCTCAATGAATGGAACCACGGGCCGCGTTCGTCGCTGCGCGTGCTGGAGCCGGTGTTCGGCCCCGCCACGCCCGCGCCGGCGAGCTTCCCGGCGGCCGTGCCGGTGCTCGCGCTCGACCGCATCCTCGGCCAGCCGGAAGGGCTGGTCACCGAGGTCCGTGCCTATGCCAGCCCGCTGGCGCGCGTCGCCTCGGACCACCTGCCGCTGGTCGGCCGGCTGCGGCTGCATGCGGTGGCCAACCGCGTCGCCACCGGATGAGCACGGGGCTGGAACGCCCACGCGCGCGCAGCCCGGGTCCGGTACGACCCGACGGGTTGGCGCAGGATGTCGCGGCCGCGCTCGACCGCCGCGGCGCGAATGCGGCGCAGGACGACCTGGTCGCGCTGGTGGCCGATGGCGCCACCGCCTTCCTGGCCCGCGCGGCGAGCGCACGGCGCGCCACCCGCAGCCTGGACCTGCAGTACTACATGTGGCGCAGCGACGTGACCGGGCGGCTGCTCGCGCGCGAGGTGCTGGCGGCCGCCGACCGTGGCGTGGTCGTGCGGCTGCTGCTGGACGACGTGTATGCGCCGGGGCGCGAGCGCACCCTGGCGGCGCTGGACGAGCACCCACGCATCGCGGTGCGGCTGTTCAACGGCACGCGCTGGCGGCGCTTCGGCGCGCTCGGCTTCCCGCTCGAACTGGCGTTCGGCGGCTGGCATCTGAACCGGCGGATGCACAACAAGTCCTGGATCGCCGATGGGTGCCTGGCGGTGGTGGGCGGGCGCAATGTCGGCGACGAGTATTTCGACCTCAGCGCCGAGGACCTCATCACCTTCCGCGACCTCGACCTGGTGATCGCGGGCGAGGCGGCGGCGCAGGCGCGGTCCGTGTTCGAAGCCTATTGGGCCAGCCCGCTGGCACGGCCGGCGGCCAGCACCGCCGCGACGGCGGCGCGGTCGGGCGGGCTGCGCGCGCTGCGGCCGGTCCTGGCGGCCGCAGCGCAGGCCCCGCAGGCGCAGGTGCTGCTCGCCGCGCTGCAGGACAACCCGCTGGACCATGTGCGCGACGACCTGGTGCGCGTGCCACGGCGGGCCGTGCAGATCGTCGCGGATCGGCCGGAGAAGGCGCGCCGCGGCCTGGGCGCGCGCAAGCGGGCGCGCGCGGCCGGCGGCATCGCGGCCGAGATCGCCGACGTGCTGCGCCTCGCACGGCACGAGGTGCTGCTGATCTCGCCCTACCTCGTGCCGGGGCGGGCGGGCCTCAGGCTGCTGCGCGAATTGCGCGGGCGCGGCGTGCGGATCAGCGCGGTCACCAATTCCCTGCTCGCGACCGACGTGGTCGCGGTGCATGGCGGCTATGCCAAGTATCGCCGCGCGATGCTGCGCATGGGCATCGACCTGCATGAACTGAAGCCGGGCACCGAGGATGAGCGCGCGAGCCTGCTGGGGTCGCGCGGCGCCGCGCTGCACACCAAGGCGGTGGCGGTGGATGGCGCGGTCGCCTTCGTGGGGTCGTTCAACCTCGACCCCCGTTCGGCGGCGCTCAACACCGAGATGGGCGCCTTCATCCGCCACCCCCGCCTGGCGAGCGCGGTCGCTGACGAACACGCCCGCCTGACCGACCCGGCGGTGAGCTGGCGCGTGGTGCTGGACAATGACGTGATGCGCTGGTGCGACATGGGTGCGGACGGGCCACGCCAGGTCGCGCAGGAGCCGCCGGCATCCTGGACGCGCCGCATCCTGGCCTGGCTGGTGCGCCGGCTGCCGGTCGAGGAACAGCTCTGACGCGCGCCGCGCCGCCGGGCGCCGGAGGGCATCGCCATCGCCCCGCGATGCCCGGGTCGGTCTGGCTGCGCGCGGCCTTCGCGCACGGCATGTCGTGCTGAGGCAGGCCGCGCGGCAGCCGCCACGGCCCATCGTGAAGCGTCAGCCGCGCCCGCCGGGAGCAGCCGGCACGCCATCGCGCGGGACGGACGCCAGGACGGCGCTATCGGCGCTGGCGCGCCCTGGGTGCGGCACGCGGAACCCCACGCGCCGCGCCGCCGTCAGGCCGCTTCGCCAGGCATCATCGCGGTGAACCACGACCCGCCATCGTCGCGATAGACAACCCACCAGGGCTCGCCCTGCTGCCTGGGCTCGATCGCAAAACGCGCGAAGCGCCAGCCATGGGGGGTCTTCACCTTCACGGGCATGGCCAGGATGCGGAACATCGGCGTCTCCTCGGGCAGCGGGTCGGTCTGCGCGGGCAACGCCGGCGGTGGCCTCGGGTTGCGCCGCCACCGCATCACGGCTTCGCGCGCGGCCCGGCGCGCCGTGCGCCGCAACCGCGGCAGCGCCGCGGCGTTGCGACCTCCAGCCGGCCCGCCCAGGGCCACGACCGGAGCACAGGAACATGCCACCGACCCCACACTGGTCCCGCCACCATGCAACCGCGCCGCGGCGCGGATCGTGAGTGTCGCCATGGACCGGCGTGACTTCATCCTTGGCATGATCGGCAGCGGCGCAGCGATGGCGATGCCTGCTGGCAGCCCCACCACCGGTTCGGGCGCGCGCCAGGCCATGGCGCCATCGGACGTCAGCGTGGCGTTCGGCGAGACCACGGTGGCGGAGATCGCCGCGGCCCTCGCAGCGCAACCGCATCGCCCGGCGCGCGCGGCGCTGCCGCAGCCGCTCGCGGACCTCGACTATGATGGCTATCGCCGCATCCGCTTCGACGCAACGCAGGCGCTGTGGGCCGATACCGACCTGCCGTTCCGCCTGCTGCCGCATCACCGCGGCTTCCTGTTCCGCGACCGCGTGGACCTGTTCGAGGTGGCCGAGGGCCGCGCGACGGCGCTGCGCTACGATCCCGCCCAGTTCGACTTCGACGGCATGGCCGCGCCCGACGCGGCGGCCGAGCTCGGCTTCGCGGGCTTCCGGGTGACCGGGGCGCTCAACCGGCCGGATCACTTCGACGAGATCTGCACCTTCCTCGGCGCCAGCTATTTCCGCGCCCTTGGCCGCGGCCAGGTCTATGGCATCTCGGCGCGCGGGCTGGCGGTCCGCACCGCCGACCCGGCGGGCGAGGAATTCCCCGCCTTCACCGCCTTCTGGATCGAACGCCCCGCCGCCGGCGCCACCAGCTTCACCATCCACGCGCTGCTCGAGAGCGCGAGCCTGACCGGCGCCTGGCGCCTGGTGGTGCAGCCTGGCGAAACCACGGTGATGGACGTGACGGCCCAGCTTTTCGCGCGCCGCGCCGTGCCGCGGATCGGGATCGCGCCCGGCACCAGCATGTACTTCTTCGGCCCCGGCGACCGCGCCGGCATCAGCGACTACCGCCCCGGCGTGCATGACTCCGACGGCCTGCTGATGGTGACCGGGCGCGGCGAGCAGATCTGGCGGCCGCTGCGCAACCCACGCGAACTGCAGGTCAGCGGCTTCCAGGACAGCACGCCGCGCGGCTTCGGCCTGCTCCAGCGCAGCCGCGACTTCGCGGCCTTCCAGGACCTCGAAGCCGCGTATCATCGCCGGCCGCATCTGTGGGTCGAACCGCTCGAGGATTGGGGGCCCGGCGAGATCCAGCTGGTCGAGATCCCGTCGCGTGACGAGATCCACGACAACATCGTCGCGGCCTGGTGCCCGCGCGGCGGGGTGCGGCCGGGCACGCCCGCCACGCTGCGTTACCGCCTGCACTGGTCGTCGCGCGAGCCCGCCGATGGCCGCCTGCTGCGCTTCGCCGCAACGCGCACCGGCACCGCCCAGGACCCGCGCGGCCGCCTGTTCGTGCTGGACACCTCGCCCACCGGCGGGGCGGCCGCGCCGCTGCCTGAGATCGCGATCGAGGCGAGCGCCGGCACCACGCGCCATGCCGTGGTCCAACCCAATCCCGAGACCGGCGGGCTGCGCGCGACCTTCGAACTGGTGCCCGGCACGGCGCGCGTCGCCGAACTCCGGGTGCGCCTGATGCGCCTGGGCGTACCGGTCTCCGAGAGCTGGGCCTACCGATGGACGGCATGACCGCAGCCGCGGCGGCGGACGAGATCCTGCCGGCCGAGGCGCCCCTTGCGATGCCGGTGCAGGACCTGCGGCAGCACGCCGAACCTGCGCCCGGCCGCTTCGGCTGGCGCATGGCGCTGCGGCGCGCGCTGGTACTGGGCGGGGCGGGCATCATCACCGGCTTCGCCAGCGCCGAGATGTCGCTCGTGCTCGGCCTGGCGCGCTGGACGGTGACCGGCGCGGCCCTGACCCTGCTCTATGCGGTGCTGCTGTTCTGGATCGCGCTGGCCTTCACCACCGCGCTGGCGGGCGCGGCGGCGATGCTGCGCGCGCACCGCGTGGTGCACGTGGCCCCCACCCCCGCCAGCCGCACCGCGCTGCTGATGCCGGTCTGCCACGAACACGTACCCGCTTTGCGCGCCACGCTGGTGGCGATGCGCGCCGGCCTGCTGCAGGCGGGTGTCGAGGACGATTTCGACATCTTCCTGCTGAGCGATTCCCGCGTGCCCGAGACGGTCGCGCAGGAACGCGCCCTGGTGCGCGACTTGCGCGCCACGCCCGGCCCGCCGGTGTGGTACCGCCGGCGCACCGACAATGAAGGCCGCAAGGCCGGCAATGTCGCCGAATGGATGCGCCGCTTCGGCGCGGCCTATGGCCAGTTCCTGGTGCTCGACGCCGACAGCGTGATGGAGGCGGATACGCTCGTCACGCTGGTCGCGATGATGGAGCGCGACCCGCGCGCCGGCCTGCTGCAGACGCTGCCGGTGCTGGAGGGCGGTCAGACCCCCTTCGCGCAGCTCCAGCAATTCGCCAGCGCGGTCCACGGGCCGGTGCTGGCGCATGGCCTGGCCTGGTGGCATGGCCGCGAGAGCAACTACTGGGGCCACAACGCGCTGATCCGCACGGTGGCCTTCGCGCAGGCGGCAGGACTGCCCGTGCTGCCCGGCCGCCGCCCCTTCGGCGGCGAGATCCTGAGCCATGATTTCGTCGAAGCCGCGCTGCTGCGCCGCGCCGGCTGGTCGGTGCAGATGGTGCCGGGCCTGGGCGGCAGCCACGAACGCGGCCCACCCACCCTGGCGGAGATGGCGCAACGCGACCGGCGCTGGTTCCAGGGCAACCTGCAGCATGCCGCGGTGATCGGCGCGCGCGGCCTGCACCCGATGGGGCGGCTGCACATGGCCTCGGGCATCGCGGCCTATGCCAGCGCGCCGTTGTGGCTGGGCTTCCTGGTGCTGGGCCTGGTGGCCACGGCGCAGGCGCGCCTGCTGCGCCCCGAATACTTCCCCGACACGCATGCGCTGTTCCCGCAATGGCCAGTGTTCGATGGCGAGCGCGCGGTGTGGGTGCTGGCGGGCACGATGCTGCTGCTGCTGGCGCCGAAGGTCATCGGGCTGCTGCTGTCGATGCTGCGGCCGGATCGCGCGCTTGGGCTGCTCGGCGCGCTGCGGCTGGTGGGCGGCGCAGTGCTGGAGATCCTCGTCTCCATGCTGCTGTCGCCGATCACCATGCTGACGCAATCGCTGCAATGGATCGGCGTGCTGCGCGGCGTCGATGGCGGCTGGGCGGCGCAGCGCCGCGACGGCGGCGGCGCGCGGCTGCGCGATGCGATCCGCGCCACGCGGGCGCAGGTCGTGCTGGGCCTGACGCTTACGGCGGCGGCCTTGTCGATCGACCCGATGCTGTGCCTGTGGATGTGGCCGGTGCTGGCCGGGCTGGTGCTGGCGCCGCTGGTGGTCGCCGCGACGTCCAGCCTGCGCCTGGGCGACTGGCTGCGCGCGTCGCGCCTGTTCGAGACCACCACCGATGTCGCGCCGGGCCCGGTGCTCCGCCAGGCGCGGCACGAGGCGCTGCAGGCGCCCGCCGCGCCCTGCGTGACGTGCCCGCCGATGCGCGCGCGATCGCCCGCCATGACGTGAGCGGCCACGCCCGCGCGACCGGCGCCCCACCACCCGGCGTGCAGCGCGCCACGCGCAGCGCAGGTCCCTCGGCGGTGCCGCACCCGCGGCAGCCCTATCGCGCGCGCGTCCGCGGCGTATGATCGCGCCGGGCGGGGGCCATGCAGCAGGGGGATCGTGCCGTGCGGGGGATGCGCATCCTCCTGTGGTATTGGGGGCGACGTGGCGGCGGGGCGCATTTCTCGCTGTGCCTGGCGCGAGCGCTCGCCCAGCGATCCGCCGGCATGGCGCTGTCGGTCTCGCGCCAGGGCGACCTGATCGATGCCTTCCGCGCCCTGCCGGTGCCGCGGCAGGAGGTCGACACCTATGTCGACCTGCTCGGCTTCGCCACCGGTTTCCTGCGCGTGCGGTCCCTCACCCGCGGCCTCGTCGCCTTCGCGCACGAACAGAAGGTCGATGTCGTGGTCTCCGCCATGGCGCATCTCTGGACGCCGCTGGTGGCCCCGGCGCTGGCGCGCGCGGGCATCGCCTATGTCCCGGTGGTGCATGACAGCGTGCAGCACCCCGGTGACGGCGACACCTTCTGGGAATGGCGCCTGCGACGCGAACTTGGTGCCACCCGCGCCGCCGTGGCGCTGAGCGATTGCGTCGCGGCCGCCATCGCGGCGCGGCGGCCGGGGCTGCCTGTCATCCGGCTGCCGCTCGGCGCGCTGGCGCCGAGCGGGATCGCCGGCGCGATCGGCACGGCCAAGACCTCGGACGTGCTCTTCTTCGGGCGCATCCGCGCCTACAAGGGCCTCGACCTGCTGCGCGATGCCTGGCGGCTGGTGGTGGCGGCGCATCCCGGCGCCACGCTGCGCGTGGTCGGCCAGGGCGACATCGCGCGCGCCGCGCCGGGCCTTGGCGACCTGCCCGGCGTGACGCTGGAACCCCGCTGGGTCGCCGACGAGGAGATGGCCCCGCTGCTCGCCTCGGCCCGCGCGGTGGTGTTCCCCTATCGCCAGGCGAGCCAGTCGGGGATCGTGCCGCTGGCGCTCAGCCTCGGCGTGCCGGCTGTCGCGACCGCGGTGGGCGGGCTGGTGGAGCAGGTGCGCGACGGCGTCTCCGGCCTGGTGGTCCCGCCGGACGCCGCGGCACTGGCCGCCGGCCTGCTGCGCATCCTGGACCCCGCGACGCGCGCGCGCCTCGCGGCCGGCGCCAGCGCGGAAGGGGCGCGCCTGGCGGATTGGAATTCGCCGGCCACGGCGTTGCAGGATGCGCTGGACCGGCTGCTGGGCACGGCCGCGGCACCCGCCCGTCCATGACGCCGCGCCCGGCGGCCGCGCCCGGCCCGCGCGTGCACGGCCCGCTGCATCGCATGTGGCGCCTGTTGCCACCGCGCCTGCGGCGCGAGGCGCTGTTCACGGCGATGGAATGGCTCGCGCCGCGCCCCGACGCCGCCGCGCCGCCGGCCTGCCGGCCGATCACCGTGGCAGGGTATTTCCGCGCCCCGAGCGGCCTGGGCGAGGGCGCCCGGCGCCTGGCGGACATGCTGGAGGCCGCCGGCGCGCCGGTGCATCGCGCCGACCTCACGGCCGCGCTGCGCCAGGGCCCGCCCGGCCCCGCGCCGGATGCGCCGGCCGGCCCCGGCACGCTGATCGCGCATGTGAATGGACCGATGCTGCCCTGGGCGCTGCGCGCGCTCGGCCGCGACGCGGTGCGCGGCAAGCGCGTGCTGGCCTTCTGGAACTGGGAACTGCCGCGCCTGCCGGCGGACTGGACCCGCGGCTACCGCTTCGCGCACGGCATCCTGGCCTCCACCAGCTTCGTCGCCGCGGCGGTGCGCCGGCCCGGCGGCCCGCCGGTCGAGGTCGTGCACTACCCCGTGCCGGACCCCGACCCCGCGCCCATGACCCGCGCCGCGATCGGCCTGCCGGAGGACGCGATGGTGTTCCTGTCGGTGTTCGATGCGGCGTCGTCGGTGGAACGCAAGAACCCGATCGGCGCCATCCGCGCGCATCGCGCCGCTTTCGGCGACCGGGCGGACCGCGTCCTGCTGCTCAAGACCTACAATACCGGCATGGGCGGCGCGGCCTGGCGGCAGGTGGTGGCGGCCTGCGACGGCGCGCCGAACATCCGCATCATCGACACCGAGATGACCCGCCGCGAGGTCTGGGGCCTGATGCGCCTGTGCGATGCCTTCGTCTCGCTGCACCGCGCGGAAGGGGTCGGGCTGTCGCTGCTGGAGGCGATGCGCCTGCGCCGCCCGGTGATCGCGACCGGCTGGTCCGGCAACATGGATTTCATGGACGCCGACAGCGCCCTGCTGGTCGGCTGCCGCATGGTGCCGGCACGCGATGACCGCGGCACCTACGGCGCGGCGCATGCCGACTGGGCGGAACCCGACGCCGCCGAGGCGATCGCCGCGCTGCGCCGCCTGGCGGAGGACGCCGCGCTGCGCGACCGCCTGGCGGCGGCGGGGCTGCGGCGCGCGCAGGGCCTTGGCATGGCGGCCTGCGGGGCGGCGGCGTTGCGCGCGATCGGGCTTGCCGCCGCGGTCACGCGATGCCCGGCGCCGTCGCCTCCAGCCGCGCCATGATCGCGGCCGCCGTCGCCGACCACGACGGCGCGCGGAAGCCTGCCGCGATGCGCGCCGACAGCGCGGTCACCTCGTCAGGATGCTCGAGCAGCCGGCGCAACACGGCAGTCGCGCCGGTCACGTCGTCGGGGTCGATCGGCACGGCGAAGCCACCGGCCGCCTCCGCGATCGCGCCCTGGCCGGTGGCGACGCAGGGGCGCCCCAACGCCAGGCTTTCCGCCACCGGCAGGCCCCAGCCCTCGACATGCGACGGGAACAGCGTGAAGCGGCAGCCGCGATAGAGCGCGGCGAGCGTCGCATCGTCGGGTTCGCGCACCCAGCGGATCATGCCCCCCAGCCAGCCGCAATTGCGCAGCGCCTGGAGCAGGTCGGCCACCATCCAGCCCTCCCGCCCCGCGAAGACCAGCGGCGGCACGGACCCCACCGGCAGCTCCGCCAGCAGGCGCCGCCAGGCGCGCAGCGCCAGCCAGTGGTTCTTGCGCGCCTCCAGCGTGCCGACCATCAGCACATAGCCGCCATCGCGCAGCCCCGCCGGCAGCGCCGCCGGCGCGGGCAGCGGCTGCAGGCCGACCGGCACGATGCAGGGCGCGCCGCGCAGCGCCAGGCCCTCGTGCGCCGCCCAGGCCGCGACGGCGGCGGCGGTCGCCTGCGAATTGGCGAAGACCAGGTCGGCCGCCGGCAAGGCCGCGCGCATGTGCGCCGCGAAGGCGGCGATCTGCGCGCGGTCGCAGAATTCGGGCCGCTGCACCGGGATCATGTCGTGCACCAGGATGGCGATGCGCGCCCCGGTCGCCGCCGCGGCCGCCGCCATCCGCGCCGGCTGGCCCGGTTCGGACCAGGGCGACCCGAAGGCGGCCAGCACGTCGCCGGGCCGCGCCAGGCGGCGCAGGTCGGCGCCCGCCGCCGGCCGCGCGCGCCACAGC
>NZ_CAKKLX010000011.1 GCF_918698155.1 Roseomonas sp. CECT 9278
CCGCCGCACCGGAGCCCGCCGGGGCGGCGCGCGCCCCGGCCGGGCCGCGCCCCGCCCCCGCCGCCCATGGCCGCGTCATCCCGGACCTGCCCCTGCCGGCGGCCGCGGCGCGCGTCTATCGCGGGGAGCTCGCCGTCGCGGTCGACCATCTGATCGTCGGCGGCACGGATTGGCGGCAGGTGCGCGGCACGCTGGCGATGGCCGACGGCACGGCGCGGCTGCGCGGCTTCTCGGCGGTCACGCCGGGCGGGCCGGTGCGCGGGGAGGCGACGCTGAACGCCGCCGCCGATCCGCCGCGCGTCGCGCTGTCCCTGCGCAGCGAGGGGCGCGGGCTGGACCTGTCGGCGCTGCGCCGGGCGCGCGGCGAGGCCACCGGGATCGAGGGGCGCGCCGAGATCATCCTGAACTTCACCGGGCAGGGCGCGACCACGCGCGCCGTCGCGGCGACGCTGTCGGGGGAACTCGGCCTCGCCGTCGTGGAGGGCCGGCTGGCGCATGAGGGGCTGCTGCGGCTCGGGCCGGACCTGGTGCGGCTGCTGATGCCGGGCGCGCCGCGCGAAGGGCTGGCGCTGCGCTGCCTGGCGCTGCGCATGTCGGCCGAGGCCGGCATGGCGCGCAGCCAGGCGCTGCTGGTCGAGACCTCGGCCGGCAAGATCGACGGCGTGCTGGCGGTGAACCTGCGGACCGAGGCGCTGGCCGCGCGGCTGCTGCCCGACGTCACGCTGCTCGGCATCCGGGTGCGCGCGCCGGTGGGCATCGGCGGCACGCTGGCCACGCCGCGCGTGGGCGTGGAGCCCGGCCGCGCGCTGGGCCAGGTGATCGAGGACACGGTGGCGAACCGGCTGTGGCGCGACCCGACGGTGGAGTGGCTGCGCGGGCAGGTGGGCGGCGGCGCGCCGGCGGGGGATTGCGCGACGCAGCTGCGCCTCGCGCGGATGGGCGCCGACGGGCCGGTGCCGGCGGCCGAACGCTTCGTGCCCGGCGTGCCGCGCGAATTGCAGGGCACCACGCAGGAGGTGCTGCGGGGCTTGGGCGGCATCGGCGGGGCGCTCGGCGGCGCGGTGGGCGGGCTGCTGGGCGGTGGGCGGCGATGAAGCGGTTCTGGGACCACGCCGTCGCGGTGCGCCGGCCCGAGGGCGGCCACGCCGTGCTGCTCGACGGCAAGCCGCTGCGGCTGCCGGGCGGCGCGCCGCTGGCCACGCCATCCGCCCCGCTGGCCGAGGCGATCGCCGCCGAATGGGATGCCGCCGGCGGGCGGAAGGGCGGCGAGATGTCGATGGAGGCGGTGCCGCTGACCCGCCTGCTGGGCAGCGCGCAGGACCGCGTGGCGGCCAATCCCGGCGCCATGGTCGAGGGCTTGGTCAAATACGGCGAGACCGACCTGCTGTGCTACCGCGCCAGCGATCCCGCGCTGGCGGCCGAGCAGGCGCGGGACTGGCAGCCGCTGCTGGAGTGGGCGGCGGCGACGCATGGCGCGCCGCTTTCGGTGACCGAGGGGCTGATGCCGGTGGCCCAGCCGGCCGGGAGCCTGGCGGCCCTGCGCACCGCGGTCGCCGCGCATGGGGCCGAGGAACTCGCGGCGCTGGGCGTCGCGGTGCCGGCGCTGGGCAGCCTGGTGCTGGGGCTGGCGCTGTCGGCCGGTCGGGTCACGGCGGAGCGCGCCCATGCGCTGTCGGTGCTGGACGAGACGTTCCAGGAACGCCGCTGGGGCGAGGATTCCGAGGCCGCGATCCGCCGCGCGCGCGGTGCGGCGGATGTGGCGCTGGCGGGGCGGTTCCTGGCGTTGGTGCGGGCGTGAGGGCCCGCCACGTGGTGATCCGCGGCCGCGTGCAGGGCGTGGGCTATCGCGACTGGATGGTGCGGGAGGCGACGCGCCTGGGCGTGCAGGGCTGGGTCCGCAACCGCCCGGATGGCGCGGTCGAGGCGCTGGTGGATGGCGAGGAGGCCGCGGTGCAGGCGCTGCTGTCGGCCTGCCGGCGCGGGCCGCTGCTGGCGCGGGTCGACGACATCACGGAGGATTTCGCGGAAGCGCCGGAGGGGCCGGGCTTCACGCGGCGGTAGCTGCGGTCAGCCGCCGAACACCACCCGGTGCATCACCCGCCCCGGCGTCAGAGTCAGCGCGCCGGTGATCAACAGCGCGCCGAGATACAGCCCCAGCATCGTCGCGCGATGCCGCCGCACATGGCCACGCCGCGCCGCCAACACCGCCAGCGGCAGCAGCACCGCCACCAGCGCCACCAGGCCATGGATCCAGGACCACCGCCCCGCCCCGGCGCGCCCGGTGATGCCCAGCGCCGAGGCGGCCGTCACGCCCATCAGCACCACCCAGGCCCAGCCCAGCGCGCGGTGGCGCGGGTCGCCCTTGGGCAGCAGGAATTGCGCGGCGCCGAGCGGGATCGCCGCCATCGCGGTCGCGGCGTGCAGCCGCACCACCAGGGGCGCGGCAAGGAGCGGGTCGAGCGTCACGCCGCGACCCTATCGACGCCGCAGCGCGAATGCCAATGGCGGAATCGCGCGACGGCTTGACGGCGCCTGCCGCCGTGCGACAGGACATGGAAACGCCGGAAGGAAATGCCCATGACGCAGCGTCGCCGCGCCCTGCTCGCCGCCGCCGCCCTGCCTGTCGCCGCGCCGGCCCGCGCCCAGGCGCGCCAGGTCCGCATCGTGGTGCCCTTCGCCGCCGGCGGCGCCGTCGATTCCGCCGCGCGCGTGATCCTGCCGCGCAACGGCGTCCGTCCGGCGGCGGCGCTCGCGGCCGGGAAACGCGCCGGCGGGTCGGTCGGCGGGGCAGAGGCCATGCGCGCCGCCGATATCCGCATCGAATGAGGCCGCCCCCGGCGCCGCCGGGCGCCGCGCCACGCAAGGTGGCCGCCCGGTCATCCTACTCCGCCGCGACCGGCCCCGCCGCGGTCGCGGCAGGCCAGGACGACGGGACGCCGCCGGCGCTGCCGCCCGGCCAGCCGGAACGCCCTGCGGCGACCGCCGGCATCGGCCACCTGCCGGTGGTTGCCATGGCGCTGGCGGCGCTGGCGGGGCTGATGGTGGCGGGCGGCGCCGGCACGCTGCATGGCGGGCAGGTCGGCCTGCGGGAAGCGCGCCTGGTGCCGGCCATGCTGGGTTTCGTCGCGCTGCTGCTGCTGCGCGACAGGCTGCGCGGCTTCGGCCCGGCCGCCGGCTGGGTGGTGCTGGGGGCCGCGGCCGCGGCGGCGCTGGGCGTCGTGAGCGACGGCTTCGGCCGCTATGGCTGGCTGCCGGGCGTCGGCCCCACCACGGCCGAGCGCGACAACGAGGTGGTCTGGTGCTTCACCGTGGCACTGGTGGCCTGGCACCGCGCGGCCTGGCGCTGGGCGGGGCCCTTGCTGGCCGGCTGCGTGGCGACCACGCGCATCGGCGGCTACGGCCAGGTGCTGGTGCCGCTGGTCGACGAACCGGGGCTGTACGATGCGGTGGTGCTGGCGCTCAGCCTGGCGTCGGGCTTCGCGGCGGGGCTGCTGGTGGTGCTGGCGGTGGGGTGGGTGATCTTCGTGCTGTGCCGCGTGCCGGGGCGCCGCGTGGCGCCCGGACGGATGCTGGCGGTGCTGGCGGTGGCGGCCGGGATCGGGCACATGCTGCTGCCGTGACCATGCAGCATGAGCAACCCCGTGGCGGCCGGGCCCGGCGGCTGATCGCCCTGGGTGCCGCGCTGGCGGCGCTGGCCGGCGGCGCGGCGGCGCAGGAGGATATCCGCGCCGTGCTGGGCCAGCCGGTGCTGGCGCTGGCGCAGCGCGCCGAACTGACCACCGGCCTGCGCTTCAACAGCGGCGGGCATCGCGGCCCGCTGGCGGCGCGGTTGCGCGACCCCGGCCCGCCGGTGGCGCTGGCCGATGGCCGCTGGCTGTTCGGCTTCGGCTGCATGGCGCAGGGTTGCCGGGATGGCGGCGCCTTCCTGGCCTATGACACCCAGGACGAGCGGATGTTCCTGCTGCTGACCGACAACGGCGCGGTGCGGCTGTCCGTGCCGCCCGATCCGCGCGCCTGGCCCGAGGCGCTGCGCCCCGGGCTGCGGGACTTCGTGCCCGCGCTGGCGGAGGCGATGGGCCCGCGGCCCTGACGGGGCGGGCCGGACGGTCTGCCACCGCATCAATCTCTGGTTCATCCCCTGGCATGCATTGTCCCGCCGCTCAAAAGGTCCTTGGGGGGACGCATGCCGCCTGCCGCCACCGCCGATGTCGACGCGCATTTCGATGCGGCCGTGGCATCGCTGCGCAGCTTCGGCCTGCCGCCGACGCCGCAGAACTACGCCATCTGGTACGAATACCATGCCGGGCGGAACGACGCGCTGCGCCGCGCGCTGACCGTGGCGCTGACCAATCGCCGCAGCATCGACAGCCACATGATGGCGGAACTCCATGACCTGTTCTTCGCCGACACCGTCGAACGTCGCGTCGCGCGCGAAGCGCGCGCGACCCTGCGCGAGGCCGCCGGGCGCATCCTGGAGGCCGGGGTCGATGCCGAACGCTATGGCGAGACACTGAGCGAGGCCGCCGTCACCATCGACGGCGACAGCAGCGGCCTGGCGGCGATGATCGCCCGCCTGGCCGAGGAGACCACCGCGCTGTCCGCCCGGTCGGCGGAACTGGGCCAGGCGCTGCGGCAGTCGGGCGACCGCATCGCCGACCTCGAGAAGAAGCTGGCCGCGGCGCACGACGCCGCGCTGACCGATTCGCTGACCGCCCTGCCGAACCGCCGCGCCTTCGACGCGATGGTGCGCGAGCATGCCGGCCTGGCGATGAACACCGGGGAGGCGCTGTCGCTGCTGATGGTCGACATCGACCACTTCAAGCAGGTGAACGACGCCTGGGGCCATGCGGTGGGCGACGCGGTGCTGCGCCTGGTGGCCGCGACGCTCGACCAGCAGCGCCCGCCCACGGCGCGGGTGGCGCGCTATGGCGGGGAGGAATTCGCCATGCTGCTGCCCGCCACCCCCCTGCACGAGGCTGCGGGCCATGCGGAGCGGCTGCGCGGCACGCTGGCGGCGCGGCGGATCAGCCTGCGCGCCAATGCGGCCCCGATCGGCAGCGTGACCGTGTCGGTCGGCGCGGCGCGCTACGAACCGGCGGAGCCGATCAGCGTGTGGATCGAGCGCGCCGACGCCGCGCTGTACCGCGCCAAGCGCGAGGGACGGAACCGCGTGGTGGTGCTGGACGGCGCGGCCGCCGCTACAGGTTGATCCCGCGCGCGGCCAGCGCCTTCAGGAAGTTCGGCTCGGGGTTGGGCAGCGGCGGCAGGTCCCACGACCCGGTGCCGATCGGGCGGATATCGCGGTCCACCGGAACCTCGACCAGATAGGGGCAGTTGGCCTTGATCGCGGTCTGGATGGCGTCCTCCACCTCGCCGGCATGGGTCACGCGGTGGGACGGCACGCCGTAGGACTTCGCCATCATCGCGAAGTCGGGGCTGTAGAGCTCGCCGCTGCGCTGGACCTCGAAGGCGGTGGCCAGTTCGCGGCCGCCGAACATGCCGTGCTGGATGTCGCGGATCGAACAGAAGCCGTTGTTGTTCCACACCACCCAGACGACCGGGATGTCGTATTCGACGGCGGTGGCCAGCGCATGTGGCGTCATCAGGAAGGATCCGTCGCCCACGACCGCGACGCAGGGGC
Organism: Roseomonas sp. CECT 9278; assembly: GCF_918698155.1. Lineage (GTDB taxonomy): Bacteria > Pseudomonadota > Alphaproteobacteria > Acetobacterales > Acetobacteraceae > Neoroseomonas. The sequence continues at coordinate 5,642 of NZ_CAKKLX010000011.1, forward strand.
GGTCGGGTGCTGCCAGCTTTGCACCCAGGATGCCGGAGGTCGCGAAGCCCATCGCCGCGAAGCCCCAGGAATGGATCAGGTGGCGCGGGCGCAGCGTGTCCATCAGCTGGATGATCCAGTTGTGGTGCACGCCGACATCCGAGGCGACGACGGCGTTCTCCGGAATGGCACGCGAGAGCGCGCGCATCAGGCGTTCCGGGCGCAGCGGCATCTGGTCGGATTGCGCGAGGCCGTCCTGGTATTCGCGCCAGACGGTGCGGCCGCGGTCCAGGCGTTCGATCCAGGGCGCGATGCTGCGTCCTGCGTTCAGCCGCGGGCGTGCCGCCTCGGTCAGGAATTCCAGGCTGGCTTTCGCATCGCCCAGGATGCCGTATTCGGCCGGGTAGTTGCGGCCGATCTCGCTGGGGTCGATGTCGATCTGGATCAGGCGGGATGGTGGGATCGACAGCGTATAGCCATCGAGCCAGGCGGAGGTCGCGCGGTCGTCGAACGAAAAGCCGATGGCGAGGATGACATCGGCGTTGCGCGTCGCGTCGTTCGCCGCATAGGCGCCGTTGCGCCCGGTGGCGCCGAAGGCGAGCGCATGGCGGTCCGGGATCGCGCCCTTGCCGTTCGGGCTGGTGACGACAGGAATGCCGGTCAGTTCCGCGAAGGCCAGCAGCGTATCGCAGGCATGGCCGATGATGACCCCCTGCCCCGCGATGATGACCGGCTGCTTCGCGCCCAGCAGCAGGTCGAGCGCCGCGGAGAGCTCCGCCGGATTGCCCGGCGCGCCGTTGATCATGCGGCTCGGCGCATCCGACGGCGCGTAGGCCGTTTCCTCCACGAAGACATTCAGCGGCACATCCAGGTTCACCGGCCCTGGCCGCCCGGCGGTCAGCTGGTCCCAGGCCTGCGTGATCGCGAGCGGCACCATGTCGGCGCGCGTCGGCTGGTAGGACCGCTTCACATAGGGGCGCACCACCGAGGGGAAATCGCCCTGGAAATGCCGCCCCGTCTCCTGGAACGGCCCGCGGTTGAATTGCTGCGTCGGCACATTGCCGGTGATGGCCAGGAAGGCGCTGCTGTCCATCATCGCCGCCGCCAGTGCCACTACCATGTTCGCCGAACCAGGCCCGCAGGAGGTGAAGGTCGCGACAGGTTCCCCGCGCACCTTGTAGTAGGCATCCGCCATGTGCCCGGCGGTCTGCTCGTGGTGTGTGGAGACCGTGCGGATGCGGTTCTGCGCCTTGAAGGCCGCATCCATGAAGCCGGTGATGCCGTGCCCGCACAGGCCGAACAGGTAGGGCACCTTCCGCCGCACCAGGTGGTCCACGATGATGTCGGCGCCGTTCATCAGCGCCGCCTTGCTGCTGCCGTCCATGGTCGTCTTCCTGTGTTTCAGGCGGCCGCCACGGAGGGGCTGCCGAGCATGCGGGAGATGCGCGCGGCCGATGCCTTCACGCGCGGGATCAGCGCGGCGATGCGATCGGGATCCATGCGCGAGGCGGGCGCGGAAATCGCCACCGCCGCGGTCGGGCGTCCCGACCGGTCGGTGATGGGTGCCGAGAGGCAGCGCAGGCCGATCTCGATTTCCTCGGCATCGCGCGCGAAGCCGTCGAGGCGCACGCGGTGCAGCGCCTCGCGCAACGCACCGGCCTGGGTGATGGTGTTCGCCGTGAAACGCGGCAGGCCGTGCTGGGCGACGATGGCATCGACCTCGGCATCCGGCAGGTAGGCCATCAGCACCTTGCCCAGTGCGCTGGCATGGGCCGGGCTGCGCTTGCCGACCGCGGAGTGCATCCGCACCGCATGGGTGCCGTCCACGATCTGCACGGTGACGACCACGCCTTCGTGCAGGATGCCGACATGCACCGTCTCGCCGGTGGATTCCGCGAGATCCTGCAGGGGCGGCAGGGCCTGCCAGCGGAGCTGTTCGTTGCGCATCGCCGCCGCGCCCAGGGCTTGCAGGCGCAGCCCGAGCGCGTAGCGGCCCGTCGCTGCGTCCTTCACCAGGTAGCCGAAGCCTTCGAGCGTGTGCAGCACGCGGAACACCGTCGCCTTGTTCTGCGACAGGTGGGCCGCGAGGTCCGACAAGCTCCAGCTATCGCGTTCGGCGAAGCAGTCCAGCACCTCGAGCCCGCGATGCAGGGAGGCGAGCAGATAGGGGTCCTTCCCGCCGCGCGGGGGGGGATCGTCGGGCATCGGGCCTCCTGGCTTCTCGCCGCGTGAGCAGATCGCGGGGCGAAACGCATTCGGGTGCATTCTACACTTGACGGTCCATTCTGAAAAGCGTTTCGCTGGGCGCAACAGAAACGATCCGATCGGGAGGATAACGACATGAACCGCCTTCTCGCCGCCGCGGCGGCCTTGCTGCTGGCCTGCGCGGCGCTACCCGCCCGCGCGCAGGACTTCCCGGCACGGCAGATCACGATGATCGTCGTCTTCGCCCCCGGCGGCGCCACCGACGTGCTGGCGCGCATCGTCGCGGAACACATGACGCGCACGCTGGGCCGGCCGGTGGTGGTGGAGAATATCTCCGGCGCCGGCGGCACGATCGGCGGTGCTCGGGGCGCGCAGGCGGCGCCCGACGGCTACACGCTGACGGTCGGCAGCCTTGGCAGCCATTCGGCCGCGCCGTCGATCTATCGCTCGATCGCCTATGATCCGCGGGAACTGCAGCCGATCGGGCTGATCGCAGGCACACCGCTGTTCTTCGTGGTGCGCAACGGGCACCCGGCGCGCACGCTGCAGGATTTCCTGGCGATGGCGCGGGCCAATCCCGGCAGCGTCACCAACGGGCATGCCGGGATCGGGTCCACCAACCACCTGGCCTGCGCGCTGTTCCAGCACCTCGCGCGCGTCGAGTTGAACAACATCCCGTATCGCGGCGAAGGCCCCGCGCTGAACGACGTGGTGGCGCAGACGGTCGACAGCGCCTGCCTGCTGGCACCCGCCGCGGTGCCGCAGATCGCCGCCGGCACGATGCGGGGCCTGCTGACGGGTGCCGCCACGCGCAACCCGAATGCGCCGGGCGTGCCTTCGGCACCGGAAGCCGGCTTGCCGGACTACATCTTCCAGGGCTGGAACGCGGTATTCGCGCCGCGCGGCACGCCGGCACCGGTGGTGGCGCGGCTGGACCAGGCGCTGCGTGCAGCGCTGGCCGACCCCGTCATCATCCAGCGCATCCAGGCGCTGGGGTCGATCCCCGCGGCGCCCGAGGCGCAAGGGCCCGACGCGCTGGCGCGGTTGGTGCGCGCCGAAGTGGATCGCTGGGCGACCGTGGTGCGCGCGGCGGGCATTCAGCCGCAGTGACCGCTACATGGCGAGGTCGCTCGCCAGGTGGAACAGGCAATCCCCGCGCTTGGTGCGCGCGGGGATGCGCTTGCACATGACGATGCCGGCGGCCCTGAAGGCGATCTCGACCGGCGGCAGCCAGGGTGTCTCGGGGATGTGGATGCGCGCGGCCGGCGTGCCGGGCGTGACCGTGTCGCCGAGTTCGACCAGCGGTTCGAAGACGCCGTTCTCCGGCGCATAGACATACATCTCAGGACCGCGCACATCGAGGAAGCGTGTCGGCGCAGGCGGTTCGACGTGGTGTTCGCCACCCAGAATGCCCAGATGCGCGAGCAGGTTCCGCAACCCGCGCTCCGCGATGGCGAGGCCCGAGGCATTCACCGCACCCGCGCCGCCAAGCTCCGTGCCGAGCGAAATGCGCCCGCGCCGGTCCGCCCCGCTGCCGAGCGTCTGGTCCCCGCCCTGCCCCTGCGCGCCGCCCTGGATGTAGGTGTAGGGCGCGCCGAAGGCACGCAGCGCGGCGAGCTGCTTCTGGTACAGCGCCGGATCGGCCGACTGCTTCGCCAGCGCCGTCGGGATGTAGTTCAGCGACGAGCCGCCCGAATGCAGGTCGATCACCAGCTCCGCCAGCGGGATGAGTTCGCTGTCGATGTAATGCGCGATCTGCCGCGTGACCGTGCCGTCCGGGTCACCGGGGAAGATGCGGTTCATGTTGAGGTCGTCGATCGGCGAGACGCGACGCCCCGCCAGCGCCGCCGGGTAGTTCGCCATCGGCATCATGATGACGCGGCCGCGGATCTTCTCGGGCGTCAGCCACTTGATCAGGTTGGTGAGCGCCACCTGGCCTTCGTATTCGTCGCCATGATTGCCCGAGGTGAACAGCGCAGTCGGGCCCTCGCCGTTCTTCACCACCACGATCGGGATCGGCAGGAAGCCGTAGGCGCTGTCATGCGTCGAATGGAACAGGCGAATGAAGCCGGTCTGCTTGCCGTCCTTCCCGAAATCGACTTCGGGGATCAGGCGCGACTTGCGGGGTTCGGACATGGCGATCCTCAGGAACTGATCAGGTGGCAGGCGACCTGGTGGCCGGGCGCGGGTTCGACCAGCGGCGGCGCGCGTTCCCGGCAAACCGGCATGACGTGCGGGCAGCGCGTGTGGAAGCGGCAGCCAGCGGGCGGGTTGAGCGCGGAGGGAATGTCGCCGGCGATGCGCTGGCGCTTGCCGCGCGACCGCTGCGCCGGGTGCTGCGCCGGCACCGCGGCGATCAGCGCCTGGGTATAGGGATGCAGCGGCGCGGCGTAGATCGTGCGCTTGTCCGCGACCTCGACCACCTTGCCGAGATACATCACCGCCACGCGGTCGGAGATGTGGCGCACCACCGACAGGTCATGCGCGATGAACAGGTAGGTCAGGCCCATCTCGCGCTGCAGGTCCTGCAGCAGGTTGACGATCTGCGCCTGCACCGAGACGTCGAGCGCGGAGACCGCCTCGTCGCAGACGATCAGGCGCGGATGCAGCACCAGCGCGCGCGCTATGCCGATGCGCTGGCGCTGGCCGCCGGAGAATTCATGCGGGAAGCGATCCAGCGCGCGCGCAGGCAGGCCGACCTTCTCGAGCATCTGCGTGACCTTGCGGCGCGTGTCGGCACCTTGCTTCGCACCGTGGATCAGCAGCGGCTCGGCAATGATGTCCTCGACCGACATGCGCGGGTTGAGCGCGCCGTAGGGGTCCTGGAAGATGATCTGCATCGACCGGCGATGCGCGCGCATCTCCATCCGCTTCAGCGCGGTGATGTTGGTGCCGTCGAAGGTGATGCGCCCGGCGGTCGGTTCGATCAGCCGGATCAGCAGGCGGCCGAGGGTGGATTTCCCGCAGCCGGATTCGCCGACCAGGCCAAGCGTCTCGCCAGCGTTGATGATCAACGCCACGTCATCGACCGCGCGCAACAGCAGCGGCTTGCGCAGGCCGAAGAACCCGCCGCCGCCGACCTCGAAGGCCTTGGACAGGTTGGTGGCGCTGACCAGCGGGGCGGTCATGCCGGCGCCAGTTCCTTAGCGCGGAAGCAGGCGGCGGTATGGCCGGGTTCCAACAATTCGAGAGGCGGAACCGCCGCGGCGCAGGCCGGCTGCGCGTTCTGGCAGCGCGGGCCGAAGGCGCAGCCCGGCGGGCGGCGCGCCGGGTCGGGCAGCGTGCCGGGAATGGCGACCAGGCGCGCGCGGTCCTCGGTGAGGGACGGCACGCATTCCAGCAGCCCGCGCGTATAGGGATGCAACGGCCGGTCGAAGATGGTGGCGACCGGCGCTTCCTCGATGACGCGCCCGGCATACATGACCAGCACGCGGTCGGCGGTCTCGGCGATCACGCCCATGTTGTGCGTGATGATGATGATGGCCATGCCGAATTCGTCGCGCAGGTCCATGAGCAGGTCGAGGATCTGCGCCTGGATGGTGACATCCAGCGCCGTTGTCGGTTCGTCCGCGATCAGCAGCTTCGGGTTGCAGGCGAGCGCCATGGCGATCATCACACGCTGGCGCTGGCCGCCCGACATCTGATGCGGGTAGTCGTCCAGCCGCCGCGCGGCGGACGGAATGCCGACCTTGTCCAGCATGGTGATGGCGCGCTTGCGGAGGTCCGCCTGCGACAGGCGTTCATGCGCGGCGATGGTCTCCATGATCTGGTCGCCGATCGAGAAGACCGGGTTCAGCGAGGTCATCGGCTCCTGGAAGATCATGGCGATCCCCGGGCCGCGGATGCGCTGCATGTCGCGTTCGGCCATGCGCGTCAGCTTCTGGCCGTTGAAAGTGACTTCGCCCGCCGCAATTCGCGCCGGCGGGCGCGGCAGCAGGTCCATGATGGTCAGCGCGGTGACCGACTTGCCCGAGCCTGACTCGCCGACGATGCCGAGGATCTCGCCTTCCTTCAGCGAGAAGGACACGTCCTCGACGGCGTTGATCTCGCCGCGACCGGTCATGAAGGCGGTGGTGAGGCCGCGGACGTCGAGCAGCGTCACTGTTGTATCCTGAGCCGTGGGTCGAGCACGTCGCGCAGCCCGTCACCGAGCAGGTTCAGCCCCATCACCGTGATCATCAGCGCCACGCCGGGGATGGTGATGATCCAGGGCGCCTCGCGCATGAAGTCGCGGCCCTCGGCCATGATATTGCCCCAGGTCGGCGTGGGCGGCACGGCACCGACGCCGAGGAAGGACAGCGTGGCCTCGCTCAGCACCGCATAGGCGAACAGGAACGACAACTGCACGATCATCGGCGCCATGGCGTTGGGCAGGATGTGGTGGCGCAGGATACGCCAATGGCCCGCGCCGGCGGCGACGGCGGCCTGCACGTATTCCATCTCCCGCAGCACGATGACCGACGACCGCACGATGCGCGCGGTGCGCGGGATGTAGACGATGGAAAGCGCGAGGATGACGTTGAGCGTCGACGGCCCCAGCACCGAGGTCACGGCGATGGCGAGCAGGATCGCCGGGAAGGCCATCAGCGCGTCATTCACCCGCATCAGCGCGTTGTCGAGCCGCTTGAAGTAGCCCGCCGCCGCGCCGATCAGCGTGCCGAAGACCGCGTTCAGCGCGACGACCGAGGCGCCGATGATCATCGACAGTTGCGCCCCCCAGACCACGCGCGACCACAGCGACCGGCCGAAATTGTCGGTGCCGAACAGCCAATTGCTGTCGGGCGGCAGGAACTTGTTGCGCATCGACAGCCGCTGCGGATCGACGGCCGTGATCCAGGGCGCGGCCGCGGCGATGACAGCGATGATGCCGAACAGCACCAGCCCCGTGACGAACAGACGATGGCGGAGCAACCGCCGCAGCGTCGCGCGCGCGGGGTGCTCGCGGGTCTCGGCGATGTCTTCCGCGTCACTCATGACGCACCCGCGGGTCGAGCACGGCATAGAGCGTATCCACCGTGATGTTCACCAGCACCAGGAAGGTGGTCACCAGCAGCAGCCCGCCCTGCACCATCGGGTAGTCGCGGTTCAGCACCGCCTGGGTCAGCAGTTGGCCCATGCCGGGAATGGAGAACAGCGCCTCGGTCACCACGGCGCCGGACAGCAGCAGTGAGACAATGATGCCGACCACGGTGACGATGGGGATCAGCGCATTGGCCAGCGCGTGCTTCAGGATCACGCGCCGCTGCGGCAGGCCCTTGGCCTTGGCGGTGCGGATATAGTCCTGGCGCAGCACCTCCAGCATGGAGGACCGCGTGATGCGCGCGAGCAGCCCCGCCTGCAACAGCGCCAGCGAGAAGGCCGGCATGGTCATGCTGGCGAACCAGCCCGACGGGCTCTCGCGGAAGGCGACATAGCCGCCGGAGGGCAGCCAACCCAGATGCACCGCAAACAGGATGATCATCAGCAGGCCGAGGAAGAAGTTCGGCACGCTGATCCCGATCATGGCGAACATCATCGCCGCCTGGTCGATCCAGGTGTTCTGCTTCAGCGCCGCGATGATGCCGCTGGCGATGCCGATCAGCAGCGTGAAGACCAGCGCATAGAGCGACAAGGCGATGGTGACAGGCAAGCGCTCCATTGTGGCGGCAAACACGCCCTTGCCCAGCAGCAGCGACCGCCCGAGGTCACCGCGCGCCAGCCCCTCGTAGTAGTGCACCAGCTGCATCCAGATCGGCTCATCGAGGCCGAGGTCGCGGCGCAGTTGTTCGATCTGCGCCGGCGTGGCCGCGATGCCGGCGATGGCGGCAGCGGGGTCGCCCGGGATCAGCCGCATCAGCCCGAAGGTGATCAGGCTGACGATCAGCAGGACCGGCAGCGCGGAGAAGAGCCGCCGGACGAGAACGCCGAACACGCTAGCGCGTGATCCAGACGTTGGAGAAGCGCGGGATGCGGAAAGGCACGTAGCCCTGCACATTCGACCGCACCGCCTGCACCTTGGTCAGCGACCCGAAGGGATAGGCATAGGCGCGTTCCAGAACCAGGCGCTGCATGTCGGCAAACGCCTGCTGCCGCGCCGCCGGGTCACGCTCGTTGTTCATGCGGTTCCAGGCGGCGAGCACATCCGGGTCGTCCTTGTCGTCCCGCGGGCGGTAATTCGCACCCGGCGCGACCAGGAACTGCATCGTCGCCAGCGCACCCAGCGCCGGCTGCGTGCCCCAGCCCGAATGGAAGAAATGCCACTCGTCGCTGTTCACCCGCTGCGACATCTGCACCGAGGTCGGCCAATCCACGACGCGCAGATTGGCGTTGATGCCGATGGCGCGCAGCTGCTGCTGCATGACCAGCGCCGCGTTGTACATCGGCGGATAGTCGCGGTTGGTCAGGATGATGATGGGCTCGTTGCGATAACCGGATTCGCGCAGCAGCGTGCGCGCGCGCGCAGGGTCGTTGATGTTGTAGGTCTCGCGCCCCGCATCGGTGAAGGACGGCTGGTTCGGGTACTGGAAGCCGACGTTCAGGCGGTAATTGCCGTCCGTCGCCGCATCCATGATGTCTTCCATGCCGAGCGCGGCCTGCACGGCGCGGCGGAAGGCCAGGTTGGCGGTCGGCCCATGCGCGGTATTGGGCAGCGCGATCTGGATCCACCAGTTCTGCAGCGGCAGGATGGTGATGGCGCTGTTGCGGCGCAGCGTGTCGAGCGAGCGCGTCGGCACGTCCTCCACCGCCTGCAGCGCGCCCGTCTCCAGCCCGGCCACGCGCGCGCTGGCTTCCGTCACGATGCGGAAGGTCACGGTGTCCACGCAGGCCACGCGATAACCGCCGAAGCCGGTGCGCTGCTCGAAGGCGGTGTTAGGGCTGTAGGCGTCGAAACGGCCGAGCCGCGCATGGCTACCGGGCACGAATTCCAGCAGGCGGAAGGGGCCGGTACCGACGGCGCGCAGCTGCTGCCGGTCGTCGTTCTCGTGCTCGGACGGGATCACCACGATCGGCACGGAGAAGGAGGACAGCGCCTCGATGAAGGTCGGCTGCACCTGCTTCATGCGGATGACGAAGGTGCGCGGGTCGGGCGTGTCCCAGCCCGCCACGTTGTCGAGCGTGCTGCGCTGCAACCCGATGCGGTTGTAGCGGTTGAAGGACGCCGCGACATCGGCCGAGGTCAGCGGCTTGCCGTTGTGGAAGGTCACTCCCTGCCGCAGGCGAAAGGTGTAGGTCAGGCCGTCGCCCGATTCCTCCATGCTCTCCGCGAGTTCGAGGATGGGACGGTTGTTCTCGTCCCGCGTCATCAGCGATTCGTACATGTTCATCGCGATGTTGCGGGTCGAGATGGTGCTGGACGTCATCTGGTCCAGCGAGTTCACGTTGGCTTCCTGCCCGAACACGATGTCGCCGCCGCGCGACGGGCAGGTGAAGGGCGCGGCCATGGCGGGCAGCGCGACAGTCGCGGCGAAGGTGGACGCTAGCATCAGGCGCTTCATGGGCGTGGTCTCCCGGAAAGGCGTGGCGTCAGTCCAGGCCAAAGCCTCGCGCGCGGGCGGGGGCGCGTCAACACGCCTTCACGGGGCAGCGAAGCGGCGCAGCACATTCTCCATGATGCGGCTGACATCGCCCTGGAAGGCGCCGTCCTGCCACAGGCTGCCGCACCAGGTGATCGATCCGGTGGTAAAGACGGCGCCGCCGCCGGGTGTGTCGAAGTACACGACCTCGGCGCGCTTCAGCGCATCCGCCTTCTCGCCGCTGATGGTGGTGATATGGGAGAGCAGTTCCTCCGGCACGGTCACGAAGGAGGCCGGCGGGTCCTCCGATCGCGCCAGGATCGCCGTGCCGCCCGGCGTGCCGAGCGCGGGGTCGGCGCGGTCGAGCTCGAAGCCCGCGGCGCCGCCGCCGGACAGGCCATAGCCGCCGAAGATCTCGCCCGTCACGCCCCCGAAGATCCAGGCGTGGCGCGGGTCGCGCGCGGCGGGCAGCAGGCGATAATGCGTGCCCTCGAACAACCCCTGCCCCGAGAAGCCGACGCCCGCCAGCATCTGCGGCGGGCGCCGGTTGCGCCGCCACAGCCCGCCATAGGCGCCATCGGTCTGGTGCCAGTACTCGCCCGGTTCCGCCGCCCAGGCACGAATGCCGCCTTCCGACCGACGCAGCTCCATCACGCCCGGCAGCGTCTGCGTCACCGCGATGCGCCAATAGAAGCCGTTGCCACCGAGGTACATCAGCCGCCCGCGCCCGCGCGTATAGGCGGCCAGCGCATCGAGCGTCTGCAGCGTGTGGTACTCGGGATGCGAACCCGTCATCACCACCCGGTAGTTGTCCAGCAGCGCGACGCCTTCTTCGTGCAGGTCCTCGTCGGTGATGACGTCGAAGGCGATGCCCTTCGCCTCCAGCCAGGCGAGGATGTGCGTATCCGCCGGGTAGTGCCGCAGCCCGGAACCGCGCGCGTCGTTGAAGGTGAGGTAGCCCGGCCGCATCGTCAGGATCGGTCGCAGCCGCGAGGAGAAACCGATGCCGCTGCCATCCGGATGCTTGTTGTAGGTCGATCGCCCATAGATCGGGTAGTCGTCGGCATTGTGCGGATAGGCGCCCCAGGCCGCGACGCGCGCGCGATACGCCGCATCCGCATTGCCGCGCGCGTGGTTGGCGTAGGCCTGGTAGGTGAAGGTGGACGCCAGGAACGCGACCGGCGCGCTCGCCGTGCCGCGTGGCGGCAGCACATAGAGCGGCACCCGGTCCTCGCCGCCCTCGCATTTCAGGTGCAGCGCATAGGCGCCGCTGCGCAGATCCGCCGGCACCTCGAAGAAGAAGGTCGTGTGCCAGCCGCAATCGCCCAGGTCGTCGGCGTGGAAGTGGATGGCGGCGTAGTCCTCGGGCGCATGGCGCCAGCACATCTCGCGCCCCGACCAGCGGGCGCCCACCACGGCGCGCGTCGGGACATTCACCAGATGGCCGTCGCAGCCCTGCGGGCCGATGTCGAGGATGCGCTGGGTCGGGATGTCGCGCGCGAAATCCCAACGCGCGACCAGGTCGGCGTCGTCGTCGGTCCAGGATTCGCTGAAGCGCGCGTGCAGCGCCGGCGCCTCGGTCTTGCCCGTCAGGTGACCGCCGGCGGGCCGCGCGCCATTGGCCGCTATGGTGATGCGTCCGCTGCCATCGGGCAGGCGCAACCCGGCGATCATCCCGCGCACCACCGTGGCCGTGCCATCCAGCGGCTGCAGTCCCACCACCACGCATCCCGTCGCCGGATCGCCGCTGGTCCAGACGCGATGCCACTGCCGCAGCGCAGGAAGCCGGCCCGTAGCGACGACGATGCTGCCCGCCTCGCCGGTGAAGCTGGCCGCGAGGCCATCGGGACCGCATGACAGGGTAACGGTCGCGCCATCCTGCGTCTCCGCCAGCACGGTCGCGCCATCAGGGGGCTGCGCCGCGAGCCACACCAACGCCGACCAGGTGCAGGGCCCGCTGTCGCGGCGCGGCGCGCGCGGCACCACGGCGCAGGAGCCCGCATGGATCGGCTGGTGCTTCGCTTCGAAGGTGATGTCGAAGCGATGCGACAGGTCCTCGAAGCGCAGGCCCGGGCCGTGCGGGTTCGGATCGCCGCAGATCACGCGCACCAGGCGCGCCCGCGCGGTGCCGCCGTCGCGCATGCTGGCCTTGACGGCGAAACGTTCGCCCGGCCGGCGGGAGAACCGGTCGAGATACGCGGTGATCGGCAGTTCGGCGATCGGCGGCGACATGGCGATGCTCCTGCGGCAATCGCGGAGCCTCGGCCGTGGCGCCGGCGGCCGTCAATCCGCCGGTGGCGGGTCCGCGCGGATCGTGCCAGCCTTCATGTTGACCGATCAGCGAGGACAGCCATGGCGAACCTGGTCCAGACCCTCACCGACAGCCGCGCCGACGACCGCGAATGGGCGCTGCGCTGCGACATGGCGGCGGTGTTCCGCATCGGCGCGCGGCTCGGCTGGAACGAGCATATCGGCAACCACAATTCGCTGATGCTGCCGGACAGTGCCGAGCCGCTGTTCCTGATCAACCCGCGCGGCTACCTGTTCCAGGAACTGCGGGCGAGCGACCTGATCGTCTGCGACCTGGAGGGCCGCGTGGTGCGCGGCAAGGGAGAACTCCGCAAGGTCGCCTTCCACATCCATTGCCGCATCCACCTCGCGAACCCCGCCGCGGCCTGCGTGGTGCACGTCCATCCGCGCTGGCTGACGGCGCTGTCGATGCTGGAGGATGTCGAGTTCCCGCTGTCGCATCACAACTCGCTGCTGCTGAACGACCGCACGGTCTATGACGCTTCCGGCGACGCGCCGGTGCATTCGAACGACGAAGGCGACCGCATCGCGCGGCTGATGGGCGACAGGACCATCATGGTGATGCGTGGCCATGGCGTGACGGTGGTCGGCCCCACCGTGCACGACGCCTTCGACGAGACCTACATGGCCGAGCGCACCACCATGTACCAGATGACCGCGATGCAGACCGGGCGGAAGCTGCACGCGCTGCCGGATTCCGCGCGCCGCCATCATGCCGGGCCATGGGGGGAGAAGCTCGATGCGCGCCTGCACCTCGATGCCTGGCGCCGCGTGCTGGATCGCGAGGAAGCCGACTACGCGACGTAGCCGCTACAGCCCGAACAGCGCGCGGCCGGGGATGGCGTCGATCAGGCTGCGCGTATAGGCGCTTCGCGGATCGGCGAAGACAGCGCCGATCGGTCCGGCTTCCTCGACCACGCCGTTGCGCATCACCGCGACCTCGTCACACAGCTGCGCCGCCACGCGCAGGTCATGCGTGATGAACAGGATCGACAGGCCAAGCCGCGCCTGCAATTCCCGCAGCAGCGCCAGCACCTGCGCCTGCACGCTGACATCCAGCGCGCTGACAGGTTCATCGGCCACCAGCACCTGCGGCTTCATCGCCAGCGCACGCGCGATGCCGATGCGCTGGCGTTGCCCGCCGGAGAACTCATGCGGGTAGCGATCCACCGCATCGGGATCGAGGCCGACCAGCGCGAACAGGTCACGCGCCTCCCGCTGTGCCGCGACCGCCGGCGTGCCGGCCGCGATCGGCCCCTGCGCCACCTGCGCCCCGGCGCGCCGGCGGGGGTTCAATGACGCGTAGGGGTCCTGGAACACCATCTGCACAAGGCGTGCGGCATCGCGGCGGCGCTTGGGCAAGGGCGCGCCGCCGATCACCACCTGCCCGCCATCGTTGCCCAGCAGGCCCACCACGCAGCGTGCGAGCGTGGATTTGCCCGACCCGCTCTCCCCCACCACCGCCAGCGTGCTGCCACGCTTCAGCGTGACGGACACATCGTCCAGCGCGCGCACCGGCTTGCGGCGACGGAACAGCCCGCGCGAGACATAGGTCTTGGTCAGGCCGCGCACCTGCAATACCTCGTCGGACGACAGCGCGCGCGCCGTCGGCGCGTGCAGCCCCGGCACGGAGGCGAGCAGCGCCTTCGTGTAGTCGTGCCGCGGGTTGGTCAGCACCTCGCGCGCCGTGCCTTCCTCGACCACGCGGCCCAGGCGCATCACGGCGACGCGGTCGGCGATCTCCGCCACCACGCCGAAGTCATGCGTGATGAACATCACCGCCGTGCCGTGGCGGCGCTGGAGGTCCTTGATCAGCGCCAGCACCTGCGCCTGCGTCGTCACGTCCAGCGCGGTGGTAGGCTCGTCGCAGACCAGAACCTCGGGTTCGAGCGCGAGTGCCATGGCGATCATCACGCGCTGGCGCTGACCGCCGGAGAGCTCATGCGGGAAGGCACGCAGCGCGCCCTCGGGGTCGGGCAGGTTCACTTCGCGCAGCGCGGCCAGCGCCCGGCGCTCGGCCTCGCGCGCATCGAGGTTCATGTGGACTCGCCACATCTCGCCGATCTGCGCGCCCACGCTCATCAGCGGGTTCAGCGCGGTCATGGGTTCCTGGAACACCATCGCGATGCGGCGGCCGCGGATGGCGCGCCAGGCCTCGGGGGACTGTGCGCGGAGGTCCTCGCCCGACAAAGCCATGCGGCCGGCGGCGATGGACAGGCCCGGCGCCAGCAGCCCCATCACCGCCGATGCGGTGACCGACTTGCCCGACCCGCTCTCGCCCACAACGCACAGGATTTCTCCGGCCGCGACGGAGAGCGACACATCCTCGATGGCGTTGTCGCGATCGGCGCCACGCGGCAGGCGGATGGTCAGGCCCTCGACGACCAGGCGGCTCATCGCCCGCTCGCCAGGCGCGGGTTCAGCGCGTCGTTCAGCCCCTGCCCCACCAGAGAGACGCCGAGGATGGTCAGCAGGATCGCGACACCCGGGATGGCGGAGACGTACCATTCGGTGCGCAGCACGGATCGCCCCAAGCCGATCAGGTTGCCCCAGGAGGGCACGTTCGGGTCCGACAACTGCAGGAAGGCCAGCGCCGATTCCAGAAGAATCGCCACCGCCATCACGACCGAGGCATAGACGATCACCGGCGGCAGTGCATTCGGCAGCACCTCGCGCAGGATCAGGTGCGCATCGCCCAGCCCCTGCACGCGGCAGGCCTGCACGAAATCCCGCGTGCGCAGCGTAAGGAACTCGGCGCGCGTCAGCCGCGCGACCGGCGGCCAGGACACCAGGCCGATCGCGACCGTCACCGTGCCCATGGTGCTGCCGAACACCGCGACCAGTACCAGCAGGAGCAGGAAGTTGGGCAGGGTCTGGAAGGCCTCGGTCACGCGCATCAGCAGCGTGTCGACGATGCCGCCATAGAAGCCCGCCACCGCGCCGATGGCGATGCCGATCACCACCGCGATCGACGTGGCCACCACGCCGATCAGAAGCGATATCCGCGCGCCATGAAATAGCTGCGCCGCGATGTCGCGCCCCGACGGATCGGTGCCCAACGGAAAGCGCGGATTGGCGCCGGGCCATTGCAGCGGCCGTCCCGCCAGGCCCAGCGGATCGGCGGGATAGAACCACGACGCACCCAGGCCCATCACCAGTACCGCCAGCAGGATGACCGTGCCGATCAACGCCGCCTGGCTGCGCAGATACGCCTTGGCCGCGCGCATCAGGACCCGGACGCAATGCGCGGATCGAGCCGCGCATAGAGGATGTCCACGACGAAGTTGATGCTGATGACCAGCAGCGCCGAGACAAACACGATGCCGAGCAACGTGTTCAGGTCCCGCTGCACCACGGATTCATACGCGAGCCGCCCCAGGCCCGGCAGGGAGAATACGCTCTCCACCACCACCGATCCGCCCAGCATTGTACCGGCCTGCAAGCCGATCAGCGTGACCATCGGCAGCATCGCGTTGCGCAGCACATGCCGCGCCACCACGCGCGTCTCGGACAGCCCCTTGGCGCGCGCCGTCCGCACGAAATCCAGCGACAGCACTTCCAGCATCGAGGCCCGCATGATGCGCAGGTAGATCGCCAGAAAGATCAGCCCCAGCGTCAGCGTCGGCAGCACCAGGTGCCGTGCCGTGTCCAGCACCGCCGCGATGCCGGTGTAGGATTGCGTGATGTCGCCGAAACCGCCCGCCGGCAGCCATTGCAGGTACACGCTGGACACCACGATCGCCATCAGCCCGAACCAGAAGGATGGCGTCGCGTAGAAGATCAGCCCGAGCGTCGAGATCAGCGTATCCGGCCAGCGGTTCACGCGCCGTGCCGCCACCACCCCCAGCACCAGCCCGAAGAAGAAGGCGAAGGACAGCGCCGAGATCATCAGCAGGATGGTCGGCGGCAGCCTCTCCAGGATCACGGTGGCGACCGGCTTGCCATAGATGGCCGAAAAGCCGAGGTCGAGCGTCAGCAGCCGCAGCATGTAGCGCCCGAGCTGCGCCGCGATGCCAACGTCCAGCCCGTAGAAGCGGCGCAGTTCCTCGGCAAGCGCGGCGTCGCCGCCGCCCATCTGCGCCATCAGCGCATCGACCGTGTCGCCGGGTGCCAGTTGCAGCAGCAGGAACATCCCCGCCAGGATCAGCAGCAGCGTCGGCAGCGATGCCGCGAGCCGCCGCAGCGCGAGGCCAAGGACCCTCAAGACGCCAGCCAGGTATCGTGCCAGGAGGACGACGCCCAGCGCGGATTGTTCCCCGCATTGCGGATGCGCCGGTTGAACACCGAGACGAAGATCTGCTCGATCGGCATCCACAGCGGCAGCTCGGTCTGCACCGACCGCACGAAGTCGGCGTAGAGCGCCTTCCGCTTCTCCGGATCGACCTCGGTCGCCGCGTTGTCGATGATCCCGTCGATGGTGGGATCGGTCCAGCCCCACTGATTGGTCCAGGGTGCGCCGCGCGGGCTGCCCGAACGGTACCACACCGTCGTGCTCACCGCCGGGTCGGAACGGTACTGGTGCCAGCCCGATGCCAGGTCGAAGTTCCAGTCATTGTAGACCGTGCGCAGGAAGCCCGCGGCATCGAGGCGCACGACTTCCACGCGGATGCCGACCTGGCTCAGCGACTGCTGGATGAAGGTTGCCCACAACGCGATGTCTTCGCCCCACGGCGCAGGGTTCAGCCGCAGGTTGAAACGCACGCCGCCGGCGCCGCGGCGATGCCCGGCCTCGTCCAACAGGCGGTTCGCCAGCGCCACGTCGAAGCCGTATTGCGGCATGCCCGCGCCCGGATAGTAATCCGTGGACACGCTCGGGATCGGCCCCGTGCCCGGCTTCGCGAAGGGGCCGAGGAAGTTCTCGATGAAGAACGGCACGTTCAGCGAATGCGCGATCGCCTTCCGCACGCGAATGTCGGCCAGGATTGGATTGCGGAAGTTGAACTCCAGCGTGTTGGTGCGGACATTGCCTTCATTGCCGCGCGTCGTGCTCTCGAAACGCGGGTCTCGCCCGAGCCGCTGCATGTCGGCGATCGACAGCGCCGAATACGGACTGAACAGCAACTGCCCGGATTCCATCTGCGCCGCCGCCGCCGCGCGATCCCCCACCACGCGCCACACGATGCGATCCAAATACGGCATGTTGTTGCGCCAGTAATTGGGATTGCGCTCGGCGATGATGTGCTGGCCGCGTTCGTACTGCACGAACTTGAAAGGCCCGGTGCCGATCGGCGCGGTGTTGGCCGGGTTCTGCCGGATGTCGCCGGTCTCGAACACATGCTTGGGCGAGATGTACCCGAGGTCCGGCATGGCACGCAGCAGCAGCCCCTGCGGCATCGGGCGGGAATACCGGAACACTGCGGTATGCGCGTCGGGCGTCTCCACCGCTTCCAGGAACTGCTGCAGCGTGGTGCCGTAGTTGAGGATCTTCTTCCACATCTCCATCGCGGTGAACTGCACGTCGGCGGAGGTGAAGGGCTTGCCGTCATGCCAGGTCACGCCGCGGCGCAGGCGGAAGGTATGCGTCAGCCCGTCCGGCGCGCTCTCCCAGCTCTCGGCCAGCACGCCCACCGGATTTCCCTGCGCGTCCAGGTCCAGCAGCGCCTCCTGGATCTTGCCACCCACGATGTAGACGCCGGTCGAGGCCTGCAGCGACGGGTTCAGGATCCGTTGCTCGGTGGCGAAATGCACCGTCAACACGCCGCCGCGCCGCGGCGTCTCCTGCGCCATGGCGGTCGCGGGGATCATCGTGGCGGCGCCGAGCAGGAAGGTCTCGCGGCGGGTCGGTCCGGTCATGGGTGCGTTCTCCTGTCGCGGGATCAGTTGGCTTCGAAGATCACGGCGACGCCCGTGGCGAAGCCCGGCGCGCGCGGCGTTGCGGTGCCGAGCACCATCGCCGCACCGCCCTCGCGCGGCAGCACGGCCGCGTCGCACTGCGCCAGGCGCGCGATCACATCGCGCGGCGCGAAGGCCACCGCGCCGCGGGTGGGCGCGGTCGCGACCACATGGAAATGGCCATCCTGCACCGCCGCCGCGTCGATCGCCGCGGCCAGGGCAGCCGCGCTGCCGGCAGGATCGTCGGTCGCGACCAGCACGCGCCGGATGCGCGTCGCGCCATTGGCGTGCGCCTGCAGGGACGGCACCCACACCGCATCGCGCGTGTGGTGCTGGCAGGCGAAGATGCCGAGGCCACCCACGCGCGCGGCCACCGGCCAGCGGAACACGCTGAAGCGCGCCTCCGCCTCATTGCCATCGGGCAGCGGCACCGGCCGGCTGAAATGCACCGGCCCCACCGCATCGACGCCCCGCGCGCGCAGCGCGTCCGCGCCCACGCCAGCATCCGTCGTGGTGAAGGCCGCGCGATCCAGCCCTTCGCGCGCATCCACGAAATCGCGCAGCGCCTGGTTGTGCGGCGTCGGCGTCACCACGCCGAGCAGTTCGAGGTAATCCTCCCCGAACATCATCGTGTAGTTGGCGCTGCCGATATGCGCGCTGTGCAGCCCGCGCGGCGAAAGCGTGAAGCCCAGCGCCGCCCACTGAGCCGCCGCGGCATCAAGGTCGCGCACGGCAACGACAAGGTGATCGAGCCCGGTCAAGGTCGGCAGCATGCCCGTCTCCCAGTTTGGCAGGGATACTAGGCATTCCCCGTGATGCGCCGCAACACGCGCGGGTTCAATGCAGCTTGACGCGCGGTTCCGTCCGCCGCGTCAGTGTGCGCGCCAGGGATGACAGCGCGGTCTTGACGGTGCCGTGCAGCGCGCGCTCGTGCATCTTGTACAAGGACCGGTACATCAGCCGCGCGAACAGCCCCTCGACCCACATGCTGCGCCCCGCCAGGAAGCCCATCAGGCTGCCCACAGTGGAGTATTCGCCGAGCGACACCAGCGATCCGAAATCCCGGTAGACGAAGGGCTTCAAGGGTTCGCCCGCGAGCCGACGGCGGATCTGCGCGAGCATGTGCGATGCCTGCTGGTGCGCCGCCTGCGCGCGCGGTGGCACCGGGCGATCGCTGCCCGGCATCACGCACCAGGCGCAATCGCCGATCGCGAAGATGTCCGCATCGCGCGTGGTCTGCAGCGTCGGCAGCACGACCAGCTGGTTGCTGCGGCTGGTCTCAAGGCCCGCCAGGTCGCGCAGCACCTCCGGCCCCTTCACCCCGGCGGCCCAGACGACCAGCTGGCTGTCGATGACGCGCCCGTCCTTCAGCTCGACGCCGTGCGCCGTCACGCGGGTGACCGGCACGCCGGTGCTGACCGTGACGCCGAGCCCCTCCAGCAGCCCCTTCGCCGCTTCCGAGATGCGTTCCGGCAGCCCCGGCAGGATGCGCGGCGCCGCTTCCACCAGGGTGATGCGGATGTCCTTCTCGGCATCGATGCGGTCGAGCCCGTAGGCAACCACCGCGCGCGCCGTGTGGTGCAGCTCCGCCGCCAGCTCCGTGCCCGTCGCGCCGGCGCCGATGATCACCACATGCAATTGCCCCGGCTGCACCGGCCCCTCCTGCGCGTGCGCGCGGATGCAGGCATTGACCAGGCGGCGATTGAAGCGCACGGCCTGCTGCGGCGTCTCCAGCGCGATTGCGTGGTCGCGCACGCCGGGCGTGCCGAAGTCGTTCGTCGTGCTGCCGATGGCCACCACCAGCGTGTCGTAGGGCAGCGCGCTGCCCTGCGTGATGGCGCGGCCTTCGTCATCCTGCGTCGGGCCAAGCATCACTGTCTTCGCCGCGCGGTCCAGCCCGACCATCTCCCCGTAGCGGTAGCGGAAATGATGCCAATGCGCCTGCGCCAGGTAGTCGAGCTCGTGCTCGTCCACATCCATGCTGCCGGCCGCGACCTCGTGCAGCAGCGGCTTCCACAGGTGCCCGCGGTCGCGATCGACCAGCGTGACGACCGCCTGGCCGCGCTTGCCCAGGCTGTCGCCCAGCCGCGTCGCGAGTTCGAGCCCGGCCGCGCCGCCACCGACGACGACGATGCGATGCGGCGCTGCGCCGTGGGGGATGTCGGGCATGGCGGGGCTCCTGCTGCGGGCAGCATGCTGGTCCCGCCGCGCCGCCACAAGCGCGGTGTGCGGGCTCCTATCCCAGGAACGACCCGCCATTCACATGGATGGTCTGACCGGTCACGTAGCCGCCCTCCGGCCCCGCCAGCATCCGCACCACCGCGGCGATCTCGTCGATGGTCGCCTTGCGGCGCATCGGGATGCCCTGCTCGCGCCCCAGCCCCTGCGGCATGGCGCCGGCGCTGGCACCGCGGGCGGTGTCGACCGCGCCGGGGGCGACGCAATTCGCGCGGATGCCCTGCGGCGCGAATTCCACCGCGATGGCGCGCATCAGCCCTTCGAGACCCGCCTTCGACGCCGAGACATGCGCGCGGTTCGGCGTGCCCACATGCGTCGAGATCCCCGACAGCGCGACGATCGACCCGCCGCCGCGCGCCACCATCCCCGGCAGCACGGCGCGCGACAGGATGAAGGCGCCATCCAGCGCGACCGACAGGATCTCCCGCCATTCGGCCAGCGACATCTCGAGGAACGGCGTCTGCCGCCGCAGACCGGCATTGCACACCAGGATGTCCACCGGGCCGCTCTGTGCCACCAGCCGCGCCACCGCATCGGGGTCGGACACATCGGCCAGCACCGCCTCGGCGCTGCCGCCGGCGGCGCGGATCTCCGCCGCCACGGCTTCGATCGCGGCGGCGTCGGAGCGGCCATTGACCACCACCTTCGCGCCGTCGCGCGCCAGGCTCAGCGCAATCGCGCGCCCGATATTCTTCCCCGCGCCGGTGACCAGCGCGACCTTGCCTGCAAGCATGTCCAACCCTCGATCCGCTTCAAGCCGCGCCGATACCACGCGCTCCGCCGCGCCCCCAGGGGGTCAGTGGAAGTAGCGGCCGGCGTCGATCACCACGGTCTGGCCGGTCATGGTCTCGGTGCGGCACATGGTGACCACCATCTCGGCGCAATCATCCTTGTCCGCCGCCTTCTTCAGCAGCGATGTCGCGGCGGACCGCTCGACCTGCTCCGGCCGCAGGTTCGCCGTGGCGCGCGTGCCTTCCAGCAGCCCGGGCGCGACGCAGTTCACCAGCGTCGCCGGCGCCAGCGCCACCGCCATGCACTTGGTCAGGTGGATCAGCCCCGCCTTCGACACGGCATAGGCGATCGACGATCCCGTCGGCCCCAGCCCCGCCACCGAGGCGATGTTCACGATCCGCCCGCGTCCCTGCGCCTTCATCACCGGCGCCACCGCCTTGGTCAGGCGCATCGGGCCGGTCAGGTTCACCGCCATGATCTTCTCCCACACCTCCTCGGTCAGGCTGTCGAGGTCCGGGAAGGGGATCGCCTTGTTGTAGGCGGCGTCGTTCACCAGGATATCCAGCCGCCCGAAGCGCGCCGTCACATCCGCCACCAGCTTCGTCACCGCCGCGCCATCGGTGATGTCGCAGCCGAAGGCGGCGGCCTGCACCTGGTGGCGGTCGGCGATCTCGCGCGCCACGCCCTCGGCCTGGTCGCGGCTCTGCGCGTACATCACCGCCAGGTTCACGCCCTCGCGCGCCAGCGCATGGCAGATCCGCTGGCCGAGCCCGCCATTGCCGCCGGTCACCAGCGCGACCGCACCCTTGAGTTCCATGCGCTTCCTCCGCTTGTGCGCGCACAGTGGAGCGCGGAACCGGCCCGGGGCAACCCACCCCTCGACCGCGCGCGCCGCACGGGCTATGCGCCCGCCCATGATCCGCCTTGATTCCATCAGCAAGCAGAACGGCCAGCAATTGCTGTTCATCGAGGCCTCGGCCGCCCTCCAGAGGGGCGAGAAGACCGGCCTGGTCGGCCCCAATGGCGCCGGCAAGACCACGCTGTTCCGCATGATCACCGGCCAGGAACCCCCGGATGAGGGCCTGGTCATCATGGAACGCGGCGTCACGATCGGCTTCTTCAGCCAGGATGTCGGCGAAATGGCCGGCCGCTCCGCGGTGGCCGAGGTGATGGACGGCGCCGGCGATGTCAGCACCGTCGCCGCCGAACTGCGTAGCCTCGAAGCCGCCATGGCCGACCCCGACCAGGCCGACGACCTCGACGCCATCATCGAGCGCTTCGGCGAGGTGCAGGCCCGCTTCGACGACCTCGGCGGCTATGCGCTGGAGGGCCGCGCGCGGGAGGTGCTGGACGGCCTGGGCTTCAGCCAGGAGATGATGGACGGCGATGTCGGCAAACTGTCCGGCGGCTGGAAGATGCGCGTGGCCCTCGCCCGCATCCTGCTGATGCGCCCCGACGTGATGCTGCTCGACGAACCGAGCAACCACCTCGACCTCGAAAGCCTGATCTGGCTCGAACAGTTCCTGGCCGGCTACGAGGGCGCGTTGCTGATGACCTCGCACGACCGCGAATTCATGAACCGCGTCGTCAACCGCATCATCGAGATCGATGGCGGCAGCCTCACCACCTATGCTGGCGACTACGCCTTCTACGAACAGCAGCGCGCACTGATGGAGAAGCAGCAGCAGGCGCAGTTCGAACGCCAGCAGGCGATGCTGGCCAAGGAGATCAAGTTCATCGAGCGCTTCAAGGCGCGCGCCTCCCACGCGGCCCAGGTGCAGTCGCGCGTCAAGAAGCTCGACAAGATCGACCGCGTCGAACCCCCGCGCCGCCGCCAGACCGTGGCCTTCGACTTCCTGCCCGCGCCGCGGTCGGGCGACGACGTGGTGAACCTGCGCCGCGTCCACAAGCGCTACGGCCAACGCGTGATCTATGACGGCTTCGACCTGCTGGTGCGCCGGCGCGAACGCTGCTGTGTGCTCGGCATGAACGGCGCCGGCAAGTCCACGCTGCTTAAGCTGGTGGCCGGTGCGACCACGCCGGATGACGGCACCGTCTCGCTCGGCGCCAGCGTGAAGATGGGCTATTTCGCGCAGCACGCGTTGGAACTCATCGACGGCGACCACACCGTGTTCGAGGCGCTGGAACACGCCTTCCCGCGCGCCGGCCAGGGGTCACTGCGCGCCCTCGCCGGCTGCTTCGGCTTCCCCGGCGACGATGTGGAAAAGCGCTGCCGCGTGCTCTCGGGCGGCGAGAAGGCACGCCTGGTCATGGCGCAGATGCTGTTCGACCCGCCGAACTTCCTGGTGCTCGACGAACCGACCAACCACCTGGACATGGCGACCAAGGAAATGCTGATCGCCGCGCTGGCGCAGTACGAAGGCACCATGCTCTTCGTCTCGCACGACCGGCACTTCCTGGCGGCGCTGTCGAACCGCGTGCTGGAGATCACGCCCGAGGGCGTGCACCAGTATGATGGCGGCTACAGCGAATACGTCGCGCGCACCGGCCACGAGGCCCCGGGCCTACGCAGCTGATCCGTCGCCCGCCGCCACCGCCACCAGCCCGCTGACCACCACCAGCGTTGCCACCGGCCACAGCCACAGCCACCAGCCCAGGCCCAGCATCGCGAAGCCCTGCGCGATCATGCGGCCCCAGCTGCCGGCCTCCGGGTCGCCCAGGCCGACGAAGGCGAGCGCCGCCTCGGCCAGCACCGCGCCGCCGAAGACGATGCCCGCGCCGGCCAGCAGCGGCGCCGCCAGGCAGGGCAGCAGGTGCCGCCGCGCGACCTGCCAGGGCGTCGCGCCCAGCGCCCAGGCCGCGCGCAGGAATTCCCGCGCGAGCAGCGCCTGCGTCTCGGCACGCAGGATGCGCGCGACCATGGGCCAGCGCGTGAACCCCAGCACCAGCGCCAGGTGCCAGCCCGATCCGCCGAACAGCGCTGCGACCAGCACCGCCGCCAGCAGCGCCGGCAGGCTCGACACGATTTCGGCCAGGCGCATCAGCGCCTGGTCCAGCAGCGGCGGGCCGATGCCCGCGGCCAGCCCGGCCGCCAGGCCCAGCAGCAGCGCCAGCACGGTCGCCACCGCGGCCACCAGCAGCGACCCGCGCCCCGCCTGCAGGATCGCCGCCAGCATGTCGCGCCCCAGGTCATCGGTCCCGAGCGGATGCGCGATCGACGGCGGCTGCAGCGCCGCATGCCCCGGCAACGCGCCGGCCGGCCCGAACACCAGGCAGGCCCCGTAGAAAGCCACCAGCACCGCCGCCGCCGCGCCGCGCGCCGTCATCGCGCGCGCAGCCGCGGGTCGGCCAGCCCCGCCGCCAGGTCGGCCGCCAGGTTCGCCATCCACGCGATGGCGCAGGCCACCACCACGGCGCCGATCACCACCGGATGGTCGCGCGCCAGCGCCGCCGTCACCGCCAGGCGGCCGAGCCCCGGCAGCGCAAAGGCCACCTCGATCACCAGCGCCCCGCCCAGCAACGCGCCGACGCGCATGGCAGTCAGGTTGGCCACCGGCAGCAGCGCATTCGGCAAGGCATGGCGCCAGCGCGCGCCACGGCGCGACCGGCCGCGCGCCATGGCGGCGGTGACATAGGGCAGTGCAAGCTGCCCGGCCACGCCGGCCCGCACCAGCAGCGCGACGAAACAAAGCTGGTGCAGCGCCAGCGCCATCACCGGCAGCACCAGGTGGCGGGTCCGCTCCAGCAGCAGCGCGACACCGCCCGCGGCCGGGTCGCGCGCATCCGCGATCCCCTGCACCGGCAGCACGCTCAGCCCCAGTGCGAAGACCAGCACCAGCCCCTGCGCGACGACGTAGCCCGGCACCGCATGCAGCGCGGCGAACAGCGCGACCGGCCAGCGCGCCGCGCGCGCCGCCACGACGGTGCCGCACACGATGCCCACCAGCGCCGCCAGCGCCGCCGCCGAAACGCTCAGCGCCAGCGTCAGCGGCAGCCTTTCGCGGATCAACGCCGCCACCGGCTGCTGCTCGCGCCACGACATGCCGAGGTCGCCGCGCAGCAGGCGCCCCATCCAGGCGAGCCAGGCCTGGTGCCAGGGGCGATCGATGCCGTGGCGCGCGGCGATCTCCTCGACCTGGCCCGGTGCGACGCTGTCGCCGGCGAGCGCGACCACCGGCCCGCCCGGCGCGTTCCAGGCCAGCACGAAGGCCAGGCTGGCTGCCACGAGCACGGCGAGCACGCCGAAGCCCGCGCGCAGCACCAGCGGACCCGCGAGGCGCCACGCCCGGCGCATCATCGGCGCGAACCGCCGCGGCAGCGGGGCGCGGTCCGGGAGATGCCGCGTGCCAGGACGCGGGGATCGACGCCGCCGCCGCGCGCCGCGGCGCACCACCCCGCAGCCACGCCGTTGCCTTTGCCCACGCCATCGCTCCCGCGCGTCCCGGCGATGCCCCGGCGCAGATCCCGACGAGAGTCGTTGCAGCGATCCACGGCTCGCGGAGGCGGGTCTACCGGCTGCGCCAGGCGCGCTCGGCCACCTGCCCCGTCCAGGGTGCGAAATCGGCGAAGCTGTCGCGCCAGGCGGCGGTGAAGTCGGTCTCGACCAGCCACAGATACGGCAGGTCGCGCGCCAGGATCGCCTGTGCCGCGCGATAGGCGTCGCCGCGCGCGGCATCCTCCGGCAACGACGCCGCGCGGTCGAACAGCGCATCGACTTCGGCATTGCGATACCCGGCGGCGTTCGAGAATGGCACCGGCCCGATCGCCGCCGAATGCACCATGCGGCGCACGCCGATCTCGGGATCCGTCCCGTTGCAATAGGAGATCAGCGCCAGGTCGAAGTCGCGCCGCGCGAAGACCGCCTGCGCCAGCGCCGCCGGGTCCAACATGCGCACGCGCAACGCGATGCCGAGGGGGGCGAGCTGCTGGCGCAGCATCTCGGACCAGCGGGCGAAGGCCGGGAAGTGCAGGATGTCGAGGCTCGCGCGCAGCCCGTCAGGCCCGCGCCGCAGTCCCGCCGCATCGAGCCGCCGGTTCGCCTCCGCCGCATCCGGCGCCCAGGCCGCGAGCGCCCCCGCCCGGTGCGCCCAGGCGATGCCCGAGGCGATCGGTGCATCCGCCACGCGGCCCTGCCCGAAGGCGACCTGGTCGACCATCCGCTGCCGGTCGATGCCGAGCGCCAGCGCCTCGCGCAGCGCGATGTTGCCCGGCAGCGCGCGGTCGAGGTTGAAGCCCAGCGTCATCACGCAATTGGACCCGCCGGCGGCGGCGCGCGTCTCGGTCAGTGTCACGCCGCGCCCGCGCAGCCGCGCCGCATCGGGCGGCGCGACACGGGCCAGCATGTCGACCTCGTTCGCCAGCAGCGCGTTCACCTGCGTGTTGGCGTCCGGGATGATGCGGAACACCAGGCGGTCGAGCCGCGGCAGGCCGGGGCGGAAGTAGTCCGGGTTGCGCAGCAGCACCACCTGGTCGTCGCGGCGGTGGCTGTCGAAGCGGAAGGGTCCGGTGCCGACCGGGCGCAGGTTGGCCGGGTTGGTCGCGGGATCGGTGCCGGCGAACAGATGCGCGGGCAGGATCGGCGCCTCCGTGACGTCGAGCTGCCGCAGCAGCGCGGGATGCGGGCGGTGCAGGCGGAAGGTGACGCCGAGCGCGCCATCCGTGTCGATCCCGGCGATGGCGGGCGCGAGCCCGGCGCGGGCGCGCGCATGGAAGCGCAGCAGGATGTGCTCGAAGCCGACCTTCACGTCCTCGGCGGTGAAGAGGTGGCCGTCATGCCAGCGAACGCCGGTGCGCAGGCGGAAGGCAACCGACAGGCCGTCGGGCGCGACGGTCCAGGACTCTGCCAGGTCGGGCTGCGGCATGCCGGCCTCGTCCAGCGCGACCAGGCCGTTGAACAGCGATGCGGCGACGGCGTGCAGCGGGCCTGCGGTGGAGATGGCGGGGTTCAGGTGGCCCGGGTCGCCGGCCACCGCGATCACCGCCGCGCCGCCGCGCGGCTGGGCGGCGGCGGGGGCAGCGAGCAGGGCGACGACCAGCAGGACCGCGAGGCGGCGAGGTGACATGGGGGGGGGCTCCGGCGGATCGTGGCGAGGCTATCGTCGTGTATGACGAATGCCAATGATCTGCATACGCCGTGCCAGGCGCCGCGACGTGGCGTAGAGCAGATCGCCGCGGAGGGCGCCATGCAACGACTGACCATCAGCCTGGATGACGAGACGGCCGAGGGGCTCGATGCCTTCATGGCCGGGCGCGGCTACGCCAACCGGTCCGAGGCGATGCGCGACCTGCTGCGCGGCGCGTTGCGCGATGCCGGCGCGGCGGAGGCGCCGGCGGGCCCCTGCATGGCCGTGGTGTCCTACGTCTACGATCATCACGAGCGCGACCTGGGGCGGCGCCTGATGCGCGTGCAGCATGACCATCACGCGCTGGGCGTCGCGACGCTGCACACGCATC
Organism: Roseomonas sp. CECT 9278; assembly: GCF_918698155.1. Classification (GTDB taxonomy): domain Bacteria; phylum Pseudomonadota; class Alphaproteobacteria; order Acetobacterales; family Acetobacteraceae; genus Neoroseomonas. Next base: position 32,845 of record NZ_CAKKLX010000011.1, read on the forward strand.
TGGACCACGACAATTGCCTGGAGGTGGTGGTGCTGCGGGGCACGGCGGACAGCGTGCGCGGCTTCGCGCAGGCGCTGGTCAGCGAGCGCGGCGTGCGGCTGGGGGGAATGAACCTGCTGCCGCTGCCGCCGGGCGCGGGCGAAGCGCCCGCGGCGGGGCATGGGCAGGCTGCGCGCAAAGCGGGCACGCGGCGCGGGCGAAAGCACGCCGCATAGCGGCACGGACGGGGACACGGCCCCCCGGCATCCGCGCCCTGGTGTTCCGGCCGCGCCCGCGCCCAGGCACGGCGAAGCGCGCCGCGTCCGGCCGTGCCAGCGCCGCGCGGAACGTCCGGAGACGCGTCCAGAAGTTGGTCGTGACATGACGCGCCATCCGTCGTGGCGCCGCGCCCGGAATGGCGTCACCCCCATCCGATGGCCGTGGCCGGACAGGCCCTCCCGCCCAACGATCGAAGGCTTCGCACCGCCCCCGCCACGTCCGCGCGGCTACCGGTCGATGAGCGTCCGCCAGGCCACGATCCGCGCTGCCGCGTCCTGGCGAGTCCTACGCCGCCACCGGCGCCTGCAGCGCGACGATCGATTCCGTCAGGCGCTCGAGCGACAGCTCGGCCTCGACCGCGCCATTCTGCATGGCCGCCTTCGGCATGCCGTAGATGAGGCAACTCGCCTCGTTCTGGCCCAGCGTCCGGCTGCCCGCCTTGCGCATCTCCAGCAGGCCCTCGGCGCCGTCGCGCCCCATGCCGGTCAGGATGATGCCGAACCCGCTCGCGCCCAGCGTCGCGGCCACGGAGCGGAACAGCACGTCCACCGACGGCCGATGCCCCGATACCGGAGGACCGTCAGTCACGCGGCATTCGTAATGCGCCCCGCTGCGGCGAAGCTCCAGGTGGCGCGCGCCAGGTGCGATATAGGCATGGCCAGGCAGGACACGCCGGCCATCCGTCGCCTCGAGCACGGTGATGGCGCACTGGTCGTTGAGCCTGCGCGCGAAGGCGGTCGTGAAGCCCGGCGGCATGTGCTGGGTGATCAGCAGCGCCGGACTGGTCGGGGGCAGGCGGGTGAGCATCCGCTGCAGCGCCTCGACGCCGCCGGTGGAGGCGCCGATGGCGACGATGCGGCCCGCCGTGGAGAGCGTCGGGTCCGCCACCAGCATCGCCGGGGGCGCCGCCTGCGCGTGGCGCACCCGCGGCCTGGCCAGCGCCGCCGCCCGCACCTTCGCGACGATCTCGGCGCCGAGCGCGGCCATGCCGTCGGCGATCCCGATCAGCGGCTTCGGCACGTAGTCCACGGCGCCGAGCTCCATGGCGCGGATCGCCGCCTCCGCCCCCTTCTGCGTGAGGGTCGAGATGACGAGCACCGGCATCGGCCGCAGCGCCATCACCTTGGACAGGAAGGTGAGCCCGTCCATCCGCGGCATCTCGATGTCGAGCGTCAGCACATCGGGGTTCAGCGCGCGGATCTTCTCGCGGGCCACGATCGGGTCCGGCGCCGTGCCGACCACCGTGATGCCCGGCGCGGCCGACAGCATCTCGGTCAGGATCTGCCGGATGAGCGCTGAATCGTCGACGATGAGAACCCGGATCGACATGGCTGCGCTTCCTTGCGGCTCAGTCAGAAGAACTCGACGGTGCCGGCGACGGCTTCCCGCGGCAGGCGCATCGCATAGGCTGCCTCGCTGGCGATGATCGCCGGCGGGGGCATGGTGATGTCCTGCACGAAGGCACTGCCGCAGGCCGGTCGGTAGAGCAGTCGTCGCGCGACGCGCCCGCGCAGGTCCCGCGCGAGCACGCGCATGCCTTCCTGCGCGAAGTAGCGTTCGGCGTAGTCGGCATTGCGCTGCCCGATGGCGAAGGGGTCCGTCCCGATCGACCCGCCGCCGAAGATCTTGACCTCGAGCCGATGGCGCTCGCCGCCGCGCTTGAGGATGTCGTTCATCAGGCGCTCCATCGCCAGGTTGCCGAACCGCATCGCCGCGGATGCGCCGCTCCAGCGGCCATCGTCGCTGTGCGGAAGCATGAAGTGGTTCATGCCGCCGACCTCGTGGGCCGGATCGCGCACGCAGGCGGACACACAGGAGCCGAGGATGGTCGAGATGACCTCCTGCCGACGGCCCGTGACGTAGTATTCGCCGGGGCCGAGCTTGACCACGCTATGCCCCTGGAACGGCGCCGCGGTCCTGACCGAGGAGGCCGCGGGCATCACGCGATACGCCGGTAGATGGTCTCGCCCATGTGTTGGAACCGCTGGCTCGTGCGGTGCAGCGTCTCGGAATGCCCGACATACAGCGTGCCGTTCGGCTGCAGCATGTCCGCGAACCGGTCGACCAGCGCCCTCTGGGTGTCCTTGTCGAAGTAGATCATCACGTTGCGGCAGAAGATCACGTCGAAGGGGCCCCGCATCGGCCACGGGTCGAGCAGGTTCAGCGGCAGGAACGAGATGACGTCGCGCAGCGCCGGCAGCATCTCGATCGTGCCATCGGTCAGGCGCCGCGTGTGACGCATCCGCAGCGGCGCGGGGACGTCGTCGGCGCGGGCCGCATCGTAACGGCCCTCGGCGCCGCGGCGCACCATGGCGGTATCGATGTCGGTGGCAAGGACCCGCATGTCGAGCGTCGCCGCCTCGCCGAGCGCATCGAGCAGGACCATCGCGATCGAATAGGGTTCCTCGCCCGAGGAGCAGCCAGCGGACCAGATCCGCAACCGCTTCTGGCTGGGCGGAAGGGTGCGCAGCACGACCGACCCCAGGTGGTCGAAGTGATGCTTCTCCCTGAAGAAATGCGTGAGGTTGGTGGTGATCGCGTTGATCATCTCCACGCGCTCGGCCTTGCCCGACGGCCCATCGACCAGGGCAAGGTAGTCGGCGAAGTCCGTCAGGCCATGCGCCCGCAGCCGCCGGCGGAGCCGGCCAACGACCATGTCGCGCTTGCCGGGGCCGAGCACGATGCCGGCCGCGTTGCGCACCGTCTCGCAGATCCGGCGGAACTCCGGCTCGGCGATGGCGAGGTCCGGCAGGCCGGCCTGCATCTGCAAGCCCGACACGGCGCTCAGAACGCCTTCCAGTCGGCTTCCGTGGTGCCTGCCGGAAGGCGCTGATCGGCGGCGCGCTCAAGCGTCCTGGCGGGCGTGGGCGCAGGCGCGGCCGCGCCGGGCGTCGCGCGCGGCGCCGCGGGCGCGCCCGCGGCCGATCCACCCACCAGGACGAAGCCGGCGACCATGTCGTTCAGCGCGACCGTCTGCTCCTCCATGGCCTTCGCCGCGGCCGATGCCTCCTCCACGAGCGCGGCGTTCTGCTGCGTCATCTTGTCCATCTGGGCGACGGTCCCGGCGACCTGCTCGATCCCGCTCGACTGTTCCTGCGAGGCGGCGGAGATCTCCGCCATGATGTCCGTCACGCGCTTCACCGATGAGACGATGTCGTCCATCGTCGCGCCGGCGGTGTCGACCAGGCGGGATCCGACATCGACCTTCTGGACGCTGTCGGAGATCAGCGCCTTGATCTCCTTGGCGGCATTGGCGCTGCGCTGCGCCAGGTTGCGGACCTCGGCCGCGACCACGGCGAAGCCGCGGCCCTGCTCGCCGGCGCGGGCCGCTTCCACGGCGGCATTGAGCGCAAGGATGTTGGTCTGGAAAGCGATCTCGTCGATCACGCCGATGATGTCGCTGATCTTGCGGCTGGCCTCGTTGATCGACTGCATGGTCTGGACAACCTCGCTCACGACCATCCCGCCGCGGGTCGCGGTCTCGGAGGCCGAGACAGCCAGCTTGTTCGCCTGCTGGGCGTTGTCGGCGTTCTGGCGCACCGTCCCCGACAGTTCCTCGATGCTCGCGGATGTCTCCTCCAGCGACGAGGCCTGTTCCTCGGTGCGCTGCGACAGGTCGCTGTTGCCCATCGCGATCTCGCGCGATGCCGTGGAGATCATGCCGCTGGCATCGGCGATGCCGCGGATCACCTCGGCCATGGTGTCGAGCATCCCATTGATGCCCGCGCAGAGGTCGCCGATCTCGCCGGTCTTGCCGTCCAGCGGGATCCGCTGCGACAGGTCGTTGGCGCGCGCCGCGGCGACCACGCTCTCGGTCTCGGCGACGGCGCGCTTGAGCGTCTCGGCCATCGCGATCTGCGCCTCGGCGGCATCCAGCATGCTGTTGATGCCGGCGCAGAGCTGCGCGACCTCGGGCGTCTTGTCGTCCACGCGGATGCGCTGCGAATGGTCGTTCACCTGGGTCGCGGCAACCACGGTGGCGGTCTCGGCGACGGTGCGCGACATCGCCTCCGCCGCGAGGACCTCGGCCGTCACGTCGGTGGCGTACTTCACGACCTTGTAGGGCTTGCCGCTGAGGTCGAAGATCGGGTTGTAGCTGGCCTGGATCCAGATGATCCGGCCATCCTTCGTCACGCGCGGGTAGCGGCTCCGGTCGAATTCACCGCGCGCGAGCCGTTCCCAGAACGCCCGGTACTCCGCGCCCTCGCAGTAGGTCTTGTCGACGAAGGTCGAGTGGTGCCGGCCCACCACCTCCTCCGCGGCATAGCCGAGCGCCGCGAGGAAGTTCGCGTTGGCACGCAGGATCCGTCCATCCAGGCTGAACTCGATGACCGCCTGGGAGCGGTCGATCGCCGCGATCTGCCCTTCGAGATCAGCCGCCGCGATGCGCTGGGCGGTGATGTCGGTGGCGAACTTCACCACGCGCCGCACGCGGCCCTGCCCATCCAGCACCGGGTTGTAGGTGGCCTGCAGCCAGATCTCGCGCCCGCCCTTGGCGATGCGCCGGTACACCCCGGCATCGAAGGTGCCACCGTTGAGCTTCGCCCAGAAGGCGCGATAGGCATCGGAACCGCGATCCGCCGGATCGAGGAACATCGAGTGATGCTGGCCGCGGATCTCGTCGATGCCATAGCCGATGACATCGAGGAAGTTCCGGTTGGCCTCCAGCACGCGCCCGTCCGGCCCGAACTCGATCATCGCCTGCGAGCGGTCGATGGCGGTGGTCCGGCCCGCCTGCAGCACCGCGTCGGTCACGTCGGCGAGGTGCGCCATGATGCAGCGCGGCGCATCGCCTTCCGCCTCGACGCAGGCCAGGGTGACGTCGAACGCCAGGTCCCGGCCGTCGCCGCCGATCACCGCGAGGCGCTCGCGGCCGCTGCCGGCGCGCACGATGCGCGCCATCATCTCGCGCGATGCGCCCGGATCGCTTGCCGCGCCGGCAAGGAGATCGACCAGCGGGCGCCCGCGCAGGCTCTCGGTCCTGGTGCCCAGCAATGCGGCCGCGCCCTGCGTGATGTCGAGGATGACGCCGGACTCGTTCAGCACCATCAGCGGCAGGGCGGATTCGAGGGCGATGAGGCGCGCCTCCATCTGCCGGACCGCGGCACGGCGGTCGCGCTGCGCGCGGCGGTCGAAGAAGCCGGCCGGCGTGGACGGCCTGTCGGTGGGGCTGATGAACATGCTCGTTCTCCGCAGCGATGTCAGGAAATCGGCAGGGACGGGGCGGTGTCGGCCTCGTCGAATGCCAGCAGGGTGTCCAGGCTGACGAGCGAGACCATCCCGCGTTCGAGCGGCACGAGCCCCGACAGCAGGCGCTCGGGTGCCGCGGCGCCGATCTCGGGGACCGGACGGATGCGCCCGGCCTCGACCGTCACGATGTCGGAGACGGCGTCGACCAGCAGGCCGGCCGTGCGCGCGCCGTTCTGGATGATCACGACGACATGCATCGCGCCCGGTTCGGTCGGCCCGAAGCCGAAGCGCGCACGCAGGTCGACGATGGGCACGATCGTGCCGCGCAGGTTGGTGACGCCCCGCATCCATGCCGCCGCATGCGGGATCGCCGTGGGCGGGGTCCAGCCGCGGATCTCGTGCACCGCCATGATGTCGATGCCGAATTCGGCATCGTCCAGCGTGCAGGTGATGTACTGCGCCGAGGCGCCCGCCGCGCCCGCGAGGGGAGCGGGCGCGTCGGCCATGGCCGCGCTTGGATGCTGCATCGCGGGTATCCTCAGTGCAGGTGAAGGTGGGCGCGCGGCGGCGCGGCGGGGATGGCGACGGCGGGCAAGGCGGCGAGGCCCGCGACATCAAGGATCAGCGCGACACGGCCATCGCCGAGGATCGTGGCGCCGCCGATCCCATCGACGCGTCGCCAGTTCGCCTCAAGGCTTTTCACGACGACCTGCTGTTGCCCGACCAGGTCGTCCACCAGGAGCCCGATCTGGCCGGAATGGTCCGTCTCGACGATGACGACGATGCCGCGCGTGTAGTCATTGACGGCCCCCGCCACGCCGAAGCGCGTATGCAGCGGCACGAGCGGGACGTAGCTGCCCCGGATCGCGATGACCTGGCCGTGGCCGACCACGTCGCGGACATCCTCGCGTCGCGGGCGCAGGCTCTCGACGATGGCTGCGATCGGCAGGATGTAGGCGTCGCGCCCCACCGACACGACCAGCCCGTCGAGCACGGCAAGCGTCAGCGGCAGGGTCAGGGTGAAGCGCGACCCATGCCCCAGGCGGGATTCGAGCCGGATCCGCCCGCCGAGCGCCTCGATGTTCCGGCGCACGACATCCATGCCGACGCCGCGGCCCGAGACCGCCGAGACCGTCTCCGCCGTCGAGAAGCCCGGCAGGAAGATCAGTTCGTCGATCTCGCTCTCGCTCAGTGTCGCCTCGGCCGATACCAGGCCGCGTTCGCGCGCGCGGGCCAGCACGCGCGCCCGGTCGATGCCGCGTCCGTCATCGGTGATCTCGATGATGATCCGCCCGCCGCGTTGTTCGGCACTGAGCTGGATGATGCCCTGGCGCGGCTTGCCGAGCGCCTCGCGCGCATCGGGCGGCTCGATCCCATGGTCGAGCGCGTTGCGCAGCAGATGCGTCAGCGGGTCGGCCAGTTGCTCGACCACCGTCTTGTCGATCTCGGTACCCTCGCCCGTGACGACCAGGCGGACATCCTTGCCCAACATCCCCGCCACTTCGCGCACCAGGCGCGGCATGCGGGAGAACACCGTGCGGACCGGCTGGGTGCGGATCGCCATGACGCCGTCCTGCAATTCACGCAGGTGCTGCGACAGGGTTTCGAGGCCACGGGTGAGGCCCGGGCACAGGTCCGGCGGCAGCGTCGCCTCGTGCTGCGCCAGCATCGCCTGGGTGATGACCAGCTCGCCCACGAGGTTCACCAGCCGGTCGATCTTGGCCACGTCGACGCGCACCGACTGCGCCAGCGGCGAAGCATTCGGCGCCGCGGCGATGTCCGGCGGGGCCGGCTCTGCCGTGGGTGTCGCCACGGGGCGCTCCGCCATCGTCGCCGCGGGCTCGGTGGCGTCGTCCAGCGCATCGATGGACAGGTCGCAATCGTCGATGACGAATTCGAACACGTCCTGCACCTGCGCGCGCGCCACGGCGGCGCGCAGCGTCACCGTCCAGGACAGATAGGCTTCCTCGGGGTCGATGCGGTTGATCCCGGGCAGGCGGGACGGGTCGGCCACGACCTCGACCGGCCCCAGCCCCGCGAGTTCGCGCAGGATATGGAGCGGCTCGTTGGCGCTCCTGAACAGCCCGGGATGCGGGCGGAATTCAATCCGCCACCCGTCGGCGATCGCCGCCGCGGCCTGGACCGGGGCCGCCTGCTCCCTGGCGATGTGGTCGATCTTCGCGGCGCTTTCGAGCGCATCGAGGATGCCGGCCTCGACCCCCGGCGTCGCCGCCACGCCGTCGCGCTCCGCCGCTAGGAGATCCGCCAGCATGTCGGTGCCGCGCAACAGCAGCGCGAGCAGGTCCGGCGCGACCGTGATCCGGTCCTCGCGAACCAGGTCAAGCAGCGTCTCCATGACATGCGCGAGCCCGACCGGCCGCGTGAAGCCGAAGGCGCCGCCGCCGCCCTTGATGGAGTGATAGGCGCGAAACAGCGCATGCACGGTATCCTCGCCGGCGCGCCCTTCCGACAGCGCCGCGAGTTCCGCATAGGCGCGTTCGAGAAGCTCCGCGGCTTCCTCGAAATAGGTCGCGCGGAGATGGTCGAGCGTAACCACCTGTCAGCCTGCCACGCGCTTGACGACGTCGATCAGCTTCGCCGGATCGAAGGGCTTCACCAGCCAGCCGGTGGCGCCGGCGCCCTTGCCCTCGGCCTTCTTCGCGGCGTCGCCCTCGGTGGTGAGCATGAGGATCGGCACCGAGCGGTAGCGGGGCTCGGCGCGCAGCTGGCGGATCAGCGTGACGCCGTCCATGTTGGGCATGTTGAGGTCGGTGATGACGACGTCCACCGGCGCCGCCTTCAGCGCCGCGAGTGCCTTCACGCCATCCTCCGCCTCGCTCACCTCGTAGCCGGCCTGGCGCAGGGTGAACGCGACCATTTCGCGCATCGTCCTGCTGTCGTCGACGGTCATTACCCGCTTGGCCATCTCAGCGCTCCAGGGGGATCAGGCCGGACAGGCCGAGTTCAGCGACAGCGGTGCACAGGGCCTCGCTGGGGGCGGTGATCCGGAACTGCGCGCCACGCCCGGCCGCGCTGGTCGCCGCGGACAGCAGAAGCTGCAGGCAGGGCGTGGCGACGCGCTCCACGGCGGCGCCATCGAATTCGATGTCGTCAAGCGCCAGCGCCTCGCGCAGCGACTGGCACAAGGCGTCGGCGGCTTCGAGATCAAGAAGGGCTGGAAGCTGCGTCCGCGATGCGGGCCCGTGGCCCGATCCTGCGATGGTCATCTCTCGTCCTCATCTGGCGACGGCCGGTCGCCCCGCTGCGCGTGCTGCCTATTGGACATGCTGCGCGCTAACGCGCCGCTACCCCGGCGCCCGGCCCTAGAAGAGCTCGACGTCGCCGGCGCTGGTCGGCAGGTCCTCAGAGTGCGATTCCTGGCCGTTCAGGCGCGCCAGGAAGTGCCTCTGGACGGATGAGAGGGTCTGCTGGTTGAGGATCTGGCGCAGAAGATCCTGGTCGATGATCTCGCGGCCGCCCATGTCGGGACATGCCGCGACGGTCTCGTCCTGCAGGGACTGGATGGCCGCGCCCAGCGTCTCGATCGCCCCGACGACATGCTGGAGGTGCTGCGTGCAGCGATCCTGGAACTGCGTCGTGGTCACCAGGCGGCCCACAAGGCCACTCACCCGGTCGCTGGCGGCCGTCGCTTCGTCCGTGATGGCGGCCAGCGCTTCGCTCTGCGCCGAGATGCCGGCAAGGACGTCGCGCAGCCGCTCGCGCGTCGCGCGCTGGTCGTCGCCGTCGGTGTCGGCCAGGCCCGCCAGGTCCGCCTGCGCCGCCTGCATGCCGGCCGCGAGTGCCGCGATCCGCTCGCGCACCAGCTTCGCCGTGCCGTCGGTGTCGTGGGCGAGGTCGCGGACTTCCTGCGCGATCACCATGAAGGTGCCGCCACCACCGGAGTCGCTGCCGCGCTGTGCCTCGATCGCGGCATTGAGCGCGACGTAGCGGGCCTGGCGGTTGATCCGTTCGATCCGTGCGACGCAGTCCTCGACGCCGCGCAGCTCGGCTTCCATGCTGGACAAGGCGCTGGTCATGCGCGCGGATCGCGCCGCGATGGCATCCAGCGCCTCGCTGGCCTGGCCGATCGCCTGGGCGACGAAGCGGGTCGCCTCGGACATCGGCACATCGGCACCCGAGACCCGGATGCTGCGGGCGATCTCGGCGGTGGCCGTGACGCGCCGGGTCTGCTCGGAGGCGGCCGTGGCGAGGTCGCGGAAGCCGGCCGACAGGTCCAGCGTGCTGCGCTCGATCAGCGTATTCGCCCCGTGCAGGTCCTCGATGGTGGCGATGAAGGCCCGGCGCTCGAGCTCGCCCAGGGCGAACCAGCGCTCCAGCAGGTCGGACAGCCCGCCGGTGTCGCGCGGCGATGCCGGCCGGAGGGGAGCCAGGGAGAGACTGTCGGGCATGGCGGACCTAACCGGGATTGCCCGCGAGAAAAGCAAGTCGAGCCGAAGGTTTGGTTAAGCGCGGCGCGGCGGGCCTCGTCCGCATGCGACCTGCCGGGGGATGCGACCGACACGCGCCGCCGTCGGCTTCCCGGCACGGACCCCGCGGGAGCGAGGTGTCGCCCCGGCTGGCATGCGCTGTCAGGTTGCCGCCCGGTTCGCCGCATCCGCGCTCAGCCCCACGAAGACCCGGACGGCCGGCAGATCGAGCGATTCCGGCAGCGCGACCGCGTAGACGCCGCCCTCGATCGGCTCACCCAGGATCGGCACCGCCCGCAGCCGCTGGTCCTGCCATGCCTCGCCATCCAGGACGACGCTGATGCCGATACCCGCCGCCACGGCCTCCCTGGCGGCCTCGCGGCTGCCGACCTCAAGGGCGATGCGACCCGACAGGCCATGCGCCGCGAAGGCCGCTTCCATCATGGCGCGCGTCATCGAACCCGGCTCCCGCAACACCAAGGGCCCCGCGGCCAGGTCCTCCAGGCTAATGCCGGCGCGTGGCGCCGAGGCCGGCACGCAGGCGATCAGGCGCTGCGTGACCAGCAGCGTGCAGGACATGCCCTCCACCGGCTTGGTCAAGGTCATGATCGCCACCTCGACCTCGCAGGCGGAGAGCGCCTCCAGCAGGCCGTTGGTATTGCCGAGCCTGGTGCGCACGCGCAGCTCGGGATGGGCCGCCATCAGGGCCGCGATGCACGGCATGGCGTGGGCCGGCGTCGAGAGGCCGATGGCGATGCTGCCGCGGCGCAGGTCGCGCGACTGGCGCATCGTCTCCTCCAGCTCATCCATCCGGCCCAGCACGAGCCGCGCGCGCGCCAGCAGGTCCTGCCCCGCATCGGTGAGCGCGAGGCGGGGGCGGCGATGCAGCAGCAGGGTGCCGCAGGCGCGCTCCAGCCCGGTGAGCGTGACTGAGACGGTTGGCTGGCTGAGGCCGAGGATCTCGGCGGCACGCGACACGCTGCCGCCTTCCACCGCGGCGGCGAAGCAGCGCAGCGCGGCCAGGCTGATCGCACCCTCCCGCCGGCCGCGGCGCGCGTCATTTGTCACGGCGAAGGCCCCGCACCGTCATCGAAGCGTCATCTCCATATCTTAGTATCAAGGCAATCAGACGATGCAATCTATAGCATAATTCTATGGAGGTGACCATGCGCGATCTTGCCCGCCGCCCCCTGCTCGGCGCCGGCGCCGCCCTGCTGGCCGCGCTCGATTCGACGCTGGCGCAGGCCCAGCAGCCAGCCCCGCGGCGCGGCGGCGCCCTGGTCTATGCGCAGCTCTCGGGCAACCGCCGTGGCGGCGATGCGACCAATTCCCGCCATCCCTACTTCATGGTCGATCTGATCACCCGCTCCGCCTACAACACGCTGGCCTGGGTGGATGAGGAGCTGAAACTCCAGCTCGAACTGGCCACGCGCATCGAGCCCGCGGATGAATCGCTGAAGGTCTGGGAAGCGACGATCCGCGAGGGCGTGCGCTTCCACGATGGCCGCGTGATGACCGCGGCCGATGTCGCGTCTTCCTTCGAACTCCACCGCCAGCGCAACTTCGCCTCCCGCCAGATCCAGCGCACCGAGGTGGTGAATCCCACCACGATCCGCTTCCACCTGGATGCCGGGAATTCCGAATTCCCCTTCGTGCTCGCCGAATATGATTGCGTCGTGATGCCGGCGAACCCGGATATCGAGCGCATCGGCCTGGAGGGCATCGGCACCGGCCCGTTCCGCATCACCGGCTCCGACCCGCAGCGCCGCATGACCTTCGAGCGCTTCGACGGCTATTGGCGCCAGGGCTTCCCCTACTTGGACCGGCTGGAGGTGGTGAACCGCGAAGGCCAGACCGAAGCCGCGCTGGCCGGCTACCGCGCGCGCCAGTTCGACGCCATGCTGAACATCGACCCGCGCCTGATCCGCCAGATGGAGCGCGAGCCGCAGACCGACCTGGTGCCCGCCGCCTCCGGCGACCAGGCAGTGATCATCCTGCCCAAGCATCCGGGATCGGCCTTCAACGATGTCCGCATCCGCCGTGCGCTGTCGGCCGCGATCGACCGCGAGGGGCTGGTGCGGATCGTCTATGGCGGCGCGCGCTGGGGCTGGGTCGGCAATGACAGCCACCTGGCCGCGGCCGACCCGATGTTCGTGGCCCCCGAACGCCCGCGCGACCTGGCTTTGGCGCGGCGCCTGCTGGCCGAGGCCGGGCATGCCGGCGGCATCACCCTGCCCACGCTGTACTACGCGCCGCAATGGCCGGAGATGGCGCGCTACTTCCAGTTCATCCAGGAGAGCGTGCGCGAGGCCGGCATCACCCTGCCGATCGAGGAACGCCCCAATGACGGCTACCTGCGCTTCCGCCAGGGCGACCCCGACGTCACCAAGGGCAATTGGCACCGCTTCGCCTATACCGCCGTCGGCCCGCGCAACCCGGGCATCAGCCTGTTCCGCATGCGCCCGGCGAACAACGAGAGCGGCTATTGGTCCGGCCCCGCCGCCGACCGCTACATGGCGCTCTATGCCCGCGCGATGCTGACGCCCGACGCCGCGGCGCGCCGCGCGATCTATGCGGACATGCAGGCGATCCTGCGCGAGGAGGTGCCCGCGCTGCTGCCCGCCGGGCGCAACAACGTGCTGATCAAGCGCAACACCGTGCAGAACCTGAAGAACCATCCGCAGCACTGGTCGGTGCGCTGGGATGACGTCTGGCGCTCGGCCTGAGGAGCAGCACGACATGACCATCACCCGCCGCACCGCGCTTGCCGCGGCCGCCGCCAGCCCGTTGCTCGGCATCGATGCCGTGGCGCAGCCCAGCACGCCGGTACGCGGCGGCACGCTGAACATCGCGCAGTGCTCGGCCAATCGCCGTTCGGCCAGCCCGCAGAATGCGCGCCACCCCTACTTCCTGGTCGATGCCACCACGCGCCTGCCCTATGGCTGCCTGGTGTGGGTCAACCGCGCGCTCCAGCTGGAGCCGGAACTCGCCGAACGCTGGGGCCCGGCGGACGAGAGCATGGCGGTGTGGGACATCACGCTGCGCGATGGCCTGCTGTTCCATGACGGCACGCCGGTGACGGCGCGCGACGTGGTCGCGAGCTTCGAGTTCCACCGCACCCGCTCCCCCTTCGCCCGCCAGATCGAGCGGATCGAGGCGGTGGACCGCCTGACCGCGCGCTTCTTCCTCGATGCCGGCAATGCCGAATTCCCCTTCGTGTTGGGCGAATACGACAGCGTCATCATGCCCGCGGCGCCGCCGGAGACGATCGGCCTGTCGGGCATCGGCTGCGGCCCCTATCGCATCGTCTCGACCGACCCGAACCGGTCCATCGTGTATGAGCGCTTCGACCGCTACTGGCGCGCGGGACTGCCGCTGCTGGACCGCATCACGCTGCACAACCGCGAAGGCCAGCAGGACAGCGCCATCGCCGGGCTGCGCTCGGGCCAGTTCGACGTGGTGATGACCATCGACCCGACCGCGGCGCGGCAGATCGGGCGCGACCAGGATTACGTCGTCGAGACCGGCGGCGGCGGCTACCACTACGTGGTGCAGTTGCCGCAGCATCCGGGCTCGCCCTTCCTGGACAAGCGCGTGCGCCAGGCGTTGGCCTATGCGGTGGACCGCGAGGCGATCGTGCGGCTGGTCTATGGCGCGCAGAATGGCTGGGTCGGCAATGACAGCCACCTGGTCGCGGCGGACCCGAACTTCCTGCCGCGTCCGGCGCTGCCCCGCGCCCAGGCGGTGGCCCGCGCCCGTGCCCTGCTGGCGGAAGCCGGCCACCCCAACGGCATCAACCTCGGCACCCTGTACTGGAGCCCGCAGACCCCCGAGGCCGGCCGCTACTTCCAGGTCCTGCAGGAGACGGTGCGTGAAGCCGGCATCACCATCGCGCTCGACCAGCGCCCGAATGACGGCTACGTCCAGTTCCGCACCGGCGACAACGACTTCGCGCAGGGCCGGTTCCACCGCTTCGCCATGACCGCGGTCGGCCCGCGCAACCCGGGCATCAGCCTGTTCCGCATGCGCGGCGCCAATGTCGAATCCGGCCATTGGCGTGGCCCCGAGCAGGACCGCTACATGGCGCTGTACCGCCAGGCGATGGCGACGCGCGAGGACGCCGCCCGGCGCGCCATGTTCCACGACATGCAGCGCATCCTGCACGAGGAAGTGCCCGCGCTGCTGCCCGCCGGCGCCATGACCTTCGCCGTGCGCCGGCGCAACGTGCAGGGCTTCGCCTTCCATCCGCAGATCTGGTCGGTGCGCTTCGACGAGGTGTGGCGCAGTTGATCGTGCTGGTCCTGCGGCGCGGCGCGCTGTCGCTCGTCACGCTGTTCCTGCTCGCGACCTTCGTCTTCTTCGCCACCGAGGTGCTGCCGGGCGATGCACTGGACGTGTCGCTCTCGGCCGACGAGATGGCGATGATGCCGCCCGAGGTGCTGGCGCGGCGCCGCGCCGAGCTTGGGCTCGATCGGCCGGTGCTGGAACGCTATCTCGGCTTTCTGGGCGGGCTGCTGAACGGCGATCTGGGGCGGACCATCATCACCCGCGCGCCGGTGGCCGATATCGTGGCGATGCCGCTGCGCAACTCCATCGCACTGGCGGGCGTGACGCTGCTGCTGGCGCTGCCGGTGGCGCTTGCCATCGCGATGGCCGCGGCGCAGGCCAAGGGGCGGGCGCTGGACAATGCGGTTTCGGGTGCTGCGATCATTGGCTACTCGATTCCAGAATTCGTCACGGGCCTGCTGCTGATCGCGGTGTTCGCGGTGTGGTGGCCGGTCTTTCCCGCCACCATTACGGCCAGCACCGATGATCCGCTCGGCGTGCTGCTGGCGGCCGCGCCGCTGGCGATCGCCACCACCATCATCGGCTCCATCGCCTATCTGGGGCGCATCCTGCGGGTCGGGCTGATCGAGGTGATGGCGGCGGATTTCGTGGAGCGGCTGCATCTCTCGGGCATTCCGCGCTGGCGGATTCTCTGGCTGCACGCGCTGCCGGCGGCGATGATCCCGGGGCTTTCGGCGGCCGCGCTCTATGCCGCGTCGCTGGTCTCGGGCGTGGTGGTGGTGGAGCTGGTCTTCGCCTATCCGGGCATCGGCGCCGAGCTGGTGCGCGCAGTGACGCGGCGCGAGGTGCATGTGGTGCAGGCCATCGCGCTGGCCGCTGCCGTCTGCGTGGTGCTGTTCAACCTGCTGGCGGACCTCGGTATCGCGGCACTCGACCCACGGACCCGGCGCGCATGACCGTGCTGCTGCGCCGCCCCGCCGCATTGCTCGGGCTTCTGCTGGTGGCGCTGCACCTGGCGGTCGCCATCGCCGCCCCCTGGATCGCGCCCTTCGCGCCGACCTCCCTGCTCGATGCACCGCTGGAGCCGCCCGGCGCCACCTATTGGCTCGGCACCGATGATCTGGGCCGCGATGCCTTCTCGCGCCTGCTCTGGGGTGGGCGGGTTGCCATGTTGGTCGCCTTCGCGGCCGGTGCGGTCGCGGTGCTGGGCGGCGCGTTGCTGGGCCTCGCCGCCGCGTACCGGCGCGGGAGCTTCGACGACGTGCTGATGCGCCTGGTCGAGATGAAGCTCGCGGTGCCGACCATCCTCTTCGTGGCCATCTTCGTCACCGGCTTCGGGCAATCCGTGCCGGTGCTGATCGTGGCGGTCGGCATCATCCAGATGATGGGCGTTGTGCGCACCACCCGCGCCGCCGGCATCGTGCTGATGGAACAGGGCTATGTGCGCGCCGCCCAGCTGAATGGCGAAGGCGGGGCCACCATCATCCTGCGCGAATTGCTGCCCAACGTGGCCGACCTGATGGCGGTGGAATTCGCGCTGCGCGCCTCCTCCGCGCTGCTGCTGGTCTCGGCGCTGTCCTTTCTCGGCCTGGGCATTTCCCCGCCCACGCCCGATTGGGGCTTGATGGTCGAGGACGGTATGGCCCTGCTGGAAAGCGAGCCCGCCCTGG
This sequence comes from Roseomonas sp. CECT 9278, assembly GCF_918698155.1. Taxonomy (GTDB): domain Bacteria; phylum Pseudomonadota; class Alphaproteobacteria; order Acetobacterales; family Acetobacteraceae; genus Neoroseomonas. Next base: position 48,677 of record NZ_CAKKLX010000011.1, read on the forward strand.
TGCTGGCCCCCGCGCTGTGCATCGCGACGCTGGTGCTGGGCATCAACCTTGCGGCCGAAGGGCTTTCCGATGCGCTCGGCCTGGATGCGGCGCGAGGTGGGGGTGGCTGATCCGGTGCTCCAGGTCCGTGACCTGTCCATCGCCTGGCGCGGCGCCGATGGCCGCGCGAACCGCGTGGTGGACGGCGTGTCCTTCGACCTTGCCGCCGGTGGCACGCTGGGTATCGCCGGTGAGAGCGGCAGCGGCAAATCGACCCTGGCGCGCGCACTGCTGGGCCATTGCCGTGCCGGCAGCGCGATCACCGGCGGCAGCATCCGCCTGGATGGCGACGACCTGGCCGCGCTGTCCGAACCCGGCCTGGCGCGCCGGCGCGGCCGCGTGATGGCGATGGTGCCGCAGAACCCGCTGGCCTCGCTGACCTTCCATCTTCGCGTGGGGCGCCAGCTTGAGGAGGTGCTGCGATGGCGCGCCGGGCTGTCGGCCGACGCCGCCCGGCTTCGCGCCATCGAGCTGTTCGGCCAGATGGGCCTGCCCGACCCGGAGCGCCTGGCCCGGCGCTATCCGCACCAGCTCTCCGGCGGGCAACGCCAGCGCGTGGTGCTGGCCTGCGCCATCGCCTGCGACCCCTTGCTGCTGGTGCTGGATGAACCGACCACGGCGCTCGACAAGACCACCGAGGCGCAGGTGCTGGACCTGATCCGCCGCCTGCGCACGGCGCGCCAGGGGGCCATGGTCATCGTCACGCATGACCTGAATGTCGTGGCCGATATCTGCGACCGGGTGCTGGTGATGCAGCACGGCCGGATCGTCGAGCAGGGACCGGTCGGCCAAGTCTTCGCCACCCCGCGCGAAGCCTATACGCGCGTGCTGCTCGGCGCCGCCTTGCGCGTCGAGAACGCCAGCCGCGCCCGCCCCGCCGCGCCAGGCCTACCGCTGCTGGAGGTCACGGGGCTGGGCTTCCGCTATGCGCGGCCCTCGCTGCTGCGCCGCGCGCCGCCCGGGCCGCCCATCCTCGATGACATCGGCCTGACACTGGCGCGGGGCGAGGTGCTGGGGGTCATCGGCGAATCCGGTTCGGGCAAGACGACGCTGGGGGGCATCGTCACCGGCCTGCTCGCCGCGGATCGCGGCCGCCTGGCCTTCGACGGCACGGAGCTTACCGCGCGGCGCACGCGCGAGCAGCGCCGGCGCATCCAGATGGTGTTCCAGGACCCGCTGTCGTCGCTCAACCCGCGCCGTCGCGTGGGCGATGCGGTGATGCGCCCGCTGCGGCTGTTCCACGGGCTGGACCAGCGCGACGCCGCCCGGCGCGCGGCGCGGCTGTTCGAGGAGCTGGGGCTGGAGCCCGCGTTGCTCGCGCGCTTCCCGCGCCAGCTCTCGGGCGGCCAGCAGCAGCGCGTGGCGATCGCCCGCGCCTTCGCGGCCGAGCCCGACCTGCTGATCTGCGACGAGATCACCTCGGCGCTGGATGCCTCGGTCCAGGCACAGGTGCTGGATCACCTGGCGGCGATGCAGCGCCGGCAGGGCACGGCGATGCTGCTGATCACGCACGACCTGTCCGTGGTGTGGCGCATGGCGCGGCGGGTGGCCGTGATGCAGGGCGGGCGTATCCTGGAGACCGGCGAGACCGAGGCGATTTTCCGCAAACCCGCCAACCCCTATACCGCAGCGCTGCTGGGGGCGGCGACGCGGGCCGCCCGCGCCGGCCAGCCCGAACTCGTGGACGCGACTGGATAGAAAACGATGCCGCAAGACCCCGCCTTCGCCGCGCCCGGCCGCTTCTGGAAGGGCAACATCCACACGCATTCCAACGCCTCCGACGGCGTCCGCACGCCCGAGGAGGTCTGCACGACCTATCGCGAGGCCGGCTACGACTTCCTGGCCCTGACCGATCATTTCCTGGCGAAGTACAACTTCCCGGTGGTCGACACGCGGACCTTCCGTACGCCCGGCTTCACCACGATCCTGGGCGCCGAATTGCACGCGCCGGCGACAGCGCTGGGCGAGATGTGGCACATCCTGGCGGTGGGATTGCCCGGCGATTTCGCGCCGACGGCCGCCGGCGAGACCGGCCCGCAGCTGGCGGCGCGCGCCATCGCCGCCGGCGCTTTCGTCGCCATCCCGCATCCAGGCTGGTACGCGCTGAGCGCGGCGGATGCGAACACGCTGGAAGGCGCGCATGCGGTGGAAGTCTACAACCACACATCGCAACTGCGGACCGAGCGCGGCGATGGCGTCTATCTCGCCGACCAGCTGCTGGCCGAAGGGCGCCGCGTCACCCTCATCGCGGTGGATGATGCGCATTTCGCCTGCCCCGATGCCTTCGGCGGCTGGGTCATGGTGAAGGCCGCGGCGAATGAACCCGGCGCACTTCTGGCCGCGCTGAAGGCCGGGCAGTTCTACGCGACGCAGGGGCCGGCCATCCACGACATCACCTGGGCGGAGGATTCGGTGGAGATCACCTGCTCGCCCGCCGCCAGCATCATGGTCCTCGGGCGCGGTTCACGCGCGGCACAGTCGGTGGCGCCCTTGCAGACCCGGGCGCGCCTGCCCATCGCCGCGTTGCGCGCGGGCGGTTTCGCGCGCGTCGTCGTGGCGGATGCGCAAGGCCGCCGCGCCTGGTCGAACCCCATCCATTTCCCGAGCTGACGGAGAGCATCATGCGTGCCGCTATCGTGTCCGAGATCCAGGCCCTGCTGGAAGGCAAGGCGGAGGGCCGCTACGGCCTGACCCTCATCAACCAGCAGCAGCATGCCCTGCAGGCCGCGTGGCTTGCCGAGCAGGAGGGCCATGGCGACGCGCTGGTGACGGCCTCCCTGCTGCACGACATCGGCCACCTCGTGCACGACCTTGGCGCCAACCCCGCCGATGCCGGCATCGATGACCGGCATGAGGAGGTGGGCCATGCCTGGCTGGTCAACCATTTCGGACCGGCGGTGACCGAGCCGGTGCGCCTGCATGTCGCGGCCAAGCGATATCTCTGCGCCGTCGAGCCCGACTACTTCGCCAGGCTCTCACCCGACAGCGTGAAGAGCCTCGCGCTGCAGGGCGGCCCGATGTCGGCGGAGGAGGCCAAGGCCTTCGAGGCCCTGTCCCACAGCGCCGAGGCGGTTCAGCTGAGGCGCTATGACGAACGCGCCAAGGTGAAGGGGCTGGAGACGCCCGCCGTCGCGCACTTCATGCCCGCGGTGGCGCGCAGCCTGAAGTGATGGGGCGTGGGGGTGGGAAGCCCGGTTTGGCGGAGAGCGAGGCGCCTGTGAATCGGCGTGGAAGCAGGACCCCCTGGGAGAGGTGATCGGCGTCCAAAAGGGACCCCTCTGCTGAAGGGGTTCACGTTGGCTCTCGGTGATGTCGGGGGTCATGATTGGGATGCCGGTGGTGGAGACGATCGGGAAGATCCATCGGCTGCATGAGATCGAGGGTCTGCCGATCAAGGCGATCTGTCGCCGGCTTGGCGTGTCGCGGAAGGTGGTGCGCAAGGTCCTGCGCTCGGGTGCCACGGAGTTCCGCTACGAACGCGGCGAGCAGCCGCTTGGCGCTTGGCGCGGCGAGCTGGATCGCCTGCTGACAGAGAATTCGGGTCGGGCAAGCCGTGAACGGCTGACGCTGATGCGCGTGTTCGAGGCGCTGCGCGGCCTTGGCTATGGCGGTGGCTACGACGCGGTGCGTCGGTACGCGCGCGGCTGGCAGCGTGCTCGGGCGGCGGTGTCGGCGGCGGCCTATGTGCCGCTGAGCTTTGCGCCGGGGGAGGCGCACCAGTTCGACTGGAGCCACGAGATGGTGGTGATGGCGGGTGCGGCGATGGTGGTGAAGGTCGCGCATGTCCGCCTGTGCCACAGCCGGATGATGTTCGTGCGTGCCTATCCGCGCGAGACGCAGGAGATGGTGTTCGACGCGCACGACCGGGCGTTTGCGTTCTTTCGCGGGGCCTGCATGCGCGGGATCTGCGACACCATGAAAACCGCGGTGGAGGCGATCCTGGTCGGGCGGGATCGGACCCGCAACCGACGTCTCCTGCAGGTGTGCAGCCACCACCTGGTGGGTCCCGTGGCGTGCGCGCCCTCGTCAGGCTGGGAGAAAGGCCAGGTCGAGAACCAGGTGGGCGTGGTGCGCGAGAGGTTCTTTTCGCCGCGGCTGCGGGTGACGAATTTCGAGGAGCCGAACGCGCTGCTGCTGGAACGCTGTGTCGCCTCTACGCGCATCCAGCCGATGCCCACGAAGGCCCCACCCGCGCAGCGGCGCCATGTTCGTCTTGATCCGGGTCTCGTCGACGAGGACCAGGCCGCGCGGGTCGATCCTGCCCTGGTGGGCTTTCCAGCGGGCGCGCTTGACTGCGATGTCAGGGCGCGACTGCTCGGCGGGCAGCAGGGTTTTCTCTGAAGCTCAGCCCCTCGGCGTGCAGGAACACCCACACCGCTCGCCGGTCTGTCTTGATGCCGCGCGCCGCCAGTTCGGCCGTCAGTCCGCGTGTGGTGAACGCGCCCTCGGCAACCCGCCCGCGCAGCCACTCGGCGTGCTCGCCAACAAGGGTGCGCGGCTTGTGCCCGCCCACCCGGTCGGGCGCCGGCGAGCCCGTCTCCCGCTGGCGCTTGCGCCACTTCGGCACACAGGACGGGCTGATCCGCAACGCCGCTGCAATCTCCCGGATCGTCTCGCCTTCCTGCGCCCGCTGCACCGCGCGCTCACGCAGATCCTCAGAGTATGCGCGCATCCAGGCTGGCCTCCATCGCCCGGCCCAGAGCTCGGATCAGATCTCAGCCCGTTCCGGAATCCCGATTCCGCACAAACACAGCGTACTCTAGCCAGCTTCCGGCCGTCGGTCCGCCCAGGGACGCGCGCGTTCCAACAAGGCCCCAAGCCGCAGCACATCCGCCTCCGCGCCCCAGCGACCGACAACCTGCACCGCGGTGGGCAACCCATCCGCGCCGAGGCCGGACGGTAGCGACACCGCGGGATGGCCTGTCAGGTTGAAGGGATATTGCGGCGAGGTCCAACCCTGCCGCGTGATGCCGCAGGCCTCGCCATCGACCATCACCTGGTCGTTCGCCGCGTCGAAGGCGACGGGCAGCGCGGTGCGCGTCATGGTCGGCATCACCAGCATGTCATGGCGGTCGAACAGCGACTGCATCGCGCGGAACAGACGTGTGCGCGCGAACTGCGCGTTGCGGAAGTCGGCCAGCGAGAACTGCGCGCCGCGTTCCATGAAGGCGAGTGTGACCGGATCCATGCGGTCCTTCCATTCCGGCAGGAAGGGCGCGCAGAACACCGCGAAATTCGCCTGGTACAGCACGCGGCCTTCGTATTCGATCCAGTCGATCGGCGTGTCCACCTCCTCCACCACGGCGCCCATCGCCGCCCAGGCATCCAGTGCACTGCGCGTATTCGCCGCGACATCCGCCGCGACACGCGGATTGGCGCAGCGCGGCACATAGCCGATGCGCAGGCCCGACAGATCCTCGCCCACCAGAGACACGCAGGCCGGCCGCGCGGCGGCGCCGATGCTCCAGGGATCCAGCGGGATCGGGCCAGCCAGCACGGCATGCATCATCGCGGCATCCGTCACGGTACGCGCCAGCGGGCCGGCATAGGTGTTGTTGCCGAAGGCGTCGCGCGCCGTATCGGCCGGAACGGCGCCGAGCGTCGGCTTCAGCCCGACCAGGCCGCAGCAGGCCGCGGGTCCACGGATCGACCCCGCGCCATCGGTCCCGAGGCCGAGCGGACCGAGCCCGGCCGCCACCGCCGCCGCCGCACCGCCCGACGACCCGCCCGGCGTGCGCTCCAGGTTCCACGGATTGCGCGTGGCGCCGAAGGATGGCCCGTCGGTCAGGCCCTTCACGCCGAATTCCGGCGTCGTGGTCTTGCCGACGATGATCGCGCCCGCCGCGCGCAGTCGCGCGACCAGCACGTCGTCCCTCGTGGCCGGAGCCGATTGCGCATGGATCGCGGAACCATGCGTGGTGCGCATCCCCGCGACATCCAGCAGGTCCTTGATGTGCACCGGAACGCCGTGCAGCGGGCCGAGCGGTGCGCCCGCCATCACGGCGCGCTCGGCCGTGGCGGCGTCTGCGCGGGCCTTCTCCTCGGCGACCGTGACGAAGCAGTTCAGCCGCGGCTGGGTGCGCGCGACCGCGGCCAGGACCGCATCCACGTATTCGACCGGCGACAGGCGGCGGCGTCTGATCAGCGCGGCGGCGCGCGCGGCGGGCATGAACAGCAGGTCGTCGTCGGTGGACATCGCTCTCTCCGCTGCGCCGGCACGACGTGGCGCTTCAATCCGCATGGCAGTAGAAGCAGGCATTCAGACAGCGAGACCCGCAATGCCGCAAGACCGCGCCAACAGCATCGACGCCGCGCTGCGCGGGCGCGCCCTTCGCGTCATCCCCGGCGGGCTGTGGGGGCACCTCAACGCCGCGAACCTGCCGGAGGGCTATCCGCAATTCTTCCAGGCCGCCGAGGGCTGTCGCCTGCGCGACGCCGATGGGCGGGAATTCGTCGACCTGATGTGCGCCTGGGGCCCGATGGTGGTCGGCTATCGGCATCCGGCCGTCGAGGAGGCCGCACGCCGCCAGGCCGAGCAGGGCGACGCGATGAACGGCCCCGCGCCGGTGCTGGTCGAGCTCGCCGAAACACTGGTCGACATGATCCCGCACGCGGATTGGTGCCTGTTCGAGAAGAACGGCACGGATGCCACCACCGCCTGCGTGACCATCGCGCGCGCCGGCACCGGGCGGCGCAAGGTGCTGGTGGCGCGCGGGTCCTATCACGGCGCCGCGCCGTGGTGCACGCCGTCGCTGGCGGGCGTTACCGCCGAGGACCGCGCGCACATCCTGCACTTCGACTACAACGACGCGGCGTCCTTGCACGCAGCAGCGGAGGAAGCCAAGGGCGACCTTGCGGCGGTGATCGTCACCGCCTTTCGGCACGACATGGGTCGCGACCTGGAACTGCCCGATTCCGCTTTCGCACGGGCGGCGCGGGCGATCTGCGACGCGGCAGGTGCCGCGCTGGTGCTCGATGACGTGCGCGCCGGCTTCCGGCTGCACCTCGGCGGGTCGTGGGAGACGATCGGCGTGCGCCCGGATCTCGCTGCCTACAGCAAGGCGATCGCCAATGGGCATGCGCTGTCGGCCGTGACGGGCAACGACGCCTTCCGCGACGCGGCGACGCGCATCTACACCACGGGGTCCTTCTGGTGCGCGGCGGTGCCGATGGCGGCGGCAGTGGCGACACTGGCGGAGTTGCGACGCGTCGATGGGCCCGCGCAGATGCGCGCGATGGGCGATCGGCTGCGCGCGGGCCTGGACGCGCTTGCGGCGCGGCACGGCGTGGGCATCCGCCAGAGCGGCCCGCCGCAAATGCCGCTGCTGCTGTTCGCGGAGGACCACGACGGCCGGCTCGGCCAGGCCTTCTGCGCGGCCGCGCTGCGCGCCGGGGCGTACTTCCACCCCAGGCACAACATGTTCCTGTCCTGCGCGCATGGGCCTGCCGATATCGACGCGGCGTTGCAGGCGGCCGATGCGGGCTTCGCCGCGGTGGCGCGAATGGGCTGACGCTTCAGCGCGGCGCCAGCGATTGCCGCGCGGCGGCGGATGCCGCGATGCCATCCCAGCCGTAGCGCATGGGCGTGAGGCGTGCCTCGGCCCAGGTGGCGTGCTGGTCCGCGTAGTGCGGGCTGCCGGGGTGGCCCGAGGTGCCGTGGAAGACCGTCCAACGCGACTTCTCCCAGTCGCCGACATCGAAGACGTAGCGCGCCAGCGCGCCGTAGGTCGCGCGGGTCCCGCCGGAGGGGAGCAGCCCATTGGCGAAGACCGTATCGCCATCGCCGCCGATGGCGCGCGCCGGCGGGTCGAGCAGCGGCGCCGCCGCGGGAAACAGCGCGCCCAGCGGATGGGCCAGGCGCGGGCGATGCGCCTCGCCCCAGGGCTGCGCCGCGATCGGGTCGGTCGCGGCGGTGGTCAGCGCAGCCTGCAACGCCTGCGCCCAGGACCAGCCGCCGAGCAGCGATGCGTCGTCGGCACGCAGCAGTGCCGGCAGCGTCCACCAGAGTTGATTGAGCGGCACAACGCCCGGCGCGACGGCCAGCAGCGGGTCGCCCGCCAGCCCACCGAGGCCGCTGCGGTCGGCCAGGATGCGCGTCAGCGCCAGGCGCAGCGCGATGTAGCCGCTGGCGGCCAGGCTGTCTGCCGCCATGCGGCCATCCCAGCCAAGCAGCGTTTCGCGCAGCGCCGCCGCGGCGGCATCCTGCGGCGCCGGCAGCGTGGCCAGGTGGTCGCGCAGCAGCACCGCATTGGCGGAGAGCGTGTCGCCATGGATCGCTTCGGCCGTTGTGCCCGGCTGGCCCAGCAGCTTGCCGATGCGGCGCGCGCGGGTCGGCGGATGGCAGTCGGTGCAGAGGTAGTCCGGGCCGCCATCGGCCACGACACGGTTGTTCGCGGTGACGATCATGCCGCCCGCCGGGTCGATCTGGCGCGGCATGGAGTCGAAGGGGATCCAGCCCTGCCATTCGTGCTCGCCGGTCCAGCCGGGCACCGGCAGCCAGCCATTGGCGCGCGGCCGCCGCGGCACCATCGCGCGCACCAGGTGGCCGATGCGCCCTGTGGTATCGGCCGCCACCAGGTTGTGGTCGATCAGACCCCAGCCGCGCGTCGCCTCGAACAGCGATGACACGTCGGGCGCGCGCAGCATGCGCGGCAGGCAGTCGAAGGACAGGTCGGTCTCGGCGAATTGCACGGAGCGCAGCGCCAGCGCGGTGCCGCTGGCCGGATCGCCGGCGACGATGGGGCCGTGGGTGGTCTCGATGACCTCGATCTCGCGCGCGGGCGCGCCGCGCGCGGCGATGGTCTCGCGGCGGCGGCGCACCGGCAGCCAGGCATCGCGGAACAGGTGTTGCGCGGCGGTGGCATCGAAGCGTTCGACGAACAGGTCGTGGATATCGACGAAGGCGTGCGTCACGCACCAGGCGACGCGGCCGTTATGCGCGAAGTGCGGGAAGCCCGGCACGCCGGGCACTGTCAGCCCCACCACGTCGAAGGCATCGCAGGCGAGATGCCCCTGCGCGTACATGTTGGGGATTTCCAGCAAGCGATGCGGGTCGCCGGCGAGCAAGGGCCGCCCGGTCGAGCTGCGCCCGGCCGACAGCGCCCAGTTGTTGCTGCCACCACCCGCGGCATCCGGCGCGGCGCGGTCGAGCAGCGCGGCGATGCCAGGCGCGAGGTCCGCCAGCGTCGCGCTCCAGCGCGCCGCCTCGACCCCTGGCGGGATGCAGAGCAGGTCGATGCCAGCATCCTCGTAGCGCAGCTTCGCGGCCTGGTCGGCGCCGACCAGTGGCAGCGCCGCGGCGCGCCACAGCTTGAACCACACCGAGCCCATCAGCAGGCCGAGACGCCGCATCACCGCGATCGGATGCCAGGTCTCCCAGCGCATCGGGGTGGCGCCGAGCAGCACGTATTCCACCGCCGGCGGCGCGCCTGAGTCCAGGAAGGCATTCACCCCCGCGACATAGGCTTCGAGCATCCCACGTGCTTCATCGCCAAGCGCGGCGAGATCGCGCCGGCAGGCGGCCTCCATGCCCAGGCGACGGCACAGCACGTCCATCTCGGCGGCGGCCGCGCCAAGCCATTCGGCGCTGCGCCCCAGGGCGCGGCGCAGGTTCAGTTCCATCTGGAACAGCCGGTCCTGCGCGTGCACGAAGCCCTGCGCCAGGAAGGCGTCGTGCTGCGTGCGCGCGCGGATATGCGGGATGCCCTCGGGGTCGCGGAACACCGCGACGGCATCGGTAAGGCCCGCGACCCGCAGCGTGCCATCGAGCGGCGGCAGCGCCGCGCGCAGCGTCTCGGGCGTCATGCGGCGAGGTCCACCTCCCAGAACATCGGGTAGGAGGACTGGATCATGTTGTTCAATGTGGTGCGGTAGCCGGCGGGGATGGTGAACTGGCCCCACATGACGGCGGGCGTCAGGTCGTAGGCGATGGTCTGGATCTCGGCGGCGACGCGCGCGCGCGCGGCCTCGTCCTCGGCGCGCGCGAAGGACTGCAGCAGCCGCGGGATCCGGTCGTCGCAGGACCATCCGGGGAAATCGGCGCAGGTCGAGGCGACATAGAAATGCGTGAGTGGGGAGAACATGTCGGTCCCGTTCGAATAGACCGAAAACATCGACCACCCATCGCGCCGCACGCGCCGTGCCAGCACCGTGCCCCAGTCCATCACCTGCTGGTCCACGTTGAAGCCCGCCAGCTTCATGTTCTGCACCAGCACCATCGACGCCGTCTGGCTGATCGACCCGGCCACCTCCATGGCGATCACGGGTTCGCCGCGATAGCCGGCGGCGCGCAGGTCGGCGCGCGCGCCCTCGATGTCCACGCGTGCGCCGGCCGCACCGGCGGTCGAGGAATAGGGCGCGTCGCACATCCAGAAGGACGGGCATTGCGGCGCGCGGAAGCGTTCGGGCACGCCGATCGCGGTCAGCACCGCCGTCTGGTCCGCCAGCTTCCACAGCACACGCCGGATCGCGGGATTGTCGAAGGGCGCGACCGCGTGGTTCAGGCGGAAATTACCCTGGAACTGGTGCAATCCACCCAGCCCCAGCAGCCGCACGCCACGCGCGCGTTCCAGGCGCGACAGCATGTCGAAGGGCAGGTACTGCATGTAGTGGATCTCGCCCTGCATGAGGGCGTTGGCGCCGGTCAGCTGGTCGGGCATGACGCGCAGGTTGAGCTGGTCGATCTTCACGCGCTTGCCGCCGGCGAGGAAATTCGGCGGCTCGGCGCGCGGCACGTAGTCCGCGAAGCGCTCCAGCACCATGATGTTGCCCGGGCGCCAGAGATCCGCGCGGAAGCGGAAGGGGCCGGAGCCGATGATCTCGGTGATGCGCTGCGTGTTCGGCACGCGCGCCAGGCGTTCGGGCATCATCACCGGCAAGGGTGCGTTGGGCTTGCCCAGCACCTGCAGCAGCAGCGGGAATGGTTCCTTCAGCACCAGGGTGAAGCTGCGCGCGTCGGTCGCTTCCATCGAGGCCGTCGCGGCCTCCAGCATGCGCCCGAGCGGATCGCGTGGCGCCCAGCGTCGCAGCGACAGCACGCATTCCGCCGCCGTGACCGGCGCGCCGTCATGCCATTTCAGACCCTCGCGCAGGCGGAAGCGCCAGGTCAGGCGATCGGCGGAGGTCTCCCATGCCTCGACCATCTGCGGCTTGATCTGGCCGCGGTCGTCCATCGCGAACAGCGTGTCGAAGACGTGTGTGGCGAAGGTGCGCGTGATGGCGGCGGTGATGACATGCGGGTCGAGGATGACGACCTCGGATTCCAGCACGACCTCCAGCGCCCGTGCGGCACGCGCCTCGGGCGGTCGGATGATGCCGGAGGCGGCGAGTGCGGCGCCTGCGCCCAGAACGCCGCGCCGGCCCGTGGTTGCTTGCAGCATCTCCGCTTCCTCCGCGCTTGGAGGCGGAAGCCTAGCAGCCCGTCGGCGACGCGCCAGCCTTGCATCGGCCCCGGCCCTGAACCGTGGTTCGTTGACAGCCCCCCCCGAGCGCCCACAGCCTTCCCTCGGGACCAGGCCCTGGCGACACGCAGGGACCACCGGCAACGGCGGTCCGAACGGGAGAGGGACGAGCGCATGGCAACCTCGCGACGCAGCTTGGTGGCGGCAACCGCGGCCGCGACCGCGCTGCTTCCGCGCGCGGCAGGCGCGCAGCGCGCCTACCCGTCGCGGCCGATCCGCCTGGTGGTCGCCTGGGCGCCCACCGGTTCGATCGACACCGTGGCGCGCAAGGTCGGCCAGAAGTTGTCGGACCAGTTGGGCCAGCCTGTCGTGATCGAGAACCGCTCCGGCGGCTCCGGCACCATCGGCGCGGCCGAGGTCGCGCGCGCGGCGCCGGATGGCTACACGCTGCTCGCGATCGACAGCACCTACGGCATGATGCCCTTCCTGCACAGCCGCCTGCCCTTCGACCACGGCCAGGCCTTCCAGGTCATCACCATCACCGCCTTCACGCCGGTGATGGTCGCGGTGCATCGGGATTCGCCCTACCGCACCCTGCAGGACCTCACGGAAGCCGCGCGCCGCGGCCCGGAGCGGATCACCTATGGCAGCGGCGGCGTCGGCAGTTCCGTGCACTTCGCCACCGCGGCCTATGAGATCGAGGCCGGCGTCAAGCTGTTCCACGTGCCCTATCGCGGCGGTGGCGAAGCGGTGATGGCGGTGCTGTCGAAGCAGGTCGATGTCGTCTTTGCCTCGCCCAGCGCCGCCGTCGGCGCCGCGACATCGGTCCTGCGGCCCTTGGCGATCAGCGGTACGGCGCGCATGCCGGCGCTGCCGGAGGCCCCGACCTTCGCCGAGGCAGGGCTGCCGAGCTACGCGATCACGCATTGGTCGGGCCTGGCCGCGCCGAAGGGAACGCCTGGCGATGTGATCGACCGCCTTCATACGGAGACGGCGCGGGCATTGCGGATGCCCGACGTGCTGGAGTTCTTCGCCTCCATCGCCTGCCTGCCCGGCGGTGCGCCGCCCGCCGAGATGGAGCGGCTGATGGCCGAGGAGACGGTGCGCTGGCGCCGCGTGGTCGAGGCCTCCGGCATCCGCCCGCAATGAAGGCCGGCTTCGATGTCGTCGTGATCGGCGGCGGCTGCGCCGGCCTGGCCACGGCGATCGCGGCGAGCGACCTCGGCCTGGATTGCGTCGTGCTGGAGAAGGCGCCGAAGCTCGGCGGCGGCAGTGCGATCTCGAGTGGCTATCTCTGGATCGGCGCCAATCATCTTGATGCGGCAGCCGGCGGCACCGACACGCCGGAGGCGGTGACGGACTACATCCGCTACGTCGGCGCCGGCGCGGTGGACGAGGCCCGCATGGCGGCCTTCGTCGCCGAGGCGCCCGGCGCGCTGCGCTTCTTCGAAGCGGCCGGCATTCCCTTCCGGCTGTCGCCGCGCATCGACCACTACGGCATGGCACCGGGCGCGCGCGGTGCCGGGCGCATCGTCGATACGCCGCCCTTCGATGCCGGTGCCTTCGGCGACGCGGTCCTGCTGCCAGCAGGGCCGTTGTTCCGGGTCTCCGGCTCGACCCTGCCGGGCGGCGCCAATTCGCCGGCGCTCTGGGCGGCTGCCGAAGCCGCGGCGCGCGACCAGCCCGGACTGCGCGGTGGTGGCGCGGGGCTCGTGAGCCGGCTCGTGCAGCTCGCGATCGGGCGCGGCATCCCGCTGCTGACGGGCGTGGCGGTCGAACGCCTGACCGTCACCGATGGGCGCGTCAGCGGCGTCGTGGCGACAGGCGGCATCATCATCGAGGCCAGGCGCGCGGTGGTGATCGCCAGTGGCGGCTACGAGTCCAGTCCCGAACTGGTGGACCGCTTCGAGGCGCTGCCCGGCTGGCAATCCATGTTCCCCGGCAGCGTCACCGGCGACGGGCTGGTGATGGCGACCGAGCACGGCGCCGCGACGCAGGTGATCGGCAACAACCTGTCGGTCTTCCTCGGCTTCCGCAATCCGGACGAGGCGCCTAGCGGGGTGGCGCCCTGCCGGCTGTCCGGCACGCAGGAATTGCCGTCGCCGCACACGATGGTTGTGAACCGCCATGGCCGGCGCTTCGCCGACGAATCCTTCTTCCAGGCGATGGCGCCGGCGCTGCACCACTTCGACGTCGTTGCGCGCGAACGGCCGAACCTGCCCTGCTGGCTGATCTTCGACCGGCAATTCGCCGACAGCTTCTCGTTCGGCGGGCGGCCGCCCGGCGCCGCGATACCATCCTGGGTGCAGCGCGCGGACAGCATCGAGGCGCTGGCACGGGCGTTGGGCATCGATGCGGATGGCCTTGCCGCGACCGTCCGCGGCTTCAACGCGGATGCGCGCGATGGCGTCGACCGCGCGTTCGGCCGCGGCCAATCAGCCTGGGGGCTGAACCGCTACGACCCACGCACCACGCTCGGCGCGATCGACGCGCCGCCCTTCTACGGCATCCGCCTGCATCCGACGGCCCTGTCCTCCGTTGGGTTGCTGGCGGACGCCAAGGCGCGCGTGCGTCACGTGCGGGGCCATCCGATGGCGGGCCTGTATGCTGTCGGCAATGCGGCGGCGCGAACGGAAACCGGGTCGGGCTACCAAACCGGGTTCTCGCTCGCCTCCGGCCTCACCTTCGGCCTGATCGCGGCACGCGACACCGCATCCGACAGGGAAGCGAACTAGCCATCGAACGGGACGTGTACCCAGCCCTGCATCAGGATCCGCGCGCTGCGGCTCATGATGGCCTTGGTGACCGTCCACTGTCCGTCGGCCTGCTGCGCCAGCGAGCCCACGCGCAGCGTGCCGGAGGGATGGCCGAAGCGCACCGCCTCGCGCTCGCCGCCACCCGCGGCCAGGTTCACCAGCGTACCCGGCACGCAGGCCGCGGTCGCGATGGCAACCGAGGCGGTGCCCATCATCGCGTGGTGCAGCTTGCCCATCGACATCGCGCGCACCAGCAGGTCGACATCGCCGGCACCGATCATCCTTCCGCTGGAGGCAGCGTAGTCCCTCGGCGGCGAGACCCAGGCGACCTTCGGCGTGTGCTGGCGTTGCGCGGCCTCCTCGAGCGTCTTGACCAGGCCCATGCGCAGCGCGCCATGGGCGCGGATGGTCTCGAGCCGGGCCATCGTCGCGGCATCGCCGTTGATGTCGTCCTGCAACTCGGCGCCAGTGAAGCCGAGGGCATCGGCGTCCAGGAAGATGGTGGGGATGCCGGAGTTGATCATGGTCGCCTGGAAGGCGCCGACGCCCGGCACCTCCAGCGTGTCCACCAGGTTGCCGGTGGGGAACATGGAGCCGCCATCGCCGTCCTCGGCCGGATCCATGAACTCGAGCCGGATCTCGGCGGCCGGGAAGGTCACGCCGTCGAGCTCGAAATCGCCCGTCTCCTGGACCTCGCCCGCGGTCATCGGCACGTGGGAGACGATGGTCTTGCCGATATTCGCCTGCCAGATGCGCACGATGGCGATGCCGTCGCGCGGCACGCGGGCGGGATCGATCAGCCCGTTGCGGATCGCGAAGGGCCCGACCGCGGAGGTCAGGTTGCCGCAATTGCCGCTCCAGTCGACGAAGGGCTTGTCGATCGACACCTGGCCGAACAGGTAGTCGACATCGTGATCCGGGCGCGTGCTGCGGCTCAGGATGACGGCCTTGCTGGTGCTGGACGTCGCGGCGCCCATGCCGTCGGTCTGCTTGCCATAGGGGTCCGGGCTGCCGATCACGCGCAGCAGCAGCCGGTCGCGCGGCGCGCCCGGCACGCGCGCCGCCTCCGGCAGGTCGTCCAGCACGAAGAAGACGCCCTTGCTGGTGCCGCCGCGCATGTAGGTGGCGGGAATCCGGATCTGCGGTGCGTGGGCCATGGTCGCTTCCTGGGCAGTGCCTTGGGCGAAGGATACAGCGCGCCGGCGCCCGTGGAAGGTGCCGGCGAGCGGGACGCGGTCAGCCAGCCTGGCGGGGCGCCTCGGCGTTCAGGAAGTCCTGCGCGAAGCGTTGCAGCACGCCGCCGGCGTCGTAGATCGAGGCCTCCTCGGCCGTGTCCAGCCGGCAGGTCACGGCGGCTTCGACCGTGCTGCCGTCGCGGCGATGGATGACCAGCGTGAGGTCGGCGCGCGGCGTGCGCGCACCGGCCACGTCGTAGGTCTCGGTGCCGTCCAGGCCAAGTGTCAGCCGGTTGGTGCCCGGCTTGAACTCGAGCGGCAGGACGCCCATGCCGATCAGGTTGGTGCGGTGGATGCGCTCGAATCCCTCGGCGACGATGGCTTCGACACCTGCCAGCCGCACGCCCTTCGCCGCCCAGTCGCGCGAGGAACCCTGCCCGTAATCGGCGCCGGCCACGATGATGAGGGGCTGGCGGCGGGCCATGTAGGTCTCGATCGCTTCCCACATGCGCATGACCTGCCCGTCGGGCTCGACGCGCGCGAGCGATCCCTTGGCACCGGCCATCTCGTTGACCAGCGTCGGGTTGGCGAAGGTGGCGCGCAGCGCGGTCAGGTGGTCGCCGCGATGGGTGGCGTAGGAGTTGAAGTCCTCCTCCGGCAGGCCCATGCGCGCGAGGTACTCGCCGGCCGCGCTGTCCAGCAGGATGGCGTTGGACGGCGACAGGTGGTCGGTGGTGATGTTGTCGCCGAGCACCGCAAGCGGCCGCATGCCACGCAGCGTGCGCTCACCGGCCAGCGCGCCCTCCCAATAGGGCGGGCGGCGGATGTAGGTGCTCTGCGGGCGCCAGTCATAGAGCGGGCTGACCGTCTTGCGCGCGCCCTTGTTGCCGAACATCGGCGCATAGACCTTGCGGAACTGCTCCGGCTTCACGGCGGTGGCGACGACGGCGTCGATTTCCTCGTCGCTCGGCCAGATGTCCTTCAGGCGGATCTCCCCGCCATTGGCGTCGACGCCGAGCACGTCGCGCTCGATGTCGAAGCGGATCGTGCCGGCGATGGCATAGGCGACCACCAGCGGCGGCGAGGCGAGGAAAGCCTGCTTCGCATAGGGATGGATGCGTCCATCGAAGTTGCGGTTTCCCGACAGCACCGCGGTCGCGTACAGGTCGCGGTCGATGATCTCCTGCTGGATGCGCGGGTCGAGCGCCCCCGACATGCCGTTGCAGGTCGTGCAGGCGAAGGCGACGATGCCGAAGCCGAGCTGCTCCAGTTCGGCCGTCAGCCCGGCCTCGTCGAGGTACAGCGCGACAGTCTTCGAGCCCGGCGCGAGCGAGGACTTCACCCAGGGCTTGCGCGCCAGCCCCGCGCGGTTGGCGTTGCGCGCCAGCAGCCCCGCGGCGATCACGTTGCGCGGGTTCGATGTGTTGGTGCAGCTGGTGATGGCGGCGATGATCACCGCGCCATCCGGCATGAGGGCGCCGTCCTGCGTGACCGGTGCCGCGACGCCACGCGCCGCGAGGTCCGCGACCGGCAGGCGGCGATGCGGGTTCGACGGCCCGGCGAGCGTGCGCACGACGGTCGAGAGGTCGAAGCGCAGCACGCGCTCGTACTGCGCCTTCGCCAGCGTGTCCGACCACAGCCCTGCGGTCTTCGCGTAGGTCTCGACCAGCTTCACCTGCGCATCCTCGCGCCCGGTCAGGCGCAGGTAGTCGATGGTCTGCTGGTCGATGGAGAACATCGCGGCGGTCGCGCCGTATTCCGGCGCCATGTTCGAGATCGTCGCGCGATCGCCCAGCGTCAGGCTCGATGCGCCGGCGCCGTGGAACTCGAGCCAGGCACCGACGACCTTCTCCTTGCGCAGGAACTCCGTCAGCGTCAGCACGATGTCCGTGGCGGTGATGCCTGGCTGCGCCCTGCCGGTCAGCTCGACGCCGATGATGTCGGGCAGCCGCATCCAGGACGCGCGGCCGAGCATCACGTTCTCGGCCTCCAGCCCGCCGACGCCGATCGCGATCACGCCCAACGCATCGACATGCGGCGTGTGGCTGTCGGTGCCGACCAGCGTGTCGGGGAAGGCGATGCCTCCGAGCGTGCAGATGACCGGCGACATCCGCTCGAGGTTGATCTGATGCATGATCCCGTTGCCGGGGGGCACGATCTCCATGTTCTCGAAGGCATGGCGCGTCCACTCGATGAAGTGGAAGCGGTCCTCGTTGCGGCGGTCCTCGATGGCGCGGTTCTTCGCGAAGGCGTCCTTCTCGAAGCCCGCGTGTTCGACCGCCAGCGAGTGATCGACGATCAGCTGCACCGGCACGACCGGGTTCACCTTGGACGGGTCGCCGCCCTTCTGCGCGATCGCGTCGCGCAGGCCCGCCAGGTCCACCAGCGCCGTCTGGCCGAGGATGTCGTGGCAGACCACGCGCGCCGGATACCACGGGAAGTCGATGTCGCGCCGGCGTTCAATGATCTGCGTGAGCGCATCCGTCAGCAGCGCAGGGTCGCACCGCCGGACCAGGTTCTCGGCCAGCACGCGGGAGGTATAGGGCAGGCCCTCGAAGGCGCCGGGCGCGATGGCCTCGATCGCGGCGCGCGCATCGAAGAAATCAAGATCGGTGCCGGGCAGGCGCTTGCGGTATCGCGTGTTCATGGATCGCTCCGTGCCGGGGTTTCGCCGGCGATCAGTCGCTCGACAGTGTCGCTGGTCGGGCCAGTGTGCCGCCGCGCCGGCGCCAGGACCAGCCTGCCGGCGCGACCGCGACGCCGGCCGGACATGCGGCGGCCGGCATTCCGGACGGCCGCGTACTGGATGCCATCCGCGTCCGCAAGCGGGGGCATGCGCGGCCCGGCGCCAGACACTGGCCGCCGTCGGGTCCATTGTTCATCTCGCCCTGCGCCGCTAGGGTCAGGCAGCACCGTCATGGCGCGCTCAATGTGCGCCCGTGATCATGTCGAAGCAGCCATGGCCGCCGGACCGCCGACGCAAGAGCTGCCGAACCGGAGGACGACCCCATGATGAATCGCCGCACCCTTGTTGGTCTTGGCATGGGAGCGACCTTGGCGCGGCCCACGCTCGCGCTGGCGCAGGCCTATCCGAACCGTCCGATCCGCGTGCTGGTGGGCTTCGCCCCGGGTGGCAACTCGGACACCATGATGCGGCTCATCCAGCCGCGCATGTCCGAATTCCTCGGCGCCACCATGGTGATCGAGAACCGCACCGGCGGCGGCGGCGCGCTGGCGGCCGGCGTCGTGGCGAGCAACCCGGCCGATGGCTACACGCTGCTGTTCGATGCCGCCTCCTTCCTGATCTCGCAATTCGTCAACCGTGGCCTTCCCTTCGACTACGAGACGTCCTTCGCGCCGGTGGCGCTGGTCGGCGAGCTGCCCTACGTGCTGGCGGTCAGCGCCCAGAGCGGCATCCGGGACTTCCCGGGCTACCTGGACGCCACGCGGCGGGCGCCCGGCGGGATGTCCTTTGGCACGCCGGGCGTTGGCAATGTCGGCCACCTGGCCGGCACGCTGCTGGCGCATCGCACCGGCCTGCGCATGGAACACATTCCCTATCGCGGCGGGGCCGATGTGGCGCGCGACCTCGCGGCGGGAACGCTGCCGTCAGGCTACCTCGGGACCAGCTCGATCACGCCGGTGCTGCAGGCCGGGCGCGCGGTGGCCATCGCGCTGACCAGCGAGGAGCGGCGCGGCGGCATCGAGGGATTGCCGACCATCGCGGAGAACGGATTTCCAGGCTTCGATTTCACCAGCTGGAATGCGGTGTTCTGTCGCACGGGCACGCCGGAGCCGATCCGCGCGCGCCTGGAAGCCGCGGTCGCCCACGCGACCAACGACGCCGAGGTGCGCGCGCGGCTCATGGCCTCGGGCACCAACCCGATGCCGGCGGATTCCGCCCGCCTCGCGGCGCGCCTGGCGCGCGAACGTGCCCTGCTGCGCGACCTGATCCGCGATACCGGCATCAGCTTCGGCTAGACGCCGTCCCGGCGTGACCGTCGCGGCGAAATCGACCCGGCCAGGCGGTCCGGCAGGGTCGGTGCGTCGCCAGCCGGCCCCGCCTCGCCTGACCGCTGCATGCCAGCCTTGCTCGGGGCGCGGCAGCACGACGCCGCGGCCCGCGCCATTCTGCCAGCATGGGCTTCGCGATCATCATCGTGCCGGCGGATAACCCGGCGGCCATTGCGCGCGACGGCCGCAGCATGGCCATGGAGGACCGCATGGTGGCCTTGGCGGATCGCGACGCCCTGGTCGGGATCGCGGATCGGCTGCGCCGCGACGCGCAGTCCACCGATTGAACGCAGGGCGGGAGCAGGATGCATGGCCAAGCCGATCGACAGCCTGAACGCGATGCGCCCGCTGCGCGTCGACGGCATGTCCTACGTGATGATGAGCCTGGCCGCGGCCGAGGCGAATGGCCTGCCTGGGCTGACGCGCCTGCCGCGCAGCCTGAAGGTGCTGGCGGAGAACGTGTTGCGCCACGAGGACGGCCGCGCCGTGACATCGGCGACGCTCGATGCGCTGCGGCTGTGGTCCTCGGCCAAGGGAATCGGCGCCGAGGTTCCCTTCCACCCCACGCGCCTGGTCCTGAATGATTCCGGTGGCCTGCCCGCCATGGCGGACCTCGCTGCGCTGCGCGATGCTGTCGGCCGCGCCGGTGGCGACCCGAGGGGGATCAATCCGGGCGTGCCGGCGGACATGGTCGTCGACCATTCCGTGATGGTGGATGCCTTCGGCACGCCAGATGCGATGGCGCGTAACCTCGACCTTGAATATCAGCGCAACGGCGAACGCTACGCCTTCCTGCGCTGGTGCGAACAGGCTTTCGACGGGTTCCGGGTGGCCGCGCCTGGGCAGGGCATCCTGCACCAGGTGAACCTCGAGCACATGGCGCGCTGCATCTGGACCCGGGACCATGACGGCATCCGCTGGGCCTTCCCGGAATCGCTGATGGGCACCGACAGCCACACGCCGATGGTCAATGCGCTCGGCGTGCTGGGCTGGGGCGTCGGCGGCATCGAGGCGACGGCGGGCGTGCTCGGCCAGCCGATCGGCATCGTGCTGCCGCGAGTCGTGGGCTGCCGCCTCGTCGGCGCGCCGGCGCAGGGCGTGACGGCCACCGACATCACGCTGCTGGTGGTGCAAAGGCTGCGCGCCCATGGCGTGATCGCGGCCTACGTCGAATTCTTCGGCCCTGCCTTGTCCCGGCTTTCGCTGACCGACCGCGCCACCCTGTCCAACATGGCGCCCGAATACGGCGCCACCATGGGCTTCTGCCCGGTGGATGCGGAGACGATCCGCTTCCTGGAACTGACCGGGCGCGGTGGCGCGCATGGCCGGCTGGTCGAGGCCTATTGCCGCGCGCAGGGCCTGTGGCACGAGGCCGACGGCCCGCAGCCCGACTTCCTGGAGACGATCGAGATCGACCTCTCGGACGCCGAGCCCGCCGCCGCGGGGCCGCGCCGCCCGCAGGACCGCGTCGCGCTGCCGCAGATCCGCGCCTCCTTCGACACGGCCTTCCCGCCGCGCGACAGCGTGCCGGAGGGCGGGCTGCCCGATGGCGCCGTGGTGATCGCGGCGATCACCAGTTGCACCAACACCTCGAATCCCGAGGGCATGCTCGGCGCCGGCATCCTGGCGCGGAAGGCGGCGGCGCGCGGGCTGGCGACCAAGCCCTGGGTCAAGACGTCGCTGGCGCCGGGCTCGACCGTGGTGGCGGAGTATCTCGAAGCGACAGGATTGCAGGCGCATCTCGACCAGCTCGGCTTCAACCTGATCGGCTTCGGCTGCACGACCTGCATGGGCAATTCGGGCCCCTTGCCGGAGACAGTGGAGCAGGCGATC
This sequence comes from Roseomonas sp. CECT 9278, assembly GCF_918698155.1. Taxonomy (GTDB): domain Bacteria; phylum Pseudomonadota; class Alphaproteobacteria; order Acetobacterales; family Acetobacteraceae; genus Neoroseomonas. Next base: position 69,893 of record NZ_CAKKLX010000011.1, read on the forward strand.
GGCATCGGCGGCAGCATCGCCGTCGCGGTGCTGTCCGGGAACCGCAACTTCGAAGGCCGCGTCCACACGCTGGCGAAGGCGAACTACATCATGAGCCCGGCGCTGGTCGTGGCGCATGCGCTGGCCGGCACCATCCGGATCGACCTGACGCGCGATCCGATCGGGATGGATCGCGATGGAAGGCCGGTGATGCTCGCGGATATCTGGCCCGCGCCGACCGAGATCGCGGAAGCGCGCGAGGTCGCGCTGACCACCGAACGCTTCGTGCGACGCTACGCGGCGGTCTTCGCGGGCGACGACCGCTGGCGCAGCGTGGAGGCGCCGGGCGGCGACACCTTCCCGTGGTCGCGGGACAGCCTGTACATGCAGGAGCCACCCTTCCTGCTCGACGTGCCGGCCGAACCGGCACCCGCGGAGGATCTGCGCGGCGCGCGCATGCTGGTCCTGCTGGGCGACAGCGTCACCACGGATCACATCTCGCCGGTCGGCAGCATCACGCCGGATTCCGCCTCGGGGCGCTACCTGGTGGACCGCCAGGTGCGGCCGCGCGACTTCAATTCCTTCGCGGCGCGGCGCCTCAACCACCACGTCATGATCCGCGGCACCTTCGGCAATATCCGCCTGCGCAACCGGCTGGTCGCCGGGACCGAGGGCGGCTGGACGCGCCATCAGCCCAGCGGGGAGGTGCTGCCGATCCACGAGGCTGCCGAACGCTACGGCGCCGAGGGCGTGCCGCTGATTGTCGTGGCGGGCAGCGAGTATGGCACCGGCTCCTCGCGGGACTGGGCGGCCAAGGGCACGCGGCTGCTCGGCATCCGCGTGGTCATCGCGAACAGCTTCGAGCGCATCCATCGCTCGAACCTGGTCTATCTCGGCGTCCTGCCGCTGCAGCTTCCGCAGGGCGTGACGCCCGGGACGCTGGGGCTGGACGGCACCGAGACCTTCGACGTGACCGGGATCGCGCCGGCGCCCGCGCCGGCGTCCAGCGCCACCCTCACCATCCATCGCGCCGATGGCCGCAGCGAGAGCCTGGCGCTGCTCTGCCGGCTCGATACGGCGTTCGAGGCGGAGTGCTTCCGCCACGGCGGCATCCTGCCGCGCGTGCTGCGCCAGCACCTGGTCGGGCTGGGCCAGCGCGCCGCGCCGGGTCCGTCGCCCGGTTGAGCCCCCGGTACCGTGACGATCCAGGGCGGAGCAGCATGTCCGCCGCCGATGGCGGCTGCGGTTCAGCCCGGCATCCCGAAGGCACCTGCCTGGCGCAGCGCGCCCAGTGCGCCCGTGTCGTAGCCGAGCATCGCCGCAATGGAGTCCGTGTCGGCACCCAGCGCAGGTGCTGGCCGGTCGGGCTCGGCGGGCAGGCCCGGATAGGCGACCGGCTGGCGTGCCGATCGCGCAAGACCGGTCCCGTTCGGCGCAAAGAAGTCGACATCCTGCAGATGCGGATCCGTCAGCAGATCCTCGAGCCGATTGACCCGCGCATGCGGAATGTCGAGATCCTGCAGCGCCTGCAGCCATTCCTCGGTGCTGCGCCGTGGCATCTCCTGCGCCAGGACGGCGTAGAGCTCGGCGATATGCGCGCTGCGTTCGCCGGGATCGGTGAACCATGGCAGCGCCAGCACGTCGTGCCGGCCGGTGAATTCCAGGACGCGACGCCATTGCTGCTCGGTATAGGGCAGCGCGGCGAGCCAGCCGTCGCGCGTGCGATACGGCCGGCGATCGGGCGCGAACATGCGGTGATATCCCGCGCCTTCGGGTGGACCGCCGAAGGCGGCGGCCGCCAGGTGTTCGTTCAGCACGAAGGCGGCGACGGCTTCGAACATCGCCGCCTCGACCTCGATCGGGCCGGCCATGCCGCGGCCGCGCGCGGCGATGGCGGCCATGACGCCATAGGTCGCGGTCAGCGCCGCCAGCTTGTCCGCCATCACGCCCGGCACATAGGCCGGGTCCTGCCCGCGATAGGAAGGCAGCGCGGCAATGCCGCCGGCCGCCTGGATCACGTCGTCGAAGGCCGGGCGCCCGGCATAGCGCCCGCCGCTGCCGAAGCCGACCGCGGCGCAGTAGATGATCCGCGGATTGATCGCACTGACCGGCGCGAAGCCGAAGCCCAGCCGTTCGATCGCCGCGGGGCGCATGTTGTGGACGAACACCTCCGCCCAGCGCAGCAGGCGCGTGAAGACCTCGCGCCCGGCCTGGGTCTTGAGGTCCAGCACGATGCTCCGCTTGTTGCGGTTGTTGCAGACGTACATCGCGCTGTCGCCCTGCGGCCCGCGCGGCTGGATGGCACGCGCGAGGTCGCCTTCCGGTCCTTCCACCTTGACGACATCGGCGCCGAGGTCGCCCAGCAGCTGGCCGATCAGCGGCCCGTAGATGACGGTGGTGAGGTCGAGGACCTTCAGCCCGGCCAGCAGTGGAACCATGTGCGCGTTACTCTGGCCTGATGCCGGCCTCGGCGACGACCTGGCGCCACAGCGGCAACTCGCGCCGCAACCGTTCGGACAGTTCCGCCGGGCCACTGAGCAGCAGCCGCCCGCCATCCGCCGCCATCCGCGTGCCGAGGGCCGAGCCGCTGGCCAGCGGCGCGAGCTCGGCGCCCAGCCGTTCCGCGGCCTCGGGTGGGAAGTTGCGCGGGGCGAAAAGCGCGAACCAGATGGTCATGCCGGTGCCGGGCACCACCTCGTTGATCGAGGGCACCGCGGGCACCACCGGCACGCGGTCCGGCGCGGTGACGCCGAGCAGCACGCCGCGGTTCTCGCGCACATGCGGCAGCAGGGTCGCGAGGTCGCCGCTCATCACATCGACATCGCCGGCCAGGAAGCCGCTGATCAGCTGCCCGCCACCGCGATAAGGGACGTGCTGCCAGTTCATGCCGGCGCGCGCGCCGAACAGCGCGGCGGCCATGTGCGTGGTGGTGCCATTGCCGGAGGAGCCATAGGTGATCCGCCCCGGCGCCGCCTTCGCCGCGGCGATCAGCGCCGGCAGGTCGCGGAACGCCGCGTTGGGGCGGACCATGAACCCGATGCTCGATTCCGAGACGAGGGAGATCGGCATCAGCTCGTTCACCGGGTCGTAGCCGATGTCCGGCTGCACGGCCGGCTGGATGGCGACCGCGCCGGTCACCATCAGCAGCGTGTGCTGGTCCGTCGCGGCGATCACCTGCTTGGTGCCGAGCGCGCCCCCGGCGCCAGGGCGCGTCTCCACAATGACGGGCTGGCCGAGCCGCGCCGAGAGGTGTTCCGCCAGGAAGCGCCCTGGAATCTCGACCGGCCCACCGGGCGCGTAGGGGATGACGATGCGTACCGGGCGATTGGGCCAGGCGCGCGCCTGCGCGCGGGCCGCGGCGGGCCATGCGAGGGTGGCGACGCCCAGGGCGCTGCGGCGCGTGAACGGCATGGTGGTTTCTCCCGGTTTGTGCGCGCAGGCTACGGCCGGGCGGGGCGAGCGTCTATTCCACCGTGATGCCGGCGCGGCGCACCAGGTCGGCGTTCTCCGCGAGATCCTTCGCCACCTGTTCGCGCATCGCGCGCGCGCCGGTCGGCCAGGCGGAGATGCCGAGCGGCTCCAACCGCTGCAACAGGCGCTCGTCGGAAAAGGTCGCGGCGATCGCGGCGTCCAGCGCGCCGGCGATGGCGTCCGGCAAGCCGGCAGGCGCCGCAACGCCTGTCCAGTTGGGCACGACGTAGTCGGGATAGCCCTGCTCGGCCACGGTCGGGAGGTCGGGCAGCGGCCGGAAGCGCTGCGCGGTGGCGATGCCCAGGGCCCGCACGCGGTTCGCCTCGATATGCGGCCGCGCGGGCGCGAGGGTGCTCAGCATGAAGTCCACGCGGCCGGTCGAGACATCGGTCAGTGCCGCGGCGGTGCCGTTGTAGGGCACGTGGATCAGCTCGATTCCGGCACGCCGCGCCAGGTCGAAGGTACCCAGATGCGCCGAGGAGCCGACACCCCAGGTGGCGTAGCTGATCTCGCCCGGGCGGCGCTTGGCGGCGGCGACCAGCGCCTCAAGGCTCGCCCAGCGCGGATGCGCGACGAACAGGTAGACGGCGCTGCCCGTCATGCCGAGCCACGTGAAGTCCTTCGTGGAATCGTAGCCGGCGTTGCGCAGCACGAAGGGCGTGATGGTGAAGGTGCCGTTGCCCGCGAAAACCAGCGTGGTGCCGTCCGGCCGCGCCCGCGCCACCTGGCGCGTGCCGAGCGTGGTGCTCGCGCCCGGCTTGTGGTCCATCACGAAGGTGCCGCCCAGGCGCTCCTGCAGCCCCTGGTTGATGGCATTGCCGAAGACGTCGGGGATGCCGCCGGCGGCGTAGGGGATGACGAGGCTGACGGGGCGGCCGCCCGGATAGGCTTGCGCGCGCGCGACGCGCGGGACGAAGAGCGGTGCGAGGCCAGCGGCCAGCACGGCGCGGCGTGGGGTGGCGATGCGGTTCATCCTGGACCTCCCTGGTCGCGCATTCCCGGCGCGGTTTTCGTCAGATCGCGCGGCCGGCCCCCTGCCAATGGGGATCGCGCAGCTTGCGCTTGAGCAGCTTGCCGGAATCGTCGCGCGGCAATTCGTCGTGGAACTCGATGACGCGCGGCACCTTGAAGTTGGCGAGCTTCACCTTGAGCGCCTCGCGGATCCCTGCCTCGGTGGCGCCGGGCGCGGCGCGGATGGCGGCGCAGAGCGCCTCGCCGAATTCCGGGTCCGGGATGCCGAAGACAGCGCAGTCGAGCACGCCGGGAATGCCGATCATCACGGCCTCGATCTCGGCGGGGTAGATGTTGACGCCGCCGGAGATGACCATGTCGCGCTTGCGGTCGCACAGGAACAGGTAGCCATCCGCGTCGAAGTAGCCGACGTCGCCGACGGTGATGAGGCCGTCGCGTTCCACTGCGCGGCGTTCGCCGTCGCGCTTGTTGTAGGTGAAGTCCGGCATGTAGTCGACGCGGGCGAAGATCTCGCCGGGCGTGCCGGGTGGACACTCCACCCCGGCGTCGTCGAGGATGCGCACCGTCGCGCCCTCGGTCAGGGTGCCGACGGTGCCGGGCTTCGCGAGCCACTGATGCGGCGTGCAGGCGGTCGGCGCGCCAAGATCCGTCGCGCCATAGAATTCATGGATCACCGGGCCCCACCAGTCGAGCATCGCCTGCTTCACCTCGGCCGGGCAGGGTGCCGCGGCATGGGTGACGTGGCGGAGCGACGACAGATCGTAGCGCCGCTTCACCTCGTCATCGAGCCGCAGCAGGCGCACCATCATGGTCGGCACGAGGAAGACGGTGGTGATGCGATGGCGCTCGATCAGCGCCAGCAGTTCCTCGGGGTCGAAGCGCGGCATCAGCACCAGGACCTCCGACAGCGGCACGGCGCGCAAGCCGAAGCCGTTCGGCGCGGAGTGGTACATCGGCCCGGGCACCAGGCTGCGGATGCCGGGCACCAGGCCATAGATCTGTGCGCGGTTGCGGGCGGTGGCGGCAGCCTGCGCGGGCGTTGGCGGCTGGCGTCGCACGCCCTTCGGCCGGCCGGTGGTGCCGGAGGTGTAGATCATGCTCTCCCGCGCCGGCTGCGGCGGGCCATCCCATTCGGCGTGGCGGTCGATGAAGGCGTTCCAATCCTCGCCCGGCAAGGCGCCGCCCGCGACGGGCATGCCGTAGGCGGCGACGCATTCGGGCGGGGTGGGCACCACGAGAATCACCAGGCCGTCCGGTGCATCCGACAGCAGGTGCGCGAGGTCCTGGTGCACGACGACGATGCGGGCCTCGCAGTCGCGTAGCAGATAGCCGATCTCGTCCGGCTTCCAATGCCAGTTGATCGGCACCGCATAGCCGCCGAGCGTCGATGCCGCGAGGCTTGCTTCTAGGAATGTGAAGTCGTTGCGCAGCAGCAGCGCGACGCAGTCGCCCGGACCGACGCCGAGGGCCGCGAAGCCGGTCGCCGCGCGGCGCACCCGCGCCATCAGCGCGTCCTGCGTGATGCTGCGGTCGCCGCTGATGATCACGGCAGGTATTCCGCCCGCCCGTTGTTGAGCACGATGACGTTGCGCGCCGGAACACTGACGCGGAAGGCGGCGACGCCGGGCCCCTGCTTCCACACTTCCGTGCGCAGCGTCTCGCCTGGATAGACGGGCGAGGTGAAGCGCAGGTCGAAGCGGCGCAGGCGTGTCGCATCGCCATCGCAGAGCAGGTTCGTCACTGCCCAGCCGGCAACGCCGTAGGAGCACAGCCCATGCAGGATGGGTTGCGCGAAGCCGCCCTGCGCCGCGGCCTTCGGGTCCGCATGGACCGGGTTGTAGTCGCCGTTCAGGCGATAGAGCAGCGCCGCATGGCGGCCCACCGCCCAGTCGAAGGAAGCATCCGGCGTGCCTTTCGGCACCGGATGCGGCTGCCGGATCGGTCCCGACGGCCCGCCGAAGCCGCCATCGCCGCGCAGGAAGGAGGTGCTGGTGATGCTGCACAGCGCTTCGTTGGTCGCGGCGTCGCGCAATTCGCGCGTGGTGTACATCAGCGCGCCCTTGCCGGCGCCCTTGTCGATGATCTCGTCGATGTGGAACCTGCTGACGACGCGACCCTTCGGTGGCAGCGGCCGATGGATGGTCAGCCCCTGTTCGCCGTGCAGCACCTTCGGCCAATCCACCCCGGTATCCGGTTCCTTGACCCAGAAGCCCGGCGTCGCCAGCACCACGCCCATCGTCGGCAGCGTGACGAGGTCTTCCTCGTAGACGTGGCGCAGCTGCTTCGGATCCATCGGGTCCTGGCCGAGCCCGAGGCCGAGCGCATAGAGCATCGTGTCCTTGACGCCGTAGCTCGCCTCGATGTCCGCGAACGTCCGGTTCTTCAGCGTGTCGTAGACGATGGCCATGCGTCGTTCTCCGGTCAGTCCTGGAACGCCGCATCGGCGGCGAGCACGCGCTGCGCCTGGCGCAGATGCGGCATGTCGATCATCTTGCCGCCGAGCCCGACCGTGCCGATGCCCGGCGCGGCGTCGAAGGCGGCGACAATGCGCCGCGCATGCGCGACTTCCTCCGCCGTTGGGCGGAACCCTGCATTGATCGCGGCGACCTGCGCCGGGTGGATGGCGATCTTGCCGGTGAAGCCCTGTCGGCGCCCATCGGCGCAGGCGGCGTGCAGCGCGGCCTCGTCGCGGAAATCCACCTCCAGCGTGTCGATCGGCTGCACCTTCGCGGCGACCGCTGCGAGCAGACATGCGGAGCGCGCGAAGCGGTAGGTCAAGGCATAGCCGCCCGCCGCATCCTGGTTGGTGCTCGCGCCGATGTCGGCCGGCAGATCCTCCGCACCCCAGGTCAGCGCAGCCAGCCGCGGGACGGCGACGCGTGCGTAGTCCGACAGGCGCAGCACCGCGGCCGCGGTCTCGGTTGCCACGGCAAGCAGCTTGATGTTGCCGGCCGGCAGGCCATCGCGCGCCTCCAGCGCATCGAGCCAATGCGACAGACGAAGCAGATCATCCGGTCCATTGACCTTCGGCACCACGAGGCCGTCAGGCGCGGCGCGCACCACGGCCGCGGCGTCGGTCAGGCCCTCGGTGTCGAGGGGGTTGATGCGCACCCACAGCTGCGGCCGCCGCGATGTGTGCGCCGTCAGGTAGTCCACGACCATGCCGCGCGCGACGGGGCGGCGCGACGCCGCGACGGAATCCTCAAGGTCGAGGATCAGCGCATCGGCACCGCTCTCGCCACCCTTGACGAGCTTGCGTTCGCTGTCCGCCGGGACGAACAGCCAGGACCGGATCATGCCGGCCGGCCCAGCATCAGCGCCTGGCGACGGCAATGGCCGACCAGCACGTCGTGCTGGTTGTAGGCGCGGTGCATGAACTCGACGATGCCCTGGCCGGGGCGGGACTTGCTGGGGCGCTTCATCAGCACCTCCGATTCCACGCGGATGGTGTCGCCATGGAACAGCGGCTTCGGAAAACGCACTTCGTCCCAGCCGAGATTGGCGACCGTGGTGCCGAGCGTCGTGTCGCCGACCGAGATGCCGACCATCAGCCCCAGCGTGAAGCAGGAATTCACGATGCGCGTGCCGAACTCGGTGCCCTTCGCGTACTCCTCGTCCAGGTGCAGCGCCGCCGGGTTGTGCGTGATGGCGGAGAACCAGACATTGTCGGTCTCGGTGATGGTACGGCGGATGGCGTGCTGGAACACCTGGCCGACCTCGAACTCCTCGAAATACAGACCTGCCATGGTCGTCAGTCCTTCACGCGCCACTGGACCAGCGTATAGGGCGGGTCGGCCGCGTCATGCGGTTCGAACACCGCCTCGACCTCCGCGCCGATCTCGACCGGCGCGTCGGGCGCGCAGAGCAGGTTGCCGACCATGCGGATATTGCCCGCATGCGGGAGCTCCACCAGCACGACCGTATAGGGGCCGTGGCCGTTCAGCGCCGGATGCACAGGATGGTGCGGGCGTTGCCACGACCAGATGCGGCCGCGTGGCGCCACTTCCTCCCATCCCAGGTCGAAGGAATGGCAGCGATGGCAGACCCATTCCGGGCCCCATTGATGCGCGCCGCAGCCCTTGCAGCGCTGGATCACCAGCTTGCCGGCACGCGTGCCATCCCAGTACGGCTTGGCGACGGGTTCCTGCGCGGGGGCGGGCAGGCCGGGGGGAAGGACGGTGCTCACAGGGTTGCCTCCGTGCCGAGGACCAGGCTGCTGACGGGCGTCACCATGGGGCCGCCGAGGACGGCGACGACCTCGGCATCCGGCACCTGGTTGTTCGCGGTGCCGCGCAGCTGGCGCACGGCCTCGTTCACCATCTCGAGGCCATGCATGTAGCATTCGGCGAGGTTCCCGCCGCTGGTGTTCATCGGCATCCTCCCCGTGGGTGCGAGCAGGTTCTCCAGCACAAGGAATTCGTTGGCCCTGGCCGGATCGACGAAGCCGTGCTCGACCAACGAGAGCAGCACGCCGCCGGTGAAGTTCTCATAGGCCTGCACGACGTCGACATCCTGCGGGCCGAGCTTCGCCATGGCCCACATGTTCTTCGCCACCGTGGGGAAATGGGCGGAGGCATAGTCCGGCGCGTTATGCACGGGTGCGGCGCTACGGTGATGCCCGCCCTGCGCCACGCCCAGCAGGTAGGTCGGCTTGTGCGGCAGGTCCTTCGCGCGATCGGCCGGCACCACCAGCACGGCGCCTGCGCCGTCATTCTCCTGGCAGCAATCGAACAGGCGATGGAAGGGTTCGACGATCCAGCGCGACGCGTCGTATTTCTCCTGCGTCAGCGGCCGCCCGTACATCACCGCCGACGGGTTGTTCTGCGCGTGATGGTAGGACGCCATGGCGATGCTGCGCAGCGCCTCGTGCCGGATGCCATGTTCGGTCATGAAGCGCGTGATCTTCATGGCGAAGCGCTGCGCCGGCGACATCAGACCGTAGGGAAACAGGAAGGCATCGTCGCCGGTCGCCGCCGCCACCGCCGCGCCGCGCCCGTAGCGCGCGAATTGCCCCTGCGCGAGCGAGCGAAAGGCGATGACGCAGTTCGCCATGCCCGACTGCACCGCGGCCGCGGCATTGCCGACCGAGGCCGCCACGCCGCCACCGCCGCCGCCCCAATGCATGTTGGAGAAGCGCAGTTCCTTGATGCCGAGGGCCGCGGCAAGACGCACGGCCTCCGACCGGTCATTGCCATAGGACGCGAAGCCATCGACCTCCTTCGGGTCGATGCCGGCGTCGCGACAGGCGGCGATGATCGCCTGCAACGCAAGCTTGAACTCCGCATCGGGCGACTGCCCATGCTTGTAGTAAGTCGTCTCGCCGATGCCGGCGATCGCGACCTTGCCGCGCAATGTGCGCTCGGTCATCGGCGCTGTGTCCTCCGTTGATCGGTCATCGGGCGTCCTGGAACAGGCGCCGGCCGATGATCTCCTTCATCAGCTCCGCCGCCCCGCCCGCGATGCGCGTCACGCGCGCATCCGTCCAGGCGCGCGCGATCGGCGTCTCGGCCATGTAGCCTGTGCCGCCGAACAGCTGCAGGCAGCGATCGAGCACCTCGCATTGCAGGTCGGTACAGAACAGCTTCGCCATGCCGGCCTCGACCGGGTCGAGCGTGCCGTCCATCTGCAGCGCGATCAGCCCGTCGGTCATCGCCCGCGCGGCAGCGGTCTTGGCAGCGAGCTCCGCCAGCACGAAGCGGGTGTTCTGGAAATCCGCGATGGTGCGCCCGAAGGCCTTGCGCTCGCGGGTATGGGCGATGGTCCAGCCGATCGCCTCCTCCGCCAGCACGGTACCGCGGATGGCCTGGACCAGGCGCTCGCGCGCCAGGTTGGTCATCAGCATGCCGAAGCCCTGGCCCTCGGCACCGAGGCGATTGGCCACGGAAACACGCACGTCGTCGTAGAAAAGCTCCGACGTGTCCTGCGCCTTCATGCCGATCTTGGCGAGGTTGCGGCCGCGCCGGAATCCGGGCGCCGTCGCCTCCACCACGATCAGGCTGACGCCGTGCGCGCCGGCCGTCGTGTCCGTCTTGCAGGCAGTGACGATGAGGTCGGCGTTCTGGCCGTTCGAGATGTAGGTCTTCTGCCCGCGGATCACATAGTGGTCGCCATCCGTCACGGCCCGCGTGCGCATGCCCTTCAGGTCGCTGCCCGCGTCGGGTTCGGTCATCGCGATGGCGCCGATGAGCGAGCCATCGACCATGCCCGGCAGCCAGCGGCGCTTCTGGTCGTCGGATCCGAACTTCGCGATGTAGGTGGCGACCATGTCCGAATGCACGACGAAGCCTGGGCCTGACAGGTTGGCGCGGGCCAGTTCCTCGGTGACCACGGTGCAGTGTCCGAAATCACCGCCAGGCCCGCCATGATCCGGCGCGACATCGCAGCACAACAGCCCGGCCTCGCCCGCCTTCCGCCAGGCCTCGCGCGGCACGATGCCGGCCTCCTCCCAGGCCATGGCATGGGGCACCAGCTCGGTTTCCACGAAGCGACGCACGGAGGCGCGGAAGATCGCGTGCTCCTGCCCCAGCACCGTGCGCGGACGCTCCAGCATGGCGTTTCCTCGATCGTTCTTCCTGCGCTTGCCAAATGGTAAGCATGCGTACGATCATCGCGCAAGAAGCCCTGGAGGACCCGCATGGATTTCGGCCTGTCGCCCGAGCAGGAGGCGATCGTTGACGGCGTCGCCGCGGTCTGCCGCAGCTTCGGCGACGATTACTGGCGCGCCTGCGACGACGAGGCACGATTTCCCCGCGAGTTCCACCGCGCCATGGCCGAGGGCGGCTGGCTCGGCATCACCATGCCAGAGGAGCAGGGCGGCGCGGGCCTCGGCGTGACCGAGGCCGCGCTGATGATGCACACCGTCGCGCGCCATGGTGGCGCGATGGCCGCGGCGTCGTCCATTCACATCAACATGTTCGGCCCGCACCCCATCGTCGTGCACGGCACGCCCGAGCAGAAGGCGCGCTGGATCCCGCCGCTGATCGCCGGCACCGACCAGGCCTGCTTCGGCGTGACCGAGCCCAATGCCGGGCTGGATACGACCTCCATCACCACCTTCGCTGCGAAGGTGCCTGGCGGCTACCGCGTGAATGGCCGCAAGATGTGGACCTCGACGGGGCAGGTCGCGAACAAGATCCTGCTGCTGACACGCACCACCCGGAAGGAGGAGGTGCGCAAGCCGACCGACGGCATCACGCTGTTCTACACCGACATCGACCGCAGCAAGGTCGAGATCAAGCGCATCCCGAAGATGGGTCGCGCGGCGGTCGATTCGAACATGACCTTCATCGACGACCTCTTTATCCCCGACGCGGATCGCATCGGGGAGGAAGGGCGTGGTTTTTCGTACATTCTGGACAGCCTCAATCCCGAACGCATCCTGGTCGCCGCCGAAGCCATCGCGATCGGCCGCGACGCACTCGATCGCGCCGCGCGATATGGTCAGGACCGCAGCGTGTTCGGCCGGCCGATCGGCATGAACCAGGCGATCCAGCATCCGCTCGCGGAATGCTGGACGGCGTTGGAATCGGCCTGGCTGATGGCCCAGAAGGCGGCCTGGCTCTACGACAACGGCAAGCCCTGCGGGGCCGAGGCGAATGCGGCCAAGCTGCTGGGCGGGCGGGCCGGCCACAACGCGTGCCTCCAGGCGATGCTGACCCATGGGGGCATGGGCTATGCCAAGGAATACGTCGTCGAGCGCCTGCTGCGTGAATCCCTGATCTGCCGCATCGCACCGGTGTCGGAGCAGATGGTGCTGTCGTTCATCGCCGAGCGCGTGCTCGGCCAGCCGCGATCCTACTGACCATGACGCCGCTCGATGGACTTCGCGTGCTGGATTTCTCGAAGGTGCTGGCTGGCCCGCTCTGCGCGCAATGGCTCGGCGACCTGGGCGCGGATGTCACGAAGGTCGAGCCACCATCCGGCGGCGACGACACGCGCGGCTGGCCACCCTTCCGCGGCGGGGTCGGTGCGGTCTTCCTCAGCGCCAATCGCAACAAGAAGTCGCTGACGCTCGATCTCAAGACCGAAGCCGCGCGCGGCGCCGTGCGACGCATGGTCGCCCAGGCCGACGTGCTGATCGAATCCTACGCCACCGGCGTGGCCGAACGGCTGGGCATCGGCGCAGAGGAGATGCGCGCGCTCAATCCGCGCCTGGTCTACTGCTCCATCTCGGGCTTCGGGCGCACGGGGCCGCTCAAGGACGGGCTGGGCTACGACGTCATCCTGCAGGCCTTCTCGGGCATCATGGCGATGACCGGCGAACGCGGCGGCGGGCCGGCACGCAGCCCTTTCTCGCCGATCGACCAGTCGACCGGCATGAACGCCTTCTCGGGCATCCTCGCCGCGCTGCTGGAACGCCATCGCACGGGGCAGGGCTGCCGGCTCGAAGTCTCACTGTTCGAAACCGCGGCGGCGCTGCTGGGCTACAATTTCCAGATCTTCTGGGAGAAGGGATCGCTGCCGGAGAAGTGCGGCTCCGGTCATGAATCCCTCTGCCCCTACCAGGCTTTCGACGCCGCCGACCGGCCGGTGCTGATCGGCATTGCGAACGACAATCTCTGGCGCCGCTTCACCGCGGGGATCGGCCAGCCGGAACTCGGCGAAGACCCGCGCTTCCGCACCAATGCAGACCGCGTTTCGCGCTTCGCGGAGACGGTCGCGCTGGTGCAGTCCATCGTCTCGGCGCGCAGCGCCGATGACTGGGTGGCCTTCTGCCTGCGCATCGGCATTCCCTGCGCCGCCGTGAACACGCTTGCCGACATGCTCGCCCATCCGCACATGGCCGCGCGCGGCATGGTCATGGACTACGATCATCCGCAGCTCGGCCCGTTGAAGACGATGGCGCAGCCGATCCAGTTCGACGGCAAGGCACGAACTGTCGCGGCGCCGCCGCCGATGCTGGGCCAACACACGCAGCAGGCGCTGGCCGGCTATGGCTTTGCACCGCACGAGATCGCCGCGCTGCGACAAGCCGGTGCCCTCGGCGCGCCATGAGGAGGAATCGGCAATGATCGCACGCAGGCTCATTCTGGCCGCGCCCTTCCTGGCGCAATCCGCGTGGGCGCAGGGCAGCGACGCATTCCCCACGCGCCCGCTGCGCGCCATCGTGCCCTTCCCACCGGGCAGCGCGACGGATGGCATCGCCCGCTTCGTGGGCGAACGCCTCTCGCGCAGCCTGGGCCAGCCGGTTGTGGTGGAGAACGTGACCGGCGCCAACGGGGCCATCGCCGCGCGCCAGGCGGCGCGCGCCACGCCAGACGGCCACGCCTTCCTGTTCGCCACCAACTCGACCCATGCGGCGGCCGTCCACCTGATGCGCGAGCCCGGATACGACCCGGTGCGGGACTTCGCGCCCGTCACGCTGACCAGCATCGCGCCGCTGGTGCTGATGGTTCGGTCCGATTTTCCCGCGCGCAACGTCGCGGAGTTCGTCGCGGAAGCAAAGGCGCGCGGTGGGTCGCTGAACTACGGCACCGGCAATATCGGCAGCCTGGCGGCGGCGCAGCTGCTCCTCAGCATCACCGGCATCAGCGCGGAGCGGATCGCCTATCGCGGCACGCCGGCGGCGGTCACCGACCTGCTTGCCGGGCGGGTGCACTTCATGGTCAGCGACCTTGCCTCGGCCGGGGAGCATGTGCGGGCCGGCACGCTGCGCGCGCTGGGGGTCACGCCGGCGCAGCGCATCCCGATGCTGCCGGACGTGCCCACGCTGCAGGAGGCAGGTGTCCCCGGCTACGACTTCGCATCCTGGGTGGCCGTGTTCCTGCCGGCGCGCAGCCCGGACATCGCGGTCGCCCGCCTGAACCGCGAGATCCGCGCCGTGCTCGACAGCGACGAAGGTCGGCGGTTCTCGCTCAGCCTCGGCCTGGTGTCCTCGACCGGCACGCCGGAGGACCTGGTTCGTTTCCAGGCCCGCGAGATCGAGCAATGGGGCCGCATCGCCCAAGCCGCCAACCTGCCGCGCGAATGAGCGCCGCGGCGGATCGGCGCGTCCGGAGCGCCTCGCGCGGCGGCAGCGATTTCCGCATCGGCTTCCTGGTGCATGATGTCGCGCGCCTGCGCCACGCGGTGTTCGACCAGGCGATGCGTCCGCATGGTGTCACGCATGCGCAGTGGTGGGCGCTGGCGCAGCTGACCCGGCACGACCCCGCGGGCGGCATGACGCAGGTGGAGCTCGCGCGGCTGCTGGGGTTGGGCAAGGTCGCGACAGGATCCATGATCGCGCGGCTTGAAGCCGCGGGGCTGGTGTCGCGGCGAGCGGATGGAGCGGATCGGCGCCTCAATCGCGTGCATGTCACGGCGCGCGGCCAACGCGTGCGCGAACGCATGATCGCGGTCGGGCGGGCGCTGAACGAGACGCTGCTCAAGGGCCTGTCGCGCGAGGAACTTGAGGCCACCGACCGTGTCCTCACCACGCTCCGGAGCCGGCTGGGCGCAACCCTGCGCGGGGATGCCGCCGGATAGCGCCCGCGTGGCTACGCGGCATCCACCAAGGCTGGTGCCGCCCGCAGTGCCGCGCGGTATTCCTCGCGGAGGCGCGCGACCAGGTCCGCCATGCCAGGCGTGTCATGGATCGACCCCACGCCCTGCCCGGCCGACCAGATGTTCTTCCACGGGCGCTTGTCGTGGTCGCCGACATGCTCGCCGGTGGCCTCGGGCAGCCTGTCCGGGTCGAGCCCGGCCGCAGCAATGCTGGCGCGCAGGAAATTGGCGTGCACCCCGCTGATCGCCGGCGTGTACACGATGTCGGCCGCCGTCGCGTCCACCACCATTTGCTTGTGGGCGTCCGCCGCCATGCTCTCGCGCGCGGCGATGAAGCGCGTGCCCATATAGGCCATGTCGGCGCCCAGCATGAGCGCCGCCGCGACCTGCCGTCCGGTGGAAATGGCGCCGCCCATCAGCAGCGGTCCGCTGAACAGGGCGCGGAGTTCCGGCAGCAGCGCGAAGGGGCTCAGGCGCCCGGCATGGCCGCCGGCGCCAGCGCAGACCGCGATCAGCCCGTCCACCCCGCCATCCACCGCCTTCACCGCGTGGCGGAGGTTCGTGACGTCGTGGAACACCAGGCCGCCGTAGGACTGCACGGCGGCGATGACCTCCGGCACGATGCCGAGCGAGGTGATCACCAGCGGGACCCTGTGCCGCACCGTTGCCGCCAGGTCGTCCTGCAGCCTGGCGTTGGAACGATGCACGATCAGGTTCACGCCGAACGGCGCGGCCGAAGGCGCCGCAGCCAGGCGTTCCGCGATCTGCTCTAGCCA
Organism: Roseomonas sp. CECT 9278; assembly: GCF_918698155.1. Taxonomy (GTDB): domain Bacteria; phylum Pseudomonadota; class Alphaproteobacteria; order Acetobacterales; family Acetobacteraceae; genus Neoroseomonas. The sequence goes on from NZ_CAKKLX010000011.1 coordinate 85,573, forward strand.
GGCGCCGTAGCCTTCCGTGGTGCGCTGGTTCAGTGCGGGGAAGGTGCCGACGATGCCCGCGCGGCAGGCCTCCACCACGTAGTCCGGCCCCGAGACGAGAAACTGCGGCGCCGCCACCACGGGCACCGACAGGCGCCCCCGAAAGATCGCGGGTATCGGCATGCGGTGTCCTCCCTGTGGCTGGGTCCAGCATACCGGACGGCGCGCCGCGACGGGAGGCGCGGCGCGGTGTCCGGCTATGCGTCGATCAGCTCGCGCAGCGCGCGCATCGCCGTGGCGTAGCCGCGCGCACCCAGCCCGGCGATCACGGCGGTCGCGACGGTGGACACCAGCGACTGGTGATAGATCGCGTCGCGCCGATGAATGTTCGAGATGTGCAGTTCGATCAGCGGCGCCCTGAACATCTTGAGCGCATCGAGCAGCGGGATCGACCGGAAGGTCAGCCCCGCCGGGTTGATGACCATGCCGGCCGCATCGGTGTCGATCGCCTCGTGGATCCAGTCCACCAGCTGGCCTTCGTAGTTGGACTGGCGGAACACGACATCGTCGCCGCCGGCCTCCGCGCGGCACATCGCCTCGATCTCGGCGAGCGTGGTGCGGCCGTAGATCTCGGGCTCGCGCCTGCCCAGGCGGTTGAGGTTCGGGCCGTTGAGGACATGGATGCAGCGGGGCAAGGCGGGGTTCCTCGATAGACGGCTCAGCCCTGGTAACCCATCTGGCGCGGCAGCCAGAGCACCAGGTCCGGCACGAAGGTGATCAGCATGAGCGCGGCGATCATCGCGACAATGAACGGGATGGTGTCGCGCACCACGGCCGTCAGCGGCGTGTCCGACAGCTTCGCCACGATGAACAGCAGCAGCCCGTAGGGCGGCGTGATCAGGCCGAGCATGATGTTCACCACCACGACCACGCCGAAATGCACCATGTCCACGCCCAGCGCCTGCGCGGTCGGCACCAGTACCGGCACGACCACCAGCAGGATGGTGCTGCCTTCCAGCAGGCAGCCCAGCACCAGCAGGATCACGTTCACCACCAGCAGGAATTCCCAGCGCGACATCTCCCATCCGGCCAGGACGCCGCGGACGGTGTTGGGCACGTTCTCGCTGGTGATGACGTAGTTGAAGGCCAGCGCGCCGGCGATCAGCATGCCGATGGCGGCGGTGGAGCGCGCGCTTTCCGTCACCGCGGTCCAGGTCTGGCGCAGCGTCAGGCTGCGGTAGAACACGGCTGCGATCAGCCAGGCATAGGCTGCGGCGACCGCTGCGGCTTCGGTGGGCGTCATCACCCCGCCGTAGATGCCGCCCAGCAGGATCACCGGCATCAGCAGCGCCGGAAGTGCCTCCAGCGTGAGGCGTGGGAATTCGCGCAGCGGTACGCGCTCGGAGACCGGAAAGTCGTGGCGATGCGCCATCCACGAATTGATGCCCATCTGCGCCGCCGCCATCAGGATGCCCGGGACGACGCCGGCCAGGAACAGGAAACCGATCGACGCATCCGCGACCAGCGCATAGAGCACCATGGGGATGGATGGCGGGATGATCGGGCCGATCACGGCGGTCACCGCCGTCAGCGCGGCCGCGTAGCTGGGCGGATAGGCGCCGCCCTTGGTCATCATGTCGATCTGCACCTTGCCGCTGCCCGCGGCATCGGCGATGGCGGACCCGGACATGCCGGCGAAGATCACGCTCTGCACGACATTCACGTGGCCCAGCCCGCCACGGAAACGCCCGACAAGAAGGTTGCAGAACCGCAGCAGGCGGTCGGTCAGGCTGCCCGCATTCATCAGCCCGGCCGAGAAGATGAACAGCGGCACGGCCAGCAGCACGTAGCTGCCGTTCAGGCCGTTCAGCACCTGTTCGGCCGCCGTCGACATGTCCTGTCCGGACAGGCCCAGGTAGATGATGCTCGCCATGATCATGGTCAGCCCGATCGGCAATCCCATCAGGGACAGGCCGACCAGCGCGCCGAGCGCGAGGGTGAACGGGTCGTGCAGGTTCACGTGATGCCCCGCCCCGTGATGGACCGCCAGGCGATGGCCGCGTGCCGGATGATCATGGCGACGGCGAAGATCAGCCAGACCGAGTAGACCACGTCGAAGCGCAGGCCTAGATAGGCGCTGCGCTCGACCTTCATGAAGGTGACGTAGTCCACCATCGCCGGCAGCGACCAGGTGAAGACCGCGACGACGGCGACGGCCGTGATGGTGTCGCAGGCGCGCCGCACCCCGCCCGGCATGGCGCCGTAGAGCAGGTCGAAGCGGATCTCCTCGTCGTCGCGCAGCACCAGCCCGGCGCCCCACAGCACGCCCCAGAGCCAGGCGAAGGTCGACAGCTCCGCCGTCCAGCTGAGCGGCGCGTTCAGGACGTAGCGCGTGACGATCTGCAGGATGAAGGCGACGAACATCGCCACCAGCAGCGCCGAGAGAACGTCCTCAGCGCGCCGCCGGCCCCAGCCGAGAAGGCGGCGCGCCCGATCCATCCGGTCAGCGCACCGCGGCGATGCGGTCGAGGATGCCCGCCGGCCAGGCCTGCGACTGCGTCGACGCGAGGTAGCGCCGCTGCGCCTCGGCACGGAAGGCCGCGACGTCGGGCTCGTAGACATCGAGACCCTGGGAGCGGAAGAAGGCGACCATCTCCTGCTCCTGCGCCAGGTGCCGCTGCGTGCTGGCGTCGATCGCCTTGTTCGCCGCGGCCTGGATGGCGTCGCGCTGCGGCTGCGTCAGGCTGTCCCACAGGCGCGAGGAGATCGACAGCAGGTCGTAGGCGACCAGGTGGCTGGTCAGGACGAACTGCGTCGTCACCTCGTGGAAACGCATGGTGCGGCTGGTCGGCAACGGGTTGTCCTGGCCGTCCACCGTGCCCGACTGCAGCGCGGTATACAGCTCGGCGAAGGCCACGGGCGTGGGGTTGGCGCCGAGCGCCTCGCCGAGGAACTGCCAGGTCTCGCCCGGCGGCATGCGCAGCTTCATCCCCGCCATGTCGGCTGGCGTGTTGATGCGCTTGCGCGGCTTCAGATTGACGTGGCGCGTGCCGAAATACAGCGGGCCCAGCACATGCACGTTCAACTGGTCGCGCGCCATCCGATTGAACTCGGCGCCGACCGGCCCCGCGAAGACCTGGCGCATATGCGCGGCGTCGCGGAACAGATAGGCCGAGGCCATCACCGACCAGGCCGGGATCTGGCGCGAGAAGTCCTGCGGCGCGAGGTTCGCCATCTCGACATTGTTGCGCTGGATCGCGACGAGCTCCGTGCCCTGGCGGAACAGGGTCGCGTTCAGGTGCAGCTCGACATCGAACTGCGACTGCAGGTCGGCGGCGAAGCCGCGCATCGCCTCGGCACGGATGTCCTGGTCGGAGAAGACCGCGGTGAAGCGTATGCGCCGGCGCGCCTGGGCGCGCGCGGGCATCGCCGGCAAAGCCATGACCGCGGCGGCGGCGACGACGGACCGACGTCCGAAATGCATGCGCATGGGCGTTTCCTTCCCTGAACCTTGGTTGAGGGGACGCTAGGCCCAGCGCGCCATCCGATCAATAGAGGTTTCGCATTATCTAGGAGATTTCGAGGAATACCGGGTATTGCGACCAGCCGCGTCGGTCGCCGATACTGCCGCGGCCGGAAAGCCCGGCTGGAGGCGCGAAATGGCGCGCGCGGCGCATGAGCATGGTGTCGAGGAAACCGCCGGCGATGCCGCCTATCGCCGCATGCGCGCCGATGTCGTGCTGGGGCGGCTCGCGCCTGGGCGCAAGCTCGGGCTCGACGGGTTGCGCGCGATCTACGGCGTCAGCATCGGCACGCTGCGCGAGGCGCTGAACCGCCTGGCCGCCGAGGGCCTCGTGCAGGCCCAGGGCCAGCGCGGCTTCGCCGTGGCCCCGGTTTCCGCCGAGGATTTCCGCGAAGTCGCCGAATTGCGCCTGCTGCTGGAATGCGAGGCCATCGTGACCTCCTTCGCCGCCGGCGACCTGGACTGGGAAGGCCAGGTCGTCGCGGCGCATCATAAGCTGGCGGTGCTGGAACGCCGCCTGCTGGCGGGCGCGCCGGCGGATCCATCCCTGTGGAAGCACTACGACCGCGAATTCCACCACGCGCTGATTGCCGCCTGCGGGTCGCGCACGCTGCTCGAGACCTACGCCGCCGCCTATGACCGCTTCCTGCGCTACCAGATGGTCGCGGTGGTGTTCCGTGGCGCGGTTGCTGCCGAGCAGCACGCGGCGTTGCTGGCAAGCGCTCTGGCACGCGATGGCGTGCGCGCCTGCCGCATCCTGCACGCCCATGTCGAAGGCTGCGTCGACCACGTGGTGCGTGGCAGCGCGCTGGCGCCGTTCCTGGCCGGAGCACGGCCGGCGCGCCCGTCGCCGGACCCTGCACAGCCCGCACGGCGCGCCCGGTGACGGCAGCGTCGATACTCGCCGATGGCGAGGCCGCCAGCGAGCGCGCATGGCGGCTGATCCGCGCCGACATCCTGCGCGGCACCCTGGCCCCCGGCCAGAAGCTGAAGCTGGAGGGCCTGCGGGATGCCTACGGCGTCGCGGTCGGCACGCTGCGCGAGAGCCTCAGCCGGCTGATTGCGGAGCGCCTGGTGGTCGCGGAAGGCCAGCGCGGCTTCGAGGTCGCGCGATTCTCGGCACGCGAATTGCGCGAACTGGCGGGCCTGCGCCTGCTGCTGGAAGGGCACGCGCTGGACCACGCCTTCCGCGCCGGCGACATGGAATGGGAAGGGCGCGTGGCCGCCGCGCATCACAAGCTGTCGCAGATGGAGCAGCGCCTGGGCGATGGCGACGCGGGTGCCATCGACGCATGGCGCCGCTTCGATTCCGAATTCCATCGCGCGCTCATTGCCGCCTGCGGGTCGCGCACGTTGATGGCGACGCATGCGACGGTCTTCGACCGCTACCTGCGCTACCAGAACCTCGCGCTCGGCTTCCGTGGCGCGATCGCCGTCGAGGAGCACGCGGCGCTGCGCGACTGCGCGATCCGCCGCGACGCGGCGCGCGCGCGGGAGATCCTGGCGGCGCATATCCTGGGCGGCGTCGACCATGCGCTCGCGAGCGGGGCGGTGTGAACTGACCGCCGCACGGCTCAGCCGCGCAGGCGCCACACCTGCCGGATCGCGATGGCAACGGCCAGCAACGCCGCCGAGGCCGCCAGCATGGACTGCCCATGGGTCGGCGCCGGTGCCGGATGCGGCGCGGCGACCACGCGGTGTGGCGCGACCTCCGTGGGCTTGGCCGCGACCGGGCTGGCCTGCCGCGACCCCTCGCGGCTGGCCCAGGCCCGGGTGAACTCCGCGCCGAGCAGGAAGATGATCGACGAATAGTAGATCCACACCAGCACCGCCGCGAGCGATCCCGCGGCGCCGAAGCTGCTGGCGACACCGGCGCCGCCGATGTACAGCCCGATCGCCGACTTGCCGAGCGTGAACAGCGTCGCGGTCACCAGCGCGCCGACCACGACATCGCGCCAGGCGATGCGGCGATCGGGCAGCAGCTTGTAGATCGCCGCGAACAGCAGCGACAGCAGCGTGAGCGAGATCGTCGCATTGGCGATCTCCAGCAACAGCGCGCCGCCCGGCAGGCGCGTGGTCATCCACGTTCCGATCACGGCGATCGCGGCACTCGCCACCAGGGAGGTCAGCAGCAGGAACCCGGTCGCCGCAACCAGCCCGATCGCCGCGGCCTTGGCGCGGATAAGGCGCGACAGGGTGCCGTGCGGCGGCACCTCGGTCTTCCAGATGGCGTTGAGCGCGGACTGGATCTCGCCGAAGGTGCCGCTGGCCGTCAGCAGCAGCAGCCCCACGCCCATCGCGCCCGCCACCAGCCCCGACCCGACATCGCCGGCGCCGCGGATCGCGGCCTCGACGGCGCCAGCGGCCTCGGTGCCAAGCAGGCCGCGCAGCTGCTCCTGCACGGCGCCGCGCACCGCTTCCTCGCCGAAGGCGGCGCCGGCGATGGCGATCGCCACCACCAGCAGCGGCGACAGCGAGAACAGCGTGAAGTAGGCGATGGACGCCGCGCGACTGAGGCATTCGTCGGCGATGAAGCCACGCGCCATGTCCACGAGCACGGCCTTGAGGCGCCCCAGTGTCATCGATCCATGCCTGTTGTCCTGATCCCGCAACGCAGGGCGGGACCCAGGGTTGCGCGCCTTCGGGGCACGCCTTGGCATTCTGCCGTGGCCTTGGGCATCGGCCAGGCGCGCCATGGCGCGATTCGCGATGAGCGGGGCTTGCCTGCCCGGTGCCCGGCGGTCTCAGATGCGACAACGTCATCCGTTCCAGGGAGAACCGCCATGGGTTTTCGCCGCCTGCGCGCCGCCTTTCTCGCCGCTGCCGTCGCCACCCTGCCGGTGTTCGCGGGGCCTCTTCCGGCCGCGGCGCAGCAGCGCCCGCTGGTCTGGGGCGATACCCTGCCCGCGACGCTCGATCCGCACGCCATCTTCGATGTGCCGAGCCAGTTCGTGCTGCTCAATGTGTATGACGGGCTGTACCGCTACCAGGCGAACCCACCGCAGCTCGTGCCCTGGCTTGCGGCGAGCCACACCACCAGCGCCGACGGCCTGACCTGGGATTTCACCCTGCGCGAGGGCATCACCTTCCACGACGGCAGCGCCATGACGGCGGAGGATGTCGTCTATTCCTTCCGCCGCCTGCTCGCGATGAACCGCGCGCCGGCGGCCGCCTTCGCACCCGTGCTGCGGCCGGAGAACGTGACCGCGCCCGCGCCGCGCAGGGTGCGCTTCGTGCTGTCCAGCCCCTATGCGCCGTTCCTCTCGGCGATCCCGCTGGTCGCGATCGTGAACCAGCGCGCCATCGCGCCGCATGTCGCGAACAACGACTGGGGCGCGGCCTGGCTTGCGGTGAACGGCGCGGGGTCGGGTGCCTATCGGGTGGATCCCGCGAGCTACCAGGCGCGGGTCTCGCTGGACCTGGCGCGCTTCCCGCAGCACTTCATGGGCTGGGCGCACAACCAGCGGCCGATCGACACGGTCCGCGCACGGCCGGTGATGGAGACCTCCACCCGCGTGCTCGCGCTGCTGCGCGGCGAGATCGACGCGACCGATTCCTACCTGCCGACCGACCAGGTGGAGCGCGTGGACCGCAACGCCCGCACGCGCGTCGCGCGAGACGAAAGCATGCGCGTCTTCATCATCCGCATGAACAACCGCAAGCCACCCTTCGACAACCGCGACGCTCGGCTGTGCTTCGCCCATGCCTTCAACTACCAGGGCTTCAACGACGTGATCCTGAAGGGGCTGGTGGTGCGCAATGGCGGGCCGAACCCGAACAACCTCTGGGGCAATCCGCCGGACCTCGTGCCCTATGCCTTCGACCTGAACCTGGCGCGCCAGCACTGCGACCGCGCCCGCGCGGCCGGTGCGCCGATCGGGCGCGAAATCGAAATCCACGTCCAGAACGAGCTGGAACAGACGGTGCAGGCCGCGCAGATGTTCCAGGCCGACCTGCGCCGCGTCGGCATCAATCTGCGGATCGTGCCGAACACCTGGGCCGGCATCACCGGCGCCACCGGCCAGCCGCAGACCACGCCCGACATGTGGGTGCACTGGGTTTCGACGTACTTCGTTGATCCTGAGAACTGGATCGGCCAGATGTACGACAGCCAGTTCCACGGCACCTGGAAGGCCAGCGCCTGGTATACGAACGGCGAGGTGGACAGCCTGCTGCGCCGTGCCCGCGCCAGCCTCGATCGTGCGGAGCGTGAGCGTTTGTACCAGGCGGCGACGCGCCAGGTGGTCGCCGACAGCCCGGATATCTGGGTCTACAACACGCTGAACCTGCGCGGCCTTGCGCGCCGGGTCGAGGGCTACACCTTCTCACCCGTCGGCTCGGGCGGTGAACTGCGGCTGATGTCGCTGGCCAACTGAGTGGCGCGCTACATCCTGAAACGGCTGCTGCTGGCGCTGCCGGCGCTGCTGGGCCTGGTGGTGCTGACTTTCGTGCTGTCGCGCGTGGTGCCGGCCGATCCCGCCGCGACATTGGCGGGCGATGCCGCCACCCCTGCGCTGATCGCCGAGATCCGCGCGCAATACGGGCTCGACCGGCCGATCCTGGAGCAGGCGGTGATCCATCTGCGCCAGGTGCTGACAGGGGATTTTGGCCGCAGCGTCTTCTCGGGGCGGCCGGTGGCGGAGGAGATCCTCCAGCGCCTGCCGGCCACGCTGGAACTCACCTTCGCCGCGCTGTTCATCGCCACGGTGCTCGGCATTCCGCTTGGGCTCGTGGCGGCGCTGCACCACAACGGCGTGGTCGACAATCTGGTGCGCGTGCTGTCGGTCGGTGGGCTGGCCATCGCCTCCTTCTGGCTGGCCATCATGCTGCAACTGGTCTTCTCGATGGAGCTCGACATCCTGCCGCTGCGCGGGCGCGTCGATGTCGCGCTCGGCATGCCGCCGCGCGTCACCGGCTTCGTGCTGGTCGACAGCCTCGTCGCCGGCCGGTTCGACATCTTTCTCGATGGCTGCCGCCACCTGGTCCTGCCGGCCATCACGCTCAGCCTGCCGGGGCTTGCCACCATCGCGCGCTTCACGCGTTCGGGCGTACTTGAGACCCTGCAGAAGGACTTCGTCCTCTATGCCCGCGCCGCCGGCTATGGCCGCGTGCGGCTTGCCGCGATCTACGTGCTGCGCAATGCCGTGACGCTGGTGGTCACGCAGGTCGGCCTGCTGTTCGGCGCGCTGATCTCAGGCGCGGTGGCGGTCGAGGCGATCTTCGACTGGCCGGGCCTTGGCACCTACGCCGTGCAGGCGATCCTGTCCGCCGACTACAAGGCGCTGCTGGCGGTCACGCTGGTGGTCGGCGTGGTCTATGCCGTGGTGAACGTGCTGGTGGACGTGGCGCAGGTGGTGATCGACCCGCGCGTGGCGGAGGAAGGGCGTTGACGGCGCTGCGCCTGCTGCTGCGCGACCGCGTCGCCGCCTTCGGCGGGCTGATCGTGCTGTTCGCGCTGGTGGTCGCGATCTTCGCGCCGTGGATCGCGCCCTACCCGGACGACGCCTTCGAGAGCCACATCATGCAGCGGCTGCGGCCGCCATCGGCGGAGTTCCCGTTCGGCACCGACAATCTCGGCCGCGACATCCTCTCGCGCGTCATCCTCGGCACGCGCAATGCGCTGCTGGTGGCGGTCGCGGTGGTGGTGGCAGCGATGGCGATCGGCGTGCCGATCGGCCTCGCGGCCGGCTGGCGCGAGGGCTGGCTGTCCGAGACGCTGATGCGCGTGACGGATGTCTTCCTTGCCGTGCCGCAACTGATCCTGGCGCTGGCGCTGGGCCAGCTGATCGCGCCGGGCATCGGCGCGGCGATGGTCGCGCTCGCGCTGACCTATTGGCCGTTCTTCGCGCGCACGGTCTTCGCCGAGACGCGCCGCCTGCGCAGCGCGCTGTTCGTCGATGCGCTGGCCGGCATCGGCGCAAGCCCCACGCGCATCCTGCTGCTGCACGTGCTGCCCAATGCCGCGCCGGCGGTGCTGGTGCGCGCCACCATTGGCATGGGCTTCACCATCCTGACCGCGGCGATCCTGGGGTTCCTCGGCGTCGGCGCCGCGCCGCCGTCGCCCGATTGGGGCCTTGCGGTGTCCGAGGCGCGGCAACACCTGCCCGAGGCCTGGTGGTTCCCGACCTTCCCGGGCCTGGCGATCCTGCTGCTGGTGCTGGGCTTCAACCTGCTGGGCGATGGGCTGCGCGACGCGGCCGATCCCCGCCTGCGGCGATCGCGCCGATGAGCACGCCTGTCCTGCAGGTCGACGGTCTCGCCGTGCATCTGCGCGGCGAGGGCGGCCTTGCGCGGATCCTCGACGATGTGGCGCTGACCGTCCCGCGCGGCGGCACGCTCGGCGTGGTGGGCGAGAGCGGCTGCGGCAAGTCCACGCTGCTGCGCGCCATCCTCGGCATCCTGCCGCGCGGTGCCGAGACACCCAGCGGAGCGATCCTGTTCGAGGGCCGGGACATCCTGTCGGACGACGGGGCCTCCGCGCGCGGCCGGATCGGCTTCGTACCGCAGGATCCCTACCTCTCGCTCAACCCGGTGTTCCGCGCCGGTGACCAGATCCTCGAGATCATGCGCCGGCACGCTCCGGGTTCGCGCCGGGACCACCGCGACCGGCTCATCGAGCTGTTCCGCGCCGTGCAATTGCCGGACCCCGAGGGCGCGCTGCGGAAATACCCGCACCAGTTCTCGGGCGGGCAACGCCAGCGGCTGCTGATCGCCGCGGCACTGTCCTGCGATCCCGCGCTGGTCGTGGCGGACGAACCCACCACCGCGCTGGATGTCACGACGCAGCGGGAGATCCTGGCGCTGCTGCGCGCACTGGTGGCGGATCGCGGGCTGTCGCTGCTTTTCGTCACGCATGATTTCGGCGTGCTCGCCGCGATCTGCGCGGATGTTGCCGTGCTCTATGCGGGGCGGGTGGCGGAGGCGGGGCCGACGCGTGCCGTGCTCGATGCGCCGCGGCATCCCTATACGCGCATGCTGCTGGCCTGCCATCCGGACCGGGCGACGGATCTCGCCGGCATACCGGGTACCGTGCCGGCTGCGACAGCGCAGCCGCAAGGGTGCCGGTTCCATCCCCGCTGCCCGATCGTCCAGCCCGGCTGCGCGGCACAGGCGCCGCCGATGGTGGCGCTCGGCGCAGGGCGTGGGGTGGCGTGTCCGTGGCACGAGGTCGCCCTTGCCTGAGATCCTCGGCGCCACGGATCTTGTCGTGGAACTCGGCGCAGGACGCGGGTTGCTGCGCCGGCGGGCCGGCGTGCGCGCGGTGGACGGGGTCGACATCTCGGTCGCGGAAGGCGAGACCTTCGGCATCGTCGGCGAGAGCGGCTGCGGCAAGACCACGCTCGCGCGCGCCCTGCTCGGCCTGCAGCGCGAATCCGCGGGCGAGATCCGCCTCGAAGGCCGCGCCGTCTCGGGCCTCCACCCGCGTGCGGCGCGCCGCGTGCGGGACGCGGTGCAGTATGTCCACCAGGATCCCGGCGCGGCGCTCGACCCCTGGTGGCGCGTCGGCGCGACGCTGGCCGAAGGCCTCGCCATCCATGGCCTCACCGACCGCGCCGAACAACGCGCGCGCATCGCCGAGACACTTGCCGCCGTCGGCCTCGATGCAGCCATGGCGGACCGCTATCCGCACGAACTCTCCGGCGGCCAGCAACGACGCATCGGGCTCGCGCGCATCCTGCTGCTGCGGCCCAAGGTGGTGATCCTGGACGAGCCCACGGCGGGTCTCGACCTGTCGGTGCAGGCCGCGGTGCTGCGGCTGCTGCGCGACCTGCGCACGCGCTTCGGGCTGACCTATGTGTTCATCTCGCACGACCTGTCCGTGGTGCGGCGCGTCTGCGACCGTGTCGCGGTGATGTATCTTGGACGCGTCGTGGAACACGGCAGCGCGGCGACGCTGTTCGCCGAACCGCGCCACCCCTACACGCGCGCCCTGATCGCCGCCGCGCCGCATCTCGATGGGCGCGAGAGCGGTCCGTCCCTGCCGGGCGATCCGCCCAGCCTGCGCGCCGTCCCGCCCGGCTGCCGCTTCCACCCCCGCTGCGCGGCGGCGGCGGCAGGCTGCGCCCAGCGCGACCCCGTGCTGGAGGAGGCCGGCGCCGACCATGCCGTCGCCTGCCTGCGCTGGCGCGACCTCGATGCCGCATGAAGGCCCGCCGATGACACGCTGCGACCCCGTCACGCTCGAGATCATCCGCGGCGCCGCGCGCGCCGCGCAGGCGGAAATGGAGGCGCTGCTCGAACGCACCGCCATGTCCGCCTTCATTCGCGAGAAGAAGGATTTCTACACCGCGCTGTTCGATGCCGACGGCGCCATGGCGGTGGGCAGCGACCTGCCGATCTTCGGCGACATCGTCGGCCCGGTCGCCGAGCATTTCCCGATCGAGACCATGCGCGAGGGCGACCTGTACTGGTACAATGACTGCTACGGCAGCCGCGGCGCGGTCTCCCATTCCAACGACCAGGTCTTCCTCGCTCCCGCCTTCCACGACGGGCGGCGCATCGGCTTCGTGATGGGCTGGGCGCATTTCTCCGACATCGGCGGGCTGCGCCCCGGTTCGATCAGCCCCGATGCCACCGACCATTTCCAGGAAGGCATCATCGTCCCGCCGGTGCGCCTGGTGCGCGACGGCGAGACCAACACCGACCTGCTGCGGACCTTCTGGCGGAACAGCCGCTTCCCGACCCAGTCGCAGGGCGACACGAGCGCGCTGATGGCAGCGGTGCGCCTCGGTGAGCGGCGCCTGGTGGACATGGCCGCCCGCTTCGGGTCCGCGGTGGTTGCGGATGCCTTCGCTCAGCTGCTGTCGCGCACGGAAGCCACCGTGCGCGCGCAGCTCAAGGCGATCTTCCCGATCGGCACCACGCGCTTCGCCGACACCATCGACAGCGACGGGCAAGGCAACGGGCCGTTCACCCTGCGTCTCGCGCTGACGCGCACGCCCGATGATCGCTTGATCTTCGACGCCACCGAGACGGACGACCAGGCGCCCGGACCGGTCAACCTGCTCATGCATCCCGATGTTCCAGGGATGGCGCTCGGCCTGTACGTGCTGCAGGACCATCCGGCCCAGGTGCTGAACGCCGGCGGCCCGCGCGCCATCGACGAGGTCCGTCTGCGCGAGGGTTCGCTGCTGGCGCCGCGCGCGCCCGCGCCGCTCGGCCTGCGTGGGCTGACGATGATGCGCCTGCTGGCGGCGCTGCATGGCCTGGTGGCGGTGGCGCGCGGCGGCAACGCGCCGGCCGCGCATTCCGCCTATGTGGTCATCGCGCTGCGTGGCACCGCCGATGGCCGCCGCTTCCTGTTGAGCGACGGCATCGGCGTGGGCTACGGCGCGCGCCCCTTCGCGGACGGCACCGACGCGGTCTACTTCGTCGCGCAGGAGAACTACCCGGTGGAGTTCATGGAACTCACCTACCCCGTTCGCCTGCGCGGCTATGCGCTCAACCCCGATTCCGGCGGCCCGGGTCGCTTTCGCGGGGGCTGCGGCGTGGTGCGCGAGTTCGAGGTGATGGCCGATGAAGCGATGCTCGCCGTGCGGATCGACAGCGTGAAGAACCCGCCCTGGGGTGTCGCGGGCGGCATGAACGGCGGTTCCGGGCGCGCCGTGGTCAACCCCGGCACGCCGCGGGAGCGCCTTCTCGCACCGCTCTCCGACGGGACCATGCTCAAGAAGGGCGACGTCTTTCGCATCGAGACCGGCGGCGGCGGCGGCTGGGGCGACCCCCTGGAACGGCCGGCCGACGATGTGCTGGCCGATGTCCGCGGCGGCTTCGTCAGCATCGAGGCCGCTGCGCGCGACTACGGCGTGGTGATCCGCGCCGGCGCGATCGACGCCGCCGCAACCGGTGCGCAGCGCGCCAGGCGCCGGCCGACCGCGCTGTTCCATCGCCGGGAGTACCGCGATGCCGTCGCCTGATGCCGCGGCCGGATCGCCGCTGATCGTCGCCGTCGATATCGGCGGCACCTTCACCGACATCACCCTGCAGGACATCGCGACCGGCGAGGCCTGGACCGCCAAGACCCCCTCGACCCCGCGCGACCCGTCCGAGGCCTTCATCACCGGCATGCACCTGGCACTGGCGACGGCGCGCCGCGATGCGCAAGACATCGGCCGCGTCCTGCATGGCACCACCGTCGCCACCAACCTCATCCTGGAAGGCCGCACCGCGCCGACCGCGCTGCTGACCAATGCCGGCTTCCGCCACGTGCTGGAGATCGGCCGCGCCGACCTGCCGCGCCGCGACAACCTCTGGGCCTGGGTCAAGCCGCGCCGACCCGTCCCGCCCGCCCTGGTGTTCGAGGCAGCGGGCCGCATCGGCGCGGACGGCACCGAACTCGCGCCGCTGGACGAGGCCGCCGTGCGCGAGGCCGCCCGCGCGGCGCTGGCGGCCGGCGTCGCGGCGCTGGCGGTCTGCTTCCTGCACGCCTTCGCCAACCCGGCGCACGAACGCCGCGCGCTTGCGATCCTGGCGGAGGAAGCACCAGGGCTGGCGCTCAGTGCTTCCGTCGACGTGCTCCCGGTCGTGCGTGAATACGAACGCAGCATGGCGACCGTGCTGAACGCCGCCGTCATGCCGGCTGTGTCGACCTACATCGCGCGGCTCGAATCACGACTGGCGGAAGCCGGCATTGCCGCGCCGCTGCTGCTGATGAAGTCGAATGGCGGCGTCGCGGGCGCCGGCTCCATCCGCCGCGCGCCGGCGCAGACCGCCTTGTCAGGGCCTGCCGCCGGCGTGGTCGGCGCGCGCGCCGTCGCCGCGGCCGCAGGGGTGGCGAACCTGATCACCGTCGATATCGGCGGCACCAGCGCCGACATCTGCCTGATCGCCGGCGGCGAGATCGGGCTGACGCAGACCGGCCGCGTCGGGCCCTGGCCGCTGTCGCTGCCGATGGTCGACATGGTGACGATCGGCGCCGGTGGCGGCTCGCTCGCGCGGGTCGGTGCCGATGGCGCGCTGACCGTCGGCCCGCGCAGCGCCGGCGCCGAGCCAGGCCCGGCCTGCTACGGTCGTGGCGGGACGCAGGCGACGGTGACCGACGCGCATGTCGTGCTCGGCCAGCTGCCGCTGTCGCTGCTGGGCGGGCGCATGGCGCTCGATGCGGCGCTGGCGGAAGCCGCGGTGCGCGGTGTCGCGGAACCGCTGGGGCTCGACCTCGCGCAGGCGGCGCGCGGCATCCTCGCCATCGCCGACAACAACATGGTCGGCGCCATTCGTGTCGTGTCGGTCGAACGCGGCCACGATCCGCGCGACTTCACGCTGGTGCCCTTCGGCGGCGCCGGGCCGCTGCATGGCTGCGCGATCGCCGAGCTGCTCGGCATCACGCGCGTGCTGGTGCCGCCATCGCCGGGGGTGCTCTGCGCGCAGGGATTGCTGGCGGCGGATCTGAAGGCGGAGTTCACGCGCAGCGTGGCGCAGCCGCTCGAAAGCGCCGACCTGGCGCGCCTGGAACAGGCCTTCGATGACCTCGAGCAGGATGCAGCCGCCTGGTTCGACCGCGAGACTGTCCCGCCGGCGGATCGCCGCGTCGAACGCGTCGCGCTGATGCGCTACGAGGAACAGGGCCATGAGCTCGCGATCCCGTGGCGGGTCGCGGACCCCGCCGCACTCGGCGAAGCCTTCGCCACCGCCCATCGCGGCCTCTATGGCTTCGACCTGCCGGGTGTCGCCATCGAGGTCGTGACGCTGCGCGTCGAGGCCTCCGGCCTGCTGCCGGCGCCGGCGCCGACCGAACCGCGCGGCGGTACGGCCGCCGATGCCGTGATCGGACGCCAGCGCATCCTTCTGCGGGACGCCGCGGTCGATGCGCCGGTGTATGAACGCGCGCGGTTGGGCACCGGTGCCAGCTTCGCCGGCCCCGCCATCGTCACGCAGCTGGATGCAACCACGCTGGTCGGCGTGGGCTGGACGGCGCGGATGGACGCCTCGGGCGCCTTGATGCTGGAGCGTGGCTGAGCGCAGCGACGGTGGCATCCTGGCGCGGCCGTGGCATTCTCCCCCGGCGCCCGGCGCGCGACCGGCAGGAGCACCCCCCGTGACACCGACGACATCGGCCAGCACCGCTTCCATCGCCGCGCGGCGCGCGGCATGACGGCGATCGCGCAGCGCGGCCTTTCCCGCCGCCGGGTCGAGGACGACCGCTTCCTGCGCGGCCTCGGCCATTTCATCGAGGACATCGACACGGCCGGCGCGCTGCACGGCGTCATGCTGCGCTCGCCGCACGCCCATGCGCGGATCGTCGCGATCGATACGGCTGCCGCGCGCGCCATGCCCGGCGTGCACGACATCATCGTTGCGGCCGACCTGCGGGCCGAAGGCCTCCATCCGATGCCTTGCGTCGCCAAGGTCGCGACGCTGGAACCGCTCATCATCCCGCCGCGCCCCGCCCTGGCCGAGGCGCGCGTCCGCCATGTCGGCGATCCGGTCGCCTTCGTGGTGGCGGAGACGCCGGCGCAGGCGCGCGATGCCGCCGAGGCGATCGAGATCGATTATGAAATGCTGCCCGCCGTCACCGACGGGGCCGCGGCGCTGCGACCCGATGCGCCGGCACTGTGGGACCAGGCGCCCGGCAATCTGGCCTTCCGCTTCCAGAAGGGCGACGCGGCCGCCGTCGAGGCCGCCTTCGCGCGCGCCGCCACCATCGTCTCGCTCGACCTGGTGAACAACCGCGTCACCGCGGCGCCGATGGAAGTGCGCGCCGCCATCGCGACCTGGGATCCCGCGACGCAATCCTTCCTGCTGGAGGTCACCGGCCAGGGCGTGCACGGCATGCGCGACCAGCTCGCCACGGTGTTCGGCATGCCGCGCGACCGCATCCGCGTCGTGGCGCCCGATGTCGGCGGCGGCTTCGGCGCCAAGAACTTCATCTTCCCGGACTATGTGCTGACGATGCTCGCCGCCCGGCGCCTCGGCCGGAAGGTGCGCTGGGTGTCGGAACGGACGGAGGACTTCCTGTCCACCGTGCATGGGCGCGACAACCGCACCCATGCGCGCCTCGCGCTCGATGCCGATGGCCGCTTCCTCGCGCTGCATGCACAGACGGTGGCGAACATGGGCGCCTACCTGTCCGGCAGCGGGCCGGGCAGCTCGACGAATTCGCCCGGCACGGCGATGGGCGGGCTGTACGACATACCCGCGGTCTTCATGGATGTACGCGGCGCCTTCACCAACACCGTGCCGATCGACGCCTATCGCGGCGCCGGCAAGCCCGAGGCGAACTACGTCACCGAACGCCTGGTGGATCTCGCGGCGCGGCGCCTGGGCATCGATGCGGTGGAGCTGCGCCGGCGCAACCTGATCGCATCCTTTCCGCATCGCACTGCCATGGGCATGACGATCGATTGCGGCGAGTTCCGCGCGAATCTCGATCGCGCCATGACGGCCGCGGATGTCGCCGGCTTCGCGCAGCGGCGCGCGGAGTCCGAGGCGCGCGGGAGGCTGCGCGGGCTCGGCATCGCGCATTTCATGGAGACCTCGCGCGGTGCACCCGGCGAATGGGCCGCGGTGCGCTTCGGCGCCGATGGCACGGTGGCGCTGGCGCTCGGCACGCAGTCGAACGGGCAAGGACACGAGACCAGCTTCCCGCAGGTTGCCGCCGACCTGCTGGGCCTGCCCATCGGCATCTTCCGCCTGGTGCAGGCCGATACGCGCGATGTCGCGCGCGGCCATGGCCATGGCGGTGCGCGATCGCTGCACATGGGCGGCGAGGCGCTGGTGCGCGCGATCGACCTGGTGCTCGCGAAGGCGCGTTCCCTGGCGGCGCAGCTGCTGCAGGCGCCCTCGGCATCGCTCGGCTTCGCCGATGGGCGGTTCAGCGTGGTGGACGACGCGGCGGGGCGCGGCGTGGCGTTGCTCGACCTCGCGCGTGAAGCGCCTGGTGTGCTGGATGCCGAGGTCGACAGCGACCTGGACCTGGTCACTTTTCCCAATGGCTGCCAGGTGGCGGAGGTCGAGATCGACCCCGAGACCGGCCAGGTGAAGCTCGATCGCTACACCGCGATCGACGACTACGGCGTGCTGATCAACCCCATGCTGACGATCGGCCAGGTGCAGGGTGGCCTCGCGCAGGGCATCGGCCAGGCGATGTTCGAGGAAGTGTCCTACGATACGGAGTCGGGGCAGATCCTCGCGGCGTCGCTGATGGATTATTGCCTGCCCCGCGCGCAGGACCTGCCGCCGCTCGATGTCACCTGCATCGAGGTGCCGACGGGGTCGAACCGGCTCGGCGTGAAGGGGTCTGGCCAGGCGGGGTGCATCGGCGCGCCGCAGACAGTCATCCATGCGGTGCTCGATGCGCTGGCGCCGTTGGGGATCGAGACGATCGACATGCCGGTCACGCCGAACAAGGTCTGGGCCGCGATCCGGTCGGCGCGGTAGAGCATCATCCGTTCAAACGGAGTCGTTTGGACGGGTAACGATGCTCGCAAGAACAATGACCTAGAGCCGTCTTAGTGAGCCAAAGCGAACGGCAACGGCGCTAGGCTGAATCGACATTGGCTTGAAGCGGCTACGGCGGGGTGTGATTCATCGCTGGGCGGTTCTGGGTGGGATCCGCGCGGCGATGGTGAAGCGATACGAACCGATGGACCGGCCGTGGTTGGCGATGCGCGACCTGCTACCGGGCAAGCCCGATGACCGGGGGCGGACAACCGCGCCTACGACGCACGCAGCTTTCGCGAGACCATCGAGGCCATCAGCGCAGAACCGGTCATCCCGCCCAACCCGACCCGCAAGCATCCGGCATCCTACGACCGCCTGCGCGAGCTCGACCGCAATCGCATCGAGCGCCTCGTCGGCCGCCTCCAGCGCTTCCGCCGCATCCCTACCCGTCACGACCGGCGCGCCGCATCCTTCCTCGCCGCCATCCACCTCGTCGCACGCATCGAATGGATGACCTGAAGGTCGATTCAGCCTAGTCGCTCGCCGCGCCGCTGGCCCAGGGTTCTGCCACGAAGACCGCATTCGCATAGGACAGGCCGCGCATCGACGTGTTGGTCTGGAAGTTCATCCGCCCGCCCGGGAACAGCTGGTACAGGCCGTAGCCGAAGGCGAACATGAACTCCGCGACCCGCGCATAGGGCACGTGGAAGGGGCCGTCGGGCACGATCCCGACCTCGACGATGACGAATTCGGCGCGCCGGTCCGCGATCATGCGGTGGAAGCCCGCCAGCACTTCGAGGTCGTGGCCCTCGGTGTCGATCTTGAGGATGTCGAGCCGGTCGATGCCCTGCGCGGCGCAGAAGACATCCCCGGCGACGAGTTCGACCTCCTCGACGTGCTTCTCGGTGCCCGGCTGGCGCAGGATCCGGTTCATCGGGCTGCCGGGCTTGGCCAGCATCGACACCCGCCCCGGGCGCGCGCCGAAGGCCAGGCGGTGCAGCGTCAGTGCCGGATCGCCGGCGGTGTTGGCGCGCAGCTTCTCGAAGGTCGAGCGGATCGGCTCGAAGGCATCGATGACGGCATCGGGCCAGGTCGCGCGCAGCTCCCGCACCGTCTGGCCGACATTGGCGCCGATGTCGAAGATGCGCGCCGGTGCGAAGCCGGGGTGCTCGCGGGCGATCCGGCGGTACAGGTGCATCGGCGATCTCTCCTTGATGGCGCGGCCGGCCCCGCGTGCCGTGCCGCCGCCCCGCTCAGGCCGGGGTGTAGAGGAAGTCGGTCGGTGACAGCGTCTCGGCCTGGCGGTAGCCCAGGGCCTGCATCGCCGCGTCGCCGGGTTCGTATTCGCCCTGCGCCGGGCGCAGCTCGATCCAGATGGTCGGCCGATGCCGGGCGATGGTCTCGCGCGCGCCGTCCAGCATCGCGACCTGGCTGCCCTCGACATCGATCTTGAGGAAGTCGAGCCGGTCGAGACCGAGCTGGTCGAGCGTCATGACCGGATACGCCGACCCGGCGCCGAGGTCGAAGCTCGATGCCGCCATGTTGCCGGTGCCGTAGTTCGCGAGGGAGGCGCTGCCCGGCCGCGCGCCCAGCGCCGCGTTGTGGCAGCGCACCTGCGTGAGGCCGTTGAGCTCGACGTTGCGCTGCAGGACCGGGAAGATGGTGCGCAGCGGCTCGAAGGAATCGATCCGGCCGGCGCGGCAGACCAGCCCGAAGAACAGCGTGTGGTTGCCGATATTGGCGCCGGCATCGACCACCGCGGCGCCGGGCGGGATCAGCGGCTGGACACGGCGCAGCAGCGCCATCTCGAACAGGTTCGACGTCGACAGGATGTAGCGCTGCACGATGTCCGTCGTCGCATAGGGCAGGTGCATGCGGAACAGCGTGTCGAGCACCGGGAATTCCAGGACCCGGTCGGGGCCGAGCGCCTGGTACAGCGTCACGAGGCGCAGTTCCTCGAGCCGGCGGTTCATCGCCTTGAACTTCAGCTCCAGCTCGGCCGACATGTCGCGGCGCTACCCTTTCAGGATCGGGGCGCCCGGTCGTGGCTCAGGCGCGGTCGTTCAGGTGGCAGGCGCTGCGCTGGCCCGGCGCCACTTCGCGCAGGACCGGCTTCTCGACCCGGCAGCGATCCATCGCATGCGGGCAGCGCGGATGGAAATGACATCCCGGTGGGGGGTTGAGCGGCGACGGGATCTCCCCCTTCACGACCGAGAAGGCACGCTTGCGGCTCTCGATGCGCGGCACCGAGGCGAGCAGCGACTGCGTGTAGGGATGATTGGGCTGCGCGAAAACCGTCTCGGACGGCGCTTCCTCGACCACGCGACCCAGGTACATGATCACCACCCGGTCCGAGATGTGTTCGACCACGCCCAGGTCGTGGCTGATGAACAGGTAGGTGAGGTCCAGTTCGCTGCGCAGGCGGATGAACAGGTTGAGGATCTGCGCCTGGATCGACACGTCGAGCGCGGCCACGGCCTCGTCGCAGACGATGAAGTCGGGCTTCACCGCGAGCGCGCGCGCGATGCCGATGCGCTGGCGCTGCCCGCCCGAGAACTGGTGGGGGTAGCGCCGCTTGAAGGCGGGGTCGAGCCCGGCGCGGCGCATCTGTTCGTCGACATACGATTCATAGCCGCCGCGCGAGGTGATGCCATGCACCAGCGGCGCCTCGCCCACGATGTCGGCCACGCGCATGCGTGGATTGAGCGACGCGTAGGGGTCCTGGAAGATCATCTGCGTGCGCAGCTTCATCTCCCGCGCCGCGGCGTTGTCGCGCGAGAGGATGTCGGTGCCGTTGCGCAGGATCATGCCGTCCGACGGCGGCAGGATGCCCGCCACCATGCGCCCGAGCGTGGACTTGCCGCAGCCGGATTCGCCGACCAGGCCCACCACTTCGCCCTTGCGGATGGTCAGGTCGACATTGTCGACCGCATGGACCACTTCCTCGCGCACCGGTGCGCCCAGGCGCTTGGCGATCCTGCCGGCGAAGTCGAGCTTCTTCTCGAAGCGGCGGGAAATGCCGCGCAGTTCCACCATGGGCGAACCGGCGTCGATCGCGGTGGCGGCGCTCATGCCGCCTGCTCCTCGGCGGAGGTGAGCGGCAGGAAGCACCGCGCCTCGCGGCCGGGCAGGATTTCGCGGATCTCGGGTTCGGCCATGCAGGGGGCGGCGGCGCGCGGGCAGCGCGTGCGGAAGGCGCAGCCCGGCGGCAGGTTCAGCAGCGAGGGCGTCATGCCGGGGATCTGGCGCAGCGGCTCGCCGCGCTTGTTGCGCGACGGCACGGAGCCGATCAGCCCCGAGGTATACGGATGCAGCGGGCGGTCGAGCACCTCGGCCACCGTGCCTTTCTCAACGATGCGGCCCGCATACATGACCGCGATGTCGTCGGCGAGGCCGGCGACGACCGACAGGTCGTGCGTGATCCAGATCAGCGACGTGCCGGTGGTCTCGGCCAGCTTCTGCACCTCGGCCAGGATCTGCCCCTGGATGGTCACGTCCAGCGCCGTGGTCGGTTCATCCGCGATGATGAGTTCGGGTTCGTGCAGCAGCGCGATGGCGATCGCCACGCGCTGGCGCATGCCGCCGGAGAACTGGTGCGGATAGGCCTTCAGCCGTTCGTCGGGTGACGGGATGCCCACCATGCCGAGCGTGTCGCGCGCGCGCTGGCGGGCGGCTTCGTGGCTGACCTTGCGATGCGCCTGCACCGTCTCGATCATCTGCGTGTCGATGCGCAGGACCGGGTTCAGCGTCATCATCGGGTCCTGGAAGATCATCGCGATGCGGTTGCCGCGCAGGTCGCGCATCTCCTCCTCGCTGAGCTTCGCGAGGTCGCGGCCCTGGAACAGGATGGAGCCGCCGGCGATGCGCCCGGGCGCATCCACCAGGCCGATGATCGAGAAGCCGGTGACCGACTTGCCCGATCCGGATTCGCCGACCAGCCCCATGACCTTGCCGCGGCGCACGGTGAAGGAGACGTCGTCCACCGCCTTCACCACGCCCGCGCGGGTGAAGAAGTGCGTCTGGAGGTTGCGGACCTCGAGCGTCGGAGCGGTGGTCACTGGTTCCACCTCATCGAATCCGGCCGCACAGCGGCCGGCGCGCGCAGGACAACCTCCGCGTCGACGCAACAGGACGTCGGCGCGAAAGCCAAGCCGGCGCCCGGCGTTTGAGGGCTCATTTCTTCAGCCTCGGGTTCAGCACGTCGCGCAACTGGTCGCCCATCAGGTTGATCGACACGATGGTGACCAGCAGCGCGATGCCCGGGTAGAAGGATATCCAGTACTTGCCCGACAGCATGTATTCGTACCCGTTGGCGATCAGCAGCCCGAGCGAGGGCTCGGTGATCGGCACGCCGAGGCCCAGGAACGACAGCGTCGCTTCCAGCGCGATCGCGCGCGCGACCTGCATGGTGGCCACCACGATCAGCGGCGGCAGGCAGTTCGGCAGCAAATGCCGGAACAGGATGCGGTGCGTCGGCAAGGCGAGGCACTGCGCCGCCTCGATGTATTCGCGCCGGCGTTCCACCAGCGCGGTGCCGCGCACCGTGCGCGCGTAGTAGGCCCATTCCACGATCACCAGCGCGATGACCACGTTCATGATGCCCTTGCCCAGGAAGGCCAGGATCATCAGCGCGACCAGGATCGACGGGAAGGACAGCTGCAGGTCGACCAGGCGCATGATGACCGTGTCGGTGCGCTTGCCGGCATAGGCCGCGAGCAGCCCGAGCGAAGCCCCCACCACGCAGGCGATCAGCGCCGAACCCGCACCCACCATCAGCGAGATGCGCAGCCCGTACATGATGCCCGACATCATGTCGCGGCCCTGGTCGTCGGTGCCGAGCCAATAGGTGAAGCCCGCGCCGCCCACCGTGCCGGGCTCCATGCGCCCGTCCATGATGTCGAGCTGCGCGAGGTCGTACGGATTCTGCGGCGCGATCCAGGGCGCGAAGATCGCCACCAGGGCGATCACGCCAAACACGATCGCGCCGCCGACCGCGACCTTCGATTCGCAGAATTCCGAGACGAAGCGCCGGAACGGCGTCTCAACCTTGGCGGGCACCGGCGCGGAGGCCGGCGCGCCCTTCAGCGCGACATCGCTCATGTGCCCTTGGTCTCCAGCCTCACGCGCGGATCCAGCATCGAGTAGGTCAGGTCCACGATCAGGTTGATGGTGATGAACAGCAGCACGATGATCATCAGGTAGGCGACGATGACCGGCCGATCCAGCACGTTGATGCTGTCGATGATCAGCTTGCCCATGCCCGGCCAGGCGAAGACGCTCTCGGTCACCACGCTGAAGGCGATGGTCGACCCGAGCTCAAGCCCCACCACGGTCACCACCGGGATCAGGATGTTCTTGAACACGTGCACGAAGGTCACGCGCGACCGCGACAGACCCTTGGCGCGGGCGAACTTCACGTAGTCCATCAGCATGGTCTCGCGCACGCCCGCGCGCGTCAGGCGGATCACCAGGCTGATCTTGAACAGCGCCAGGTTCAGCGCCGGCATCGCCATGTGGCGCAGCCCGTCCCAGGTCAGGAAGGACCATTGCAGCCCTTCATTGCACGACTGCAGCCCGACGAAGCCGAGCACCGAGCAGGTCTCGCCGCGCCCGGTGGATGGCAGCCAGCCGAGCTGCACCGCGAAGACCATGATCAGCATCAGCCCGACCCAGAAGGTCGGCAGCGAGAAGCCCAGGATCGACCCCGCCATGATCCCCTTGCTGACCGGCGAATCGGGCTTCAGCCCGGCGAACAGGCCAAGCGGCAGGCCGATCAGGATCGACAGGAACATCGCCCCGAAGGCGAGTTCCATCGTCGCGGGCATACGTTGCAGGATCAGCTTCAGCGCCGGTTCGTTGAACACGAAGGACCGGCCGAGGTCGCCCTGCAGCGCATTGCCCAGGAAGACCAGGTATTGCTCCCACAGCGGCAGGTCGAGCCCGAGCGCCTTCACCGCGCGCTCGCGCTCGATCTGGTCGGCATCCGGGCTGATCAGGATCTCGACCGGGTCGCCGATCCCGTAGATGCCGACGAAGACGATGACGGACATCGCCAGCACGACGAACAGCGCCTGGATCAGGCGCCGAACGAGGTAGACCGTCATCGCCGTCTCTCCCGGCTCAGCGCGGCGCGGGGCGCAGGCGCTGCGCCAGCGTGCCTTCGTCGACGCTCGCGGTGTATTCGAAGGCGCGGCGCGTCGCCCAGATGTTGGTCTGGATGTGGATCGGCACCACCGCCACGTCCTCCATGGCCGTGCGCATGGCGCCCACGATCAGCTCGCCGCGCCGCGCCTCGTTCAGCTCGGACAGCGATTCCAGCAGCATCGCGTCGACCCGCGGGCTGGAATAGCGCCCGCGGTTGGACGCACCCCAGCCGCGGTCACGGGTCACGGTGGCCAGCACGTTGCGCAGCGGGTGCGACCCGTCCGGGTTCGACCCCCATCCGATCAGGAAGGCAGAGTATTCCTGCCGCCCGGCACGCCCCACGAAGGTGGTCCAGGGCTGCGCCTCGACCGCGGTGCGCACGCCGATGCGCGTCCACATCTGGCCGACCGCCTGGATGATGCGCGAATCATTGATGTAGCGGTCGTTCGGCCCGTTCAGCTGGATCCGGAAGCCCTGCGGATAGCCGGCCTCGGCCAGCAGGCGCCGGGCGCCGTCGGGGTCGAAGGCAATCGCCGGCAGGTCCGGGACGTTGCCGAACACGCCTTCGGGCAGGAACTGGTTGGCCGGCACCGCGGCACCTTCCATCACGCGCTCCACGATGGCGCGGCGGTCGATCGCCATGGACAGCGCGCGGCGCACGCGCACATCGGCCAGCGGATTGCGCCCCAGCGGCCGCCCGTCATTGTCGGTGACGAAGGGCGAATTCTCGTTGGCCGGGCGCAGGTGGTCGAGCCCGAGGAAGATCAGCCGCAGCCCGACCTGCTCGGCCAGCCGCACGCGCTGGTCCTGGCGCAGCTTCGCCAGGTCGGAGGTCGGCACCTGGTCGATCAGGTCCACATCGCCCGCCAGCAGCGCGGCGGTGCGCGCCGCATCGTTGGTGACCATGCGGTAGTTCACGCGCTGGAACGGCGCGCGCTCGCCCCAATAGCCGTCCCAGCGTTCGAATTCGATGCGGTCGCCGTTGCGGTGCGCGACCGCGCGATAGGGGCCGGTGCCGGCCGCCGCGCGCAGCGTGTTGAAATCCTCGGTCGTCGCGTTCTCCGCGGTTTCCTTGTCGACGATGCGGACATTGGTCATGTCGAGCGGCATCAGCGGATAGGGCTGCGCGGTGTGGAAGCGGATGGTCAGCGGATCGACGATCTCGACCCGGTTCATGGTGCGCGCATAGGCCGCGAAGGAGGACGGGCTGTTCGGCACATTGGGCAGCCGCTGCAGCGTGAAGGCCACGTCGTCGGCGGTGAAGGCGTTGCCGTTGTGGAAGCGCACATTCGGGCGCAGCTTGAATTCCCACACGGTCGGCGCGACCGCGCGCCATTCCAGCGCCAGGCCCGGGATGTTGCGCGACTGCGCGTCGTTGTTCACCAGCCGGTCGAAGATGATGTCCGCGACAGCGTTGTTCGGCGACAGCTGGTGGTAGTGCGGATCGATCGAGGTGACCGGCGCGCCGACCGCGATGGTGGCCGTCTGCGCGTTCGCCTGGCCGGCCGCGAGCGCGACGCCCACTGCCGCGAGCACCGCGGCCGCAGGCGGCCGCCGCTGTTGAATCCGCTTCATCCCAAGCCTCCCGGGGCGTCTTTCGTGGCCCCGGTTGTAGCAGCCCGCCCCGGCTGCCGCTAGGCTCGCGACCCAGCACCCGACACGCCGGAGACACCGCTATGCCACGCCTGCCCGCGCACCGCGCATGGATTGCCTCGATCATGGTCGCCGCCGGCGCCGCGCAGGCCTGGGGGCAGAACCTCACCATCGGGATCGGCGGATCGCCGACCTCGCTCGACCCGCATTTCTACAATGCCTCGCCGAACATCAGCCTGACCCAGCACATGTTCGACCGCCTGGTTGAACAGGATGCGCAGGCACGGCTGCGCCCGATGCTGGCGGAATCCTGGCGCGCGGTCGAACCCACCCTGTGGGAATTCAAGCTGCGCGCCGGCGTGACGTGGCATGACGGGCGCGACTTCACCGCCGACGACGTCGCCTTCAGCATCGAACGCGTGCCCACCGTGCGCAACAGCCCGGGCACCTTCTCCGGCCTGATCCGCGCCATCACGCGGATCGAGGTGGTGGACCCCCGGACCATCCGCTTCCACACCGCATCGCCGCATCCGCTGCTGCCGACCGAATTGGCGTCGATCCAGATCATCTCGCGCCATGCCGGCACCGGGGCCGAGACCGAGCACTACAACGCCGGCTCCGCCGCGATCGGCACCGGCCCGTATCGGCTGGTCTCCTACCGGTCCGGCGACCGCACGGAATTCACGCGCAACGACGCCTATTGGGGCGGGGCGCAGCCCTGGGCGCGCGTGTCGTATCGCTTTGTCGCCAATGATGCGGCGCGCACCGCGGCGCTGCTGGCGGGCGATGTCGACCTGATCGACCAGGTGCCGTCCTCGGACCTCGCGCGGCTGCGCCGCGAACCGCGCGTGAGCGTGCACGAGATCCAGGGCCTGCGGCTGATCTACCTGATGTCGAACTTCAACCGCATCGAGGACCCGCTGTTCGTCACCGACAATGACGGCCGGCCCCTGCCGCGCAACCCGTTCCACGACGTGCGCGTCCGCCGCGCCATGTCGATGGCGATCGACCGCACGGCGCTGGCCGACCGCGTCATGGAGGGCACCGCGCGGCCGACCGGCCAATGGCTGCCGCCCGGGTCCTTCGGCTACAATCCGGACGTGCCGGTGCCGACGCTCGACCCCGATGGCGCGCGGCGCCTGCTGGCGGAGGCCGGCTATCCGCAGGGCTTCCGCATCACGCTGCACGGGCCCAATGACCGCTACCCCAACGATGCGCGCACCATCCAGGCGGTGGCGCAGATGTGGACGCGCATCGGCGTGCGGACCGAGGTGTCGGCCCTGCCCTGGGCCACCTATGCCGCGCGCAATTCCCGCCAGGAGTTCAACATGCGCCTGGGCGGCTGGGGCAGCGTGACCGGCGAGGCATCGTACATGCTGGTCAACATCTTCGGCACCTACGACCGTGAGCGCCGCCGCGGGGCGGCGAACAACTCGCGCTACTCGAACCCCGCGCTGGATGCGCTGACCGACCGCGCGGCCTCCACGCTGGATGACGCGCAGCGCGAGGTGATGCTGCGCGACGCGGTGCGCATCGTCACGGTGGAGGATGTCGCGATGATCCCGCTGTACCAGCTCGTGAACTTCTGGGCGACGCGCCGCGGCATCGCCTATGAGGCGCGGATGGACGAGCGCACCACGGCCATGAGCGCGACGCCCGTGCGCTGACGCGCCGTCAGCCGGGGGTCGCGAGCTTCAGCCCGACGATCCCGGCCAGGATCAGCCCTACGCAGGCGAGGCGCCATGCGGTCGCCGCCTCGCCAAACAGCACGATGCCGAGGATGACGGTGCCCACCGTGCCGATCCCCGTCCAGATCGCATAGGCGGTGCCGAGCGGCAGCGTCTTCAGCGCCAGCCCCAGCAGGCCGAGGCTGACGACCATGCTTGCCATGGTCAGCAGCGTCGGCACCGGCCGCGTGAAGCCCTGCGTGTATTTCAGCCCGATCGCCCAGCCGATCTCGGACAGGCCGGCGCCGACCAGATAGATCCATCCCACCGCAGGTCCCCTTGGTGCCTGTGGCAGGGCCGTCCCCGCCGGTTCGCGACATGCGCCGGGGTCGTCCCCGGCGCGGGCCCGCTCAGCCCTGGCGGGACGCGACGAAGCGTTCCAGCCAATGGATCGTGTAGTCGCCCGACTGGAACTCGGGGTCGTCCATCACGGCCTGGTGCAGCGGCAGCGTGGTGCGGATGCCGGCCACCACCATCTCGCTCAGCGCGCGGCGCATGCGCCCGATCGCCTCGCGACGCGACGGCGCATGCACCACCAGCTTCGCCACCAGGCTGTCGTAGTGCGGCGGCACGGTATAGCCGGAATACAACGCGCTATCGACACGCACGCCGAGCCCGCCCGGCGCGTGATAAGTGTTCACGCGCCCCGGGCTGGGGGCGAAGGTCTCGGGGTCTTCCGCCGTGATGCGGCATTCGATCGCGTGGCCGGAGAAGGCGATGTCCTTCTGCGTGTAGCCGAGCGGCTCGCCCGCCGCGATGCGGATCTGTTCCTTCACCAGGTCGATGCCGCAGACCATCTCGGTGACCGGGTGCTCGACCTGCAGGCGGGTGTTCATCTCGATGAAGGCGAACTGGCCATCCTGCCACAGGAATTCCAGCGTGCCGGCATTGCGGTAGCCGAGCTTCGACAGCCCGGCCGTGACGCGCGCGCCCAGCGCGTCGCGCTCGGCGCCGGTCAGCACCGGGCTGCCGGCTTCCTCGACCAGCTTCTGGTGGCGGCGCTGCAGCGAACAGTCGCGCTCGCCGAAATGCACCACGTTGCCGTGGGTATCGGCCAGCACCTGCAATTCGATGTGGCGCGGGCGATCGAGGTATTTCTCCAGGTACACGCTGTCGTCGCCGAAGGCGGCCTTGGCCTCGCCGCGCGCGACGCGCCAGGCTTCCTCCAGCTCATCAGCCGAACGCGCCACCTTCATGCCGCGCCCGCCACCGCCGGCGGCCGCCTTGATCAGCACGGGATACTTCACCTGCTCGGCGACCGCGCGGGCTTCCTCCAGCGTGTCCAGCGCGCCCATCGAGCCCGGCACCAGCGGCACGTCCAGCCGGCGCATCGCATCCTTCGCCGCGATCTTGTCGCCCATCATGCGGATGTGGTCGGGCGACGGGCCGATGAACTTCAGCCCATGCGCCTCGACCATCTCCGCGAAGCGCGCGTTCTCGCTCAGGAAGCCGTAGCCGGGGTGCACCGCATCCGCGCCGGTGATGGTCGCGGCGGACAGGATGGCGGCGACGTTCAGATAGGAATCGCGCGCCGCCGGCGGGCCGATGCACACGCTCTCATCCGCCAGGCGCACATGCATCGCGGTGGCGTCGGCCGTCGAATGCACCGCCACGGTGCGGATGCCCATCTCCTGGCAGGCACGATGGACACGGAGCGCGATCTCGCCGCGATTGGCGATCAGCACCTTGCCGAACATGGGATAGGCCAACCTATTCGACGATCATCAGCGGTTCGCCGTATTCGACCGGCGTGCCGCTCTCGACCAGGATGCGCGTGACGGTGCCCGCGCGCGTCGCCTTGATCTGGTTGTAGGTCTTCATCGCCTCGATCAGCAGCAGCGTCTGGCCCTGCGCCACCTTGGCGCCGACCGTGACGAAGGCGGCGGCACCCGGTTCGGGCGACAGGTACGCCACGCCGACCATCGGGCTGGTGACCGCCCCGGGGTGGTCGGCATCGGGCGCCTCCGCCGGCGCCGCCTGGACCGGTGCGGCGACCGGCGCCGCGACCGCGACCTGCTGCGCCACCGGCGCCATGACGACACCCTGGCGCACCACGCGCAGCCGCGCCTCGCCATCGACCAGCTCGATCTCGGTCAGGTCGGTCTCACGCAGGATCTGCGCCAGCTCGCGGATCGCGGCGGCGTCGAATTGGATGAAGTTGCCCATCATTCCCCGTCCTGCTCGACCAGATCCGCCATGGCGCGCATGGCCAGCGCGTAGCCCTGCACGCCAAGCCCGCAGATCACGCCTACGGCCGCCTTCGAGATGAAGCTGTGATGCCGGAATTCCTCCCGGCGGTGGATATTGGTGATGTGCACTTCGATCACCGGCAGCCCGACCGCCAGCAGCGCGTCCATGACCGCGATCGAGGTGGTGGTGTAGCCCGCCGGGTTGATGATGATGCCGGCCGCACGCCCGCGGCATTCCTGGACCCAGGTGACCAGCTCGCCCTCGGCATTGGTCTGGCGGAAATCGATCGCCAGGCCGAATTCCTCGGCCGTTTCGGCACACAGCGCCTCGACGTCGTCGAGCGTCGCGGACCCGTATTTCTCCGGTTCGCGGACACCGAGCATATTGAGGTTGGGGCCGTTCAACACGGCGATCAGGGGCGGGGTCACGGGCGTTTTACCGGGTGATGGGGCGCAACGGGCTAGCACGGGGGGTTTCCGGGGGGCAAGCGGGGGGGCTCGCAGCGGCGGTCCCGGTCGGCGCGGGATGTGGCGGTCTGGACAGCCATGCGCCCGCCCGGCTTGCGGCGCCCCCCTCGCTTCGCCACATTCGCGGCCAGCATGACCCAGCCCATCGCCATCACCGTGAACGGCGAATCGCGCGATGTCGCCGCGGGGGACACCGTCGCCGCCCTGCTGCGCGCCATCGGCCTCGACACCCGCAAGGTGGCGGTGGAACGCAACGAGGAGATCGTGCCGCGATCGACCTACGACAGCGTGGCACTCGCCCCCGGTGATCGGCTCGAGATCGTGCATTTCATCGGCGGAGGCTGAGAGCATGGACGGAACCCCCGCCGCCACCGGCGACGACAGCTGGGAGGTCGCCGGGCGGCGCTTCCGCTCGCGCCTGATCGTGGGCACCGGCCGCTACAAGTCGCTGGAGGAAACCGCCGCCGCCATCGCGGCCTCGGGCGCCGAGATCGTCACCGTCGCCGTGCGCCGGGTGAACCTGTCCGATGCGTCGGCCCCCATGCTGCAGGATTTCGTCTCGCCCAAGGACTACACCTACCTGCCCAACACCGCCGGCTGCCACACGGCCAACGAGGCCGTGCGCACGCTGCGCCTGGCGCGCGAGGCCGGCGGGTGGAACCTGGTGAAGCTGGAAGTGCTCGGCCCGCCGCCCTTCCTGTATCCCGACATGGAAGGCACGCTCGAAGCCGCCCGCGCGCTGATCGCCGACGGGTTCGAGGTGATGGTCTATTGCGCCGACGACCCCGTGGCCGCGCGCAAGCTGGAAGACATGGGCTGTGTGGCGATCATGCCGCTGGGCGCGCCGATCGGATCGGGGCTCGGGCTGACCAACCCCTTCATGCTGCGCGCCATCAAGCAGCAGGCGAAGGTGCCGGTGCTGGTCGATGCCGGCATTGGCACGGCGTCGGATGCGGCGAAGGCGATGGAACTCGGCTGCGACGCGGTGCTGCTGAACTCCGCCATCGCGCACGCCCGCGACCCTGTGCGCATGGCGGTGGCGATGAAGGCGGCGGTGGAGGCGGGGCGCAATGCCTTCCTGGCGGGGCGCATGCCGGTGAACTACCAGGCGGATGCGTCGAGCCCGATGGGCGGATTGATCCGGTAGCGCCACGCCACCGTTCCATTCCTGCGGGCGGCCATGGTTTCCTGCGGCAGGAGGATCCCGCCATGCTGCGCCGCTTCGACCACCTGACCATCGTCGTGCGCGACCTCGACCGCGCGAAACGGTTCTTCGCGGTCCTCGGCTTCCGCGAAGCCATGGCCGTGGTGATCCAGGGCCCGCCCTTCGACACCTACATGGGCGTGCCCGGCATTGACGCCGACCACGTCACCCTGGTGCTGGAGGACGTGACGCCCCGCACCGAGATCCAGCTGCTGCACTACCGCCACCCCGACCCGGTGCCCGACCCGCAGATCCGCAACCTCGCGAAGCTCGGCATGAACCACATCTGCTTCGCCGTGGACGACGTGGCCGAGGAGGTCGCGAAGCTGGAAGCCGCCGGCTTCCACACCCGCAATGCCATCATGGACTTCCACGCCCGCAAGCTGGTGTTCATCGACGGGCCGGAGGGCGTCACGGTCGAACTGGCGCAGTGGCACGCCTGACGGGGCGCCGGCCCTACGCCATCAGCCCGCGCAGCTTCGCCGGGTTCCGCACCACATAGACCGCGCGCACCAGCCCGGCCTCGATCTCCAGCGCCATGGTCTGCACCGAGCCATCGGCGAAGCGCGTGACATGGCCCGGCAGGCCGTTGATCCAGGCGGGCGCGTGCGCCGTCCCCAGGCGTCCCTTGCGCCCCAGCCCGGCGAAGAACAGCGCGATGCGGTCCGCGCCATGGACCGGCTTCGTCGCCGACGTGACCACGCCCCCACCATCGGCGCGCAGCACAGCATCCGCCGCCAGCAACCGTCCAAGTGCGGCGGCATCGCCCCCCTCCGCCGCGGCGCGGAAGGCTGCGGCGATGCGCTGGCCTTCCTCCGGCGTCACCGGGAAGCGCGGCCGGGCCTGCTTGACATGCGCCCGCGCCCGCGCCGCCAGCTGGCGCACCGCCGCCGGGGTGCGGCCCAGCGTCGCCGCCACCTCCTCCGACCCGCCGTCGAACACGTCGTGCAGCAGGTAGGCCGCGCGCTCCAGCGGGCTGAGGCGTTCCAGCGCCAGCATCAGCGCCATCGAGACCTCCTCCGCCGCCGCGCGCCCGGCCAGCGGGTCGGTCTCGACCACCGGTTCGGGCAGCCAGGGGCCGACATAGCTCTCGCGCTTGCGCCGCGCCGATTTCAGCTCATCGAGGCACAACCGCGCGACGATGCGGCGCAGGAAGGCCCCGGGCTCCGCGACGCCGTCCTGGTCGGCCGCCGCCCAGCGCAGCCAGGCGGCCTGCACCACATCCTCGGCATCGCTCATCGAACCGAGGAAGCGATAGGCCAGCGCGCGCAGCCGCGGCCGCGCGGCGGTGAAGGCTGCCTCCCCCGCCGCGCCACCGCTCATGCGCCCGGCACCGAACCCGGCACCGCGCGGAAGCCGACACCGAAGCGGTTCCAGGCGTTGATCGTGCTGATCGCCAGCGTCAGCGCCACCTGGTGCTCCGGGCTGAACTCCGCGGCCATAGCCGCATAGGCGTCATCCGGCGCGCCGGTCTCGGCCAGCAGGGTCAGCGCATCGGTCCAGGCCAGCGCGGCGCGTTCGCGCGGGGTGTAGCAGGTCGCCTCCTCCCAGGCCGCCAGCATGAACAGGCGCTGCTCGGTCTCGCCGGCCGCGCGGGCCTCGCGCGTGTGCATGTCGATGCAGAAGGCGCAGCGGTTGACCTGGGAGGCGCGGGTCTTGACCAGTTCCAGAAGCGCGGGCTCCAGGCCCTGGCTACGGCTGGCCTTCTCCAGCGACATCATGGCCTGCAGCACCTTGGGGGCGGTGGCCCAGTGGTTCGTTCGGGCGGTCATGGCATGCTCCTGCATCCGTGGGGTTCGGAAGCAGGACGAGGCAGCCCGGCCGGCTGTGACATGGCGGCGCGGATCAATCGGCAGCGGCGGCACGCATGGCGGTGATCTCCTCCTCGATCGCCTCCAACGGCATCTCGGCATGCCAGCACGCCGGGGCGTCCAGCGCATCCGCCAGGCGCCGCTTGTAGTCCGCCTTCGGGATCTCGACCGCGCCGAAGCGCGCCAGGTGGCTGGTCAGGAACTGCGTGTCCAGCAGCACGAAGCCGCATAGCCTGAGCCGCGCGACCAGGTGCACCAGCGCCACCTTCGACGCATCGGTGGCGCGGGAGAACATGCTCTCCCCGAAGAAGGCGCCGCCGAGGGCCACGCCATACAGCCCGCCGACCAGCCGCCCCTCCTGCCAGGCCTCGATCGAATGCGCCGCGCGGCGGTCGTGCAGGGCGACGAACAGGCGCTCGATCTCGGTGTTGATCCAGGTGTCGGCGCGCCCCGGGGCGGGTTCCGCGCAGCCGCGGATCACGCCGGCAAAGTCGCGGTCGGCGGTGATGGTGAAGCGGCCCGACAGCGCGGTGCGCCGCAACCGCCGCGGCAGGTGGAAGCCGGCATCGATCGGCAGCACGCCGCGCAGCGCCGGGTCCAGCCAGTACAGCCGGTCCGACCCGCGGCTCTCGGCCATGGGGAACACGCCCGCGCCATAGGCGCGCAGCAGCAGGTCGGGCGTCACCTCCATCTGGCGCCGGCTCATGTGGCGGCACCCTGCGCGGAGGCGACTGGCGTACGACGGGACATCGCTGCGGCCCTCATTCGCGCGCATCTTCGCACATGCGCGCGAGTCGAGCCGCATCCGATACGGCATGGCCGCATGGCCGGCCCTGCGGCCGCGCCCGGGGAGGGGCGGGCCGCGGGCGCGTCACTCCTCGTCGTCGTCGGCCGGCGCGACCGGCAGGATCGCGGTCTCCTTCACGGTGGCCAGGGCCAGCACGATCTCGGTCCGCTCGACACCCGCCTTGCGGCGCAATTCGCCGGCGACGAAGGTTTCCAGCTCGCCCAGCGTCGCCACCCGCAGCTTCAGCAGGTAGGACCAGGCGCCGGACACCGCATGGCATTCCACCACGGCTTCCAGCGGCAGCAAGGCCTCGCGGAACTTCGTGTCCGACGTGGCAGGCCTAAGCGCGACGAAGACCCAGGCCAGCAGCGGGCATCCGACCGCCGCCGGGTCAAGGTCCGCCCGCCAGCCGCGGATGGTGCCGCGTTCCTCCAGCCGCTTGACGCGCTCAGCGGTGGCGGAGACCGAAAGCCCGGCGACCTTGGCGAGTTCTGCCAGGCCGGCCGCCCCGTCATGCTGCAGCGCGACCAGGATGTTCCGGTCTATGCTGTCCATGACCGCAGCCTATCCGGCAAACGGGCAGTTGTGAAGGAAATGGATCGGGCGCGATCGGCGAAACCGCGCCGCGGGCCGGCCCGGACGCGCAGCGGCACCAGCACGGCGCTGCGACGGGTGCCGCCCGGCGCAGGCGGTACAGCGGCTGGGCAGTGTCGTCCACCGCCCAGCCGTGCCGCGTCAGATGTAGTGTTCCTGCAACGGCCGGAAGCCATTGAAGGCCTGCGATGCATAGGTGGTCACATAGGCGCCGGTGGACAACAGTTCGACCCGGTCGCCGCAGTCGAGCGCCATCGGCAGGCGGTAGTTGGACTTCTCGTACAGCGTGTCGGTGCTGTCGCAGGTCGGCCCGGCGATGGTCACCGGACCGTCCGCGCCACCGTCATGCGGCGTGCGGAAGGCGTATTTGATCGCCTCGCCCTCGGTCTCCGCCAGGCCGCCGAAACGCCCGATATCCAGATAGACCCAGCGCACCGGGTCGTCCTTGCCCTTGCGGGAGACCAGCACGACCTCGGCCGACACCACGCCAGCATCGCCCACCATGAAGCGGCCGGGTTCGATCAGCATCTCCGGCAGGTCGTTGCCGAAATGCTGGGTCATGGCGCCCATGATGGCATGGCCGAAATCGTCGATGCCCGGCACCTCGGCGCGGTAGCGCACCGGGTAGCCACCGCCCAGGTTGACCATGCGCAGCTTCACCCCGGCATCCTTGAGGTCGGTGAACAGCATCGCCACGCGGGCGATCGCGCCCTCATAGGCCGCGGTGCTGGTCTGCTGGCTGCCGACATGGAACGAGATGCCATAGGGATCGAGGCCGAGCTCGCCGGCCTGCACCATCAGGTCGCGCGCCATGTCCAGCTCGCAGCCGAACTTGCGCGACAGCGGCCATTCGGCGCCTTCGTTCTTCACCAGGATGCGGCAATAGACGCGCGCGCCCGGGGCATGGCGGGCGATCTTGTGCAGCTCCGCCTCGCTGTCGAAGGCGAACATGGTCACGCCGGCCTCATGCGCCGCGCGGATGGCCGAGACCTTCTTCACCGTGTTGCCATAGGAGATCGCGCCGGGCAGCGCGCCGGCGGCCAGGCAGCCCTGGATTTCCTCCCAGGAGGCGGCATCGAAGGACGAACCAAGGCCGGTCAGCCGCTCCAGGATCGGCGCGGCCGGGTTGGCCTTCACGGCATAGAACACGCGCGCGAGCGGCAGCGCCGCCTTCAGCGCGCGATAGTTCTGCTCCACCCGTTCCACGTCGACGACGAGGCACGGGGTCGCAGGCGCGTGGTCGCGCAGATACTCAGCGATCTTCGGGGTCATCGCCGCACCTTTCCAGGCTCCGGTGGACCGCCTGTCCAGGCGACGGCCCAAGGTTGACGAAACGGTCGAACGAACCAGCGACCAAATTGAGCCGCCCGGCAGGAAGCCGGACGGGGTTGCCAGAACGCTTGACGTCGTTGCGTAAACCCTTTGGCCGGAGTGCGGCCGGGGGCCAGAGGCACGTGCGTACTGCGTCTAGGCGCGCCGTATAGGGCGTGCGGTTCCAGGTGCAAAGGAAAAATTGCACCCCGCCCGAATTTTTTTCTCAAACCGGCCGTGATGCCAGGAAACCGCCCAGGGGACGTCGCTGGGTTCGGGCGATTCGACCCGCGGGCGACAGGAATCGCCGGAAGCTTACCGGTCCTTCACCCGCTCCGCGGCGCTGCCAGCCCCCGGGCGGGCGCGCCATCATCGCGCCCGGCAAGCAGGGGCAATCGCCATGGCCGTCGCGATCATCGGCTTCGGCGTCACGATGCTCGAGGATGTCGGGCGCATGCTGCGCGATCCGGCGGGCCAGCCCATCGCGCGCGAGATGGAGGTGGCGGCGGCACGGCCCCTGGAGCACCTGGCCAAGGCGATCGTCGATGCCTTCGCCTTCGATCTCGACCATGCCTTCGGCTTCTCCAGCGGCCGCACGCGCCGCAGCCTGCTGTCGGCCGCGCCGCGCTGGGAATTGTTCGCCGACGGTCCGGTCGGCCCCTTCGATCGTGGCCCCCGCGCCGGCAGCGTCCGCCGCACCGCCATCGCCGAGGCCATCCCGGCGCCCGGGCGGCGGCTGACCTTCCTGTTCGACTAGGGCGACGAATGGCTGTTCGCGGTCGAGGCGCTGGCATTCGCCGAGGCCGCGCCGCGGCGCCGCTACCCGCGCGTCACCAGCAGGACCGGCGAGGCGCCATCGCAATATCCGCCTGACGAGGAATCGGACAAGGACACCGAGGTGGTCGGCATCGACCCGCGCACCGGCGCGCGCATCGTGCTGCGGCCGAAGCCGCGCTGAGCGCACCAGGGCACCGGTGGCCGGCGCGCCGCCGCGCCACCCAACCCCCTGCGCGCCGCGCGTCAGCCCACCGCGTCGCCCGTCTCAGGCCGCCTTGGCGGATGCCGTCGCGTTCTCGTTCGCGCCGCGCTTCAACGCCTGGCGATAGCGGTCGCGGCGCCATTGCAGCAGGCGCCAGGCGCCCTTCGCCGCGATATCCGCCATCCGCCCGCGCGGTTCCAGGCCGATCGACTTGAAGATCATGCCCATGCCGCGCTCGATGTGATGGAAGCGGTAGAAGCCCATCGCGCGGCCCATGTAGCCGCTGATGCAGCGGTCATGGTCATAGGGCGTGCCCTCGGGCTCGTTGCCGCAGTGGAAGGCGAAGGCGAGCTCGTCATCCTCGCTTTCCCCGATGCGCCCCAGCGCCACGCGCAGCCGGCGCGGGAAGGACAGGTTCTCGCGGCCCAGGTAGCGCTTCAGGTGGTCGTAGAACAGCTTGAAGTGGCGGTATTCGTCCGCCGCGATCAGCTTGCAGACCTGCTTCAGCGCGGGCTCGTCGGTCGCGTCCGCAAGGGCGGTGTAGTAGGACGACGTGCCGGTCTCGACCATGCAGCGCGCGATCAGCTCGCCGCTGCGCGACCCGCGGATCGACGCATCGGCATTCAGCTGCACCTGGTAGCCGGCGCGGTAGCGCGCGAAGGCGGCGGCGAAATTCCAGCCCGGATCGGCCAATTCGCCCCAGCGGCCGAGCGCATCGCCGTGCTGCGTTTCCTCGACGCCCCAGTGCTCGGCAGCGGCCTTGAAGTCAGGGTCGTCGTTGAACACGCGCGAGAGGTAGGTGACGTAGTCCGCCGCATTGCGTTCGACCATCGCGGCCGCCTTGACCAGCGGCACGATCTCCGGATCGACCCTGGAGGGGTCGAAGCGGTCCCAGCCCACCTCGTCGATATGCCAGTGCTTCATGCGTACTCCCTCGCCGGGGCGGGACCCTGGCAGCGCATCATTCCGCGGCCAATCTTCGTGCGCGGCATGGCGGATTCAAGGCGGCTTGGCCAGGCGGCGCGGTGGAGGCCTGGCGCGCCGCCAGACCTCGCGCCTGGTGCCGGGCGGCCTGACCGCCCGGCACCAGGCCGGCCGGCAGGTTCAGCGGTGGTCTGCCGGTCCGTGGCCGGGCCGCCGCCCGCCGGACGCGGCGTGCCCGCGGTCGTGGCATCGCGGGAAGGTGACCAGCAAGGGCCGCGCCGCGGGCCCGGAAGGACCGGCAGCGGCGCCTGGACCGGTCCCGGCGGCTGCGCGCCGACGGCTCAGGCCGCCTGCGCGGCGGCCAGCATCGCGCGGGCCGAGAGCAGGCGCGCCATGGCGGCCTCGCGCCTCTCGGGCGTGGTGCCCTCGGCGGTCTGGAGGTCTGCCAGGGCCTTCTCCGCCTCGGCGATGCGGGTTTCGGCATTCGCGCGCGAAAGTTGGGCGACGGGCGTCGCCTCGTCGGCCAGGACGGTCACGCGGGTGGGGGTGATCTCGGCGAAGCCGCCGGGCACGAACAGCGCCTCGGTCTCCGCACCGCCCTCGCGCACCGAGATCACGCCGCCGCTCAGCGCCACGATCATCGGCGCATGGCCGGGCAGCACGCCCATCTGCCCATCGGCGGCGGGCAGCAGGGCCATCTCGACCGGGCGCGAGAGCAGCAGCTTCTCGGGGGAGACGAATTCGAGCTGGAAGGTGGCCATCCGTGCAAACCCCTACGACATCGGGGCGCCAAGCGCGCCCACCACCATCACATCCAGAGCGCCCGAACCAACCCAGCACGCCCTGACCGCATCCGGCCGCACAGCGGCCGGCGCCGCCCATAAGGCCTTCCCCTCAAGCGCACCAGCGGTGCGGCGCAGACAAGGGCGGCGGATGCCGCCCGCCCGGCGTCTGAGGGACCAAACAAAAACTCGATCGAGGAGGCGTCAGGCCGCCGCTTTCAAGCCTTCGGCCTTCTTCACCGCCTCCTCGATCGTGCCGACCATGTAGAAGGCGGCTTCCGGCAGGTGGTCGAACTCGCCCTTCACGATGCCGGCGAAGGAGCGGATCGTGTCCTCGAGCTTGCAGAACACGCCCGGCGTGCCGGTGAAGACCTCGGCCACGTGGAAGGGCTGCGACAGGAAGCGCTGGATCTTGCGCGCGCGCGCCACCACCAGCTTGTCCTCTTCCGAGAGCTCGTCCATGCCCAGGATGGCGATGATGTCCTGCAGCGACTTGTAGGTCTGCAGGATCTTCTGCACTTCGCGGGCGGTATTGTAGTGCTCGTCGCCGACGATACGCGGGTCCATGGCGCGCGACGTGCTGTCCAGCGGGTCCACCGCCGGGAAGATGCCGAGCTCGGCGATCGAACGGTTCAGCACCGTGGTCGCGTCCAGGTGCGCGAAGGACGTCGCCGGCGCCGGGTCGGTCAGGTCGTCCGCGGGAACGTAGATCGCCTGCACCGAGGTGATCGACCCCTTCTTGGTGCTGGTGATGCGCTCCTGCAGCGCGCCCATGTCGGTGGCCAGCGTCGGCTGGTAGCCCACCGCCGACGGGATGCGGCCCAGCAGCGCGGACACTTCCGCGCCCGCCTGGGTGAAGCGGAAGATGTTGTCGATGAAGAACAGCACGTCCTGGCCCTGCTCGTCGCGGAAGTACTCCGCCATCGACAGGCCGGACAGCGCCACGCGCGCACGCGCGCCCGGCGGCTCGTTCATCTGGCCATAGACCAGCGCCACCTTCGAACCCTCGGTGGTGCCTTCGCCCAGCTTGATGACGCCGGCATCGACCATCTCGTGATACAGGTCGTTGCCCTCGCGGGTGCGCTCACCGACGCCGGCGAAGACCGACACGCCGCCATGGCCCTTGGCGACGTTGTTGATCAGCTCCTGGATGGTCACGGTCTTGCCCACGCCGGCGCCGCCGAACAGGCCGATCTTGCCGCCCTTCAGGTAAGGCGCCAGCAGGTCGATCACCTTGATGCCGGTGACGAGGATCTCGGCCGCGGTCGCCTGCTCGTCGAAGGCCGGGGCCTCGCGGTGGATGGTATAGGTCTTGTCGTGCGGCACCGGGCCGCGCTCGTCGATCGGCTCGCCGATCACGTTCAGGATGCGCCCGAGCGTGCCGGGGCCGACCGGCACCGATATGCCCGCGCCGGTGTCGATCACTTCCGAACCGCGCACCAGGCCGTCGGTGCTGTCCATCGCGATCGTGCGGACCGTGCGCTCGCCCAGGTGCTGCGCCACTTCCAGCACCAGCACGCGATCGCCGATCTTGACGGTCAGCGCGTTCAGGATGTTGGGCAGGTCCTGCGGGAACTGCACGTCCACCACGGCGCCCAGCACCTGCGTGACCTTGCCGACATTGTTCTTCACGATGGCAATCCCCTGCTCGATCGGCGCCGCCTCGGCGGCATCGGACTTCTTCTTCGGTGCACGCGCCATCACAGGGCCTCAGCCCCGGAGATGATCTCGATCAGCTCACGGGTGATGTTGGCCTGGCGGGTGCGGTTGTAATTCAGGGTGAGCTTGTTGATCATCTCACCGGCATTGCGGGTGGCGTTGTCCATCGCCTGCATCTGGCTGCCGTAGAAGCCGGCATTGGTCTCCAGCACGGCGCGATAGATCTGCACGGCCAGGTTCTGCGGCAGCAGCGCCGCGAGGATTTCCTCCTCGGTCGGCTCGTATTCGTACTGCGCCTGGGGGCCCGCCGCGACCTCGGCCTCGGCTTCGGGCAGCGCAGCCGGGATCAGCTTCTGCTCGGACGGGATCTGCGAGATCACGCTGCGGAAGCGGTTGTACAGCAGCGCGCAGACGTCGAATTCGCCGTCCTCGAGCATGGCGGTGATCTTCGCCGCGACCTCGGCAGCATCCTCGAAGCCGACGGTCTTCTTGCCGGCGAAGGACACTTCGCCCACGAAGCGCGAGCCGAACTCGCGCTTCAGGAAGGTCGCGCCCTTGCGGCCCACGGCCAGCACCTTGACCGTCTTGCCCTGGCCTTCGAGCTCACGGATGCGGGTGCGCGCGAAGCGCCCGATATTCGTGTTGAAGGCCCCAGCCAGGCCGCGATCGCCCGACATCACCACCAGCAGATGGGTGGCATCCCCGCCCGTGCCCACCAGCAGCTTCGGCGCATCCGGCTGGTTCGCCACCGCCACGCCCAGCGAGGCCAGCATGCGCTCCATGCGCTCGGCATAGGGGCGCGCCGCCTCGGCACGCATCTGCGCGCGGCGCAGCTTCGCCGCCGCCACCATCTTCATCGCCTGCGTGATCTTCCGCGTGGACTTCACGCTGTTGATCCGCATGCGCAGCGCCTTGAGGCTCGCCATGGGTGCTCTCCGCGCCCTGCCTGGTCAGCCGAAGGACTTGGCGAAGTCGTCCAGGAAGGCGACCAGCTTGTCCTCGGTCGGCTTCTTGAT
This sequence comes from Roseomonas sp. CECT 9278, assembly GCF_918698155.1. Classification (GTDB taxonomy): domain Bacteria; phylum Pseudomonadota; class Alphaproteobacteria; order Acetobacterales; family Acetobacteraceae; genus Neoroseomonas. Next base: position 126,642 of record NZ_CAKKLX010000011.1, read on the forward strand.
CTCGCGGTCGGTGCGGATCGCCTCCACGATATCGGGCGAACGCGCCTTGAGGTCGGCCAGCAGCCGGCGCTCGAACTCACCGACCTGCGCCACCGTGATGCGGTCCAGGTAGCCGCGCGTGCCGGCGAACAGGGAGATCACCTGCTCCTCGACCGGCACCGGCTTGTACTGCGGCTGCTTCAGCAGCTCGGTCAGCCGCGCACCGCGCGCCAGCAGCGCCTGCGTGGTGGCATCGAGGTCCGAGGCGAACTGCGCGAAGGCCGCCATCTCGCGGTACTGCGCCAGCTCCAGCTTGATCTTGCCGGCCACCTGCTTCATCGCCTTGATCTGCGCGGCGGAACCCACGCGCGAGACGCTCAGGCCGACGTTCACCGCAGGGCGGATGCCCTTGTAGAACAGCTCGGTCTCCAGGAAGATCTGGCCGTCGGTGATGCTGATGACGTTCGTCGGAATGTACGCCGACACGTCGCCCGCCTGCGTCTCGATGACCGGCAGAGCGGTCAGCGAGCCCGCGCCGAAATCGTCGTTCATCTTCGCCGCGCGCTCGAGCAGGCGCGAATGCAGGTAGAACACGTCGCCCGGATAGGCCTCGCGGCCCGGCGGGCGGCGCAGCAGCAGCGACATCTGGCGATAGGCCACCGCCTGCTTCGACAAATCATCGTAGAAGATGACCGCGTGCATGCCGTTGTCGCGGAAGAACTCGCCCATGGCGCAGCCGGAGTACGGGGCCAGGAACTGCATCGGCGCCGGGTCCGAGGCGGTGGCGGCCACGATGATCGAATACTCGAGCGCGCCCTGCTCCTCGAGCGTCTTGACCAGCTGGGCCACGGTGGAGCGCTTCTGGCCGACCGCGACATAGATGCAGTACAGCTTCTTCGACTCATCGCCCGAAGCGTTGATCGGCTTCTGGTTGATGATGGTGTCGAGGATGACGGCGGTCTTGCCGGTCTGGCGGTCACCGATGATCAGCTCGCGCTGGCCACGGCCGATCGGGATCAGGCTGTCGATCGCCTTGATGCCGGTCTGCATGGGCTCATGCACCGACTTGCGCGGGATGATGCCCGGCGCCTTCACCTCGACGCGCGTGCGCGTCACGTCCACCAGAGGGCCCTTGCCGTCGATCGGGTTGCCCAGCGCATCGACCACGCGCCCCAGCAGCCCCTTGCCCACCGGGACGTCCACGATCGACTGCGTGCGGGAGACGGTGTCGCCCTCGCGGATGTTCTTGTCGTCGCCGAAGATCACGACGCCGACATTGTCGACCTCGAGGTTCAGCGCCATGCCGCGGATGCCGGCGGCGGGGAATTCCACCAGCTCACCGGACATCACGTTCTGCAGGCCGTACACGCGGGCCACGCCGTCGCCCACGGTCAGCACGGTGCCGACCTCGGCGACATTCGCCTCGGCATCGAAGCCGGCGATCTGCGCCTTCAGGATCTCCGAGATCTCGGCAGGACGGATATCCATGGTTCAGGCGGCCCCTTTCATCGCGTACTGCAGGCGCTGCAGCTTGGACTTGATGCTGTTGTCGTAAAGGCGCGAGCCGATCCGCACGATCAGCCCGCCCAGGATGGACGGATCGATGCTCTCGGACAGGCGCACGCCGGAATACCCGGCCTCGGTCAGGCGGGCGACGATCTGCGCGCGCTGCGTGTCCGACAGCGCATGGGCGGTGACCACCTCGGCGGTCTGCTGGCCGCGGCGCGCCGCGAGCAGCGCCCCGAAGGCCTGCGCCACCGCCGGCAGCGCGGCCAGGCGGCGGTTCACGATCATCACGCCGACCAGGTTGCGCACCTCGGTGCCGGTCTTCACGCGATCCAGGATCGCGAACATGCCGGCGCGCTGCTTCACGCCATCGAGCCTCGGGTCGGCGATGAAGTCGCGGAAATCCGCGTCGTCGCGCCACAGGGTCAGCAGTTCCTCGAGGTCGCCGGCGATCCGGTCGACGGCACCGGGCTCGGTCGGCCGCAGGTCGTCGGCCAGGCCGAGCAGCGCCAGCGCATAGCGCGACGCCGCGCCAGCGGCGCCAAGCGAGGAAGGGGAGACGGTCTGGATGGTCTCGGCGGCCACGAGCGATCCCGGTCCTTTTGCGCGGCGCGTTCCGGCGAACGGCCAAGGGTCATGGCCGCGCGGGACGGCAGCCCCGGCGGCGGCGGGCGATTAACATAGCGTGTGCCGCACCGCAACCGAGCGCCGCACCGAATTCGCGCCGGATGCCGCCTTCATGGCAGGCTGTGCGCGATGGCGGAGCGCTTCTTCGGCTGGCAGGTGGTCTGGGCGGCCTTCGCGCTGGCGTCCTTCGCCTGGGGCATCGGCTTCAACGGACCGGGGGTCTGGCTGCAGGCGCTCAGCGGCGGGCGCGGCTGGTCCGTCGCCGCGGTATCGGGCGCCATCACGCTGCATTTTCTGGCCAGCGCCGTGCTGGTCGCGCGGCTGCCGGCGGTGCAGCCGCGGCTCGGCCTGGTGGCGATGCTGCGCGGGGGGCTGTTGCTCTCGGCCGGCGGCGCGCTGGCCTGGGCGGTCGCGCCGGCGCCCGCCTGGCTGGTGCCCGCGGCGCTGCTGACCGGCGCGGGCTGGGCCCTGACCAGCGGCGCTGCCATCAACGCCATCGTCAGCCGGTGGTTCGACCGGCGGCGGCCGGCGGCGCTGGCCATGGCCTATAACGGCGCCTCGATGGGCGGGATCGTCTTCGTGCCGCTCTGGGCGGCGCTGATCGGCGGCATCGGGTTCCTCCCCGCGGCGATCGCCATCGGCGCGGTGGGCCTGGCGGTGCTGTGGCCCGTCGCGGGGCGCTGGTTCGCGCCCGACCCGGCGATGCTCGGCCAGCGCACCGATGGCGCCGCCGCATCAGCCGCCGCCGCTGCACCCACCCCGGGCGCCGCCGCTGCACCCACCCCGGGCGCCGCCGCGCCACCCACCCCGGGCGCCGCCGCGCCACCCACCCCGGGCGCCGCCGCGCCACCCACCCCGGGCGCCGCCGCCGGCAATGCAGGCGCGCTCTGGTCGCAGCCCGGCTTCCGCAGCCTGTCGATGGCCTTCGCGCTCGGCATGGTCGGGCAGATGGGGCTGCTCTCGCAGGTGTATTCGCTGATGACGCCGGCGCTCGGCGTCACCGGCGCGGGCTGGGCGGTCAGCCTCGCGACCGTCTGCGCGGTGCTGGGGCGCACCGCGGTCGGCTGGCTGCTGCCGCCCGATGCCAGCCGGCGCGGCGCTGCGGCGCTGAACTTCCTGGTGCAGGCGGCGGGGTCGGTCGCGCTGCTGGCGGCGGGCGGCACCAGCGCACCGCTCATGCTGCTCGCCTGCGTGCTGTTCGGGCTCGGGCTGGGCAACCTGCTGTCCCTGCCGCCGCTGATCGCGCAGGCCGAATGGCCGGCGGCGCAGGTCGGCGCGGTGGTGGCGCTGATCACCGCGGTGAACCAGGCCTTCTATGCCTTCGCGCCCGCCATCTTCGGCCTGCTGCGGGACCTGGCGGGGGATTGGACGGTGGGCGCGGTGGCGCTGGCGCTGCAACTCGCCGCCGCGGCCACGCTGCACGCGCGCCGCTGACCGGGTGGACGCGCCCCGCCCCGCGCGCGAGCATCCCGCACCAGGACCCGAGGACGCGCCATGATCGACAACCCGCCCATGCTCACCATCCATCGCGGCCATGCGCGGCCGGACCCGGCGCTGGTCGAGGCCTTCCGCGGCGCGCAGACCTCGCACCTGGCCGATGCGATGGATGGGCGCGGCGCGCTTGACTACCGCATCAAGCCGATGGACCCGGACAATGCGGTGTTCGTCGGCCCGGCGCTGACCGCGCTGTCCTACCCGGCCGATGTGGTGGGCGTGTTCGGCGCGCTGGCGGAAGCGCAGCCCGGCGACGTCATCGTGGTGGCCAATGACGGCTACACCGGCACCGCGGTGGTCGGCGACCTGGTCGCCGGCATGATGAAGAACAAGGGCGTCGCGGCCTTCGTGACGGATGGGCTGGCGCGCGACCGCGCGGGCATCGTCGCCGCCGGGATGCCGCTGTTCGCCGCCGGCATCATGCCGGCCTCGCCGGCCTCGAACGGTCCGGGCGTGGTGGGCGCGCCGGTCACCCTCGGCGGCCAGCATGTCCGGCCGGGGGACATCATCGTGGGCGATGCCGACGGCGTGGTGGTGGTGCCGCTCGACCGCGCGCGCCAGGTGCTGGACCGCCTGAATGCCGTGCGCGCGGCCGAGGTGATGGCGATCGCCGCGGTCGAGGCCGGCGCGACCGACAACGACCGCATCCGCGGCGTGGTCGCGGCCGCCCGCGTCATCGCCCCGTAAGCGGGTCCCACAGCGGCATGCCGAGCACCGCCGCGGCCAGGATGAGCGCGACGCCCGCGGTGCGGAAGGTCGCCTCGCTGGTGCGCGCGAACAGCAGCGCGCCCACCCGCAGCCCGGCGCCATAGACCGGCGCCGCCGCCAGCGCGAACCACGCCGTCTGCACCCCGACCAGGCCACGCCAGACGAAGGCGGCGGTCACCACCGCGGTCAGCACGGCGAAATACAGGTTCATGTTGGCCCGCACGACCACGGCGGGGGCGCTGCGCCCCAGCCACCACACCGCCGGTGGCACGCCGCCCAGCATGGCGGTGCCGCTCATCACCCCGCCCAGCGCGCCCACGCCGAAGGTCAGTGGCGCCGAACCCGCCCCGCGGTAGCGCCAGCCCGAGGCCAGCACCGCCACCGCCAGCAGCACCAGCGCGGTCAGCCCCCAGCGCAGCGCCACCGGGTCGCTGGCCGCCAGGATCATGGCGCCGACCGGCACGGCGCAGGTCGCGCCCGCCGCCATCACCGCCACGTCGCGCCGCGCCGCATGGCGCCAGGCATTGGGCAGGAATACCAGGCAGGCCGCGCATTCCATCAGCGCCAGCACCGGCACCGCCGCCCGCGGCCCGACCGCCGCCGAGGCCAGCGGCACGAAGACCAGCGCCGCCCCGAAGCCCGAGAAGCCGCGCGACACCCCGCCCGCCAGGGCGGCGCCGGCCATGCCCAGCATCGCGCCCACGGGCGGCAGCCCGGCAAGAAGTCCATCCATGCCGTCACGTTCGACCGCTGCGCCGCCGCCGTCCAGGGCCCGCCCTGCAACCTGCGCTTGCAGCCCCGCGCATTCCGTCCTTCCATGCGCCGCACGCCCGCCAACGGGGCGACTGGGAGAAGCAACGCCATGTCCTCACGACGCATCCTGCTTGGCTTCGCCGCCGCCCTGCTGGCCGGGCCCGCGCTGGCACAGGCGCCGGCGGCCCCCGCCGCACCGGTGCCGGGCTGGGCGGTCGGCCGGCCCGAAGGTTCGACCCTCGCGCCCCATGCCGCCCGCATGACGGTCACGCCGCTCGACCAGGTGCCGGTCGGCGCCATCCGCCTGCCGCCCGGCTTCCAGGCCGAGGTCTTCGCCCATGGCATGCCCGGCGTGCGCGCCATCGCCGAGGGGCCGAACGGCACGCTGTTCGCCGGCACGCGCGCGATCGGGCGCGTCTATGCCATCACGCGCAACCCCGATGGCACCACGCGCACGCGCGTGCTGCTGCAGGGCCTGGCGCAGCCCAACGGCCTCGTGATGATCGGCAACAGCCTGTACGTCTTCGCGGTCAACCGCGTGCTGCGCTACGACAACATCGAGGCGAACCTCGACAACCCGCCCGCGCCGGTGGACCTGACCGCCGCCTTCGCCCTGCCGACCGAACAGGAGCACGGCGGCAACCACCACTGGAAGTTCGCCACGCTCGGGCCCGATGGCCGCATCTACACCAACGTCGGCGTCAACTGTAACGTCTGCAACACCGACCGCGACAAGTTCGCGCTGCTGGTTTCCTTCAACCCCGATGGCAGCGGCCGCCGCATCGAGGCGCGCGGCGTGCGCAATTCGGTCGGCATGGCGCACCACCCCGTCACGCGCGAGCTGTGGGCGACCAACCACGGCCGCGACTGGGCCGGCGACGACGCCCCCCAGGACACGCTGCTGCGCGTGCGCCGCGCCGGCGAGGATTTCGGCTTCCCCTATTGCCTGGGCGACTGGCGTGACCCGCAGTTCAATGCCGGGCGCAACTGCGCCGAATTCTCGCAGCCGGCGGCGCTGCTGGGCGGGCATACCGCGGTGCTGGGGATGCGCTTCTACACCGGCACCATGTTCCCCGAGCAGTATCGCAACATGGCCTTCATCGCCCGGCGCGGGTCGTGGAACCGGTCGCGCCTGTCGGGCTTCGACGTGGTGGTCGCGCACCTGGACGCGCAGGGCAACGTGACGCGGGTGGAGGAATTCCTCACCGGCTTGCGCAACGACGCCGCGCAGACCTTCGCCGACCGGCCGGTTGAGGTGCATGTGCTGCGCGACGGCTCCATGCTCGTCTCCGGCGAGCAGATGGGTGCGATCTACCGCATCACCTATCGCCGGTGAGGCTGGCGGGACTTCTGGCGGCGGCGCTGTTCGGCGCCGCCGCTGCCTTTTCCGCCGCCGCGCAGGATGCCGCGCGCGGCGCGGCGGTTTCCGCGGAACGCTGCGCCGCCTGCCATGGCGAGGCCGGGCGCAGCGCCATCGAGGGCACGCCCTCGCTCGCCGGCCAGCCGGCGCTGTTCATCACCACCCAGCTAATCCTGTTCCGCGAGGGGCTGCGCCAGGTGCCGGCGATGACCGCGGTCGCCGCGGGCATGGCGGACGGCGCCATCGAGGACCTGGCGGCGCATTTCGCTTCGCTTCCCCCGGGGCCGCCGCAGGACCGCCGCGCGCGCGACCCGGCGCTGTTCGCCGCCGGCCAGGCGCTGATCGGCCCGCGCAACTGCGCGGTGTGCCACCTGCCCGCGCTGACCGGGCGCGAGCAGGTGCCGCGCCTGGTCGGCCAGCGCGAGGATTTCCTCGCCCGCACCATGATCGAATATCGCGACGGGGTGCGCGTGGGCGCTGATTCCCAGATGAACGGCGCGGTGGTCGGGCTGACCGACGCGCAGATCGCCGCGCTGGCGCACTACCTCTCGCAGCGAGAGTAGGGGGTTCGGGGTCCGGGGCGTCGTGCCGGAGGCGCGCGTGACTCCACGTGCCGGAGGCGCGCGAGACTTCACGTGCCGGAGGCGCGCGAGACTTCACGTGCCGGAGGCGCGCGTGACTCCACGTGCCGGAGGCGCGCGTGACCTGATGTGCCGGCGGCACGCGCGACCTGATCTGCCGGAGGCACGCCCGCCCGCAATGCGACAGGCGCGCTCCGGCCCGACGCGCCCCAGGCACGCCTGCCTCACCGCCACCTCCGTGCCCCCGCAAGGGGCGCGCCGCAGAGCCACACCGCCGGCGGTTGTCGGGCGCGGCCACGCGGGCTAAGCGTCCCGTCCCATGACGCCACCTCCGGACGCATCGGCAGGCCCAACCGCCGGCCCGTCCCACACCCGCCATCCCGACGGCCCGCTGCCCGCGCTGCGCGCGCGCATCGCCGCCGGCACCATCACCGCCGACCCGGCGCAGGTCATGGCCGCGGAGAAGCTGCAGGACCTCTGGCGGCGCACCCGCGGCTACGACCCGCGTGCCGAACCGCCCGACACCGGCGGCTTCCTCTCCCGCTTCTTCCGCCGCAAGGCGACCGAGGAAGCCCCCGCCGGCGCGCCCATGGGCCTGTACCTGGTCGGCGAGGTCGGGCGCGGGAAGTCCATGCTGATGGACCTGTTCTTCGAAGCGGCCGAGGTGCCGCGCAAGAAGCGCCTGCATTTCCACCAGTTCATGCAGCAGGCGCACCGGCGCATCCATGCCTGGAAGATGCGCGACGCCGATGCCCCCGCGCCCACCGACATCCACGACCACGACCCGATCCCGCCGCTGGCCGACAGCATCGTGGCCGAGGCCGCGCTGCTGTGCTTCGACGAATTCCAGGTGCACGACATCGCCGACGCCATGATCCTGGGCCGCCTGTTCGAGGCACTTTTCGCCCGCGGCGTGGTGGTGGTCGCCACGTCCAACACCGCGCCGGACGACCTGTTCCGCGGCAAGCCCGGGCGCGACGCCTTCCTGCCCTTCATCGCGCTGATCAAGAAGCGGATCGAGGTGCTGGTCATCGAATCCGCGCGCGACTACCGGCGCGAACGCATCCGCGGCCTGCCGACCTGGCACGTGCCCGCCGATGGCCGCGCCGAACGCGCGCTGGACGCCGCCTTTGCCGAGCTGATCGGCGACACCGCGCCCGCCGCCACCACGCTGACCCTGCTCGGCCGCCGGGTGGAGGTGCCGCAGGCCGCGCGCGGCGTGGCGCGCTTCGGCTTCGACGAGATCTGCGGCCGCCCGCTGGGCCCGGCCGACTACCTGGCGGTGGCGACGCATTTCCACGCCATCGTGCTCGACGGCATCCCGCGCCTGGGGCCGGAGAATTTCGACAAGGCGCGCCGCTTCATCACGCTGGTCGACACGCTCTATGAACATCGCGTGAAACTGGTCGCGAGCGCCGAGGACGTGCCCGACCGCCTCTACGAACGTGGCGAGAATGCCGCGATGTTCGAACGCACCGCCTCCCGCCTGGTCGAGATGCAGTCGCAGGACTACCTGGCGCTGCCGCACCTGACCTGACGCAGGCCGGCGCGCGCCGCCTGGCGCGCCCCGCCGCCCGGTGCCGCCCGCTCACGCCCCGGCGATGAATTCCTCCAGCGCCGCCACCAGCGGCGCGATCGCGCAGGACCACCGCCCGGTCGCCTCGTCGCAGGGCTCGACCCAGGCCAGGTGGCGATGGCCCCGTGCGCGGGACAGCCGCGTCATGCACAGCCGGACCGACATGGTGCGCGGCATCGCCGGCAGCAGTTCGAACACGCTGGTGCCGGGGCGCGCGAACAGCAGCAGGCTCAGCCCCGCGCCATGCGGCGCGACGATGACCGAGGCCGCGCGCACGATGGCGATCTTCTCCGCCAGCGGCCACTCCGTCATGGTCACCGCGGTGAAGCCCAGCGCCGCCAGCACGGCCTCCAGCTCCGCCTCGTTGCCCAGCGGGCGCTGCGGCGAATCGCGGCGCGAGATGTACAGCCGCTCGCCGGCCACCGCCGGGCGCGCCGTGCGGGCCTCCACCGCGGCGATCATGCGCGCGATCATCGGCTCGTAGGGGCCGGCGGGGTCCATCCGCACACCGTTCTCGCGCACGCGGTACAGCGTGCGGAGATGGGTGGCCTCGGCGACCGGCAGGATCGGCACCTCGGTGCCGAACACCAGGTCGAGGCTTTCGGTCTGGTAGCTGGCGGCATCGCTGCGCAGCAGGATCGGCAGGCCGCGCGGCACGCCCGGCGCCAGGCGCCAGCACAGGCTCGGCAGCCAAGCCCCGAACCAGTGGTAGAAATTGTTGCTCAGCCCGGTGGCATGCACCCCCGCGGCAATGCGCGGCGCCATCGCCATGGCGGCGGCGGTGCCCGGCGGCAGGACCCCGGCCTGGCGCCCGACCAGCCGCCCGTCGCTGCGCCAGACATGGCCATGGCGGTTGGTGAAGACATCCTCGAACACGTCGATCGGCGGCGCCTCGGTCCTGGCGAAGGCGGCTTCGCCATCGGCGATCATCCGCGCGACCTCGGCGCCGAAGCCCGGATCGACGCCGGGGGCGAGCCGCAGCGCGACGGGAAAGGCGGGCGGCGCGCAAGGCCCGGCATCCGGGATGCGGAAGGGCGCGGCCGGGGGGGCATCCTCCGGGATGCCGGCCAGGCGCCGGGCGAGCGCGCGCGCCGCCGCCCGTTCGGCCGGCGCGGCGCTGCCATTCTCATGGATCATCGCCAGGGCGGCGCTGACCAGGCCGCGCGCATCGGCCGCGAAGGGCGTGGCCGGATCGGCCGCGAGCACGCTCCAGGCGAGCGCCGGCCGGCCGGCCCGCGCCAGGCGATACGCCGCCTGCGCCCGCATCCGGTGCGGCAGGTCGCGGGTGATGGCGGCGCAGGCCGCCCAGTCCAGCACCGCCTCGTGCCCGGTCGCGAGGGCGGCGTCGATCGCGATCGGGATGACCCGCAGCGCGACGCGCCCGGGCGGGTCGGGGTGCAGCAGCGCGCAGATCGCGGCCCAGTCCCGGCGATCCGCGAGGACCCTCAGGCGCCGCAACAGGACCGGGTTGTCCGGCGCCGCGCCGGCCTCGCCGTCGCTTTCGATGTCGGGGTCGGTCATCGGCAGGGGCGCTCGTGGCTGGGGCGGGATGCGCGCCAGGGTGGTCGAGCGCCCCTTCCCCGGCAACCGCGATGCCGTGTAGAGTCGGGCTCGAAACACGGCGAAATGATTCGAGAGGCTTACGGAATGCGCTTCCTCTGCACCGCCCTGGTCGCCCTTGCCTGCGTGTCCTGGACTGCCGCGCCGAGCGAGGCGCGCACCCGCGACCAGGCCCAGGCCCAGAGCCGGCAGGCCGCGCCGCAGGCGAACCGGGCCACCGCCGCGCGCGCCGCGGCGGCGCCGCAGCGCCGCGAAGCCGCCAGCAGCCGCCAGGCTGTCGCTTAGAC
>NZ_CAKKLX010000012.1 GCF_918698155.1 Roseomonas sp. CECT 9278
GGGTGCGGCGGCGGCCGGCTGCGGCGCGGCGTCCGGCCCGGCGGGCCGTGGCGCCGGCTGCGCCACCTGGGCCCGCAGCGCATCGAGGCGCGGCCCCTCGGGCTCCGGCGCCAGCCGGGCGCTGCCATTGCTGGCCGGGCCGCGGTTGCGCTCGAAGATCAGTTCGTCCTGGTTCGGTACGCGCAGCCCGCCGGGATCGTCCGGGCGGACCTTGAAGGGCCGCGGGTCCGGTTCGATCAGCGGCACGGATCGCGGCCCGCCGCCCATGCGCGTCATGCCCCAGACCAGCGCGGCGCCGACCAGCAGCGCAGCCGCCAGCCCGCCGCCGATCGCGAGCAGGCGCCAGGGCGGCCCGCCATCGTCGGAAGGCCGCACCCGATAGGACGGCACAGGTACATCGGTCACGCCCCACCCCCTGACTGCCGAGGGGCCTGGGCCAGCCCGTCAGCGCATCTCCTCGACCGGCGTCACCCCCATGACGCCCAGGCCCGAGCGGATCACCGTTGCCGTCGCGGCAACAAGGGCCAGCCGGGCCCGGGTCGCCTCCGGTTCGTCGGCCCGGATGAACCGGAGCGTCGAATCGTCGCGACCACGGTTCCACAATACGTGAAAGTCCGAGGCCAAGTCTTGGAGAAAGAACGCGATCCGGTGCGGTTCACGCGCTGTTGCGGCCGCTTCCACCGTGCGCGGCCAGGCGGCGATGCGCCGGATCAGCGCCATTTCCGCCGGATCGGTCAGCGCATCGAGCGGTGCTGCCTCCAGCCCGACCGGGTCGCCTGCCTGCCGCAGCACCGACCGGCAGCGCGCATGGGCGTACTGCACATAGAACACCGGATTGTCGCGCGACTGCTCGACCACCTTGTCCAGGTCGAATTCCATCTGCGCGTCCGACTTGCGCGTCAGCATGGTGAAGCGCACCGCGTCGCGGCCCACTTCCTCGATCAGGTCGCGCAGCGTGATGTAGGTGCCGGCGCGCTTGGACATCCGCACCGGCTCGCCGCCCTTCACCACGTGCACGATCTGGCACAGCACGATCTCGAGCGGCACCTCGCCATCCGACACCGCGCGCACCGCCGACTGCATGCGCGAGACATAGCCGCCATGATCCGCACCCCACACGTCGATCAGCAGCTGGTGGGCGCGGCGCACCTTGTCGACATGATAGGCGATGTCGTTGGCGAAATACGTGTTGCTGCCATCCGACTTGCGCAGCGGGCGGTCCACGTCGTCGCCGAATTGCGTCGCGCGGAACAGGGTCTGCGGGCGCGGTTCCCAATCGTCGGGCGTCTTGCCCTTGGGGGGTTCCAGCACGCCCTCGTAGATCAGGCCCTTCTCCTCGAGCAGCCGCACCGCGCCCTCCACGGCGCCGGCCTGCACCAACGCGCGCTCGCTGACGAACACGTCCTGCGTCACGCCCAGCAGCGCGAGGTCCTCGCGGATCTCCGCCATCATCATCGCCACCGCCATCTCGCGCGCGGTATCCAGCCAGGCCGATCGCACCAGCCAGCCGCGGTCGAGCGCGGGGGCAAACGCCGAGAGCGTCTCCTCCGCCGGCAGCATCCCCGGCTGGATGCGCTGCGCCATCAGCGATTCGCCGAAGCGTTCGGCCAGCGCGTCGCCCACCGCCACCAGGTAGTCGCCGCGGTATTGCAGCGCGACGCCGAAGCGCTGCTCGGTCGCCTCCGCGGTCCAGTCGCCGTCGTCGAGCGTGACCGCGCGCAGATACCGCCAATACGCGGCCCAGCCCAAGGCCACCACCTGGTTGCCGGCATCGTTGACGTAGTATTCCTTGCTGACGTCCCAGCCGGCCTTGGCCATCAGGTTGGCCAGCGCATCGCCCACCACCGCGCCGCGGCAATGCCCGACATGCATCGGCCCGGTCGGATTGGCCGAGACATATTCGACATTCGCCCGCACGCGCGCGCCCAGCGTGCTGTCGCCGAAGGCCTCGCCGGCGCGCAGCACGGCGGGCACCTGGCCGCGCAGGAAGGCTTCGTCCAGCCGCAGGTTCACGAAGCCCGGCCCGGCCGGCGTCGCTTCCACCACCATGGGCAGCGCCACCAGGCGTTCGGCCAGCGCGGCGGCCAGCTTCTGTGGTGCGAGGCGCGCGGGCTTCGCCGCGACCAGCGCGGCATTGGTCGCCATGTCGCCATGCGTCGCGTCGCGCGGGGGTTCCACCTGCACGCGCGCCAGCGTCTCGGCCGGCAGGTCGGGCACCAGGGCGGCCAGCGCGCCGCGCACCTCCTGCGTGAGCAGGGTGAAGATGTTCTCGGTCATGGTGCGTCAGCCTGGAATGTCTGGGTCGTTCAGGCGCCGGTGTTCCTCCAGCGCGTAGCGGTCGGTCATGCCGGCGATGTAGTCGCACACCACCAGGGCGCATTGCGCGGTCCCCGCATCCCCGGCGCGCGCGCGCCAGATCGGCGGCAGCATCTGCGGCCCGCCATGAAGGTGGCTGAACAGCATCTGCACCACGCGCTTCGACTTCGCCATGGTGCGATTCACACGCCAGTGGCGGTACATGCGGGTGAACAGGAAGTCGCGCAGCGGCAGGTTCGCCTCGGCCATGGCGTCGGAGAAGGCGATCACCGGGCGGTCGGCGCGGCGGATGTCGTCCACGCTGGCGGGTGCGAGGGCGGCGATGCGGCGGCGCGATTCCGCCACCACGTCGCGCACCATGGCGTTGATGACGCGGCGGATCATCTCGGGCGCCAGGCGTTCGGCCGGCGCGTCCGGGGCGGCGGCACGGGCCTGCGCCAGCGCCTCGCGCACCAGCGGCAGCGCGCCCACTTCCTCCAGCGTAAACAGCCGGGCGCGCAGCCCGTCATCCAGGTCGTGGTTGTTGTAGGCGATGTCGTCCGCCAGGGCGGCGACCTGCGCCTCGGCCCCCGCATGGGTGTGCAGGTCGAGCGGGTGCTTCGCGTCGTACTGCGCGATATAGGGCGCCGGACGGCGCAGCGGGCCATTGTGCTTGGCCAGGCCCTCCAGCGTCTCCCAGGTCAGGTTGAGCCCGTCGAAGCCGGCATAGCGCGCCTCCAGCAGCGTCACCGCCTTCAGCGACTGCGCGTTGTGGTCGAAGCCGCCATGGGGCTTCATGGCGCTGTTCAGCGCATCCTCCCCGGCATGACCAAACGGCGGGTGGCCCAGGTCATGCGCCAGCGCCAGCGCCTCCGCCAAATCCTCATCGAGCGCCAGCAGCCGCGCGATCGACCGCGCGATCTGCGCGACCTCGATGCTGTGGGTCAGCCGCGTGCGGAAATGGTCTCCCTCGTGATAGATGAAGACCTGCGTCTTGTACTGCAGCCGCCGGAACGCGGTCGCGTGGATGATCCGGTCGCGGTCGCGCTGGAAGGGCGAGCGCGCATCGCCCCCCGCTTCCGGATACAGCCGGCCGCGGGAGGTCTCGGGCCGGACGGCGTGGGGCGCGAGGGACATCGCCCCGGGCCGTAGCACCCGCCCCCACCCCCCGGCAACCGCGCCACGGCGTTGGAACCACGCCGCACAGGCCCTATGTTGGGCATCCGAGGAGTCCCACCCGCCATGCCCGACGGCACGACCACCCTGCCCGCCTTCCGCGTGACCGAGCGCGCCGCCGCCCAGGTCGCCGAGATCGCCACCCGCGAAGGCCGCCCCGCCGCCGGGCTGCGCCTGGCGGTCGAGGCCGGCGGCTGCTCCGGCTTCCAGTACAAGTTCGGCCTGGAGGACAGCCCCGCCGAGGACGACCTGGTGGTCGGCGACGGGCCGGGGCGCGTCTTCGTCGATCCGGTCTCGCTCGACCTGCTGGCAGGCGCGGAACTCGACTGGGCAGAGGAACTGATCGGGGCACATTTCGCCATCCGCAATCCGCAGGCGGTGTCGGCGTGTGGGTGCGGGACGTCGTTCTCGGTCGGCTGAAGAAAAAAGGTCGGGGGAGGACACCTCCCCCGAATCCCCCACCGTTTTCTGGAAATTGCACCGGTTGCCAAACCAGGCGCGGGGCGCTTCCCTCGCAGCCGCATGAAACTCGCCACCTTCAACGTCAATTCCATCCGCCAGCGCGCCGGGCATGTCGCGCGCTTCCTGCAACGCGCGCAGCCCGACCTGCTGTTCCTGCAGGAAACCCGCTGCACCGCCGAACAGGTGCCCACCACCGAATTCGAGGCGCTGGGCTACCACACCCACGCGGTCGGCCAGGGCGGCGGGCGCAACGGCGTCGCCGTCATCGCCCGCATCCCCTTCGACCTGGTGGCCGACCACCTGCCCGGCGACACCGAGGACACCCAGGCCCGCTACATCGAAGTCCAGGCGGGCGGCATCAACGCCGCCGGCATCTACCTGCCCAACGGCAATTCCGGCGGCGAGGCCGGCTACGCCTACAAGCTGGCCTGGATGGACCGGCTGCGGGCGGTGGCGGCGGACCGGCTCGATGGCTTCACGCCCTTCGCCATCCTGGGCGACTTCAATGTCTGCCCGACCGATGCCGACCTCGCGCCCGGCACCTTGCCGCCAACGGATGCCCTGGTGCGCCCGCAGACCCGCGCGCGCTTCCGCGCCCTGCTGCACCTCGGCCTGACCGACGCGCTGCGCGCCCTGCATCCGAAGGACACGCTGTTCACCTACTGGGACTACGGCGCCGCCTTCGAGACCAACCGCGGCCTGCGCATCGACCACGCGCTGCTCAGCCCCGACCTGGCCGAACGCCTCGAAGCCTGCGAGGTCGACACCATGCCGCGCAGCGAGGCCCAGCCCTCCGACCACACCCCGGTGATCGCCACGCTACGCTGAGCGACCGCTGACGACGACGCCGCGCGCCCACGCCCCGGCACCAACCTTCGCGACGGGTCTCCAGGTCAGATCGCGTTCAGATGGAACCCTCTGAACGCGTGAAGATGCTCTGAAAACGACCGGCCAGGGCCTGCGACGTGAGCGCGAGGGAACGCAGCATGCTCCACGCGCGCCCTACCAGCGCCGGTAATACGGCCGGCCCCAATAGCCGCCGGGCCGCGGCCCCCAATACCCCCTGCCCCAGCCAAGGCCCACGCCGATCCCGACCGCCGGCGCGACCACCACCGGCGGCGGCGCGGGGGCCGGCACCACATAGGTCGGCACCCCCTGGTAGGGCACGTCGTAGCCATGGCCGTAGACCGGCGGCGCATAGGCGACGGGCGGCACCGGCGCCGGGATCGGAACGCCAGGCGCCGGCACCGGCCCCAGGCTGCCATCCGGATAGACGACGCAGCCGCCCAGCAGCAGGCAGGCCAGGGCAGTCAGGACAGGGCGCATGGCGCTCCCTCCATGGCGCGTCAGCGCCAGTAGCCGCCCCAGCAGCGACCATAGCCGTCGCAGCGCCGCGGCACCCATTGCCGGCGGGGGCGCGGCTGAACATAGACCCGCTCGGGCGGCGGCGCGACATAGACCGGCCCCGGCGCCGCATAGACCGGGCGCGGCGGCGGCGCATAGGCCACCGGCTCCTGATAGGCCACGCAACCGGCCAAGCCGGCCCCGGCCAGGCTGACGCAAATCAGGCGGCGCAACATCATGGGCATCCTCCGGGTGCGACAGGACGAACGTTCCGCCACACCGGGAGTTTCTGCCGCGCGCTGATGGCAGCGCGATGGCATGCGAAATGTAACGCTACTGGTCGGCGTAGCAGTGCGTCTCGGCCGCGCCGCCCGGATGCGTCACGGCGCCCAGGTGCGCCGGGCCGACCAGCTGCGCATATTTCCACAGCCCGCCGGCATTGTAGTCGTGGCCGCGCGGCGCCCAGGCGGCGCGGCGGCGCGCGATCTCCTCCTCCGGCACCATCATGTCGATGGTGCCCTTGTCCGCGTCGATGACAATCCGGTCGCCATTCTGCAGCAGCGCGATCGGCCCGCCGACAGCGGCTTCCGGCCCGACATGGCCGATGCAGAAGCCGCGCGTCGCACCGCTGAACCGCCCATCGGTGATCAGCGCCACCTTGTCGCCCATGCCCTGGCCATAGATGGCGGAGGTGGTGGACAGCATCTCGCGCATCCCCGGCCCGCCCCTGGGGCCTTCGTAGCGCACGATGATGACGTCGCCCGCCTTGTAGGCGCGCGCCTCGACGGCGGCGAAGGCGTCTTCCTCGCAGTCGAAGCACAGCGCGGTGCCGTCAAACCGAAGGTTTGCCATGCCCGCGATCTTCACGATGGCGCCATCGGGCGCGAGGTTGCCATGCAGCGCCACCACGCCGCCGATCGGGCTGATCGGGCTGCTGGTCGGGTGCACCACATCCTGGTCCTGCGGGATGATGACGTCGCGGTGGTTCTCGCCCAGCGACTTGCCCGTGACCGTCAGGCAATCGCCCTTCACATAGCCGCCATCGAGCAGCGCCTTGATGATGACCGGCACGCCGCCGATGCGGTGCACATCCGCCGCGACGTATTTCCCGCCCGGCTTCAGGTCCGCGATATGCGGCGTCTTGCGCATGATCTCCGCGACATCCTGCAGCGTGAAGCGGATGCCGGCTTCGTGCGCCATGGCCGGCAGGTGCAGCGCGGCATTGGTGGACCCGCCGGTGGCACCCACGATGGCCGCGGCATTGTGCAGGGCGTCCAGCGTCACGATGTCGCGCGGTCGCAGGTTGCGACGGATCAGTTCCACCACCGCGCGGCCGGACGCCACGGCATACTCGTCGCGTTCCTCGAACGGTGCGGGTGCGCCGGCCGAGAACGGCAGCGCGAGCCCGATGATCTCCGACACGCAGGCCATGGTATTGGCGGTGAACTGCCCGCCGCAGGCGCCCGCGCCGGGGCAGGCGTGGCGTTCCAGCTCGTCCAGCTCCTCGGGCGACATGTTGCCCGCCGCGTGCTGGCCGACCGCTTCGAAGATATCGAGCACCGTGACGTCCCGCCCATGGTGCTTGCCGGGCATGATCGACCCGCCATACATGAACACGGACGGCACGTTCAGCCGCAGCATCGCCATCATCACGCCCGGCAGCGACTTGTCGCAGCCCGCGATGCCCACCAGCGCGTCGTAGCAATGCCCGCGCATGGTCAGTTCGATCGAATCCGCGATCGCCTCGCGCGAGGCCAGCGAGGACTTCATCGACTGGTGCCCCATGGCGATGCCGTCGGTCACCGTGATGGTGGTGAATTCGCGCGGCGTCGCCCCGCCTTCCTTCACGCCCTTCTTGGCCGCCTGGGCCTGGCGTGACAGCGCGATGTTGCACGGCGCGGCCTCGTTCCAGCAGGACGCCACGCCGACCAGCGGCTGGTCGATCTCCTCGCGCGTCAGGCCCATGGCATACAGGTAGGACCGGTGCGGCGCGCGCTCCGGCCCCTGGGTGGTGTGGCGGCTCGGCAGGCGGGACTTGTCCCAGGTGGTCATGGCGTTGCTCCCCAGCGGTGTCGGCGCGGTCCGCCGAACGATGTCATGCGATCCAGTCGGGCTGCGCGCTCAGCCGGCGATGCGCGCCATCGCGGCATCCAGGCGCGCCACCTCGGTGCGCTGGGCGTCCAGCCGGTCGCGCATTTCCTGCACGATCTCCTCGGGCGCGCGCGAGACGAACACCTCGCTGCCGAGCTTGGCCGCGGTCTTGTCGGCCTCGGCCGCGATGCGCCCGCGTTCCTTCGCCAGCCGCGCGCGTTCGGCGGTCAGGTCGATCACATCGGCCAGCGGCAGCATGACCGTGGCCTCGCCGACCACCGCCTGAACCACGCCCCTGGGCGGTTCGCCCTCCAGCGCGCGGATCTCCGTCGCGCGGGCCATGCGGCGGATAGCGTCGGCCCAGCGGCCGGCGCGCGCCAGGCTCTCGCCCGACGCGCCGGACAGCAGCAGCGGCACGGTGATGGACGGCGCGACATTCATCTCGGACCGCACGGTGCGGACCTCGTTCACCAGCCGCACCACCCAGTCGAGTTCCGCGCGCGCCTCGGCCGCGCCCTGCACCACGGACGGCTCCGGCCAGGCCTCGCGGATCAGGCTGCACTCGGCGCCATAGCCCATGCGGTGCCACAGCTCCTCGGTGATGTAGGGCATCACCGGGTGCAGCAGGCGCAGGATCACGCCCAGCACATGCTGCGCGGCGCCCTTCACCTCATCCTTCTCAGGCCCGTCGGGGCCGAGCAGCACCGGCTTGGCGAATTCCAGGAACCAGTCGCAGAAGCCGCCCCAGGTGAAGCGGTAGCAGGCGGCCGCGTAGTCATCGAAGCGGAAGGCTTCCAGCGCCGCATTCGCCTCGGCCACCGCGCTGTTCGCGGCATCCAGGATCCAGCGCGACAGCGGCAGCGTGGCGGACGCCGGGTCGAAGCCGGGCATCGGCGCGATCCCGTTCATCTCGCAGAACCGCGCCGCGTTCCAGATCTTGGTGGCAAACGCGCGATAGCCGTCGATGCGCTGCTTCGCCAGCTTGATGTCGCGCCCCGGCCCCGCCAGCGCGCACAAGGTGAAGCGCACCGCGTCCGCGCCATGCGCGTCGATCAGCTCCAGGGGATCGAGCACATTCCCCTTCGACTTCGACATCTTCTGGCCCTTCTCGTCGCGCACCAGGCCGTGGATGCAGACGGTCTTGAAGGGCACCTCCCCCATGACGTGGATGCCCATCATCATCATCCGGGCGACCCAGAAGAAGATGATGTCGAAGCCGGTCACCAGCACGTCGCCGGGGTAGTACTTCGCCAGCTCCGGCGTCTTGTGCGGCCAGCCGATCGTGCTGAAGGGCCACAGCGCGGAGCTGAACCAGGTGTCGAGCACGTCCTCGTCGCGCACCAGCTCCACGTCGCGCCCGAACTTCGCGCGCGCCAGCACCGCCGCTTCCTCGGCGGTATGCGCGACGAACACCTCGCCATCCGGCGCATACCAGGCCGGGATCTGGTGCCCCCACCAGAGCTGGCGCGACACGCACCACGGCTGGATGTCGCGCATCCAGGCGAAGAAGGTGTTCTCCCACTGCTTCGGCGTGAACACGGTCTGCCCGGTCTCGACCGCCTTGATCGCGGGCGCGGCCAGCGTCTTGGCATCGACATACCACTGCATGGTCAGCCGCGGTTCGATCGGCACGCCCGATCGGTCGCCATGCGGCACCGCATGGGTGTGGGGTTCGATCTTTTCGACCAGTTCCAATTCTTCAAGCCGCGCCACGATCGCCTTGCGCGCGGCGAAGCGATCCTGCCCCGCCAGCCCGCGCACGAAGTCGATGTCCGCCACGCCCTCAACCGCGACGAAGCCCGCCGCGATCTCCTCCAGCATCACGCGGCCTTCCGCATCCAGCACGGAGGGCATCGGCAGGTCGTGCCGCTTGCCCAGTTCGAAGTCGTTGAAGTCATGCGCCGGCGTGATCTTCACCGCGCCCGAGCCCTTCTCCGGGTCGGAATACTCATCCGCCACCACGGGAATCGCGCGCCCCACCAGCGGCAGGATCACCTGCTTGCCGACCAGGTCGCGGAAGCGCTCGTCATCGGGATGCACCGCCACCGCGGTGTCGCCCAGCATGGTCTCCGGCCGCGTGGTGGCCACCACCAGGAAGCGGCCAGGCTCGCCCTCGACCGGGTAGCGCAGGTGCCACAGATGGCCCTTCACCTCCTTGCTCTCGACCTCCAGGTCGGAAATCGCGGTGAGGAACTTCGGGTCCCAGTTCACCAGGCGCTTGTCGCGATACAGCAGCCCTTCCCGGTACAGCCGCACGAACACCTCGCGCACCGCCTCGGACAGGCCCTCATCCATGGTGAAGCGTTCGCGCGGCCAATCGAGCGAGGCCCCCAGCCGCCGCAACTGCCGCGTGATGGTGCCGCCCGATTCAGCCTTCCAATCCCACACCCGCCGGATGAAGGCCTCGCGCCCCATGGTGCGGCGGTCGGCATTGCCTTCCTGCGCCAGCAGCCGTTCCACCACCATCTGCGTGGCGATGCCGGCATGGTCGGTGCCCGGCTGCCACAGCGCATCGCGCCCCTGCATCCGCCGCCAGCGGATCAGCACGTCCTGCAGCGTGTTGTCGAGCGCATGCCCGATATGCAGCGACCCCGTCACATTCGGCGGCGGAATCATGATGGTGAAGGGCTTGGCCGGGGATGCCGGGTTCGCCGAGAAGGCGCCGGCGCTCTCCCAACCCTGGTACAGGCGGTGTTCGATCGCGGCGGGGTCGAAGGACTTGTCGAGCATGGCCGCATCCCTTCCCCGGCCGGGGGGGCTGCGTCAAGGGCGCGGGGCGCGGTTCAGCCCAGCGCGCGGCCCGTCACGCGCTCGATCTCGGCGCGCACCAGGCGCTCGACGATGGCGGGCAGGTGCTGGTCCAGCCAGGACTTCAGCAGCGGGCGCAGTTCCTCGCGCACCACATCCTCGATCGACGGCCCGCCGCGCGTCACGGTCGCGCCGCGTTCGGACGAGACGGCCCGCAGCAACTGCCCGACCGAAGCGGTCGCCGCGGCCGCGACCGCCGGCGCCAGGAGCGAGTCCAGCCCGGCCTCAGGCAGCGCGATGGCGGGCTGCGCCGCGGGCAGGGCCGGCGCGGGTGCCGCCGGCTCGGGGACCATCATGTCCTCGGTGAGCAGCAGCGGCTCAGGCTCGCCGGGGGCGGCCGGCGCGGCGGCGGGCGCGGGCGCGGCCTCCTCGGCGGCGGGCGCCGCGGCGCCATCGGGCGAGGGCTGCGCCTCATCCTCGTTGAGGATGCGGCGGATGGAGGCCAGGATGTCCTCCATCGACTGGTCGGAAGCGACACCCGCGGGGGCGGCGCCGGCCGGTGGCGTGGTCTGTCCGCTCATGGGCTTCTTCGCACGGGGGTTGTGGGCGCCAGGGTCTGCACCTGCACCACGCCGGCAGGCGGCGGGGTGCCGGCGCCATCGGAGAAATCCCCCGTGCCGAACCAGCGGTCGCGCACCGCGTTGTAGTAGTTGCGCGGGTCATACACCTGCACCGGAAGGCCCAGGTCCTGCGCGGTCAGCCGGCCCATGGTGGTGGCCAGCGCATAGGACGCGTTGATCAGCGTGGCCAGCGACCGCACCAGGTTGACGCGGGCCTGGAGCAGTTCCTGCTCGGCATTCAGCACATCGAGCGTGGTGCGGCTGCCGACGATGGCCTCCCGCTGCACGCCATCCAGCGCGATCTCCTGCGCGCGGATCTGCGCACGCACCGATTCCACCTGGGCGCGGGAGGAGCCGAGCGTCTCCCACGCCTCGGTCGCCTGCTGCGCGGCCACGCGGCGCGCATCGGCCACCTGCTGGCGGGCCTGCTGGGCCTGCTGGCGCGCCTGGCGCACCAGCGCGTGCTCGGCGCCACCCTGGTACAGCGGCACATTGAGGTTCAGCGTGACCTGCGCGCCGGTCTGGCGCGACCCTCGCGCGGCGTTGTTGTCCAGCCGGAAGGCCGACGCATTCGCCGTCACCTGCGGCAGCAGCGCGGCGAACTGCACGTCGATGAAGTCGCGCGCCGCGGATTCGTCGAACAGCGTGGCGACCACGGTGGGGTTGTTGTCGGTCGCGAACCGCACCGCTTCCTGCTGCGAGCGCACCGGGGGCGCCAGCGGCGGCGGTGCCGTCACGCGCAGCGGCTCAAGCCCGGTCCAGCGGATGAAATTGGCCCGCGAGCTCTGGGCCACGCCCTGCGCCTGGTCCAGCTGGAAGCGCGCCAGCGCCAGGCGGGATTCGGCCTGCGCCACGTCGGTGCGGGTGATCTCGCCGACGCGGAAGCGTTCGTTGGTCGCCTGCAGCTGGCGCACCAGAACCTGCACGTTGTTGGTATTGAGGCGCACTTCCTCCTGGTCGCGGATGAAGAACACATACGCCCGCACCGATTCGAACAGCACCTCCTGCTCGGCGATCAGCAGGCGGGCGCGCTGGGCATAGACCTGGTTCTCGGCCCGCCGCGTCGATGCGGTGGTGCGCCCGCCGCGGTAGATCGGCTGGCTGACGGTCGCCTGCAGCGTGCCGGTGCCGCGGTTGGAATCCGTGTAGTTCGAGAACGGCACCTGCGGCGTGCGCCCCAGCCCGGTGACGAAGCCGGTCGCCGGGTCGGTGACCGGGAAGATCGCGCCGCCGGCGGTCTGCTGGGTGCGCGTGGTGGTCTCGGTATAGCCGGCGGCGCCGGCGATCACGACGGTCGGCCGCCAGCCGGCCAGCGCCTGGGGCACGTTCTCGTCCACCGCGCGCGCGGCGGCGCGCGCCGCCAGCAGGCGCGGATTGCCCGAATAGGCGGCGGCCAGCGCCTCCTGGAGGCTCTGCGACCATCCCGGGGTGCTTGGCAGCACCGCCAGGGTGGCGGCCAGGGCGGCCGATTGAAGCATTTTGCTGCGCAGGCTCATGATCACCTATGCCGTCCCCCGGGAATGGCCGGCCGGACACGCAACCCGGGATGAACCCCGCGCCGCGCGCCGGAAGTCTCGCCGAAATGTCTTAACGCACCGCAACAGCGGCGCGCCACCCCTGCTCCGGCAAAGAAGTGTGTCGCCCGATGCCGGGCGCCCGGCAGCGCGCGGACGCCGGCCATTGCGCGCCAGCAGGATACGCGACCGGACCAATCGATCCGGCGGTTACCGTGTCAGAAGGCGAAGGCCGGCGCGGCAGCGAAGCCGGGCAGCACCGGGGCATGCGCGTCGAATTCGCGCGTCGTCGAGACGGTGCCCCCCGCGCGGCGCGCCAGCAGCGCCCGCCCCGGCGGGCCGCCCTGCAGGCTGATCGCGACCAGGCGCCCGCCCTCGGCCAGTTGGTCCTCCAGCGCGCGCGGCACCGCCGCCACGCCGCCTTCGACCATGATGACGTCATAGGGCGCGCCGGCGGCGTGGCCCAGCGCGGGATCGCCCTCGATCAGCGTCACCGCCCCGGCCGGCACCGCCGCGGGCAGCGCGGCGCGCGCCATCGCCAGCAGCGCCGGGTCGGCCTCGACCGCCGTGACCGACCCGCCGATCGCCGCCATCAGCGCCGCGCCGAAGCCGGTGCCGGCGGCCACCACCAGGGCGCGTTCGCCCCGCCGCAGGCCCGCCAGCTGCACCAGCTTCGCCAGCACCATCGGCTGCATCATCGCGCGCCCGCCGGGCAGCGGCAGGTCGGCATCGGCATAGGCGCGGGCGGCCAGCGCGGGCGGCGCGAAGCGTTCGCGCGGCAGGTCGCGCAGCGCGGTCACGATGCGCGGGTCCTCGATGCGGTTGGGGCGCAGCTGGCAATCGACCATGAAGCGGCGCGCCTCGGCAAAATCCATCGTGCTCGGCCCTGTGCAGGAACGCCCCGGTTATAGGTCGGGCGGCGGCGGCACGCCAACCCGGCGCTTGACCGCGCGTCGCGCGCGGCCGATATGGGGCGCCCGCGCGGTCCGGTGGCCGAGTGGTCAGGCACAGGTCTGCAAAACCTGCTACGTGGGTTCGATTCCCGCCCGGACCTGATCGCGCGGGCGACTTTACAGTGGTGGCGCCCCACACTATACGCGGCGCCCGGCTCCTGATCCCCGATAGCTCAGCTGGTAGAGCGCGGGACTGTTAATCCCTAGGTCGTTGGTTCGAGTCCAACTCGGGGAGCCAGAGCACCACCCCCAAGGTTTATGCGGCACGCGGCGGCTCACCCGCCCCGCGCCGCGATCCCTCGCGTCGCCAGCATCACCGCCGAGAGCAGCGCGAACAGCCCGATCGCGCCGGCCAGCAGCGCCATGCTCTCCATCCGCAGCACCACGTACAGGAAGCCGAACAGCGCCGCGAGCACGCCCCCGAAGACCGCGGCCAGCCGCACGCGCCCCGTCACGCCCGCCGTGTAGAGGCACGCCTGCGCCATCACCATCGCCGCGCTGACCGCATAGGCCAGGCCGAAGCCGACCGCCTCCGAGATCGCCAGCAGCAGCATCGGGAACAGCACCATCGACAGCCCCAGCAACCCGTACTGCAGCAGGTGGATCCGCACGCGCGAGACGAGTTCGAACAGCCAATAGGTCATCACCGCCAGCAGCACGAACAGCGCCGCGTATTTCGCCGTGCGGTTCACCATGCGGTAGGTCGGCACGCCCTCCAGCAGCGCCACGCCCATCCCCGCGCCGCGACCGAGCACCGCGCCGCACCCATCCGCCGGCAGGCGCAGCGACCGCTCGGCCATGCCGCCCACCCATTCGGCGCGGAAGCCGGCGCCATCGCCGGAGGTCCGGTGCGGCAGGCTGCTGCCGAAATAGCTCGGCGTCTCCCAGGCCGCCTCGGCCGAAAAGCGCAGGCGCCGGGCGATCGGCAGCATCGCCAGCGCCTCGGTGCCGCGCAGGTCCATGCTGCCGGCGAAGGCCAGGCCGGGCTCCGGCGGTCCCTCCAGGCCAAGCGGCCAGCGTAGCGCCTCCACCGCGCCGCAGCGCGCGGCTCCCTCGCGCTCGACCGGCAGCGCGCGCCCGCCCAGGCTCAGCGTCGGCGCCTCGGCGGTCGGGCGCAGGTCGGTGGCACCGGTCAGCAGATAGGCGCCGCGCCAGTCGGGCGTCACATCCGCGGGCAGCGCGGCCGCGGCATCGCCGAGCCGCCCGGTGATTTCAATGCGCGCCGCATACACGATCGCCTCGAACAGCCCGCGCCGCCGGGCCTCGGGCCGCAGCGTCGCGGCCATGGACAGCTCCGCCGCGGGAATCGCGATCGCCCCCGGCTCGCTTCCGCGCACCGCCGCCTGGAGCACCGGCACCACCAGCACCGGGCCTAGCACGGTCTGCGGTGCGCCCCAGGCGCGGCCGATCTCGGCGCGCACCTCGCCCTGGCGTTCCTCACGCTCGGCGATCAGCCCGGCGACCATGTATTGCGGGACCAGCAGGGCAACGACCAGCGCGCCGACCAGCGCCAGCTTCAACCCCGCCGGGCCGAGCAGGCGCGCGCCTTCGGCCAGCGGGTTGGCGGCCGGCGGGGCGGGTTCCGGCGGGGCGGCGGTGTCGGACATGATGGGACCTCCTGCAATGTCGGTCCGCCCAGCCTGGCGCGCCGGCATGCAGGGGCGGTGTCGCGCCCTTGCAGGTGCCAGGGATGTTTGGTGCAAATGTCGTGCAGACCATGCCGAAGATCCTGATCGCCGACGACGACCCGCATATCCGCAACGTCATCCGCTTCGCGCTGGCGCGCGACGGGCTTGTGGTGGTCGAGGCGGCGGACGGCGCCGCCGCGCTTGCGCTGATCGCGCGCGAGGCGCCGGACCTGGTCATCCTCGATGTCATGATGCCCGAGCTGGACGGCACCGAGCTGTGCCGCCGGCTGCGCCGCGACAGCGACGTGCCGGTGATCTTCCTCTCCTCGCGCGGGGAGGAGGTGGACCGCGTGCTCGGCCTCGAGCTCGGCGGCGACGACTACATGACCAAGCCGTTCAGCCCGCGCGAGCTGGTCGCGCGCGTGCGCGCCCTGCTGCGCCGGCGCGAGGGCCGCGTCACCGACGCACCGCGCGCCCCCGCGCCCTTGCGCCGCGGCGCGCTGAGCCTCGATGCCGATCGCTTCGAGGCGCGCTGGAACGCCGCACCGATCCCCCTCACCGTCACCGAGTTCCGCCTGCTGCAGGCGATGGCCGCGCATCCCGGCCGCGTCTTCACGCGCGACACGCTGATGGGCGCGGCGCATGCCGAACCGCGCATCGTGGCCGACCGCACCATCGACAGCCATGTGCGCCACCTGCGGGCGAAGCTGGCCGCGCTCGGCGCCGCGCCGATCGAGACGGTGCACGGCCTGGGCTATCGCTACCGGGACGACCCCTGAGCATGCGGCACCACAAGCCGCGCATCCTGGCGGTCCTGCTGCTGGCCAACCTGGCGCTGCTCGTGCTGCCGCTCGGCGGGTTGTGGATGCTGCGCCTGTACGAGAGCGCGCTGGTGCGCCAGACCGAGACCGAGCTGATCTCCCAGGCCGCCATCATCGCCGCCGCGCAGCGCGCCGCCTGGCTGCGCGAGGCCGGCCAGGACGCCGCCCCGCAGGCGATCGACTGGGCGCCGCGCTTCGCCAGCCTCGACCTGGCGCGCGACCCGATCCTGCCGCCGCCGCCCGATGCCGCGGCGCCGGACCGCCCGGCCGATCCGCTGGCGCGTGCCGCCGGCGCGGCGATCGCGCCGGTGCTGGCCGAGGCGCAGCGCGTCACCCTCGCCGCCATGCGCGTGACCGACCAGGCCGGCGTGGTGGTGGCCAGCACCGGCAGCGAGGACGGCCTGTCGCTGCGCGCCCTGGAAGAAGTCGCCGCCGCCCTCGCCGGCCAGCCCGCCGCCCGTGTGCGCGCGCGGCGCGAGGCGGTTCCCGCCGGCGCGGGTTCGATCAGCCGCGCCGCGCCGTTTCGCGTGTTCGTCGCGCTGCCGGTGCAGGCGGGCGAGCGTGTGATCGGCGCGGTGCTGCTCTCGCGCACGCCCTCCAGCCTGCGCCAGGCGCTGCACGGCAAGCGGTGGGAGCTGGCGGCGCTCAGCCTGGCGATGCTGGTCGTCGCCGGCGGGCTGGCGGGCTTCATCGCCTATACCGTCAGCCGGCCGATCCGCGCGGTGGCGGACCAGGCCCGCGCGGTCGCCGCCGGCGCGCGGGTCGAGGTGCGCCGCGTGCGCCGCAGCGCGGTGCGCGAGGCCGACGAGCTCGCCACCGCGATCGCCGGCATGGCCGAGACGCTGGAACGCCGCGCCGCCTATATCAGCGACTTCGCCGCCGCGGTCAGCCACGAGTTCAAGACACCGCTCGCGGCGCTGCGCGGCGCGCTGGAACTGCTGCAGGACCACGGGCCCGGCATGTCCGCGCAGGAACGCGCGAATTTCCTCGCGCAATGCATGGAGGATGTGCAGCGCCTGGACCGCCTGGTGACGCGCCTGCTCGACCTTGCCCGCGCCGAGACGCCGCAGCCGCAGGACACCGGCCGCGCCGCGATCGGCGACGCCTTCCGCGACGCCGCCGCCGGCCGCGACATCGCCTTCGCCGGCGACGCCACCGCCGAGGCCGCCATCGCGCCCGAGGCGCTGCGCAGCATCCTCGGGATCCTGTTCGACAACGTCCGCCAGCATGCCGGCCCGCAGGCACGCTGCGCGGTCGCCTGCCGGATCGAGGGCGATGTGGTGCGAATCGGGGTCAGCGACAACGGGCGCGGCATCTCCGGCGCCAATGCGCGGCGCGTCTTCGACCGCTTCTTCACCACGGCGCGCGCGGCCGGCGGCACCGGGCTCGGCCTCGCGATCGCGCGCAGCCTCGCGGAAGCGGCGGGCGGCGGGCTCGACCTGCTTCCCGGGGCGCCGGGTGCCACCTTCGAACTGCGCCTGCCGGCCTGGCCGCGGCGCTGACCTGTCGCGCGACTTGACGCGGCGTGCCCGCGGCGGCTCCCATGCCGCGCCCCGGGACACGAAGATGGACACCGCGCCACCGCCGATCGCGCCACATGCGACCCTGCCGCGCCACTATGCCGACGACCGCCAGCGCGACCGCTTCGTGCAGGCGCTGTTCGACCAGGGCGCGCCCTCCTACGACCGCATCAACGCGATCTTCTCGCTCGGTTCCGGCGCAAGGTATCGCCGCGACGCGCTGCGGCGCGCGGGGCTCGCGCCCGGCAAGCGGCTGCTGGATGTCGCGACCGGCACCGGGCTGGTGGCGCGCGAGGCCGTGGACATCCTGGGCGGGGCGGCGGATGTGGTCGGGCTCGACCTCAGCGCGGGCATGCTGCGCCAGGCGCGCGCGGCGCTGCCCATCGCGCTGGTGCAGGCGCGCGCCGAGGCGCTGCCGCTGGCCGATGCCTCGGTGGACCTGGTCAGCATGGGCTATGCGCTGCGCCACGTGCCGGACCTGGTGCGCGCCTTCGCCGAATTCCGCCGCGTGCTGCGCCCGGGCGGGCGGGTGCTGCTGCTGGAGATCGACCAGCCGTCGAACCGGGTCGCGCTGGCGGCGCTGCGCTTCTACCTGGGCGGCGTGGTGCCGGCGCTGTCGCGCCTGGTCGGGCGCGGCCAGGCCGACCAGCGCATGATGCGGTATTTCTGGGACACCATCGACGCCTGCGTGCCGCCGGCCACCATACAGGCGGCGCTGGAGCGCGCGGGCTTCACCGGGATCGGCTGCGACGTGCAGCTCGGCGTGTTCCGCGCCTATGGCGCGCAGCGGCCGGCGGAGGGTTGAGGCAGCGGCTGGTGCCGCGCGCGATGCGCCCCGTTTCTCAGCGCGCGATGCGCCCCGTTTCTCAGCGCGCGATGCGCGACGCCTCCCCCGGCGCGATCCAACCCAGCCGCCCCGCGGCAAAGACCGCGACCGGCGCGCGGGCTGCCGCGTCGACCACCACCACATCCCCGCGCAACCCGGGCGCGAGCCGCCCGCGGTCCGCCAGCCCGCAGGCACGCGCCGGATTCTCCGACACCAGCGCCCAGGCGCGCGGCAGGTCGAGCACCCCGCGCTGCGCCATCGCGAAAGCCGCCTCCATCATCGCCGGCCAGACATAGTCCGACGCCAACACGGTCACGATGCCACGCTCCGCCAGCGGCGCCGCGCTCGCCCAGCCGAGATGGCTGCCGCCGCGCACCACGTTCGGCGCGCCCATCACCACGGGCTCGCCCGCATCGCGCGCCGCCGCGCCGACCGCCTCGGCCATCGGGAATTCGCAGATGGTCGCGCCATGCGCGCGGTAGTGCTCGCGGTCCTCGATGGTGGCGTCGTCGTGGCTGAGCACCGGGATGCCGGCCGCGCGCGCCGCCGCCGCCAGGCGCGCGCGTGCCGCCGGCACCTCGTCGCGCCGCGCCGTCACCGCCGCCGCCAGCTCGGCGAAATCCGCCGCCGCCATGCCCGCGCGCCCGGCATATTTCGCCACCTGCACCGGGTCCTTCAGCCGCTTCACGATGGCCGGCGTGTGGTCGTTGAAGCCCAGCAGATGCACCGACCCGTCGGCGATGCCCGCCAGCGCGTCGTCCAGCGCGTCCAGGTTGTCGGCCTCGAAGCGCAGATGCACGCGCAGGTCGGTCGCCGCGCGCGCGCGCGCCGCGGGCAGCGCCGCCTTCAAGGCCCGCCAGGCTGCCAGCGACCGCAGCCCCGGCTCCCAGGACAGCGTGACGCCAAGGTAGGCGGTGGTGATGCCGCAGGCGATCAGCTGCGCCGCGGAATCGCGCAGCGCCAGCGCGGTCGGCAGGTCCACCCCGGGGCGCGGCTGCAATTGCCGTTCATGCGCGTCACCATGGATGTCGACCAGCCCCGGCATCACCAGCAGGCCGGTCGCGTCGAACCGCGCGGCACCAGCCGCCGGCTGCTCCGCCACCGCGCCGCCGGCCAGCGCCAGCGCAGCCTGCGCCATCGCGCCGTCCCTCAGGACGGTGCCGCCCGTCACGATCCAATCCATCCCTCAGGGCTCCACCACCAATTGCACGCGTCCCGCGGCATAGACCGCGAGCGTCCAGTCCACCGGCTGGCCGTCGGGGTCGACATTGATCGATTCCGCCACCATCACCGGGCGCGAGCGTGACTGCTGCAACAGCGCCGCTTCCTCCGGCGTCGGCAGGCGGGCGGTGATGCGCGAGGAACGCCGCCGGTAATCCGGCACGCCGCAGGCCGCGAGCGCCGCGGTGATCGACGGGTCGCTCTCCAGCGCCTCGGCCACCCCGGCGCAGCGCGGCAGCGGGAAGTGATGATGGCCGAGCACCATCGGCCGCCCATTCACCAGCCCAAGCCGTTCAGCCCGCAGCACCAGCCGCCCGCGCCGGATGCCGAGGGCTTCGGCGAGCTGCGTCTCGGCGGGCATCTCGCTCACGCGCAGGATGCGCCCGGCGGGTTCGCGATTCTCCCGCCGGATCAGCTCGGAGAACCGCGTGCGAGGACCGAGGCGGTAATCCACCACATCCTCGGCCACGAAGGCGCCGCGCCCCTGCTCGACGCGGATCAGACCGCGCGCCTCCAGGTCCTCGAGCGCACGGCGCACCGTGTGGCGGTTCACGCCGAAGCGCGCGGTCAGCACCGCCTCGGTCGGCAGGCGTTCGCCGGCGGCGGCGCGGCCGCGGCTGATCTCGGCTTCCAGCGTCGCGGCGATCTGCCGCCACAGCGCCACCCCCTGTCCGCGCGCGATGCCGGCGCCTGTCATCGAAACTTCAACCATGCGCGGTCATGTCCGTGGGATATCCGTGTGGACTTTCTCGGGCATGGACGTCTACATGTCCAGACAAATCCGATGACCCAGCCCATGCCCCACCCTGCACCGGAACGCCGCGCCTGGATGGCCGTGCTGGCGCGCGCGCCGGCCGACGACATCGCCGCCCTGCTGCCCGCCCTGCCCGCCCACGACCGCCTGCGCGCGCCCGAGACCGGCCTGGTCATGGTGCGCGGGCGCGCGGGGGGCGACGGCGCCCCCTTCAACCTCGGCGAGATGACCGTCACGCGCTGCGCCGTGCGGCTCGGCGATGCGGTCGGCCACGCCTATGTCGCGGGGCGCGACAAGCGCCAGGCGGAACTCGCCGCGCTGGTCGATGCCGCCTTGCAGGACCCGGCGCACCACGACGCGCTGATGGCTGCCGTGATCGCCCCGCTCGCCGCCCGCCAGCAGGCCGTGCGCGACGCCGAGGCCCGCCGCGCCGCCGCCACGCGCGTGGAATTCTTCACCATGGCGACCATGCGATGAACGCCCTGACCCCCGGCTTCGCCGACCCCGTGCTGGACGCCCAGGCCGCCTTCCGCGCGGTGCTGGAGGCCATGAGCCGCCCCGGCCGCGTGGTCGTGGCCGGCAGCGCGCTGCAAGCGCCCGCACCGCTGTGCCGCGCCGCCGCCGCCGTGCTGCTGGCGCTGGCCGATGCCGATACGCCGCTGTGGTCGGATGCCGGCGCGGATGCGCAGGCCTGGCTGCGCTTCCATTGCGGCGCGCCCATCGTCGCCATGCCGGGCGATGCCGCCTTCGTGCTGGCCAGCGGCGCGCCGCCGGCGCTGGCGGCGCTGCAGGCCGGCACCGAGGAACAGCCGCAGCGCGGCGCCACGCTGGTGCTGCAGGTGGCGGCGCTGGAACCGGGGCGCGGCTGGCGCCTGACCGGCCCGGGAATCGAGCACGAACACCGCCTGGCCGTGACCGGTGCGCCGGACGGCTTCATCGCCGCCTGGGCCGCCAGCCGCACGCGCTTCCCGCGCGGCGTCGATGTCGTGCTGTGCGCCCACGACCGCCTTGCGGCGCTGCCGCGCACCGTCGCGATCGCGGAGGGCTGAGCGATGTATGTCGCGGTCAAGGGCGGCGGGCGGGCGATCAGCGCCGCGCATGCCTGGCTCGACGAAACCCGGCGCGGCGACCCGTCGCTGCCCGAGCTGGGCGTCGCGCAGATCGAACAGCAGATGGGCCTGGCGGTGGATCGCGTGATGGCGGAAGGGTCGTGCCACGACCGCTTCCTCGCGGCGCTCGCCATCAAGCAATCGAAGGGCGACCTGATCGAGGCCGCCTTCCTGCTGCGCGCCTATCGCACCACGCTGGTGCGCTTCGGCGCGTCGGACCCCATCGAGACCGCGGCGATGCGCCTGCGCCGGCGCATCAGCGCCACCTACAAGGACCTGCCCGGCGGCCAGGTGCTGGGACCGACCTTCGACTACACGCATCGCCTGCTGGACTTCGCGCTGGCGGCGGAAGGCGCGCCGCGCGAAGCGGCGCCGGAAGCCGGCGCGCCGGTCGGCGAGGTGCCACGCGTCACCGAATTGCTGGCCCGCGAGGGGCTGATGCAGCGCGAGGTGCCCGACGATGCCGAGCCCGGCGACCTGACGCGCCAGCCCCTCGCCTTCCCCGCCGCGCGCCCGGTGCGGCTGCAGAACCTGGCGCGCGGCGACGAGGGCTTCCTGCTGGCGCTGGGCTATTCCACCCAGCGCGGCTATGGCGGCAACCATCCCTTCGTGGGCGAGATCCGCGTCGGCCATGTCGCGGTGGACTTCACCCCGCCCGAGCTGGGCTTCGCCATCGACATCGGCGACATCGCCATCACCGAATGCCAGATGGTCAACCAGTTCGCCGGCAGCCGCACCGAACCGGCACAATTCACGCGCGGCTACGGGCTGGTCTTCGGCCATGGCGAACGGCGTGCGATGGGCATGGCGCTGGTCGATCGCGCGCTGCGCGCCCAGGAGCTGGGCGAGGACGTGACCGCGCCCGCGCAGGATGCGGAATTCGTGCTCTATCACTCGGACAACATCGAGGCGACCGGCTTCGTCGAGCACCTGAAGCTGCCGCACTACGTCGATTTCCAGAGCGAGCTCGAGAACCTGCGCACCATCCGCCGCAGCGCGATGCAGGACCTCGCCGAATGACCGCGCCCGAGACCGGCTACACCTTCGCCTACCTGGACGACGCCACGAAGCGGATGATCCGCCGCGCCATCCTCAAGGCGGTGGCGATCCCCGGCCACCAGATCCCCTTCGGCGCGCGCGAGATGCCGCTGCCCTATGGCTGGGGCACCGGCGGCATCCAGGTGACGGCGTCGATCCTTGGCCCGGACGATGTGCTGAAGGTGATCGACCAGGGCTCGGACGACACCACCAACGCGATCTCGATCCGCCGGTTCTTCACGCGCGTCGCCGGCGTCGCCACCACCGAGCGCACGGCGGACGCCACCATCGTGCAGACCCGCCACCGCATCCCCGAGCGCGCGCTGCGCGAGGACCAGGTCATCGTCTACCAGGTGCCGCAGCCCGAGCCGCTGTCGAAGCTGGAACCCCGCCGCGCCGAGACCGAGCGCCTGCACGCCCTGGCCGACTACGGCCTGATGCATGTGCGGCTGTACGAGGACATCGCGCGCCTCGGTCACATCGCCAAGGCCTACGACTACCCGGTGATGGTGAACGGGCGCTACCTGATGTCGCCCTCGCCCATCCCCGCCTTCGACAACCCCAAGATGGACCGCATGCCCGCGCTGCAATTGTTCGGCGCGGGGCGCGAGAAGCGCATCTACGCCATCCCGCCCTACACGTCCGTCCGCAGCCTGGACTTCGAGGACCACCCCTTCCGCCCGATCCGCGCACCCCACGCCTGCGAATTGTGCGGCAGCACGGACAGCTACCTCGATGAGGTGCTGACCGACGATGCCGGCGGGCGGATGTTCGTGTGTTCCGACACGGATTACTGCGGCGAACGCCAGGCCGGCGCGAACAAGGCGGCCGCCGAATGACCGCGCTGCTCACCGCCACCGGCCTGGACCTGCGCTTCGGCGCCATCCCCGCGCTGGTCGATGTGGCCATCGACATCTCGGCCGGCGAGGTTGTGGCGATCGTCGGCGAATCCGGCTCCGGCAAGACCACGCTGCTGCGCGTGCTGTCGGGCATGATGGCGCCGGATGCCGGCACGGTGCTCTGGCAGGGCCAGGACCTGCGCGCGATGGGCGAGGCCGCGCGCCGCCGCCTGATGCGCACCGACTGGGGCTTCGTCCACCAGAACCCGCGCGACGGGCTGCGGCTGAATGTCTCGGCCGGCGGCAATGTCGGCGAACGCCTGATGGCCGTCGGTGCGCGGCACTACGGCAACATCCGCGAACAGGCGCTGGACTGGCTGAAGCGCGTCGAGGTGGATGCGTCGCGCATCGACGACCTGCCGCGCACCTTCTCGGGCGGCATGCAGCAGCGCCTGCAGATCGCCCGCACGCTGGTGACGCGCCCGAAGCTGGTCTTCATGGACGAACCGACCGGCGGGCTGGATGTCTCCGTGCAGGCGCGCCTGCTCGACCTGATCCGCGGGCTGTCGCGCGAACTGGGCCTGGCGGTGCTGATCGTCACGCACGACATCGCGGCCGCGCGGCTGCTGGCCGACCGCATGCTGGTGATGCGCCGGGGGGAAGTGGTGGAACAGGGCCTGACCGACCGCGTGCTGGACGATCCGCAGCATCCCTATACGCAGCTGCTCGTCTCCTCGGTGCTCGCGGCATGAGCGCGGCGCTGCGCACCGAAGGGCTCGGCAAGGCCTTCACGCTGCACCTGCAGGGCGGCGTGCGGATACCGGTGCTGGGTGGTGTCGATCTCGCCGTGCATGCGGGCGAATGCGTGGCGCTGTGGGGGCCGTCCGGGGCGGGGAAATCCACGCTGATGCGCTGCCTGTACGGCAACTACGGCGCGGGCGGGGGGCGCATCCTGCTGCGCCATCGCAATGGCGAACTCGACCTTGCCACCGCCACGCCGCAGCAGGTCATCGAAGCGCGGCGGGAGACGATGGGCTATGTCTCGCAATTCCTGCGCGTCATCCCGCGCGTGGCCACGCGCGACATCGTGGCCGAACCGCTCATCACGCGCGGCATGGCACGCGAGGACGCCGCCGCGCGCGCGACCGACTTGCTGCACCGGCTGAACCTGCCCGACCGCCTGCACGGATTGCCGCCCGCCACCTTTTCCGGCGGCGAACAGCAGCGCGTGAACCTCGCGCGCGGCTTCGCCCCCCACTACCCGGTGCTGCTGCTGGATGAACCCACCGCGAGCCTCGACGCCGCCAACCGCGCAGTCGTCATTGGACTGATCCGCCAGGCCAAGGCAGAAGGCAGCGCCATCATCGGCATCTTCCACGACACCGAGGTGCGCGAGGCGGTGGCCGACCGCCTGTACGACGTGCTCCCCCAGCAGGACGCCGCATGACCGCCGAGACCATCCTGACCAACGCACGCCTCGTCCTGCCCGACGCGGTGATCCACGGCACACTGATCATCCGCG
Organism: Roseomonas sp. CECT 9278; assembly: GCF_918698155.1. Classification (GTDB taxonomy): domain Bacteria; phylum Pseudomonadota; class Alphaproteobacteria; order Acetobacterales; family Acetobacteraceae; genus Neoroseomonas. The sequence continues at coordinate 24,482 of NZ_CAKKLX010000012.1, forward strand.
ACGGCCGCATCGCCGAGATCGCCGCCGGCCGCAGCCACGCCGCCACCGCGCGCGACCTGGATGGCGACCACCTGATCCCCGGCGTGGTGGATGTGCATACCGACAACCTGGAACGCCAGGTGCAGCCGCGGCAGAACGCCCGCTGGCCCTCGCGTTCCGCGATGATCGCGCATGACGCGCAATGCGCCGCCGCCGGCGTGACAACCGTGTTCGATGCGCTGTGCCTGGGCGACCTCGGCTTCGACCAGGGGCGCGGGCAGACCTTCCTCGATGGCGTGGCGGACCTCGACGCGCTGGCCGGCACCGGCGCGCTGCGCGCCGACCACTACCTGCACCTGCGCTGCGAATTGCCCGCGCCCGACATGATGCCCGCCGTCGATCCCGTGGCCGACCACCCGCTGGTGCGCATGGTCAGCCTGATGGATCATTCGCCGGGTGTCGGCCAATACCGCGACCTGGTGCGCTATGTCGCCATGCGCATCCGCCAGACGCAGATGACCCAGGCCGAGGTGCAGGACCGCATCGCCTTCCTGCTGGACCAGCGCGAGCGCATCCGCAGCCCGCAGCGCGCCTGGCTGCTCGACCGCATCCGCCATCGCGCCCTGCCGCTCGCCTCGCATGACGACGACACGCCCGACGATGTGCGCGCCAACCTGGCCGACGGCATCACCATCAGCGAATTCCCGGTCACCATGGACGCCGCGCAGGCGGCGCGCGACGCCGGGGTCGAAGTCATCGCCGGCGCGCCCAACATCGTGCGCGGCGGCAGCCATTCCGGCAATGTCGCCGCCGCCGACCTGGTGCGCGCGGGTGCGGCCGATGCCTTCGCGTCGGACTATGTGCCGGCCTCGATGGTCGAAGCCGCCTGGCGCACCGTGCAGGACACCGGCATCAGCCTGCCGCGGGCCGTGGCGATGATCACCGACCGCCCCGCCCGCATGGCGCATATGCCCGATCGCGGGCGGCTCGAAGCCGGGCTGCGCGCCGACCTGGTGCAGCTGCGCGACGTGCAGGGCATCCCGGTGGTGCGGCGCGTGTGGCGCGAGGGCACGCGCGTCGCATGACGCCCCATCGCCTGGCGCTGTACTGGGCGCCCGCGGTCGACGACCCGCTGCATGCGCGCGGCTCCGCCTGGCTCGGCCGCGATGCCGAAGCGGGCGCCGCGATGGCGCAGCCCGTGGTCGATGGCATCGACCTCGCGCAGGCCACCGACGACCCGCGTCGCTATGGCCTGCACGCCACGCTGAAGCCGCCCTTTCGCCTGCGCCACGGCTACGCGGCTGCGCGCGAAGCGACCGTGGCCTTGGCCGCGCGCATCGCCCCCTTCGACCTGCCGCCGCTGGCGGTCCACGACCTCGACGGTTTCCTGGCTTTGCGCGAGACCACGCCCTCCCCGGCCCTGCATGCGCTCGCCGATGCCTGCGTCATCGCGCTCGACGACCACCGCGTCCCGCCCGACGCCGCCGAGATCGCGCGCCGTCGACCCGAACGCCTGAACACGGCGCAACGCGCACATCTCGACCGCTGGGGCTACCCCCATGTGTTCGAGGAATGGCGCTTCCACGTGACGATGACGCGGCGGCTCTCACCGGACGAGAAGGCCGTGCTCATGCCGGCCGTCACCGCCTTCCTGGGCGATGCGCCCGCCCTGCCGCGGCGTATCGGCGCCATCAGCCTGTTCGTCCAGCCCGCGCCGGGCGCGCCCTTCACGATCGCCGAGCGTCTTCCGCTGCGCGGCTGAGCACGGCCGCCACCCGCGCCGCGCCGTCCTGCGGCGTCGCGTCGTTCATCACGGTGGTGACATCGAGACCCTCCGGCAGCACCGCCTCGCGCGCCAGCCGCGCGGCGATGTCGGACGCCGCCTCGCGCCCGCGCGCGGCAAGGCGCGCCGCCAGCACCGCGACCGGCGCGGTGATCACCAGCACCCGCAGCCGGTAGCGCGTCGCCGCCTGCGCCAGCACGCCGCGCGACAGGTTCGCCACCACCACGCGCCCGGCCGCCATGTCGTCCTCGATGCCGCGCGGGATGCCATAGGACAGCCCATGCGCCGCCCACCACAACGCGAAGCCGCCGGCGGCGCGTTCGGCCGCGAATTCCGCCGCGCTCACCGCGCGATGATCCTCGCCGCCGGCCTCCGCCGGGCGCGTGATGGCGCGCTGGACAAACACGAAGCGCGCATCGCCCGCCAGCTGTGCCCGCGCGGCGCCCATCAGCGTGTCCTTGCCCGCCCCGGACGGGCCCACGACAGCCACCAGCATCGCCTTCGCTCCCGCAGGATTGACGCGCCCCGTGTGCTGCGCGACGACATTCCACGCAAGCCCTGAAGGATGCGCGCCGATGCCCTTCGACCGACTGGCGACGATCGGCTTCCCGGCCAAGGAGCCGCCCAGCATGTTCACCACCCGCCCCGAGATCATCGGCACCTTCGGCGCCGTCGCCTCGACCCACTGGATCGCCAGCCAGGTCGGCATGTCGGTGCTGGAACGCGGCGGCAATGCCTTCGACGCCGCCGCCGCCGCCGGCTTCGCGCTGCAGATCGTCGAACCGCACCTGAACGGCCCGGGCGGCGACTGCCCGATCATCCTGCACAGCGCGCGCATCGGCACGCAGCAGGTCATCTGCGGGCAAGGCCCCGCACCGGCGGGCCTCACGGTCGCGCATATGCGCAGCCTGGGGGCGGAGATCATGCCCGGCACCGGCCTGCTCGCCACCCCCATCCCCGGCGCCTTCGACGCCTGGATGCTGATGCTGCGCGACCACGGCACCTGGTCGGTGCGCGACGTGCTGTCCTACGCCATCGGCTATGCGCGGCACGGCGCGCCGATGGTCCCGCGCGTGCGCGCCACCATCGAGAGCGTGCGCCCGCTGTTCGAATCCGAATGGCCGACCTCGGCCGCGCTGTGGCTGCGCGATGGCGGGCCGGAGCCGAACGGCCTGTATGCCAACCCCGTGCTGGCCGATACCTACGACCGCGTGGTGCGCGAAGCCGAAGCGGTCAGCGGCCGCGAAGCGCAGGTCGATGCCGCCCGCAACGCCTGGTATCGCGGCTTCGTCGCCGAGGCGATCGGCAGGTTCGCCGCCACGACCGAGGCGATGGACACCTCCGGCCAGCGCCACCGCGGCGTCATCACCGCCGACGACCTGGCCCGCTGGTCCGCGACGATCGAGGCGCCGCTGACCTACGACACCCACGGCCACACCATCCTGAAATGCGGCCCCTGGAGCCAGGGCCCCGCCATGCTGCAGACCATGGCGCTGATGGCGGGCTTCGATGTCGCGGCCATGGACCCGCTCGGCGCCGAATTCATCCACCATGTGCTGGAATCGATGAAGCTCGCCTTCGCCGACCGCGAGGCCTTCTACGGCGACCCGGCCTTCACCGACGTGCCGATGGCGACGCTGCTGTCGCCCGCCTACACCGATGCCCGCCGCGCGCTGATCGGCGCGCAGGCGAACAACGCCTTCCGCCCCGGCAGCCCCGATGGCCGCGAAGCGCGCACCGACTACGCCGCCGCGCTGCGCCGCGCGCAGGACCTCGCCGCCGCGATGGGCTCGGGCGAACCGACCGTCTCGCGCCTGGGTGCCGCGGGCGGCGACACCTGCCACGTCGATGTGATCGACCGCCACGGCAACATGGTCAGCGCCACGCCATCGGCCGGCTGGCTGCAATCCTCGCCGGCCATCCCGGAGCTCGGCTTCTGCCTGGGGTCGCGCTGCCAGATGTTCTGGCTGGATCAGTCGCTGCCCAACGGCCTGCAGCCGGGCAAGCGGCCGCGCACCACGCTCTCGCCCTCGATGGTGCTGCGCGAGGGCAAGCCCTGGATGTCCTTCGGCACGCCGGGCGGCGAGCAGCAGGACCAGTGGCAGGCCATCATGCTGCTGCGCATGATGCATCACGGCTTCAACATCCAGCAGGCGATCGACCTGCCCGCCTTCCATTCGGAACACTGGATCAGCAGCTTCTGGCCGCGCGGTGCCAAGCCCGGCAAGGCGGTCATCGAGGGCCGCTACGCGCCGGAGGTCCTGGCCGACCTGATCGCCCGCGGCCATGCCGCCGAGATGGGCGGCGAATGGTCCGAAGGCCGCCTCACCGGCGCGCGGCGCGAGGCCGACGGCACCATCCGCGCCGGCGCCAATCCGCGCGGCATGCAGGGCTACGCGGTGGGCCGCTGATGCGCGTCCTGCTCGCCATCGTCCATTTCTTCCGGGCCGAGGAACGCTCGACGCATTCCTCGACCGACGCGCATCGCCGCGACCAGCGCGCCGCCGTGCTGCGCGGCGTGATCGATTCCTGGCGCGGCACCTTCGGCCCCGCCACCGCCATCAACATCGAGACGAAGCGCTTCGACCGGCTGCGCGGCAGCGTCGATGGGCTCGACATCGCCGTCATCACCAATGGCAGCGACCACCTGCTGGATGACGCGCACGCCAAGGCGCGCGGCGTGCGCCACATCAAGGTGCAGGTGGACAACCCGCGCATGCTGGGCTTCGCCGCGCAGAAGGTCTTTGCCGAAGCGCGCAACAGCTACGACCTGTTCTGCTACTCCGAGGACGACCTGCGCGTCGGCGACCCGGGCTTCATCGACAAGCTCATGGCCTTCCAGGACTGCTTCGGCTGGAAGCGCGTGCTGGCGCCCAACCGCTTCGAATGGAACGCCGCCGGCCCCACGCTGAAAACCTGGATCGACGGGGATCTGCGGCCCGGCGCCATCGCGCAGTGGGTGGATGCCCTGCCCGACGAAGCCTTCCTGCACCGGCCGGTTCCGGGCCGCCCGGCGCTGGCCTTCCGCCGCGCCGCCAATCCGCATAGCGGCTTCTACGCCCTGACCGCCCAGCAGCTCGCGCATTGGTCGCGCCAGGCGCATTACCTCGACCTCGACAGCAGCTTCATCTCGCCGCTCGAAAGCGCCGCCACGCTCGGCGTGATGAAGACCTTCCCGATCTACAAGTCCTTCGGCACCGATATGGGCCATTTCGAGGTCGAGCACCTCGACACGCGGTTCTCCTCCATGAAGCTGCCGGGAGCGTGAGCATGCGGATCATCGACGCGCAGGTGCATATCTGGGGCAGCGGCACGCCCTCGGGCGACCACCGCCAGGTGTCATCCTTCACGGTGGATGAACTGCTCGTGGAAATGGACGCGGCCGGCGTCGACGCCGCCGTGCTGCATCCACCGGTCTCCTGGGACCTCGGCGCGAACGCGCTGTGCGAGGCCGCCGCCGCACGCCACCCGCAGCGCCTGTGCATCCTGGGCCAGGTGCCGCTGGACCAGCCCGCGACCAGCCGCCCGCTGCTCGCCACGTGGCGCGAGCGCCCCGGCCAATGCGGCCTGCGCTATCCGCTGGTGCGCGCCGACCAGCAATCCTGGCCCTTCGACGGCACCATGGACTGGCTATGGCCCGCGGCCGAGGAGGCCGGCCTGCCGGTCGCCACGCTGGCCTGGCGCTTCCTGCCCGAGCTCACGCGCATCGCCGAGAGACACCCCAACCTGCGCCTGATCATCGACCATTGCGGCGTGAAGCGCAGCGGCAAGGGCGCCGAGGCCTTCGCGGATATCGACGCCGCCTGCGCGCTGGCGCGATTGCCGAATGTCGCGCTGAAGGCGACCGGCGCGCCGTGCCATTCCCTGCTGCCCTACCCCTTCCGCGACATCCATGACGGGCTGCATCGCCTGTACGACGCCTTCGGCCCGGACCGATTCTTCTGGGGCACCGACATCACCCGCATGCCGTGTTCCTGGCGCCAGTGCATCACGCTGTTCACCGAGGAACTGCCCTGGCTGCAGGGCCCGCAGCTGGAGCGCGTGATGGGCCAGGGCATGGTGGATTGGATCGGCTGGCGCGCGCCCTGACGTCGCGCGCCGCCGACCGCGTCAGTCGAGCCTGATCTCACGCACCTGCACCTGGTTGTCGGCGCGATGTGCCACAGTCACGCCGGTACGATGCGCCCAGGGGATCATCATGTGGTACATCGGGATGTGCCCGAGCTGCGCATTGTGCAGCGCATGCGCCTGGCGGATCAGGCCGCGCCGCGCCTCGGGGTCCTGTTCGGAATCGATGCGCGGCAGCAGCGCGTCGAATTCCGCATTGCTCCAGCCCCCGGCATTCCAGGTGGCCGCGCCGCCGACGCTGCGCGACGCCATGACGGCGCGCAGCGTATAGCTGGCATCGAAGGTCGGCACGCCCCAGGACAGGCCATAGAGCATCGGCTCCTGCCGCCGGACACGCTGCGAGAAGACCGCATTCGGCTGGATGGTCAGCGTCGCGCGGATGCCGACGCGCGCCAGCATCCCCGCCACCGCCTGGCAGGCCTCGTCATAGGTGCCGGTCGGGCATTCGAAGGGCACCGAGAAGCCGTTCGGATACCCGGCCTCGGCCAGCAGCGCACGCGCGCGGTCGGGGTTGTAGGGCGTGCGCGTATCGGCATCCTGCGACCAGCCATTCACGTATTGCGTCCACATGCTGCCTGTGGGCACGCCCTGCCCGCGCAGCGTGGTCCGCCGCAGCGCATCGAGGTCCAGCGCATGCGCCATCGCCTGGCGGACCCGCAGGTCGCGAAAGGGGTTGCGCCCGCGCACGTCGCTGCCGGCCAGTTCCTCGAGATCCTGGCGCATGCCGAGCCACACGGTCCGGTTCTCCTGCCCCTCCAGAACGCGCAGGCGCGGGTTGCGCTGGATGCGCGCGACATCCTGCACCGGCACCACATGCACCATGTCGACCTCGCCCGAGAGCAGGGCCGCGATGCGCGTCGCGTCCGAGGTCAGCGTGATGTGGTGGTATTCGCTCACGTTGCCGCCCGCGGACCCCGCACCCCACCAGGCCGGGTTGCGCGCCATGACGGTGCGCTGGTCCACCTCGCGCGACCGGATCACGAAGGGGCCGGTGCCGTTCGCGTTGCGGACGGTGAAGGTCTCCTCCCGCTGTGCGAAATTCTGCGGGATGGTCGCGCGGTTCGCCTCGGACCAGCCGCGATCCATGATCATGATGCGCGTCATCTTGTCGGGCACGACCGGGTCGGGCACGCGCGTGACGATCTCCACCGTCTGCGCGTCGCGCGCCTCGGCCGAGACCACCGTATCGACGAAGATCCCGTAGTTCGAGGTCGGCGCCAGCGCGCGCTGGATGCTGAACACGACGTCATCGGCCTCGAAGGCCTCGCCGCCGGCGAAGCGCACGCCCGGGCGCAGGTGGAAGCGCCAGCGCGTCGGTTCCACCTGTTCCCAGCGCAGCGCCAGGCCCGGATGCACCTTCAGGTCGTCGCCGCGCCAGGTCAGGCCTTCATAGACCTGGTGCACCACCAGGAAGGTGAACAGCGCATTGGTCGCATGCGGGTCGAGCGTGGCGGCATCCACGCTGGTCGCCATGCGGAACACCCGCGGCTGCGGCGCCTGCGCCAGCGCGGCCTGCCCGCCCATCACCGCGGCGATCGCGCCGCCCAGCATCCAGCGCCACTGCGTCATGCTCGTGCGTCTCCGTATCGGGGTCCGCGCGACTGTGCCGGCTTCGCCGCCGCGCGGCAATTCAGAAGGCGCCGATCTCCATGCCCGCCGCCAGCGTCGCACCAAGTTCGGCACAGCGCGCGAGGTCCTGCACGCCGATCACCTTCGGCGCCAGGATCTGCTCCGGCGTCTGCGCGCGGGTGCAGACGATCAGCGGCTGCGCCACCGCGCGCAGCCGCCAGCCTGTCGCGATGCGCGCCACCTGCCGCGCGGCGTTGGTCCCGTCCGACCCCGCGCAGACCATCAGCGCATAGGGCCGCCCCTCGATCCGCCCGAGCACGGCGTAGTAGCAGCGATCGAAGAAATCCTTCATCGGCCCGGCGATCGCGGCGAGCGTCTCCGGTGTCGCGAAGATGCAGCCATCGGCGCCCTGCACATCGTCAGGCCCAGCCGCGCCCGCAGGCAGCAGCCGCACGCGCACGCCCTGCCCGGCCGCCGCCTGCGCCGCCGCCTGCGCCATCGCGGCCGTGCCGCCGGTGGTCGAATGGAACACCACCAGCAGCGTCTTCGTCATGGCCGCCCGCCGCGCCTATGCTGCCCGCAGGAGGACCCCGCATGACCGACGAGACCGCCCACGATGCCCTTCGCACCACCGGCCGCGCCGCGATGCGCGAAGTGCTGGGCGATGCCTACATGGCGAAGCGCGATGCCTCCACCACGCCGCTGAACCAGGCGCTGCGGCATCTGTCGGAGGAATTCCCCTACGCGTCGTTGTGGACGCGCGACACGTTGACGCGGCGCGAGCGATCCATGGTCACGATCGGCATGCTGGTCGCACTCAGCCAGCATCACGAACTGCGCGGCCACCTGGTGGGTGCCATCAACAATGGCTGCACCGAAGCCGAGATCGCGGAGGTCATCACCCATGCCTGCGCCTATGCCGGCTTCCCCGCCGCGATCGCCGCGATGCGCACGGCGGAGGAGGTGCTGCGCGACATCCGCGGCGGCTGAGCGCCGGGGTTTCGCGCGCAGCCGCCACGCCGGTGCTGCGCGCCGCACCGCACCGCGCTGCGAAGCGGCCGTCTCAGCGCGGCCGCGGCCCGGTGCGCCGAGGCGCCGGCGTGCGCGCCGCCTGCGCGGGCACCGGTGCGGCCACCCCCGCCGCCTTGGCCGCCTGCGCGCGCAGGTCGGCGATGGTGGCGCGGTTGGTCACCTGCTCGGGGTTGGTGCGGACCTCGACCACCGCGGGCTTGCCCGAGGCCAGCGCGCGCTTCACCGCGGGCACGAACTGCTCGGTCGTCTCCACGATCTCGCCATGGCCGCCGAAGGCCTCGATGAACTTGGCGAAGTCCGGGTTGGTCAGCGCGGTGCCCGACACGCGCGCCGGATAGGCGCGTTCCTGGTACATGCGGATGGTGCCGTACATCTGGTTGTTGAACACCAGGATCACCGGGTTCACCGCATGGTGGAACGCCGTCGCGATCTCCTGCCCCGTCATCAGGAATCCGCCATCGCCGACGAAGCCGATCACCGCGCGATCCGGGTGGGTGATCTTCGCCCCGATCGCCGCCGGCACCGCATAGCCCATCGCGCCGTTCGTCGGCCCGAGGAAATCCTGCTTCTCGCTGAAGTGCATGAAGCGGTTGGGCCAGGTCGCGAAATTGCCGGCATCGGTGGTGAAGATCGTGTCCTTCGGCAGTTCCTTCTCGAGCGCCTGCAGCGCGGTCGCGAGGTTGAGCGGCCCTTCGTAGTCCTGCGGCTTCGCCTGCGCCACGCGCAGCCCGCGCAGTTCCTTCGTCCAGGCGCCCCAGGCCGGCTTCTTCACGGCGCCGGCCGCCTTGGCCGCCGCGGCGAAGGCATTCAGCTCCGACACGATGCCGAGGGCGGGGCGATAGACGCGCCCGATCTCCGCCTGGTCGGGATAGACATGGATGATCGGCGTGGCGCCCGCCATGTCGAGCAGCGTGTAGCCCTGGCTGACCGGCTCGCCGATGCGCGTGCCGATCGCCAGGATCAGGTCGGCCTCCTTGGCTTTCGCCACCAGCCCGGCATCGGCCCCGACGCCAAGGTCGCCCACGTAGTTCTCGCTGGTGCCGTCGAACAGCCCCATGCGGCGGAAGGCCACCGACACCGGCAGGTCATTCGCCAGCAGCCAGTCGCGGATATCGGCGCGGCCCTGGTCCGTCCAGCGCGACCCGCCCAGCACCACCAGCGGCTTGGTCGCCGCCGCCAGCATCTTCATCACGCGCGGCAGCGCATCGGGCGCGGGGTGCGGGGGCAGCACCTCGGCCGGGCCGATATCGGGCACCGCGGCCAGGCGCTTCTGCATCTCCTCGCTGATCGCCACCACCACCGGGCCAGGCCGGCCCGAGGTCGCGACATCGAAGGCATGCGCCATCAGTTCCGGGATGCGCTTCTCGTCGTCGATCTGCGTGACCCACTTGGCCAGCGGGCCGAACATTTGGCGGTAGTCGACCTCCTGGAAGGTCTCGCGATCGGTCTCCTCGACCGGTATCTGGCCGACCAGCAGCACCAGCGGAGTCGAATCCTGGAAGGCCACATGCACGCCGATCGCGGCATGGCAGGCGCCAGGGCCGCGCGTGACGATGGCGACACCAGGCCGCCCGGTCAGCTTGCCATGCGCTTCCGCCATATGGACCGCACCGGCCTCGAAGCGGCAGGTGACCAACTGCAGCCGATTGCGCACCGCATAAAGCCCATCCAGCAGATCCAGGTAGGATTCGCCCGGCACGCAGAAGACATGCGTCGCACCCTGGGCCACCAGCGCATCGGCCAGCAGCTTCCCCCCCGTGCGCCCCGCAATGGCGCGACGTCCTTCAGTCATGCGGCGATCCTTCCCGAAGCCGTGTCAGCATGGGCGGGAGGCTAGAGCATTTCCTTCCCAGGCGGAATCGCCTGGCCGTGCGGAAAATGCGCGATGGACGACAGCCGCCGCCGTCCAGCCCGCGGCATCACTCAGCAGGCTGCGGCCCATGCCCCTTGCCACGATTCGATTCCAGCGCGGCAAGCTTCGACGCGATCGCCCCGATCGGCTTGGTGTAGGGCGCCAGCAGCAGATACAGCGCCGGCACCGCATACAGCGTGACGAAGGTGGACAGCGTGATGCCGCCCACGATCACCACGCCCAGCGCCTGGCGGCTTTCCGCCCCCGCGCCGGTCGCCATCGCCAGCGGCACCGCGCCCAGCACGGTGGCGATCGACGTCATCAGGATCGGCCGCAGCCGCACCACCGAGGCTTCCAGCACCGCATCGCGCACGCTCATGCCACGGTCGCGCAGTTGGTTGGCGAATTCCACCACCAGGATGCCGTTCTTCGCCATCAGCCCGATCAGCAGGATCATGCCGATCTGGCTGAACACATTCAGCGACGACCCCGTCCACCACAGCGCCAGCAGCCCGCCGGTGATGGCCAGCGGCGTGGACAGCAGGATGATGAAGGGGTGGATGAAGCTCTCGAACTGCGCCGCCAGCACCAGGAACACCACCAGCAGCGCCATCGCGAAGGTCAGGTACAGCGCGCCCGAGGATTCGCGGAACTCCAGCGACTGCCCGCGATAGGAAATGCGTGCCTCGCCCGGCAGGATCTCGCGCGCCACGTCATCGAGGTAGGCCAGCGCATCGCCCAGCGAATAGCCCGGCGCGAGGGAGGCCGTGATGGTGATGGCCCGCACCCGGTCCTCGCGCGACAGGGTCTGCGCGCGCGCGCGCTCGCTCAGCGTCACGATGTTGGACAGCGGCACGAGCCCGCCCGACGCCGTACGCACGAACACGTTCTGCAGGTCATAGGGCGACAGTCGCGCTTCCTCGGGCGCCTGCAGCAGCACCTTGTACTCCTGCCCGCCCACCACATAGGTCGTGACCTCGCGCGATCCCATCATCGTCTCGATGGTGCGCCCCACCGCGGCGATCGACACACCAAGGTCCGCTGCCTTGCGCCGGTCGATCTCGACCCGCACCTCGGGCTTCGTCTCCTTGAAGTTGTGGTCGAGGTTCAGCAGCCGCGGGTTCTCCCGCGCGCGCGCCAGGAACCGGTCCCGCCAATTGATCAGCGTGTCGTAGTCCGGCCCGCCGATCACGAACTGCACCGGCGGCTGGAAGCCGCGCGCGCCCAGCGATGGCGGGTTCAGCGCGAAGCCGCGCACGCCCGGGATCTGCGCGATGACCGGGAAGACCTCGGCGGCGATCGCCTGCTGCTTGCGGCTGCGCTCCGCCCAGGGGGCCAGGCGGATGAAGATGTTCGCCACATTGCCCACCGCCGGGCGCTGGAAGCCGCCCACCGTGGCGAACACCGCCGCCGCCTCGCCGCTGTCGACATAGCGCTGCAGCAGGCGCTCGATCTGGATCACGTGTTCCATGGTGTAGCCGAAGGACGCGCCCTCCGGCCCTGTGGTCGGGATGATGACCACGCCACGATCCTCGGTCGGCGCGAATTCCTTCGGCAGTGCCGCATACAATACCACCGCGAAGGCCGACAGCAGCGCCGACCCGCCCAGCACCAGCAGCGGCGCGCGCAGCGCGCGATCGAGCGTCCAGCGCAGCGACCCGTTCAGCGCCAGGAAGGCGGGCTCCGTCTTGCGGATCAGCCAGCTCTCGCCCTCATGCGCCTTCAGCAGCTTCGAACACATCATGGGCGTCAGCGTCAGCGCGATCAGCCCGGAGAACAGCACCGATGCCGCCAGCGCCAGCCCGAATTCCGTGAACAGCCGCCCGGTATTGCCGCCCATGAAGGACAGCGGCACGAAGACCGCGACCAGCACCAGGGTGGTGGCGATCACCGCGAAGGCGATCTCCCGCGCCCCCAGCAGCGATGCCAGCAGCGGGTCCTCGCCTTCCTCGATGCGGCGATGGATGTTCTCCAGCACCACGATCGCGTCGTCCACCACCAGGCCGATCGCCAGCACCAGCCCCAGCAGCGTCAGCACGTTCACCGAGAAGCCGAGCGCGGCCGTCGCGATGAAGGACGCGATGATCGACACCGGGATCGCGACGGCGGGAATGATGGTGGCGCGCACCGATCGCAGGAACAGGAAGATCACCCCCACCACCAGCGCGAGGGCGATCATCAGCGCATGCTCGACCTCGTAGATCGACTGGCTGATGAACAGGCTCTCGTCATAGCCGGTGATGACGTCGATGCCCTCGGGCAGCGTCGGGCGGATGCGCTCCATCTCCGCCTTCACGCCATTGGCGACCGACAGCGTATTGGCGGTGGATTGCCGCAGGATGCCCAGGCCGATCGCCGGCCGCCCGTTGATGCGATAGGCACCGCGATTGTCCTCGGGGCCGATCTCGATGCGCGCCACCTCGCCCAGCAGGACCTGCGCGCCGGTCGCCGCGCGCGTGACGACAATCTCGCGGAACTGCTCGGGCCGGCTCATGCGGCTGTCGGTGCGCACGGTCAGCTCGCGCTGCGTGCTCTCGATGCGCCCGCCGGGCAGCTCCACATTCTCGCGCCGGATCGCGTCCTCGACGTCCTGCACGGTCAGGTTGCGCGCCGCCAGCGCCTGGCGGTCGATCCACACCCGCATGGCGAAGCGCCGCTCGCCGGAGATGATGACCTGCGCCACCCCTTCCACGATCGCGAGCCGATCGACGATCCGCCGCCGCGCGATGTCGGTCAGGTCGAGCGGCGTCAGCCGGTCCGACGCCAGCGCGATCCACAGGATCGGCCGGCTGTCACCGTCCACCTTGGCCACCACCGGCGTATCCGCCTGCTCCGGCAGCCGCGCCAGCGCGCGCGCCACCCGGTCGCGCACGTCATTCGCCGCGCTGTCCACGTTGCGCGACAGCAGGAATTCCATGGTGATCTGGCTGCGCTCGTCGCGCGACTGCGACGACATCACCTTGATGCCCTCGACGCCCGCCACCGCCCCTTCCAGGATCTCGGTGATCTGGCTGTCCACCACGGGGGCCGACGCACCGCGATAGGTGGTGGTGATCTGGATGATGGGCGGGTCGATCGCCGGGTATTCGCGGATCGGCATGCGCTGCAGCGCGAACAGGCCAAGCACCGTCAGCAGCAGCGAGATGACGGTCGCGAAGACCGGCCGCTTGATCGAGACGTCGGAGAGAACCATGGCGTGTCAGCTCGTCGGTCGTGTCAGGGTCTCGACCACGCGCACCGGCAGGTCGTTGCGCAGCCGCTGGATGCCGCGCACCACCACGGGTTCGCCTGCGTTCAGCCCTTCGCGGATCTCGACCTCGCCGGGCAGGCGCAGCCCCAGGCGCACTTCCTGCCGCCGCGCGCGCCCGTCGCGCACCACGAAGACGAAGGCGCGGTCGCCGACCGGGTCGATCGCTTCCTCGGCCACCAGCAGCGCACGCTCGCGTTCCTCCAGCACCAGTTCCACGGTCAGGAACAGGCCGGGGCGCAGCGCCTCGTCGGCATTGTCGAATTCGCTGATGACGCGCACCGACCGCGTGGCGGGGTCGATGCGCGTGTCGATCACCGCGACGGTGCCGCGGAAGCGCCGGTCGCCATAGGCGATGCTGCGCGCCGTCACCCCGCTGCCCACCCGGATGCGCGCCAGATGCACCTCGGGCACCGAGAATTCCACGCGCACCCGCGCCGTGTCGTCCAGCGTGGTGATGACCGTGCCCGGCTGGATCAGCGCGCCGGGGCTGACCTGGCGCAGCCCGACCCGCCCGGCGAAGGGCGCCGTCACGCGCAATTCCTCGAGCCGCGCCTCGGCCTGGCGCACCCGGCCCTCGGACTGGCGCGCCAGCGCCTCCAGCGTCTCAAGCCGCTGCGCCGCGATGGTCTGCCCCGCCTGCAACTGCCGCGCCCGCACCAGCTGGTTGCGCGCATCGTCCAGCAGCGCCCGCGCCTGGTCGAGCTCGGCCCGCAGCGCCGCGGCATCGAGCTGCACGAGCGTGGACTGCGCCGCCACCAGCTGCCCTTCGGTGAAGCCGATCGTCTCGACGATGCCGGCGACCTTGGAGGTGATGGTCACCGCCTCGCGCGCACGCACGGTGCCCACGCTCTCGACCTTGTCGACCACCTGCGCCACGCGCACCGGCTGCACGATCACGCCGACCGGCCCGCCCGGCCCGCCGCCGCGCCCACCGCCCTGCGCCGGCGGCGCCTGCAGGCCGAGCATCTCGAGCGGCGGCTTCAGGCCGACCTTGTCGCCATGGAAGTGCCAGGCCGCGCCGGCCCCGCCGATCACGGCCAGCACAGCCAATTGGGTTATCGTCCGCATGGGGATCCCACTTCGCCGTCACGCCTATGTGACGGCGCCGCCGGATTTCGGCAAGGCCGCCGCCCGAGACTCACGCCACCGCCACCTTGATGCAGCGCGTCATCCGCCCCGGACCCGCCGGGCGCGGCGGCGGCACGCCCTGCAGGCAGGCCGGCTCGGCCAGCGTGCAGCGCGGTGCGAAGGCGCAGGTGGTCGGCGCGGTCTCCAGGCTGGGCGGCGCGCCGGGAATGGTGGTCAGGCGCTTGCCGCGCATGCCCGGATGCACCGTCGCGCCCAGCAGCCCCTGGGCATAGGGATGCAGCGGGCCGCCCATGAAGGGGCCGACCGCGCCTTCCTCGACCACCCGCCCCGCATACATCACGGCGACGCGGTCGGCGATCTCCCCGGCCACGCCCAGGTCATGCGTCACGAAAATCACGCCCATGCCGAGCCGTTCCTGCAATTCGCGCAGCAGCAGCAGCACCTGAATCTGCACCGTGGCATCCAGCGCGGTGGTCGGCTCATCCGCCAGCAGCAGCTTCGGCTTGCAGGCCAGCGCCACTGCAATCATGGCGCGTTGCCGCAACCCGCCGGACAACTCATGCGGGTAGGCCGCCAGCCGCCGCTTGGCCGAGGGAATCTGCACCAGTTCCAGCAATTCCAGCGCGCGCGCATCGGCGGCCGATCGCGACACGCCCTCGTGCCGCTGCACCGCCTCGGCGATCTGCCGGCCGATGGTGAAGACCGGGTCGAGCGCGGTCATCGGCTCCTGGAAGATCATCGCGACATCGCCGCCGCGGAACTCCGACAGCTGGCTCTCGCTCATGGCCTGCACGTCGCGCCCGGCCACCTCGATGCTGCCGCCCACCTTGGCCTGCCTGGGCAGCAGCTTCATCAGCGCGCGCAGCGTGACCGACTTGCCCGACCCGGATTCCCCCAGCAGGCACAGCACCTCGCCCTGCGCCAGGTCCAGGTCCACGCCGTTCACCGCATGCACGGTGCGGTCGCGGGTCTTGAACAGCACCGACAGGTCGCGTGCGCGCACCAGCGGCTGCGCGGCGTCCGGCTTCAGCGCCGCGCTCATGCCGCGATCCTCGGCGCCGCGCTGTGGCCGCTGCCGGGGATCACCGCATGGCAGGCGGCCTCGTGCCCAGGGGTCAGCGCGGTCGGCGGCGGCTCGCGCTCGGCGCAGAGGCCCTCGGCCATCACGCAGCGCGTGCGAAAGCGGCAGCCGGAGGGCGGGTTGACCGGGTTGGGCGGGTCGCCGGTCAGCGGCGGTTCCGTGCGCCGCCGCGCCGGGTCCATCGACGGGCGCGAGGCCAGCAGCGCGCGCGTATAGGGGTGCGCCGGGCGGTCATAGATCTCCTCGACCGGCCCTTGCTCGGCCACCTTGCCCAGGTACATCACCAGCACGCGGTCGCTGATGTACTGCACCACGTTCAGGTCGTGGCTGATGAAGGCATAGGTCAGGCCGAACTTGTCCTTCAGATCCACCAGCAGGTTCAGCACCTGCGCCTCCACGGATTTGTCGAGCGCGCTGACAGGTTCGTCCAGGATCACCAGCCGCGGCTGCAGGGCCAGCGCGCGGGCGATGTTGATGCGCTGGCGCTGCCCGCCGGACAATTCATGCGGATAGCGCCGCGCGAATTGCCCCGGCGCCAGGCCCACCGCCTCCAGCAGGTCATGCGACCGCTCCCGCGCCTCATGCGCCGACACGCCATGCACCTTGGGGGCGAAGGCGATCGTCTCCTCGATCGTCAGGCGCGGGTTCAGCGACGCGTAGGAATCCTGGAACACCATCTGCACCTGGCGGCGATAGTCGCGGATCGGCAGGCCGCCGGCCTGGTCATTGGCGCCCACCTTCTCGCCATCGAACACCATCTCCCCCGCATCGGGGTCGAGCAGGCGCATCAGCAGCCGCGCGGTGGTGGATTTCCCGCAGCCGGATTCCCCCACGATGCCCAGCGTCTCGCCCTTGCGGATGGACAGGCTGACGCCGTCCACCGCCCGCACATCGGCGACCTTGCGGCCCAACAGCCCGCCACGGATGGGGAAATGCTTCACGAGGCCCGTGACCTCGAGCAGCGGCTGCGCGGGTCCGCCGCGGTCGGGCGCCTGGGTGAATTCGGTCATGTCATCGGGGCTAGCAACTGTCATGCCGGTCCTTTCGGGACTGCGACTCCGGGCTGCGCGCAGAGACTGCCCAAGGCTTGGGCAAGACCATCCTTGCAGCATCCGCGGCGGGCATGAAGCGGAACCTTGCCGTGGCCGGCCGGGTCCGGGCGGCGCCGCCACCGCCCCCGGCGCGGTATCCGGCGCCTTCGCCATGTGCTGCTATCGCCCGGCGAAGCGCCCGGACCGCAGGCGCCCGGAGAAGCACCCATGCGCGCGATATTCGTCATGATCAAATGCGAGATGGGCCAGGCCTATCGCGTGGCCCGCGAAATGGCCGACGGCATCGAGGAACTGTCGGAGATGCACTCCGTCTCCGGCCAGTACGACCTGCTGGGCAAGTTCTACCTCGCCGCCGACCGGGACATCGGCCTGTTCGTGGTCGAGCGCATCCAGACCGTCGCGGGTGTGAAGGACACCTATACGCTGCAGACCTTCAACGCCTTCTCCGGCGCGCAGGGCTGATTAAGGCGTGGCGCCGCAATGGCGCCGCAACGCCAACATGGACGCCAGGCAATGTGCTGGATGCCAGGAGGACCTGCACCATGCGCCTGCTCCCCGCCATCGCCCTTTCCGCCAGCCTCGCGCTCGGCGCCTGCACCAACTACGACGGCTCGCCGGACTATGCCGGCACGGCGGCGCTGGGGCTCGGCGCGGCGGCGGTGGTCGGGCTTGCCGCCATCGCGGCCAACAACAACAACCGCACCAGCAACAACGACCACTACTACCGGGGCCGTGGCTATGACCGCCGCCACGGTGGCTACCGGCACGACCGCTACGCCTACCGGCACGACCGCGGCTATCGGCGCTGGTAGCCGCCGACGGCCCGACCGCCGGCAGGCCTGTTCGCACCGCGCGACCCGCGCGCGACCGGCCGCTGCGCCCGCGCGCTCAGGGCCCCTTCGCGACCGCGCCGGGCGGTGCCGTCATCGACGAACGGCCGGTCAGTCCCAGCCGATCGCGCCGGGCACCTCGCGGATCGGCTGAGCCGCGCGCAACGCCGACAGGTCGGGCACCGGGCGGCGCAGCACGGCGTCATGCGCGAAGGCGGCCTCGATCGCCGCCGCCACGCGCAGCACCAGCGCATCGCCCCCGCGCGGGCCGACGATCTGCAGCCCGAACGGCATCCCCAGCCGATCCAGCCCCATCGGCAGCGAGATCGCCGGATGCCCGCACAGCGTCGGGTAATAGGCGCAGGCCAGCCAATGGAAATACGTGCGCGTCGGCACCCCATCGATCTCGGCCGGATACAGTTCCTTCCACGGACGCGGACTCAGCGTGATCGCCGGCGTGACCAGCACGTCGTGCCGCGCGAAGAAGTGCTGCCAGGCGCGGTACATGCGCGTCTGCCCCGCCGAGGCATTCGCCACATCCTCGGCGGTGTAGCGCAGCCCTTCCTCGACATTGGCGGTCACGTTCGGCCCGACATCCTGCGGGCGCGTGCGGACCTTCTCCAGGTGCGAGCTCAGGATCGCGGTGGCGCGCAGCACCTCGAAGGCCTCGTCGCCGCCGCGGCAATCGGGGTCGGCCTCCTCGGCGGCGCCGAACAGCGGCGCGATGGCGCGCGCACGGATGGCAAACGCCTCGCGCACCAGCTTCTCGACCGGCGCCTGCCCGAAATCGACACTGATCGCGACCCGCAGCGACGCCAGGTCGACCGGCGCCAGCGGATGATAGCGCGCCGCCACGCCGCGCACGGCTTCGCCCGCCAGCGTATAGGCCAGCGGGTCCATCGCATCATCCGACGCCATGGCACTCAGCAGCAGCGCGGTATCCGCCACGTTGCGCGCCATCGGCCCGAGCACCGGCAGCCCCGACCAGCCATGCCCGCGCTTTTCGGATGGCACCACCCCGGGCGAGGGCCGATACCCCACGATCCCGTTGAACGCCGCCGGGTTGCGCAAGCTGCCGCCGGTATCCGACCCCGAGCAGATCGGCGCCATGCCACAGGCCAGCGCCACGCCTGACCCGCCGGAGGACCCGGCCGCCGACTTCATCGGGTCGAAGGGATTGCCCGTCACGCCATAGACGGCGTTGCGCGTATTGGCGCCGGCGCCGAATTCCGGCGTGTTGGTCTTGCCCATCACCACCGCGCCGGCGCGGCGCAGGTTCGCCACCATCCCGCAATCGGCCTCGGGCACGAAGTCCTTGAAGATCGGGCTGCCATAGGTGGTCCGCAGGCCCTTGGTCTCCTCCAGGTCCTTGATGCCGACCGGCAGGCCGTGCAGCGCGCCGAGCGCGCCGCCCGCCATCACCGCCTCCTCGGCCGCCTTGGCGGCGGCGCGCGCGGCGGGCTCGTCGATCGCGACCATGGCGTTGACCGCGTGGTTCACCTCGCCCACGCGCTTCAGGCAGGACTCCAGCAATTCCACGGGCGACAGGGCGCGCCGCCCGATCAGCGCGCGCGCCTCGACGGCGGAAAAATCGCAGGGTTCGGTCATGCGCCGAGTTCCTTTTCGTACAATGCCAGCATGGGCTGGTCGAAGCAGGCGAAGATCACGTCGATCCCGCCACGACTTTCCTCCCGCACCGTCGCGACGGCAATCCGCGTCGCGGCATCCGCCGGATAGCCGAAGATGCCGGTCGAGATCGCCGGAAAGGCGATGGACGCGCCGCCCGCCTGGCGCAGCAGGCGCAGGCTCTCGCGGCAGCAGGATGCCAGCAGCGCGGCCTCGCCCGCCCCGCCGCCGCGCCACACCGGCCCGACCGCATGGATCACGAAGCGTGCCGGCAGCGCGCAGCCGGGCGTGATGCGCGCCTGCCCGGTCGGGCAGGGCGCGACCGGCGCGCAGGCCAGCGCCAGCGCCAGCGCCTCGGCGCCGGCCGCGCGGAAGATCGCGCCGCACACGCCCCCGCCCGTCAGCAGCGCCGCGTTCGCGGCATTCACCACCGCATCCACGCGCAGCGTCGTGATGTCGGCGCGGATCGCGCGCAGCCTCATTGCCCGCGCGGCACCGCCTTGGGGTCAATACCCCAGCGCACACCCATCCTTGCGCGGGTCGGACCCGCCGACCAGGCAGCCCTTCTCGCGGTCGATGAAGATCGCCTGGCCACCGCCATGCGGCTTGTCCACCAATTCGCAGGTGTGACCCAGCCGGTTCAGCCGGTCCACAACTGCGCCGGGGATGCCGGCCTCGACCTGCACCTTGTCACCGCCCGGGCCGTCCTGCGGCATCAGCCGCGGATGGTCGATCGCCTCCTGCACATCCAGCCCGAATTCGAAGTGGTTGGTCAGGAACAGCGTCTGCCCGGTCGGCTGGAAGCGCCCGCCCATCACGCCATAGGGCATGATCGCCTGGCCGTCCTTCATCACCATGCCGGGGATGATGGTGTGCAGCGGCCGCTTGTTGGGCGCGATGCAGTTCGGGTGGCCTTCCTGCAGCCGGAAGCCGAAGCCGCGATTCTGCAGCATGACGCCCGACGTCTCGGCCAGGATGCCGGTGCCGAAGCCTTCGAACAGCGAGTTGATGAAGGAACAGGCATTGCCGTCGCGGTCCACGACGCACAGGTAGACCGTGTCCTTGTGCTTGCCGAGGTCGCTCTCGCCGGCCGGCGGCAGCTCGGGCATCGCGGCGTCGTCGCGGATCAGCCTGGCGAGGCGCTTCAGGTAGTCGGACGACAGCAGGCGATCCACCGGCACATCCACCTGCGAGGGATCCGCGAGGAAGGCATCGCGGTCGCGATAGACCAGGCGCGCGGCTTCGATATGGCGATGGAAGCGCTCGGCGCTGAACGGCCCCTGCTCCGGCGTGTCGAGGTTGCCCAGGATTCCCAGGATCTGCAGCACATGCATCCCCACCCCGTTCGGCGGGCACTGGAACACCTGCATGCCGCGCCAGTCGATCGAGATGGGTTCGACGAATTCCGCCACGTCGGCGCCGCGGGCGAAATCCTCCTCGGTGTGCAGGCCGCCGGCGGCGCGCAGCGTCGCGACGATGTCGGCCGCGACCTCGCCCTCGTAGAAGGCCTTCTTCCCCTGCGCCGCGATGGCCCGCAGCGTGCGCGCCAGCTCGGGCTGCACGAAGCGGGTGCCGAGCGCCGGCGCCTGCCCGTCGCGCAGGAAGCGCCGCGCGGAGGCCTCGTGCTTCATCAGCTTGCCGACCGCCCCCACCCAGTCGGTGGCGACGCGCGGGGAGATCGCGAAGCCTTCCTCGGCATGGCGGATCGCCGGCTGCAGGATGACATCGAGGCCGAGCCGCCCATGCGTGCGGTTCAGCAATTCCCACGCGCTGATCGCGCCAGGCACGGTCACCGAATGGGCCGAGGTATTGACCATGCCGGTCATCCCCGCCGCGCGCAGCGCCTCCGGCGTCGCCCCCGCCGGTGCGCGGCCCGACCCGTTCAGCGCCACCACCTTCGACGACCCGGCCGGCACATACAGGCAGAAGCAGTCGCCGCCGATCCCGGTCGAGGCCGGTTCGATCACGCACTGCACCGCGCAGGCGGCGATCGCGGCATCCAGCGCATTGCCGCCGGCGCGCAGGATATCCAGCGCGGCCAGCGTCGCCTGCGGCATGGAGGTGGCGGCCATGCCGTTCACGCCATAGGCGGGGCTGCGGCCGGGCAAATGGAAATCGCGCATATCGGGTCCGTTTCCGTCGAGGTTGCCCCCTCCATGCAACGGGACGCCCGCCTTGGAAAGCCCATGGGGCGCCACGGCGGCGGCAGGCCCCCCTCGCGCCGGCCCGGCTTCTGTTCTAAGGGCGCTGCATGGACAGCACCGCCAGCATCGAGGATTTCGACCGCCTCGACATCCGCGCCGGCACCGTGGTCGACGCCCAGCCCTTCCCCGAGGCGCGCAAGCCCGCGATCCGCCTGTGGGTGGATTTCGGCGGCACACTGGGGGTGAAGCGCTCCTCCGCGCAGGTCACCGTGCACTACGCGCCGGACCGGCTGATCGGGCGCCAGGTGCTCGCGGTGGTGAACTTCGCGCCCCGCCGCATCGCCGGCTTCGAAAGCGAGGTGCTGGTGCTCGGCGTGCCCGACGAGAACGGCGCGGTGGTGCTGCTGAAGCCCGACCTGCGGGTGCCCGACGGCGGGAGGATGTTCTGATGGCGCCGAAATACTACACCGTCACCTGGGACCAGCTGCACCGCGACAGCAAGGCGCTGGCCTGGCGGCTGCTGGAACGCGGCCCCTGGCGCGGCATCGTCGCCATCACCCGCGGCGGGCTGATCCCGGCCGCGATCATCGCCCGCGAACTCGACTGCCGGCTGATCGAGAGCGTCTCGATCGTCACCTACGACGACGAGAAGCGCGGCGAACCGCATGTCGCCAAGCGGCCCTCCGCGGCCGGCGATGGCGAGGGCTGGCTGATCGTGGACGACCTGGTCGATACCGGCACCACCGCCCGCGTGGTGCGCGCGCTGCTGCCGAAGGCGCATTTCGCCACGGTCTATGCGAAGCCCGCCGGCAATCCGCTGGTGGACACCTTCATCACCGAGGTCTCCCAGGACACCTGGATCCTGTTCCCCTGGGACACCGAGCCGCAATTCGTGGCGCCGATCGCGCGGAGCTTGGCGAAGTAGTCACGCCGCCACTTCCTCCCGGCTCGCCAGCACCTTGTCCACGCGCCGGCCGTCCATGTCCACGATCTCGAACCGCCAGCCGGCCCATACGATGCGGTCGCCTTCCTTCGGCACGCGGTTCAACAAGGCCAGCATCAGCCCCGCCACCGTGTGATAGGTGCCGGCCCCCGGCAGTTCCGGCAATTCCAGCCGCGCGCGCAGCTCGTCCGAGGGCATCGACCCGTCCAGCAGCAGCGACCCGTCATGGCGTTCCACCGCATCGCCGCCGGCCACCGGCTCGGCCGCGCCCAGCTCGCCCACGATCGCCTCCAGCAGGTCGGCGGCGGTCACCACGCCCTCGAAGGACCCGTACTCGTCCAGCACCAGCGCCAGGCCCAGCCGGTCGCCGCGCAGGCGCTCCAGCGCATCGAGCGCGGTCAGCGTATCGGGCAGCGCCAGCGGCTGGCGCAGCACGGCATCGAGCACCATCGGCGCGCCCTCCAGCAACTGGTCCAGCAGGTCCTTCGCCACCACCACGCCGACCACGTTGTCCACCCGCCCATCGGCCACGATGAAGCGGGTCACGTCGCTCTCGCGCAGCGTCGCGGCGATATCCGCCGGCGTGTCCGACCGGTCGAGCCAGGCCAGGTCGTTGCGCGGGGTCATCAGCGCGCGCACCGGCTTGTCGGCCAGGCGCAGCACGCGCTCGATCATGTGGCGTTCCTCGGATTCCAGGGCGCCGGCCTGCACGCCCTCGGCGACCACGGCCTTCACTTCCTCCTCCGTCACCGACTGCTCGCCCGGCCGGGCGGGGCCGAAGAAGCGCAGCACGAAGGCCGAGGATTGCCCGAGCACCCAGACCACCGGCGACGACACGCGCGCCAGCATCGCCAGCGGCCGCGAGACGATGACGGCGACGCGCTCCGGATTGCGCAGCGCGACCTGCTTGGGCACCAGCTCGCCCAGGATCAGGCTGAGATAGGTGATGGCGATGACGACCAGGGTGAAGGCGATCTCACCGCCATAGGGCGCGACCCCCGGGATGGCGTTCAGCGCCTCGCCCAGCGTGCCGGACAGCCGGGCGCCGCCGAAGGCGCCGGCGAAGATGCCCACCAGCGTGATGCCGACCTGCACGGTGGGCAGGAAGCGCTGCGGGTCGTCGGCCAGGGCCAGCGCCGCCTCGGCCCCCAGGCTGCCCTGGCGCTGCATGGCCATCAGCCGCGACCGGCGGGAGGAGACGATGGCCAGCTCGCTCATGGCAAAGGCGCCGTTGATGAGGACAAGCAGCAGGATGACGCCGATCTCGAGCACGGTACCCATGGCTGACGCATAGAGCATCCGTGCGAAGGCCGTAACCGGGGAAAGCCACGACGGGGCGACCGCGCCTGCGGGGACTCACGCGACTGTGATGCACCCAAGGATTGCGGGGCCTGGCAGACGCGATCGGCCCGGTGGCGCTCACATCCGGTCGAGAAAGCGCTGTCAAAACATTGAAAACACGTTAAAGATGCTCATCGCATCCAGCCTGCCGCCACGCGCAAGGCGCCGCGTTTTTTCGCGACGATTTCTTGAAACCGAGACAATTTCCTCTCGCCTCAGCCGCGGAGATTCACTAAGAGAATATTAACACGCCCTGTCGAGGCCCCATGTCCGCACCGCTCCCGCCGACACCGTCGCCCGCCGCCGCGGACCCCGCGCTGCCAACGCAGGCCGACGTCGCCTTCTTCCCCCAGCGCCCGGAAGATCGCCTGCGCCTCGCGCTGCGCCGCCTCGACGAGGCCGTGGCCGAGCAATCCGAAGCCACCGCCGGCCTGCGCGCCGCCATCGGCGACCTGTCCACGACCATGGCGCGGCTCGGGCAGAGCGTCAGCGGCTATCGTTCGGCGCTCGACACCACCGCCACCGAGATCGAACGCGCCCTCGCCTCCTCCCGCACCTTGCAGGCCACCGCCAGCCGCATGGCGGTCTGACGCGCCGGCGCCTGCTGTCCTGCCGATCCTCGCCGCTTGCCGCACATCGCGGCGAATGTCGCGGGGGGCAAGCCGGCGCGGCTGCCACCCGTCCTGCCGCACGTCACCGCCTGCATATCCCTGCTTGCACGACCATCGTCACCCGACCGGATGATTCCATCTGGTTGGGGTCCGCGCGCGCGGGGCTTGCCGCGGCGGCGCCGACGGCCAAGCATGGCGGCCCCACAGGGCCCGATGCCATGCACCCGCTGATCCCCCGCCTGCGCGCCGCGCGCATCATCCCGGTGGTGCGCGCCAGCACCGCCGCGCGCGCCGCCACCGCCGTCGCCTGGCTGCAGGAAGCCGGCATCACGGTGTTCGAAATCACCATGACGGTGCCCGAGGCCCCGGCCCTGATCCGCGCCCTGGCCGCCGACCCCGCCTTGCTGGTGGGCGCCGGCACCGTGCCTGACGCCGCCACGGCCCGCGCATGCCTCGATGCCGGCGCGCGCTTCATCGTCGCCCCCTGGGTCGATCCGGCCCTGGCCGCGCCCTGCCGCGAGGCCGGCGCCTGCCTGATGCTGGGCGCCCTGACCCCCACCGAGGTCCGCGCCGCGCTGTCCGCCGGCGCCGAGGTGGTGAAGATCTTCCCCGCGAACTCCGCCGGCGGCCCGTCCCATGTGAAGTCGCTGCGCGCGGTCTTCCCCGACGTCGCCTTCTGCCCGACCGGCGGGGTCGATGCCCGCAACGCGCCCGACTACCTGGCTGCCGGCGCCGCCTTCGTGGGCATCGGCGGCAAGCTGGTGGATGAATCCCTGGTCGCCGCCGGCAACCGCGCCGCCGTCATGCAGGCGGCCGAGGATGCGCTCGGCATCATGCGGGCCTGACGCCGATGCCCGACCTGCTCTGCCTCGGCGAACCGATGCTGGAATTCAACCGCCAGCCGGCAGGCCCCGATGGCCGCGTGCTGTACCTGGAGGGCCATGGCGGCGACACCTCCAACGCCGCCATCGCCGCGGCACGATCGGGTGCCCGGGTCGGCTATGTGACCGCCATCGGCACCGATGCGCCGGGCGACAGCTTCATGGCGCTGTGGGCGTCCGAAGGCATCGACACCGCGACCGTGCGCCGCACCGCCGATGCGCCGACCGGCCTGTATGTCGTGACGCACGACGCCGCCGGCCACCACTTCACCTTCTACCGCAGCGGGTCCGCCGCCGCCCGCCAGCGCCCCGACGACGTGCCGGACCAGGCGATCCGCGCCGCCCGCATCCTGCACCTGTCGGGCATCAGCCAGGCGATCTCGGACACCGCCTGCGACGCCGGCTTCCGCGCCATGGAACTGGCGCGCGCGTCCGGCGTGGCGGTCTCCTACGATACCAACCTGCGGCTGCGCCTGTGGCCGGCCGCGCGCGCCGCGGCGGTGATCCATGCCGCGATCGGCATGGCCGACATCGCCCTGCCCTCGCTCGACGACGCGACGGCCCTGACCGGCCTGGCCGACCCCGACGCCGTGGCCGATTTCTACCTGCGCCTGTGCCCCACCGTGCTGCTGAAATGCGGCGCCGCCGGCTGCCTGGTCGCGTCGCGCGATGCCCGCACGCGCATCCCCGCCCATCGCGTGGCGGCGGTGGACGCCACCGGCGCGGGGGATACCTTCGCCGGCGCGCTGCTCGCGCGGCTGCTGGCCGGCGATGATGTCGTCACCGCCGCGCGCTACGCCAATGCGGCCGCGGCGCTGGCGACCACCGGCTATGGCGCGGTGGCGCCGATCCCGCGCGAAGCGGCGGTGCGGGCGTTGCTGGCAACGACGCGATGACGCCGATGTTTCCCGACCCGCCGTGACGCGGCACCGCCCGGTCACGCAACCGCGGCCGTTCGCGCGCCGCGCAGTGGCCGTCCGGGGACGCGGCGTTCGGCGCCGTCTCCGGCCAGGTCAAAGCCTCAGGCCATGCGTGGCCTGCGCCGCGCGCATCGGCGTGAAGCCGCAGCCCTCCCAGAACGCCGCGGCGGAAGCCGGCGCGCGCAGCCGGATGCAGCTGGCGCCCGACGCCCGCGCATGGTCCAGCACCGCCATCGCCAGCGCGCGCCCCAGCCCGCCGCGCCGCGCCTGCGGCCGCACATAGAAGCGCCGCATCCGCAGCCCCGGCCCATGCGGGTCGCGCGTGATCCCGCCGATGCCGAGCAGCGATCCCACCGGATCGCGCGCCGCGAACAGCGCGCAGCCTGGCGCGGTGAAGGGCGCGAAGCCCTCGGCCAGCAGCGTGCCGACCATGCGGAACCCCTCCGCCCGCGCGGCCGCATCGAGCAGCGCGACATCCGGCGGCAGCGCATCGAGGCGCAGGATGCGCGCCGCCGTCACAGCCGCGCCAGGAAGCCCAGCAGCGCCTCAATCGACGCCGCGCGCGCCGCCGGGTCCGTCCCGATCGTGACCGTCTGCCCGTTCGGCAGCAGCCGCGCGCGCTGCGGCGCCGAGGGATGGTCGAAATTGTGCCGCGCGCCGCGGTATTCGACCATCTCGACCCGCGCCGGCGCGCGCGCCGCCAGCGCCAGGCATTGCGGCGCCGGCGTCCAGTCATCCAGTTCGCCCAGCAGCATCAGCAGCGGCACCGGCGCCGACCAGCCCGGCGCGCGGCGCACCACCGCCCCGCAGCCCGGGTAGAAGGCCACCGCGCCGCGCAGCAACCCCGCGCGCGGCGGCGCCGCCAGCGTCCAGAGCACCGTGCTGCCGCCATGCGACCAGCCGAGCAGGATGCCCCCGCCCGGCGGTTCCCCCGGCTGCGCCGCCGCCCAGGCGAGTGCCGCGCGCGCATCGCCGGCCCGCACGCCCTGCGGTGTCACCGGATGATCGGCGCGACCGCAGGCCTCGCCCAGGCCGCGGCTGCCGAAGCTGTCGGGGAACACCACCGCATGGCCGCGTTCCGCCAGGCGCGCCGCCCAATCGGCCTCGCGCGCCGGCAGGCGCAGCGGGCGATCCGCGCGCGCCAGGCCGGAACAGCCATGCAACGCCACCACGCTGGGCCGGCGCGGCACGCCCGCCGCCGGCGCCACGCGGATGGCCCGCAGCGTCGCGCCGTCCTCGGCGGGGAAGCTGACCTCCTGCGCGCGCGGCGTGCCCGCCATCAGCACCAGCAGCAGCGCGACGATGACGCCGCGCATCACCGATTGGCGCCCGGCCGCAGCCGCAGCCCCGGGCGGATATTGGTGAAGGGCAGCACGGCGGGGTCCGCCACCACCGGCCCCGGCGCGGCCACCACGATCACCTCCGCGGCGATCGGCTGGAAATCCGCGCGGAAATGCACCGAGGACTTCACCGCGACGATCCGCTGGTCCGCCGGCTCCACGCCGATGTGCCGGAACAGCGCCTGGTCATGCGCCTGCATCTTGCGCGTGACGATGATGACGCGCACGCCCGGCGCCACGCGCACCAGCGCGCAGGGGCCGAGATTCGCCGGGTTGCCCGCGCCCATAGGCCCGGTCAGGGTGAAGCGGCCATCCGACAGGCGCTCGATGGTGGCGCTGACGCTCAGCGGCGCACCATCGCTCTTGCCACCCAGGGCGAGCGTGATGGTCGCACCCTGCCCCGCGGCGTGGCAGGCGGCGGCGGCCTCGGCATCGTTCATCGGCGCGAGCACGGCGCCCTGTGCCTCCTGGCGGATCAGTTCCGCGAGCAGGCCGGTGGTGTCGCCATGCCCGCCGCCGCCGGGATTGTCCTGCGTGTCGGCCAGGATCACCGGACCCTTGGCTTGGCGCGGCGCCATCGCACGCGCCACGCCCTCGGCCGCCGGCAGCACGCCGAGGGCGAATTCATGTTCCTTCGATGCGATGAAGGCGGCCAGCGCCTCGGCCGCCTGCGCCGCCTGGCCGGGCGTATCGGCAAAGGACGCGATGGCCATGCCGCAGCCGGGGAAATCCGCATAGGGAAAGCCGAAGCAGAAGCCCAGTTCCCACACGCCGGGCGCGGCGCCCAATCGCGCGCGTTCGGCCATGACGTCCGCCATCGGCGCCACCATGGTGCATTGACCCGGCAGCGGGGTCCAATAGTCGATCTCGCGGAAGATTTTCGCGGGCCGGCGGCCCTCATGGATCATCCGCAGCAGCAGCCGCGCGGCCTGCGCGCCGGCCGGCTTCATGTCGACATGCGGATAGGTGCGGAAGGGCACCAGCACATCGGCATAGTGCACCATCGCCGCGGTCTTGTTGGCATGCGGGTCGAGGCTGGCGGCGATCGGCACCTCGGGCCCGACCACGGCGCGCACGCGGCGCAGCACCTCGCCCTCCGCATCGTCGAAGCCGACCGCGACCATGGCGCCATGCAGGTCGAGGTAGACGCCATCCAGCGGGCCGTCTTCCAGCGCATCGGACAGCGCGGCGACCAGCAGCGCGGCGATGCGTTCGAAGGCCTCGGCGGTGACGGGGCCGGCGGGGTTGGCGAAGCACCAGGCGAGCGGGGCGACCTGCACGCCGGATTCCTCCGCCACCATGATGGCGCCGGCGGCGGGGCAGGATGTGGGGCGCAGCGCGTCCAGCATGGTGCTGGCCTTCTGCAAGGGCGGGAAGCCGCCGGGCTTGACGAAGTCGCCCCAGGTGGTGGGCAGGGGGGCGAAGGAATGGCTTTCGTGCAGGAAGCCGCCGATGGCGATGCGGGTCATGGGGTCTCCTTCAGGCGCGACCGGGCGCGCGTGGCGCTGCGTTCACCAGGTGCGGTGGTCGATGGGCAGTGTCGCGCCATTTGGCGCGCCCGTCATGGTGCGCCATTTGGCGCGCCCGTCATGGCGCGCCATTTGGCGCGCCCGTCATGGTGGGGAACTTGGCGCGCCCGTCGTCGGATGGGAGGCATGCGTGGCTGCAAGTGGCCTGGCCCCAGGCGTTGCGGTCAGCCCTTCACCACGCCCGCCGTCGCCAGCACCGCATCCGCCAGCACGCGCATCCCGGCTTCCGCCCATGCGGGCGTGATGCTCTCGGCCTCGTTGTGGCTGATGCCGCCATGGCAGGGGCAGAAGATCATCGTGGTCGGCACCTGGCGCGCGACATAGACCGCGTCGTGGCCGATGCCCGTGGGCATGTCCATGTGCCGGTAGCCCAGGCGCGCCGCCGCATCGCGCACGCGCCCGACCAGCGCCGGGTCGAAGGGCGTCATCGGCGAATACCAGAAATCGGCGACCGCGATCCGCACGCCGCGCGCCGCCGCGATGGCGACCGCGCGGGCGCGGATCTCCTCGGCCATCGCCGCCAGCAGCGCGGGGTCATGGTGGCGCGTGTCGATGCTGAACCACACGCGCGAGGGCGCGATGTTGCGGCTGTCGGGATAGACGCTCAGCCGCCCGACGGTCGCGCGCCCCGGATCGCCGGCCGGTGTCACGGCGGCCAGGGCGATCTGCTCGATTGCCGCGATCAGCGGGGCGGCCGCCATCAGCGCATCGCGCCGCCCGGCCATGGGGGAGCCGCCATGCGCCTCCTCTCCCTCGATCGTCACCTCAAGCCAGTTCTGCGCCAGGGCGTGCGTCACGACGCCGATCTCGCAGCCGGCATCCTCCAGCAGCCTGCCCTGTTCGATATGCAGTTCGACATAGGCGCCGATGTCGCGCAGCGCGGCGGGATCGGCATCACCGTGCCAGCCGATGCGCGCGAGTTCCGCGCCGAACACTGCGCCCTCGCTGTCCTGCTTGGCCAGCACCTCGGCCTCGGTGAAGATGCCCATCGCGCCGCCGCTGCCCATCATGGGCGGGGAGAAGCGCGCACCTTCCTCATTGGTCCAGTTGATCAGCATCAGCGGCGCCGCGGTCTCGATACCCGCCTCATGCACCGCGCGCAGGATTTCCAGCCCGGCCAGCACGCCCAGCACGCCGTCGAACTTCCCGCCGGTCGGCTGCGTATCCAGGTGGCTGCCGAAGGCAACCGGCTTGCGCGACGCATCGCGCCCGGGGCGCAGCAGCGCCATGTTGCCCAGGCGATCGACGGTCATCGTGCAGCCCGCGGCTTCCGCCCAGCGGCGCAGCAAATGCCGCCCTTCGGAATCGAGGTCGGTCAGCGTCTGCCGGTTCGACCCGCCCTTCGCGGTGGCGCCGATGCGCGCCATCTCCATCAGGCTGTCCCACAGGCGCGCGCCGGAGAGCGGGATGTTCATGCGGCTTTCTCCAGCCCGCACCATTGCGCCATGGTCAGCGCGATGGTGCGCGTGATGTCGTGCATGGAATCGAGGCCGACGCTTTCGTCGATGCCATGGATCTCCTGCGCGTCAGGCCCGAAGCACGCCACCGGCGTGTCCTGGTACAGCGTGAAGAAGCGCCCATCGGTCAGCCCCGTCGCCGGGTAGTCGCGCAGGAAACCGCCCGAGACATCGGCGAAATGCCCCTTCGCCATGGTGACGATCGGCGCGTTCATGTCGAAGACGCAGGGGTCGGCCATGAAGCCCTTGAACTCCAGCGCGACCGTGGCGCCGGCCAGCGCCGGGTCCTGCGCCGCTTCGGCAACCAGCCGCTCGATGTCGGCCTTCGTCTGCGCGGCGGTATAGCC
Organism: Roseomonas sp. CECT 9278; assembly: GCF_918698155.1. Taxonomy (GTDB): domain Bacteria; phylum Pseudomonadota; class Alphaproteobacteria; order Acetobacterales; family Acetobacteraceae; genus Neoroseomonas. The sequence goes on from NZ_CAKKLX010000012.1 coordinate 55,266, forward strand.
CATCATCACACCCACCCGCATGCCGATGCGCGCGCGTGTGGGCACGGAGGAATTCCACTCGCCGCCCTGGATCGTTCCGAAGTTCACATTCACCGGATGGTTCACGCCGCGAAAGGATGCGTGGATGCGTTCGGCGCGATTCATCTCGGCCTGGTAGTCCTCGAAGCGCGCCGCGATGGCGTTCGCCGCCTTGATGGCATTCAGCCCCGCCTGCATGTCGCGCACATGCGCCGGCCGGCCGGAGACCGTCACCCAGGCCCAGACCACGCCGACCTCCGCCGAATACATCGCCGGCAATCCGGGACCGGGTTCGGGGATGATGACCGCATCGGTGCGCGGCAGCGCCAGCATGGCGGCGAGCGCGCCATTGCCGGTGCATTCCTCCTCGATCACCGACTGCATCTGCACCTCGGCGGCCGGTTGCAGGCCGGCCAGGCGCAACGCCTTGAAGGCCGCGACATAGCTGACGATGCCCGCCTTCATGTCGCCCGCGCCGCGACCATACATGCGCCCGTCGCGGATCGCGGGTTCATACGGCGGGGTCAGCCACATGTCGGCCGCCCCTTCCGGCACCACATCCACATGGCCCTGCAACGCCAGCGATCGCCCGTGGCTTTCGCGCGGCGTGAAGACCGCAACCACATTGTCGCGCCCCTCATACCCGATCAGCGGCGGCGAGAATCCCGGATGCGCCGCCAGCTGTTCCGGCACCGTCGGCACGCGCCGCGGCACCAGGCCCAGCCCTTCATAGATGCGCGCCATCTCGTTCAGCGCCGAGGCCTCGTTGCCCAGCGTGGACGGGCAGCGCACCAGGCGTTCCAGCATCGCCACCGCGTCATCGCGCAGCGCATCCACGGCCTCCAGGATCGCGCGGCGCGCGCCAGGGTCGATCATCGGCGTCTCCTCAGGCGGCGATCACCGGCGGCGTCCAGTTGCGCCCCGGGATGCTGTCCAGCAATTGCCGGGTATAGGCGTGCTGCGGATGGCCGAAAACCTCCGCCGTCGCGCCCTGCTCGACGATCGCGCCGCGCTGCATCACCGCGATGCGGTCGCACACCTGTGCCGCCACGCGCAGGTCATGCGTGATGAACAGCATGGTCAGCCCCAGCCGGTCGCGGATATCCGCCAGCAGCGCGAGCACCTGCGCCTGCACCGACACGTCCAGCGCGGAGACCGGCTCATCCGCGATCAGCAATTCCGGCTCCATCGCCAGCGCGCGCGCGATGCCGATGCGCTGCCGCTGCCCGCCGCTGAATTCATGCGGGTAGCGGTCCATCGCGCCGGGATCGAGCTGCACCAGCGCCAGCAAATCCCGCGCGCGCGCCTCCGCGGTCGCCCGCGGCGTGCCATGCGTGATCGGCCCTTCGGCAATGATCTCGCCCACCCGCCGGCGCGGGTTCAGCGACGCAAACGGATCCTGGAAGATCATCTGGATCTTGCGGCGATACGGCTTCCACGCACCGCGACTCAACGGGCGCAGATCCGCGCCTTCGAAGATGATCTCGCCGCGTTCCGGTTCCACCAGCTTCACCACGCAGCGCGCCAGCGTCGACTTGCCGGACCCGGATTCACCAACCAGCCCCAGCGTCTCGCCGCGCGCCAGGGTGAAGTCGGCATCATGCACCGCGCGCACCACCGGCTTCGGCCCGAACCAGCCGCCGGATCGGCGATAGGTCTTTTCGACCCCCTTCGCCACCAGCACCGGCGCGCCGCTGTCACGCACCCGCGCCGCACCTGGCGCGCCATGCGGCACGGCGGCGATCAGCGCGCGGGTATAGGCATGCTGTGGCGCGTTCAGCACATCCTTCGCCGCGCCCTGTTCGACAATGCGCCCATGCTGCATCACCGCCACGCGGTCGGCGATCTCGGCCACCACGCCGAAATCATGGGTGATGAACAGCACGCCAGTGCCGCGGCGCGACTGGATCTCGCGGATCAGCCGCAGGATCTGCATCTGCGTGGTCACATCCAGCGCCGTGGTCGGCTCATCCGCGATCAGCAGGGATGGTTCCAGCGCCAACGCCATGGCGATCATCACGCGCTGCCGCTGCCCGCCGGACAGCCGGAACGGATAAGCGCGCGCCGTCGCCGCCGGATCGGGCAGGTTCACCGCGGCCAGCAGTTCCGGCACGCGCCGCGCCGCATCGCCGCCCGCACCATGCACGCGCATCGCTTCCGCGATCTGGTCGCCCACGCGCATCACCGGGTTCAGCGCGGTCATCGGTTCCTGGAAGATCATCGCGAGCCGCTGCCCGCGTAGCCGGCGCATCGGCTCGGCGCCCAGCGCCAGCAGGTCCTGGCCTTCGAACAGGATGCGCCCCGCGCGCACCGGCAATGGCTTCGGCAGCAGCCCCATCACGGCATTGGCGGTGATCGACTTGCCCGATCCGGATTCACCAACGACGCAGACGATCTCGCCCGGATCGACGCGCAGCGTGATGTCCTCCACCGCATGCGCCCGGTCGCCGCCCGGCGGCAGCGCGACGCTCAGCCCCTCGACCGACAGCAGCGTCATGCCGGCCCTCCGCGCTGGCGGGCAAGCCGCGGATTCAGCGCATCCGACAGCCCCTCCCCCACCAGGTTCAGCGCCAGCACGGTGAAAAAGATCGCCAGCCCCGGAAACACGCTCATCCACCACGCGAGCCTGATCACCGACCGCCCCGACCCGATCAGGAACCCCCAGGTCATCAGGTTCGGATCGCCCAGGCCGAGGAACGACAATGCGCTCTCCAGGAGGATCGCGGAGGCCACCATCAGCGACGCCAGCACCACGATGGGCGACATCGCATTCGGCAGGATGTCGGTCACCACGATGGCGATGCGCGACTTCCCCAGCACCTCCGCCGCCTGCACGAATTCGCGCGATCGCAGCGACAGGAATTCCGCCCGCACCACCCGCGCCACCGGCGGCCACGACACCACCGCGATGGCGAAGACCACCGAGGAAATGGTCGGCGTGAAGATCGCCACCAGCAGGATGGCAAACACGAAGGACGGGATGGTCTGGAAGAACTCGGTGAAGCGCATCACTGCGTCATCGACGAAGCCACCCAGATACCCCGCGATGGCCCCCAGCGTGACTCCGATCAGCAGCGCCGCGACGGTCGAGACGGCGCCCACCATCAGCGACACCCGCGCCCCATGCGCGATGCCCGCCGCGACATCCCGCCCCAGGCTGTCGGACCCCAGCAGCATTCCTTCCTCGCCCGGCGGCACGAAGGGCGCCGTCGCCATGTCCCACGGACTGCCCGGGTAGATCACCGGCGCGAGCGCAGCCATCAGGAAGACCAGCAGCAGGATCAGCAACCCCACCACCGCGCCGCGGTTGCGTCGGAAGCGGCGCCAGAAGTCGCTCATCCTTCCACTTCCACGCGCGGATCCACCACGGCATAGAGCAAATCCGTCACCAGGTTGAACCCCACCACCATCACGGATGTGCAGAAGAACACCCCCAGCAGCACCGCATAATCGCGCGCCAGCAGCGCATCGAAGGCGAGCCGCCCGATCCCCGGCCAGGCAAACACCGTCTCCACCAGGATCGACCCGCCCACCAGCTGCCCCGCCTGGATGCCCGCGAAAGTGATCACCGGCAGCAGCGCATTCCGCAGCACATGCCGGCGCACCACCTGCCCTTCCGGCACGCCCTTCGCCCGCGCCGTCTTCACGAAGTCCTGGTCGGCCACTTCCAGCATCGTCGCGCGCGTCAGCCGCGCATAGACCGCCAGGTAGAACAGCCCGAGCGTCGCCGCCGGCAGGATCAGGTGCTTGCCGATATCCAGCCACACATCGATCCCGTGCAGCTCGACACCGACCGACGACATGCCGAAGCTCGGCAGCCATTCCAGCCAGACCGAAAACACCAGCACCAGCATCAGCCCCACCCAGAACAGCGGCGTGGCGTAGAAGGTCAGCGCGATCACGGTGATGACGCTGTCCGACCACGTCCCCACGCGCCGCGCCGCCAGCGTGCCCAGCGTCACCCCCGCCACCACCGCAAACGCAAAGGCCGCGCCGGTCAGCAGCAGCGTGGCCGGCAGCCTTTCGCTGATCAGCGACCACACCGGCAGCTGCTGCCGATGGCTGAAGCCGAGGTCGAGCGTCAGCACCCCCTTCAGGTAGATCCACAGCTGCACATGGAAGGGCCGGTCCAGCCCGAACTGCTCGCGCAGCTGCGCCAGGAACCGTTCATCCGCCGCCCCCGACTGACCGGCGATCACGCTCGCCGGGTCGCCGGGTGCGGCATGGATCAGCAGGAAATTGCACACCACGATCGCGAGGATGACGAACAGCGCCTTCACCCCGCGCCGCAGCAGGAATCCCGGAAGCTTCGACGCCTCCATCAGCCGGCGAGGAACACGTCGTCGAAGGGCGCATGCACGCCCACGCCGGAGGTGATCACATTGTTCAGCCGCCGGTCATGGATGGTCGGGAAGGCGAGCTCCGTCAGCCAGATCTGCGGCACCTCCTCGACCAGGATCTTCTGCACCTCGCTGAACGCCCGCTGCCGGTCGGCGGCGGCGGCCGAGGTCCGCGCCGTCTGGAACAGCGCATCCACCTGCGGGTTCGCATAGCCGCCCGTATTGGTGAAGGTCACGCGCTGAATGTTGGTGGAGACATAGGTGCGCTCCACGCCCAGGGTCGGGTCGCCGAACTGATAGACGAAGTTGATCGTGGTCTCGTATTCCCAATTGCCGACGCGCCGCGCCCAGGACCCGGCGTCGGTGCTCTCCATGTCGAAATTCACGCCGATGTTGCGCATCGCCTGGCGCAGGTATTCCGACAGCCGCGTCCAGATCTCGCCATAGGGCAGCGCCATGTGCTTCAGCGTGAAGCGCACGCCCTGCGCGTTGCGTGGGAATCCCGCCTGGTCGAGGATGCGGTTCGCCTCGGCCACGTTGAAGGCGGCGATGCGCGCGCTGGCATCATGGAAGCGCGTGGTGGACGCAACCGGGTTGGTCGCCGGCTTGCCCACGCCGAACCACAGCCGGTTGACGATGAAGTTGCGGTCGATCGCCATCGACATCGCGCGCCGCACCCGCGCATCGTCCAGCGGCTTCACGCGATGGTTCAGCTCGATCCACGACAGCGGCGACTGGTATTCCCACCCGGCCGGATTCACCACCAGGTTCGGGCGCGAGCGCAGCGCCGGCACGTCGAAGGGCTCGATGTCCGATGCCTGCGTCAGCTGCACCTGCCCGGTCTCGATCGCCAGGCGCCGGCTCTGGCTGTCGGGAATGATGCGATAGATGATCGCATCCAGATACGGCTGCCCCGGCTTCCAATACTGGTCGAAGCGCTCCAGCCGGATGAAGTTGCCGCGCTGCCATTCGGCCAGGCGGAACGGCCCGGTGCCGACCGGCCGCTGCACCGCCGGCGCCTGCCGGTAATCCTGCCCGTCGAACAGGTGCTTGGGCACGATGCAGGTCGTGGTCGAATGGAAGATCAGCAGGAAGGGCTGGAAGGCCTGCTTCAGCACGATGCGGATGGTGAGCGGGTCGCGCGCCTCCATCACCTCGATCAGTTGCAGGATGGGGCGCGCGCGCGGCGTCACCTCCATGTGGAACTTCATGATCGAGAAGATCACGTCATCGGCCGTCATCGGCCGCCCGTCGTGGAACTTCACGTTCTCCTGGAGGCGGAAGATGTATTCGCGCCCATCGGCGCTGACCTCCCACGACTTCGCCAGCGCCGGCCTCGCCTCCAGCGTCGGCGAATATTCCAGCAGCCCCTGGAAGATCTTCGACCCGGCGATGCCGGTCGGCCCCTGGTTGTTCACGCCGAGCTGCAGCACCGGCGGCTCGGGCGACAGGATGGTCTGTAGCGTGCCGCCGCGCCGCGGCGCGATGCCCTGCGCCATCGCCTCGGAGGCGCGCATCAGCACGGGCGCGGTGGCGGAAGCGGCCAGCAGGCCGCGGCGCGAAATGCCCATCGTGAAGTCTCCCCTTCGTTCTGCGCGAGGCTAGACCCCGCTTGCCCCGATGGACAAGGCTCACGCCCGCCCATAGCCTTCCCCGCGCATGAAAACATTCGCGCATCCGGCCCAGGCGGCCCATGGCCCCCGCTTCTCCATCCAGCGCGGCAATGTCCGGCCCAACTTCGAGATTCCCGCGCGCGCGGTCGCGCTGGAAGCCGCGCTGCATCGCCTCGGCCTGCCGCCCGAAACGGCACAGGCTGCCACGCGCGACGCCATGCTGTCGGTGCACGCGCCGGACTTCGTGGATTTCCTGGCGAACGCCATGACCGAATGGGAGGCATTGCCCGACCACGGCCCCGAGGTCGTCGCCAACGTCCACGCCTCCGACGAGATGATGACCCATGGCGCGCGCCCCGGCCCGGGCATCGTCGCGCGCGCCGGCTGGTACACCGCCGATACCTCCTGCCCGATCGGCCATGGATCCTGGGAGGCCATCGCCGGCGCCGCGGGCTGCGCGCTGGCCGCCGCCGCCGAAGCCGCGCAAGGCCGCAGCGCCTACGCCCTGTGCCGCCCGCCTGGCCACCACGCCTATCGCGCGCGCGCCGGCGGGCATTGCTTCGTCAACAACGCGGCCCTCGCCGCGCAGCACCTGCGCGATGCGGGCGCCAAGCAGGTCGCCATCCTCGACATCGACAGCCACCACGGCAACGGCACCCAGGGCATCTTCTGGGAAAGGCCGGACGTGCTGACCATCTCGATCCATGGCGACCCGGATGGCTACTATCCGTGGTTCGTCGGCCGCACGCATGAACGCGGCGGCGGCGCGGGCGACGGGCGCAACATGAACATGCCGCTGGCGCGCGACACCGGCGATGCCGGATGGCTCGATGCGCTGCGCTACGCGTTTGCCGCCATCCGCGACGTGAAGGCGGATGCGCTGGTGGTGGCCCTTGGCTTCGATGCATCGGAACACGAACCGCTGCGCTTCCTGTCGGTCACCGCGGACGGCTTCGCGAAAGCCGGCGCGATGATCGGCGGCCTCAACCTGCCCACCGCGATCACCCAGGAAGGCGGCTACAACGTGGACATGATCGGCACCTTGCTCGAACGCTTCCTGACCGGCTGGGGCGACGCATGACCCTGCTCACCCTCGACACGCATATCGACATCCGCTGGCCCGACCCGCCCGATGCCACCACCGAGACCGACCGCCGCGTCGACTTCCCCAAGATGCTGCGCGGCGGGCTGAACGCCGCGGTCTTCATCGCCTACACCCCGCAGACCAAGCGCGATGACGAATCCCTCGCCGCCGCCGCCGCGCGCGCCGAGGCCATGCTGCGCCACATCCGCACCCGCGCCGATGGCAGCACGCGCCGCTTCTGCACCACCGCGGACGAACTCGAAGCCGCGCATGCCGCCGGCGCGCTGTGCGTGCTCTCCGCCGTCGAGAACGGCAACGCGATGGCGCGCGACCTGTCGCGGCTGAAGCTCTGGCGCGACCTCGGTGCGATCTATGTCACGCTGACCCATGACGGCCACAACGACCTGGCCGATGCCGCGCGCCCGAAGCCCGACCTCGGCGATGCGGAACAGGACCATGGCGGCCTGTCGCCGCTCGGCCGCGCCGCGATCGCCGAGATGAACCGCGTCGGCCTGCTGGTCGATGTCTCGCACAGCGCGAAATCCACCATGATGCAGGCGGCGGAACTGTCGCGCGCGCCGATCGCCGCGACGCATTCCTGCTGCCGCGCGCTGTGCGACCATCCGCGCAACCTCGATGACGAACAGCTCGACATGCTGCGCGCCACCGGCGGGCTCGTGCAGATCACCGCGCTCGATGCCTTCCTGCGCGCCGCGCCCCCCGGCGGGCGCTCGCCGGCCACGGTGAAGGACATGGTGGACCACGTGGACTACGCCGTGGCGCGCATCGGCATCGACCATGTCGGCCTCTCGTCGGATTTCGACGGCGGCGGCGGCATTCCTGGCTGGAAGGACGCGTCGGAAACCGCGACCCTCACCGCCGAACTCGCCGCGCGCGGCTACGGCGCGCGTGAGATCGCGCTGCTCTGGTCCGGCAATTTCCGCCGCCTGCTGCGCCAGGTGCGGCGCACCGCCCACACGATGGAATCCTGATGACCCGACTGGCCCTGGCCGCCGCCCTCATCCTCCTCGCCCTGCCCGCCGCCGCACAACCCCGCCCCGCCCCGCCGCCCGCCGACATCGCCGGCGCCGCCGACAACCCGCTGGTCGGGCGCTACGACGGCGCCGTGCAGCGCCTGCGCGAACAGCTCGCCTTCGGCGAGATGCGGATCGTCACCGCGCCCATCGCGCCCGGCGGCCGCCCGCCCGGATCGCCCCGCGCGACCGAGGCGAACAGCACCGCGGTCGCCGGCCGCATCACCCGCATGCGCTACGAAGGCCCCGATGGGCGCTCGCCGCTGGAAGTGGTCCGGAACTGGCAGCAGCGGATGGAACAGGGCGGCTTCCGCACGGTGTTTTCCTGCGAGGCGCGAAGCTGCGGCGGCAATGCCGTCGACCTCTGGGCGGCAGTGACGGGTGCGCTGCCCGGCAATGCGGGCATCGCCTCGAACCACGGCAGCGTCGTCTATGCGGCGATGCGCCTTGAACGCGCCGAAGGCGATGTCTGGGTCTCGCTGCTGTCGGTCAGCGGCCCGCGCGACCGGCCGCAAACGCTGATCGACGTGGTCGAGGCGCGCCCCATGGAAACCGACCGCATCGTCTTCGTCGACGCGGCCGCGATGGACCGCGCCATCGCGGCGACCGGGCGCGTCGCGCTCTATGGCATCGCCTTCGACACCGACCGCGCCGACCCGCGCCCCGACTCCCGCCCGACGATCGAGGAGATCGCCAAGTACCTGCGCGCCAACCCCGGCGTCAGCGTCGTCGTCACCGGCCACACCGACAGCCAGGGCGGCTTCGACCACAATGTCGATCTCTCGCGCCGCCGCGCCGCCGCCATCGTCACGGCCCTCACGCGCGACCACGGCATCGCCGCCGCGCGCCTCACGCCTTTCGGTGCCGGCATGGCCGCGCCGGTCGCCGCGAACGACAACGAGCAGGGCCGCGCGCAGAACCGCCGGGTGGAAATCGTCCGGCGTTGACCATCGCATAAGTTGATTTCCAAGCGGCGTCGCGCCACCCTGGCGCGACGCCATGACCATCGCCCGCATCGCCACCTTCGCCTTCGCCGGCATCGACGCCGTCCCGGTCGAAGTGCAGGTGCAGATCGCCCCGGGCCTGCCCGCCTTCCTGCTGGTCGGCCTGCCCGACAAGGCGGTCACCGAAAGCCGCGAACGCGTCCGCGCGGCACTGACCGGGTTGGGCCTGTCGCTGCCGCCCAAGCGCGTGCTGGTGAACCTGGCACCGGCCGACATCGCGAAGGAGGGCTCGCATTTCGACCTGCCCATCGCGCTCGCGCTGCTGGCGGCGATGGACATCATCCCGAAGGAAGACGCTGCGGGATATGCCGCACTCGGCGAACTCTCGCTCGACGGTTCCATCGTCCCCGTCGCCGGCGTGCTGCCCGCGGCCCTCGGTGCCAGCGCACGCGATCTCGGCCTGATCTGCCCCGCAGCACAAGGCGGCGAGGCCGCCTGGGCCGGTCGCATCGAAGTCCTCGCCGCCCCCGACATCCATTCCCTGCTGAACCACTTCAAGGGCGTGCAGCACCTCTCGCCACCGAAGGCGCCCGCACCCGACACCACGCCGCGCCCCACCGCCTGCCTGTCCGAAGTGAAAGGCCAGGAATCCGCCAAGCGCGCCATCGAGATCGCCGCCGCCGGCGGCCACAACCTGCTCATGGTCGGCCCGCCAGGTGCCGGCAAGTCCATGCTCGCCGCCCGCCTGCCCGGCCTGCTGCCCGACCTCTCGCCCGCCGAGGCCCTCGAAGTCTCCCTCGTCCACTCCATCGCCGGCATGCTCGAAGGCGGCCGCCTGGTCATGCGCCCGCCCTTCCGCGACCCGCACCACTCCGCCTCCATGCCGGCCCTCATCGGCGGCGGCGCGCGCGCGAAGCCCGGCGAGATCAGCCTCGCGCATCGCGGCGTCCTGTTCCTCGACGAATGGCCCGAATTCCCGCGCCCCGCGCTGGAGGCCCTGCGCCAACCCATGGAGACCGGGCGCACCACCATCAGCCGCGTCCACGCCCACGTCACCTATCCCGCGCGCTTCCAATGCATCGCGGCGATGAACCCCTGCCGCTGCGGCTACCTCGGCGACGCCACGCGCGAATGCGGCCGCGCACCGCGCTGCGGAGAAGACTACCAGGGCCGCCTGTCGGGCCCGCTGATCGACCGCATGGACCTCACCATCGAGGTCATGCCCATCCCCGCCGCCGAACTCACCCGCGCGCCGGCCGGGGAAACCTCCGCCACCGTCGCCGCCCGCGTGCTGGCCGCGCGCGACGCGCAGCGCACCCGCCACGGCCCCGACGGCCCGCCCAACAACGCCGAGGCCGAACTGCGCCACCTGCAACCGCTGCTCGACACCGAGGCCGAGGCGCTGCTGGAAATGGCGGCGACCCGCCTGCGCCTGTCCTCGCGCGGGCATGTGCGCACGCTGCGCGTGGCGCGCACCATCGCGGACCTGGCGGGCAGCAGCACCATCCGGCGCGCGCATGTGGCGGAGGCGCTGGCCTTCCGGCACCGGATGCCGGGGCGCAAGGCGGCCTGAAAAAGGGCGGGAGCTCCCCCGAATCCCCCTCCCTTACTTGGCCGTTGGTTCTTGGCGATGGATCGAATGATAAATTCAATCGCCAATTCGGAACGCATCCGCAATCCGCCGCGCCGTCCCATCCGCGGCAACGATCACCACGTCGAAGCGCACACCCGCGGCACCATGGCCCGGGTTCGCCGCCAGCCAGCATTCGGCCGCCGCGACCAGCCGCGCCCGCTGCCGCTTGCCCAGGGCGAAAGCCGCCTCGCTCAACGACGGCCGCGCCTTCACCTCGACAAACGCCAGCACCCCGTCCCGCTCCGCCACCAGGTCGATCTCGCCCGCCGGCGTGCGCGCCCGCCGCGCCAGAACCACCCAGCCCTCGCGCTCCAGCGCCGCCGACGCCACGCCCTCGGCATCGCGGCCCGACGCCTCCGCGCGCCGCCCGCGAATCAGCCGCCGCGTGCGCTGCCCGAAATCCTGCATTCCGCTATCCTGCCGCGATGATCCTCCTCCGCGCCATCCTCCTGGTCCTGCTCGCCACCGGCATCGCGCAGGCCCAGCCCGCGCAACGCCACATGGTCGCGGCCGGGCACCCGCTCGCCGCCCAGGCGGGCCTCGATGTGCTGCGCGAGGGCGGCTCCGCGACCGACGCCGCCATCGCCGTGCAGATGGTCCTCACGCTGGTCGAACCGCAATCCTCGGGCATCGGCGGCGGCGGCTTCCTGCTGCACTTGCACGGCGCCACCGGCCGCATCACTGCCTGGGACGGGCGCGAAGCCGCCCCCGCCGCCGCCGGCGCCGACCTGTTCCTGCGCGATGGCCGGCCGCTGCCCATGCTCCAGGCCATGCCCGGCGGCCGCGCCGTGGGCGTGCCCAGCCTCGTCGCCATGCTCGAAGCCGCCCACAAGGAGCACGGCCGCCTGCCCTGGCCGCGCCTGGTCGCCCCCGCCATCCGCCTGGCGGAGGACGGCTTCCCCATCAGCGATCGCCTGGCGCGCGAGATCGCCCTCGACATGCTGCTGCTGCGCCGCGACCCCGGCGCCGCGGCGTATTTCTTCACCGACCAGGGCCTGCCGCTGCCCGCCGGCCACCGCCTGCGCAACCCCGCGCTGGCCGAGACCCTGCGCGCCATCGCCGAGCAGGGTGCCGCCGCCCTCGCCCGCGGCCCGATCGCCGAGGACATCGTCGCCGCCATCACCCGCCACCCGACCAATCCCGGCGTGATGGCGCTGGCCGACCTCGCCACCTATGCCCCGCGCCGGCGCGAGGCGCTGTGCGCGCCCTATCGCGGGTATCGCGTCTGCGGCTTCCCGCCGCCCTCGTCCGGCGGCATCGCGGTGGCGCAGATCCTGGGCCTGCTCGGCCATTTCGACCTGCCGCGCATGGACCCGCGCGGGGCCGAGGCCGCCCACCTGATCGGCGATGCCGGCCGCCTCGCCTTCGCCGACCGCAATGCCTATGTGGCCGACCCTGATTTCGTCCCGGTGCCCACGCGCGGCCTGACCGATCCCGGCTACCTCACCACCCGCGCGCAGCTGATCGACCGCGACCGCGCCATGCCCGCCCCGCGCGCCGGCAACCCGCCCTGGCGCGAGACCACCCGCCACGCCCCGCAGGCCCAGGACCACGGCACCGGCACCACCCATGTCTCGATCGTCGATGCCGACGGCAACGCGGTCTCCATGACCACCACCATCGAGGCGCTGTTCGGCGCGCGGCTGATGGTGCGCGGCTTCCTGCTGAACAACGAACTCACGGACTTCTCCTTCGCCCCGGAGCGCGACGGCCGCCCCATCGCCAACCGCGTCGAACCCGGCAAGCGCCCGCGCTCCTCCATGTCCCCCACCATCGTGCTGGATGCCGAGGGCCGGCTGCAGGCGCTGACCGGATCGCCAGGCGGGGCGCGCATCATCGGCTATGTCGCGCAGTCGCTGGTGGCGGTTCTCGACTGGGGCCTGACACCGCAGGAGGCCGCGTCCCTGCCCCATGTCGGCACCATCGGCGGCGCGATCGAACTGGAAGCCGACACGCCCGCCGCCGCGCTCGCCCCCGCCCTGCGCGCGCGCGGCCACGAGGTGCAGATCCGCGACATGAATTCCGGCCTGCAGATCATCCGCGTCACGCCACAGGGCCTGCTCGGCGGCGCGGACCCGCGGCGTGAAGGGGTCGCGATCGGTGACTGAAGTGCCCTACACCACTGCGACCGTTCCCGCCCCGCCCGAGCTCCGCGCGCAGCTCGAAGGCCTGACCGGACAGCACGCCGGCGCGGCCCGCGGCGGCCTGCGGCAGATGGCGCTGGTCGTCGTCGCGGTGTTCGGCGCCATCGCGCTGCTTGATCTCGCCTTCGGCATCATCGAGACCGCGCACTGGGTCGTGCTGGTGCTGGGCAGCGCCATCCTGCTGGTGCCGATGCTGCTGATCCACCGCCGCAGCAGCGCTCCGGAGGCGGATGCCTTGATCGACGACCTGCGCGCCGACCTCGCCTCGGGCCTCGTGCTGCGCCACACACTGCTGCGCGACGAACGCCACGCCTTCGTCCCGCACGAGCACGGCGTCATCCATCTGTGCCCCGCCGATCCCGCGCGCACGCTGTTCCTCGACCTCTCGTCCGTCACCGGGGACCCGCGCCATGACCAGTGGTACGCCGAAGGGCTGATCGACCGCGCGCGCTGGACCTGGTTCAGCACCACCAGCGGCGCCGTGCAGCTTGGCTTCGAGGCCGATGGCGCCCCCGTCCCGCGCCGCGTGATCGATGCCGCCGACGAAACCGCCCTGTTCGAGGCGCTCGGCTCGCCCACCGATGGCGACGTGATCGCGCGCCCCTGGGCCGAGATGGAGGCTTTCCTGCGCGCCGGCGCGTGACCAGATGCGTGCTGCCGCGTTGACGCCACGCACCCACCACCGGAGCCCGCCCATGCCTCGCCTGATCGCCGCAGTCCTGGCGCTGCTGATCGCCCTGCCCGCCGCCGCCGAGGAGACGACGCGCATCGGCTTCGTCAACACCGCCATCACCAACCTGGGCCTGACGCGCAGCCACCGGGTGGTGGTGGAACGCTTCTCCGACCCCGAGGTGGCGGGCGTGTCCTGCTACATCAGCCAGGCCCGCACGGGCGGCCTCAGCGGCATGGTCGGGCTGGCGGAGGACCCCGGCCGCTTCTCGCTGGTCTGCGTCGCGACCGGGGCGGTGCGCGTGGCCGACGGCGCCCGCCGCGGCGAACGCGGCGAGCTGGTCTACGAAAGCGACACCTCCCTGTTCTTCAAGGAGACCCGCGTCCACCGCTTCATCGACGAGGCGGCGAACACGGTCGTCTACCTGGCCTGGTCGACCCGCCTGATCGACGGGTCGCCCTACAACGCCGTGGCGGTGGTGCCCTTCGCGCCGCCGCGCTGATCAGGCGAACCAGCCGCCGCGCCGCGGCATGGCCCGGGGATCGCGCGCGATCTCCTCCGCCGCGCGGCGCCAGGCCGCCAGCCGCTCCGGCCCGGCCGGATGGGTGTCGAACCACGACGTCGTCTGGTCGCCCGACAGCTTCGTCATCTTCGCCCACAACCCGCCGGCGCGCTCCAGGTCATAGCCCGCCCGCGCGGCGATGAAGGCGCCGAGGTAATCCGCCTCGCGCTCCTGCGCCTTGGAGAAGGTCAGGCTTGCCGCCTTCGCGCCGGTCTCGGCGCCCAGTCGCGCCAGGCCGAGGTCGATGCCCACCACATCCTGCGCCGCGCGGCCGACCGCAGCGCCGATCGTCGCGGCCACCTGCGCCCGCCGCGTGCCCTCGGCCAGATGGCCCGCGACGTGATGCGCGATCTCATGCGCCACCACGCCGGCCAATTCGTCGTCATTCGACACCAGGCGCAGCAGCCCGGTGGTGACGGTCACGCCATTCGCATCATGCGCGAAGGCATTGGGCGTCGCCGCAGGCATGATGCCGACCTGGAAATCGCACCCGCTGCCGAGCTCGGCCTGGCAGAAGGGCTGCGCGGCACGGATGGTGCGCGCGGCCACGCGCGACAGCATCGCGGCATCCTGTTCCGGGCTGCGCAGCGTGGGGCGCGGCATGGGCGCGGCGGCGATGTCGCGCGTCGCGGCCGCGATCGCGGCGCGATCCACCGGCGGGGGCAGCATGGCATCGTCGCAGCCCGCCAGCAGCAGGGCGGGCAGCGCCAGCAACGCGAGAACGGGACGGCGGGTCGCCATCGGACCGGATACCTCCTGCGCGGCCCGGCCCCATGCCGGCCCACGTCAGGCGCGAGTGTAACAGCGCCCGCCTTGCGGCCGGGTGTCGCGATGCAACGGCGCGTAACGGATGGCGCGGCACCTGCGGCATCCGTGCCCGCGCAGGCCGCGGGCCTGCCGGGTGCGGGGCATCCGCGCGGCTTCGGCTGACGCCGGCCGAGGGCGATCCGCGCTACGCGGCGTCCCGCGCGATGGCGGGCATCGGCATGGCGTCGTCGCGCCCTTCCTCGACCGCGTGGCAGGCCACCATCGCGTCGCCGGCCGGCTTCAGTTCCGGCCGCTCCCGCTTGCAGCGGTCATTGGCCAGCGGGCAGCGCGGATGGAAGGCGCAGCCGGATGGCGGGGTGATCGGCGACGGCACCTCGCCACCCACCGGGATGCGTTCGCGCCCGGTCATGTCCAGGTCCGGGATCGCCTCCATCAGCGCGCGCGTATAGGGGTGGCGCGGGCGGCGGAACAGCGTCTCGGCCGGTGCCAGTTCCGCCAGCCGGCCGAGATACATCACCCCGATCCGGTCGCTCACCTGCCGCACCACCGCCAGGTTGTGGCTGATGAACAGGAAGGTGAGGTTGAGGCGCTGCTGCAGCTCCTTCATCAGGTTCAGGATCTGCGCCTGGACCGACACGTCCAGCGCGGAGGTCGGTTCGTCGCAGACCAGGAATTCCGGGTTGGACGACAGCGCCCGCGCGATGGAAATCCGCTGCCTTTGCCCGCCCGAGAATTCATGCGGGAATTTCTGCCGATCGAGCGGCGACAGCCCCACCTGCGTCAGCAGTTCCGCGACGCGGTTGTCCTGCTCGGCGCGCGTGCCCACCAGGCCGAAGGCGCGGATGGGTTCGGCGATGATGTCCCCCACCCTCCAGCGCGGATTCAAGGACGCATAGGGGTCCTGGAAGATCATCTGCATGCGCCGGCGCTGGTCGGCCAGGGCGCGCGCCTGCGCCAAATCCCGCCCGTCGAACACCACCTTGCCGGCGGTCGGCGCATAGAGCCCGACGCACAGCCGCGCGACGGTGGATTTCCCGCAGCCGGATTCCCCCACCAGCGACAGCGTGGTGCCCTTCGGGATGGCGAAGGAAATGCCATCCACCGCGCGCAGCGTCCGCCGGCCTTCGCGCGCCACCATCCGCTGCAGCAGCGGCCGCGACACGTCGAAATGCCGCGCCAGGTCGCGCGCCTCGAACATCAAGGTCGCGTCAGCCACGGGCCACCTCCGTGTCGAACAGCCAGCAGGCGGCGCGGGTGGTGCCGGCATCCAGCAGGTCCGGGCGCAATGCGCGGCACTTGCCGAACACCTGCGGGCAGCGCGGGTTGTACGCGCAGCCTTGAGGAATCGCGGAAAGCCGCGGCATCGCGCCATCGATCTGCGCGAGCCGTTCCACCCGCCGGTCCAGCGGTGGGATCGACCCCATCAGCCCGGCGGAATAGGGGTGGTTGGCGTGCTTCACCACCTCGCGCACCGGGCCGATCTCGGCGATGCGCCCAGCATACATGACCGCGACGCGGTCGGCGGTCTCGGCGATCACGCCCATGTCGTGGGTGACCAGCATCATCGCCGTGCCCTTCTCGCGCGCCAGCGTCTTCAGCAGCGCGATCACCTGCGCCTGGATCGACACATCCAGCGCCGTGGTGGGTTCATCGGCCACGATCAGCTTCGGTTCGGCACACAGCGCCAGCGCGATCACCACCCGCTGGCGCATCCCGCCCGAGAATTCATGCGGGTAGCTGTCGATGCGCTGGGCCGCGGCCGGGATTCCCACAAGCTCCAGCCATTCGATGGCGCGCTTCTTCGCCTCGGCGGGGCCGATCGGCAGGTGTGTGGTCATGGTCTCCGCCAGCTGCCGGCCCACAGTGTACAGCGGGTTCAGCGTGGTCAGCGGGTCCTGGAAGATGGCGCCGATCTCGCGCCCGCGGATGCGGCGCATCTGTTCGTAGCGCAGATTGTCGATGCGCTTGCCGTTCAGCAGGATCTGCCCCTTGGCGATCCGCCCGGGCGGTTCCAGCAGGCCGATGATCGCGGCACCCGTCATCGACTTGCCGGCGCCCGATTCACCCACCACGCCCAGCACTTCGCCGGGTGAGATGGAGAAAGACACGTCATCGATCGCGACCAGCGTGCCCCGCCGCGTGGGGAATTCCACGCGCAGGTTCCGCACTTCAAGCAGGGGTTCGGACATCAGCGCAGCTTCGGGTTCAGGGCGTCGCGCAACCAATCGCCCAGCAGGTTGACCGACAGCACCATCATGATCAGCGCGATGCCGGGGAAGATCGTGATCCACCACTCGCCGCTGAACAGGAAGTCGTTGCCGATCCTGATCAGCGTGCCGAGCGAAGGCTGCGTCGGCGGCACGCCGACACCAAGGAAGGACAGCGTCGCCTCGCTCAATATCGCCAGGCCGAGGTTCAGCGTGGCCACCACCAGCACCGGCCCGAGCACATTGGGCAGCACGTGGCTGACCATGATGCGCGCGCGGCTTACGCCGATCACGCGCGCCGCCTGCACGTATTCCTTGTTGCGCTCGACCAGCGTGGACCCGCGCACCGTGCGCGCGAATTTCGGCCATTCGCTGATGCCGATGGCGAAGATCACGACGAACAGCGCGATCTCGGCATGCACTTCCCGCGGCAGGGCCGCGCGCACCACGCCATCGACCAGCAGCGCCACCAGGATGGACGGGAAGGTCAGCTGGATGTCGCAGATGCGCATCAGCAGGCTGTCCAGCGCGCCGCCGACATACCCCGCCAGCAGCCCCAGCGACACGCCCAGCAGCGTGGCGAACACCGTGGCCGACACGCCCACCAGCAGCGACACCCGCGCGCCATACATGATGGCCGAGAGCACGTCGCGCCCCTGGTCATCCGTGCCCAGCGCGTATTCGCGCGCACCTTCCTCGGTCCAGGCCGGCGGCTTGAAGGCGTCCGACAGATTCAGCGAAGCCAGGTCGAAGGGGTTGTGCGGCGCGATCCACGGCGCGAAGACCGCGCCCAGGATGCACACCGCGGCCACGATGGCGGACACCACCGTCACCGGGGATCGCGTGAAGGAAAACCACAGGTCGGAATCGAAGAAGCGCTTCACCGCGGCGGCCATGGTTCAGTGCCCCCCCTTCCCGCGCCCGATCCGCAACCGCGGATCGACGGCGTAGTAGAGCAGGTCCACGATCAGGTTGATGGTCACGAAGACCAGCGCGATCAGCAGCAGATACGCGCTCATGACCGGGATATCGGCCGCACCGACCGACTGGATGAACAGCAGCCCCATCCCCGGCCACTGGAACACGGTTTCCGTCACGATGGCGAAGGCAATGATCGCACCCAGCTGCAGCCCCACGATGGTGATGACCGGCACCATCGTGTTCTTCAGCGCATGGCCGAAATGCACCGCCCGGTTCGGCAGGCCGCGCGCGCGGGCGAACTTGATGTAGTCGGTGCGCAGCACCTCCATCATCTCGGCGCGCACCAGGCGCATGATCAGCGTCAGCTGGAACAACCCGAGCGTGATCGCCGGCAGCACCAGCGCCTTCACCCCGCTCCAGGTCAGGAAGCCGGTCGTCCACCACCCCAGCCGCACCGTATCCCCGCGCCCGAAGGACGGCAGCCAGCCGAGCGAGACGGCAAACACCAGGATCAGCAGAATGCCGATCAGGAAGGTCGGCAGCGACACGCCGATCAGGCTGAAGGTCAGGAAGAAGCGCGACAGCCAGGAATGCCGGTACAGCCCGGTATAGACGCCCATCGGCACGCCCACCGCCAGCGCCAGGATCGCCGCGGTGAAGGCCAGCTCCAGCGTGGCCGGCGCGCGTTCCGCGATCAAATCCGCCACCGGCCGCGACAGCCGGTAGGACAGGCCGAATTCCCCCTGCACCGCATTGCCGATGAAGGTCGCGAACTGCACCCAGAACGGCTTGTCGAGCCCCAGGTCGGCCACCAGCGCATCGCGCTGCGCCTGCGTGTAGTCCTGCCCCAGCATGATCGCCACCGGGTCGCCCACATAGGCGAACATGGCGAACGAAATCAGCGCCACCGAGAGCAACACGGGCAGCGCCTGCAGGATGCGGCTGATGATGAAGGCGAACATGCAATCACTCCGGCGCGGGCGCGGCGGCAATCACCGCCGCGCACGCGGTTCAGGTCAGTTCATCCGCGCCCAGCGGAAATAGGGCTGGTTGTTCGCCATGTGCGGGATGGTCAGCGTCGAGCGCATCGCCCAGGGGATCATCTGGTGGTGCAGCGGGATATGCGGCACGTCCTCGCGATAGATGCGCAGCGCCTCGCGGATCGCGGCGTTCCGCGCCTCGCCCGACTGGTTCACCATGATGTCGATCAGCTGGTCCATGCGCGGGTTGGAATAGCGCCCGTAGTTCCAGATGCCGTTGCCCTGCCCGCCATCGCGCGAACGCACCAGCGACTGGAAGGAATACAGCGCATCGAGCGTCGGCACGCCCCAGCCCAGCAGGTAGATCGACGTATCCTCGCGCTGGATCTTCGCGAAGAACGGCGCCAGCGGCATCGCGTTCAGCTGCGCGCGCACGCCGATGCGCGCCCACATCGCCACGATCGCCTGGCAGATCTGCTCGTCGTTGATGTAGCGGTTGTTCGGGCAATCGAGCGTGATGCCGAAGCCGTTCGGATAGCCCGCTTCCGCCAGCAGCGCGCGGGCGCGCGCCTGGTCATAGGGCAGGCGGACGTCTTCCTCGCGCGAATACCCGTTCACCTGCGGCGGGAAGAAGGTGCCGGTCACCACCGACTGCCCGCGCATGGTGGTGCGATGGATCGCCTGGATGTCGATCGCATGATACAGCGCCTGGCGCACCCGCAGATCCTTCAGCGGATTGCGGTCGGTCACGTCGGAATACAGCAGCCGGTCGCGATGCACGTCCATCGCCAGGAAGATCGTGCGGACCTCCGGCCCTTCGAGCACGCGGATGCCCTGCGCCGCGCGCAGCCGGTTCAGATCCTGCAGCGGCGGGTCGAGCACGAAGTCGACCTCGTTGGACAGCAGCGCCGCGATGCGCGTCGCATCCGACGAGATCGGGCGATAGACGATCTCGGTGATATTGGCCTCGCGGCTGGCGGGTTCGTTCCAGCCCCACCAGTCGTTGTTGCGGACCATCACCGTGCGCACATCGGGCTCGCGGGTCTGCAGGCGGAAGGCGCCGGTGCCGTTGGTGGCGCGCGTCGTGTGCATTTCCTCGCGCGCGCGGGTGTTCTGCGGGCGCGTCGCGTTGTGCTGCTCGGACCACGACCGCGACATGATGAACAGCGACGCGATCTTGTTGGGCAGGATCGGGTCCGGCACGCGGGTGATGACATCCACCACCATCGGCTCGACCGCCACCGAACTCGCGATGGTGTCCACATAGATGCCGTAGTTCGACGTCGGCTGCTGCGCGCGGGTGATGGAGAACACCACGTCATCCGCCGTGAAGGCCTGGCCTTCGTGGAACTTCACCCCGGACCGCAGCCAGAAGCGCCAGCGGTTGGGCTCCACCTGCTCCCACCGCGTCGCCAGGCCCGGCGCCAGGCCCAGCTCCTGCGTGCGCTGGATCAGCGGGTCGTAGATCTGCTGCAGCACCATGGTGACGGTGCCGACATTCTGGCTGTGCGGATCCATGGTGTTCGGATCGCCCGAGGCGGCCCAGCGCACCGTCCGCGCTTCCGAAACGCCCGCGCCCAGGCCCACGGCCAGCGCGGCTGCCATCAGCAGCTTCCGCATCCCTTTGTACTCCCTGTTGTCGCGCGACCCGTCCCGCGGCCCCCGGAAGCCGGCGCCTATACGGCGCCCGGTGGCGGCGGGGAAGGGTCTTGTGCGCCATCCTGCGCGCCACCGGCGAATTCCAGCAACAGCGTATATCCCACCGCCAGCACCACCGGCCCCAGGAACAGCCCCAGGAAGCCGAAGGCGAACACACCCCCCAGCGCGCCCAGGATGGTCAGCAGCAGCGGCAGGTTGGCCCCGCGCGCGATCGCCCAGGGCCGGATGAAGTTGTCGACCGAACTGATCACCAGCGCCCCATACAGCGCCATGAAGATGCCCCAGCCGGTCTGGCCCTGGGTGAACAGCCACAGGCTGGCCGGGATCCAGACCAGCGGCGCGCCGACCGGAAAGATGGAGATCACCCCCGCCACCACCGCCAGCAGCACCGGCTGCGGCACGCCAGACAAAGCCAGGCCGATCGCGGTCAGCACGCCCTGCGCCAGCGCGGTGCCCAGCAGCCCCCAGACCACCCCGCGCGTCACATCGGCGGCCAGGTGCAGCATGCGAATGCCGGTCGCCCCGCCCAGGCGGTCCATCAGCGCCGTGGCGCGCCGCGCCATGGCCGGCCCGTCGCGGTAGAAGAAGAAGGCCAGCAGGATCGCCAGCAACAGCTCCGCCAGGCCCGACAGCACCGCCAGCAGCACCGTGACGGTGTGCTGCGTGATGGTCCCGGCATAGGGGCGCAGCAGCCCCGCCAGGCCCAGCAGGTCGAATTCCGCATCGCCCAGGAAGCCGCGGATCCACGCGCCCACCACCGGCAATCCGCCGAGCCAGCCGCCCAGCGCCGGCAAGCCGCCGACCAGCAGCGCCTCGATCTGCGCCGTCAGGGCTTCCACCTCGCCGCGGCTGGTCGGCGCCGCCAGCACGATGGGCAGCCCCACCAGCAGGAACATCGCGCCCACCATCAGCGCCGCCGCGCCAGCGGCGGAGAACCGGTCGTTCTCCCGCAGGATCGCGAACACCGGCCAGGTGGAGAAGACGATGATCACCGCCCATAGCAGCGCGGAGATGAACGGCCGCAGCACCAGCAGGCACGCGACCGCCAGCGCCGCCAGCACCGCGATCCCTGCCAGCCTGGCCGTGCGCTTCGCCTGAATCGCCATCGCCCCCATCCTGCCCGAAGCGGCGACGCCGCGCGAGACGCCGCCTTCCGTCGCGGCGGCGGCGGCGATAGCCTCCGCCGCCTTGTTCGCCCAGGGGGGACCCAGAATGCCGCGCTTCGCCGCCAACCTGTCGATGATGTTCACCGAGGTGCCGTTCCTCGACCGCTTCGCCGCGGCCGCCCAGGCCGGCTTCAAGGCGGTCGAGTTCCTGTTCCCCTACGACTTCCCCGCCGCCGAGATCGCCGCGCGCCTCAAGGACAACGGCCTGCAGCAGGTGCTGTTCAACGCGCCGCCCGGCGACTGGACCAGGGGCGAGCGCGGCATGGCCGCCCTGCCCGGCCGCCAGCAGGAATTCCGCGACGCGATCCGGAAGGCGCTCGACTACTGCGCCACGCTGTCCTGCCCCCGCCTGCACGTCATGGCCGGGCTGGCGCCCCAGGGCGTGCCGCACGACACACTGACCGCGGTCTATGGCGCCAACCTGGCCTGGGCGGCCGACGAAGCCCACAAGGCGGGCGTGAAGCCGGTGATCGAACCGATCAACCACCGCGACATACCGGGCTTCTTCCTCAACACCACCGACCAGGCGGCCGCCATCATCAACGCGGTCGGCCCCGACAAGGTCGGCATGCAATTCGACCTCTATCACTGCCAGATCACCGAGGGCGACATCGTCAAGCGCGTCGAGAAGCACCTGCCGCTGATCGCGCACATGCAGGTGGCCGACAATCCGGGACGCCACGAACCCGGCACCGGCGAGGTCAACTGGCCCTTCGTCTTCGACCGCATCGACGCGCTGGGCTTCCGCGGCTGGATCGGCTGCGAATACCGCCCGGCGAACGAGACCGTCGCCGGCCTCGGCTGGTTCAAGCCCTACCGGGCGTAGCGCGCCAGGGGGGCGACGCCAGGCGTGGTGCCGGCGCGCGGCTGCGCGCTGCGCTGCGCGGCGCAATCATGCGCCAGGGCACCGATCTCGCGCGCGAGGCTGTCGAGCCCGACCGCGACACCAAGGTCGGGGCCGACCAGCAGCACCGCGCTGGTGGTGCCGGGCGCCTCCCCCGCCGCGCGGGCGCGCGCCAGGGCCGCGCGGAACGAGGCCTCATCGACCCCCAGGCGGAGCCAATCGGCATCGGGCCGCTGCACCGACAGCAGCCGGACCTCGTGCCAGTCGCCGCCGGCGCCGCCCAGGTCCAGCGTGATGGCCGCGCCGTCCGGGAAGCGCGCACCGCGCAGGTCGAGGCTCCAGCTTGTATGGCCTGGGCAGGAGAATTCGAGCGTCAGGCTGGCCGGCACCTGGCCGACCCCGGACCCCAGCACGGACAGCAGCGGCCGCCCGGTGAGGAAATCGGCCTCGCGCACGAAGCTGTCCTGCGCGCGCGCGGCGCCTGGCAGGGCGGCCAGCGCGGCGACCAGCAGGATCGACAGTTTCGGCGATGCGCGCATACCGGACCGGGTCATTTTTTGGACCAGACGAAGACCCTAATCTACCATTGCGATAGAAACACGTCACCCAGAATTTCCTTGCAACATGCCTAACGCCGGAGTCGCGCCGACACCGGCCGCCACGCATGTTCGCAACCCAGCGCCTGCGCTATGTCTGCCGCCGCCCCTCGCATCCTCGTCGGAGAGAAACGCATGAAGATCGCCTTCATCGGCCTTGGCATCATGGGCCGCCCCATGGCCGGCCACCTCAAGACCGCCGGCCATGACATCACGGTGGTCGAACGCGCCAGCCTCACCGCCGAGGACCGTGCGGCCCACGCCGTGGCCCCCACCATCGCCGCCGCCGTCGCCGGCGCCGAGGCGGTCATCCTGATGGTCCCTGACACCCCCGACGTCGAGGCCGTGCTGTTCGGCGCCCACGGCGTGGCCGAGGGCCTGAAGCCCGGCACGCTGGTGATCGACATGTCCTCGATCAGCCCGACCGAGACCAAGAAATTCGCCGAGCGCATCGCGGCCAAGGGCGGCGACTACGTCGATGCCCCGGTCTCCGGCGGCGAGGTCGGCGCCAAGCAGGCCAGCCTGACCATCATGTGCGGCGGATCGGATGCCGCCTTCGCCCGTGCCAAGCCGCTGTTCGAGGCGATGGGCAAGAACATCACCCTGGTCGGGCCGGTCGGTGCGGGGCAGACCTGCAAGGTCGCCAACCAGATCATCGTCGCGCTGACGATCGAGGCGGTGGCCGAGGCGCTCACCTTCGCGTCGAAGGCCGGCGCCGACCCCGCCAAGGTGCGCCAGGCGCTGATGGGCGGGCTCGCCACCTCCCGCATCCTGGAACTGCATGGCGAGCGCATGATCAAGCGCACCTTCGCGCCGGGCTTCCGCATCCGGCTGCACCAGAAGGACCTGAACCTGGCGCTGTCGGCCGGGCGGGACCTGGGCGTGGCGCTGCCCAACACGGCCTCGACCCAGCAGCTCTTTGCCGCGGTGTCGGCCGCCGGCGGGGCGGAGCTGGACCATTCCGGCCTGGTCAAGGCGCTCGAGACGCTGGCCGCCCACAAGGTCGCCGAGGACGCCTGACGACGCGCGCCTGCGCGTTTCCCGGTCGGGTGGTAGCACCTGATCGGGCGAGGCTGCGCGTGACGACAAGGTGGCGGAGCAGACCTCGACCCGATGCGGTCACCCGATCGGGTTGAGATGCTCGTCACGACCCTGGCTTCGGCGGCCTTGCAGCGAGCCACGGCGCGCGAGACCGGCCCTGGCCCCGCCGCCCATGCCCGACCCGGCTGGCCGGCTGGTGCGCGCGGACATCCCCCCGGCTTGTCCGCCCGGCCCGGATCGGCGCCCCGGGTCGCGTCGCGCCGCACGGCCATCACGGGAAATCACGTCGCCACCCGGCCTGTGAGATTGCGTCTCGAAATCCGAGGCACGTTCCGTTAATCTGGGTCGCCTTACCCCCGGAGGGTCGATATGCGTTTCGCCGAAATCGGTCAGCAGTTGCGTGCCTACAGGCTTGAATCCGGCCTGCGTGCCGAGGAAATCGCCGCACGCCTCGGCGTCTCCCGCGCCGCCCTGTATCGCTACGAGAAGGGCGAGGTCATCAAGCTCGACACCATCCGCCGGTTGGCGGAACTGCTGAAGATCTCGCCGCTTTCGCTGCTGGGGATCGGCGTCGAGTACTTCGGCCGCCCCGCCGCCTTCGAGGAACGCCTGCGCCAGATCGAGGAACAGTCCGACCAGGTCCTCCAGGTCGGCGGCGCGGTGGTCTATCCGGTGGCGACCGAGGCCTTCGACGGCGCGCTGGCGGAGGCCTGGACCGAGGCCGCCGACAATTCGACCGATCGCCTGCTGGCGCGCAGCCAGGTCGAGCAGATGCTCGGCCTGCTGACCGCGCGCAAGAAGCTGCACCAGTCGCGCAAGCCCAACATCACGGCGATCCTGGGCGAAGGGTCGATGCGGCGGATGCTGATCGATGGCGTCGCCCCCGGCCTGGCGCTGTCCGAACGCGCCCGGATGCGCTGCCGCCTGGCCGCCCGGGCCGAGGCGGAAGCCATCGCCGAGGCGCTGGACTCCGTCCCGATCGGCCTGCAGCTCGGCCTGATCTCGGGCGCCGAGCCCGCCGGCCCCTTCATGGTGATGCGCGGGCGCGAACGCGCCCATGTCGTCGGCAGCTGCTTCGCCCCCGACGCCCACCCGACCACCGCCAGCGGCGTCGCCTTCATCACCGGCGCCGACGAGGCGATCGGCACCCACCAGCGCGTCGCCGAGGGCGCGTGGCGCGACGCGCTGAAGGGCGCGGAAGCCGCGGCACGGGTGCGGGCGATGGTGAAGGATGCGTTTCCGGGGTGATCCACTGACGGGCGCGGCAGCCGGCGCCGCGCAGGCCGCCCCGGGTATGTCGACCACGGAGGGCCGGGCCGGCTGACCTCGTTGCCAGGATGATCCGCGCGGCGGGCCCCGGCGGGGCACCGCCGCGCGGTTCAGCGCGATCAGGCGGCGCGGGTCACGCCGGCTTCGGTGGCGAGCAGCTCCGCACGCGCCGCGAGGCGGGCACGGATCGCCGCCGGCACCTGCCGCGCCGACTTGGCGTGGGGCAGGTCCATCTCCCCGACGACGCGGCCCTCGGGATACAGCGCGGCGAACTCCGCGTGGTTGTCGAAATGCTCGCGCCCGACGCTGTCGCAGAAGGACTCCACCGGCGCCCCTTCCGCCAGGATCGCCTCATGCGCCGGCAGTTCCAGGCTGTAGTAGGTGAAGACCTCGGTCGGCGCCGGCAGCGGGCGGATCGTGCGGCCATTCTCCAGCGCCTGCGCGAAGCAGAAGGCCTCGTCGAACACGATGGCGTGGTGCGGCGACACCCACAGGTCGCGCGACGGCACGCCGGCGTCCAGGGCGCCGGCCGCCACGCGGATGGGGCGCGACGCCTCGGGCGAGGCGAAGCGGGCATGGATCGTCTGCGTGCCGATGAACAGGACCGGCACCGCGCGGCCATCCGCGGTGGTCACCAGGTCGCCGATGCGCAGCGCCTCGACGGCGCGCTCGCCCTCCGGGGTGCGGATCAGGGTGCCCTGCAGGAAGCACACGTAGCGCTGGTCGCTCAGGCCGCTGGTGTCGATGTCGCCAGCGGACTCCGTCTGCACGTAGAAGCGATAGTTCTGGTCAGGCAGGCTGGCCAGGTTCACGCCATTGATGTTGTAGGTATTGGTGCCGTTCGTGTAGGATTGCGTGCCCTCGTAGACCAGCACGGGGGATCCGCCCCCGGTCACAGGTTCGGCGAAGATGCGCACGGTGGCCGTGCCGCCGCCGCCGCCGGCATTCAGCCGCACCGAGAAGTCACCAACGTCATTGTTCACGTTGGCCACTGGTGTGTGGATCGTATTGATGGGCGCCCCGGCACTCCTGCTAGCTGATTTGTGCGGCGTTGAAACACCGCCTGGATCGATCTTACCTTACCGCATTGACGCAACGCAACGAAACGTCGCCCCAGGGCATGGTGCGGGCCGGCGCCGTCAGTCTTCCCTCACCGGCAGGGCGGCGATCGACAGCCGCGCCTCCATCACCTCCGGCTCCTGCGCGCTCGCCTTCACCCGGAAGCCCAGCGCCCGCACGAAGGCCAGCATCGGCCCGTTCTCCGCCAGCACCTGCCCCGCCACCTCGCGCACGCCGACCTCGCGGCCCCAGTCGAACAGCCGCTCCATCAGCGCCCGCGCCAGCCCCTGGCCCTTCCAGGCCGGGTCGATGATGACCGCGAACTCCGCCTCCGCGCCCCCCGGGTCGCGGATCAGCCGCGAGACACCCACCGTCCGGTCCGGCCCGTCGACCGCGTGCTCGACCGCCACGAAGGCCATTTCGCGGTCGTAGTCGATCTGCGTCATGCGGGCGATCTGCGCCGTGCTCAGCTCGCCCAGCGCCGAGAAAAAGCGATACCGCACATCCTCGGCGGACAGCCGCCGGAAGGCCTCGGCATGGGCGGTGGCGTCCTCGGGGCGGATCGGGCGCAGCAGCACCTCGCGCCCGTCCCGCCCGCGGAAAGGCCGCGCCAGCTCGGCCGGATAGGGCGGGATGGCCAGCAGCGCGACCTGCCCCTCGGGCCGCAGCCCCAGCGATGCATCGAGCGCCAGCACGCCCTCAGGATCCGCCAGCAAGGGATTGATCCCGCAGCTTTCGATCTCCGGGAAATCGACCGCGACCTGCGATAGCCGCACCAGCACATCGGCGATCGCCGGGATCTGCGCCGGCGGGTGGTCGCGCCAGCCTTCCAGCAGCCGCGCCGTGCGCGTGCGCCGGATCAGCCCGCGCGCCAGCGCCAGGTTCAACGGCGGCAGGTCGAAGCCCTCATCCGGGTCGATATCCGCCGCCGTCCCGCCGCGGCCGAAGGAAATCCATGGGCCGAACATCGCATCATCGCCCAGCCGCAGCCGCAATTCCTGCCCGCGGCCGGCCTGGCGCTGCACCAGGAAGCCGGTGACCCGCGCCGCCGGGCGCGCCCGCGCGACGCGCTCGGCCATCGCCGCCGCCGCATCGCGCACCGCCGCCGCCGAGGCGAGCCCCATCACCACCCCGCCAACCTCCGTCTTGCGCGGAAGGTCAGGGCTCAACACCTTGAGGACGACAGGAAACCCCAGCATGGCCGCGGCATCCCCGGCCTCGGCCGCACCGCCGACGGCGCGCCCCGGCACGGTCGGCACGCCATAGGCGGCCAGCACCGCCAGCGCCTCCTCCTCCGTCAGGTCGCGCCGCCCGGCCGCGCGCACCCGCGCCAGGATGCGCGCCACCGTCGCGCGGTCCGGCGCCAGGTCCAGCACGTCGCGCGCCGGCAGTTCGGCCGCGGCCGCGCGGTTGCGCCGGTCCTGCGCGAGGTGCAGCGCGCCGCGCACCGCGGCCTCGGGCGTGGCGAACACCGCCACCCCGGCCTCGGCCAGCGCCGCGCGCTGCGGGCCGGCGCTGGCCTGCCCGGCCCAGCCGACCAGGATCGGCGCGCCACGGCTCGCCTTCACCGCGGCGGCAAGGGCTTCGCGCACCACCGCCGCATCCTCGGCCGGCGCGGGGGCATGCAGCGCCACCACGGCATCGACCTCCGGCAGGGCAGCCAGCATGGCCGAGGCCTCGCCCAGCCGCGCTCCGCCGAGCGGCCCCAGCGCCAGCGGGTTGCGCCCCGACCAGCCTTCCGCGAGGCCCAGCGCCACCGCCGCCATCCCGGCATCGCCCGGTTCCGCCAGCCGCCCGCCGCCCGCCACCACCGCATCCGCCGCCAGCAGCCCCAGCCCGACGCCGTTGGTGACCACCGCGATGCGGTCCCCCGGCCCGGTCGCGCGCGGGGAAGGGCGCACCCGGGCCAGGGTCTCGGCGGCGGCCAGGAAATCCTCCAGCCCCGCCACCCGCAGCACGCCGGCGCGGCGCAGCGCGGCTTCCATCACCTCATCGGCCAGGCCCGATGCATCCACCAGCCGCCCGCCGGCGCGGATCGCCACCACCGGGCGCGTGCGCGCCGCCGCCCGCGCCGCCGAGACGAACATCCGGCGGTTTCGGATGCGCCGGATATCCAGCAGGATCGCCCCCGTCGCCGGGTCGCGCGCCAGCCAGTCGAGCACGCCGGAGAAGCCGAAGCCCTGGTTGCCGCCGATCCCGACCACATGGCTGAACCCCACCGATTCGGCCGCCGCCCAGTCCAGCACCGCCCGCGCGATGGCCGAGGACTGCGTCACCAGCGCGAGCCGCCCCTTGGCCGGCGCGATGTGCGACAGCGTCGCATTCAGCCCGATGGCCGGCACCGCGATCCCGAACGACCCCTGCCCCAGCGCCTGCACGCCCGTGCGGGCCGACAGCGCCGCGAGGTCCGGCGCCGGCCCGGGTACCACCGCGGCCAGGCACCCGCGCGCGGCCAGCGCGGCCATGGCCGGCCCCAGCGCATCCGGCGCCAGGCACAGCACGGCCAGGTCGGGCACCACCGGCAGGGCCTCGATCGATGGCGCCGTCTCGAAGCCCTCGCGCGCGGGACCGACCGCCATCAACCGGCCGCGGAACGCGCCGGCGGCCAGGTTGCGGGCCAGCACCGGCGCCTCGTGGCTGGCCTCGTCTGCCAGCAGCACGACGCTGTCCGGGCGCAGCAGCGCGCGGTCGCGGAACCCGCCGCCGCGCGCCGGCCAGGTGAAGGCATCAGGCATTGTGCGATGCAGCATGATCCTTCCCGCCCCATCCCGCAACGCCGCGATGCGGCCATGGCGCGCCGTGGCCGGCGGTGCGCCATCGCGCCGGCCCCGCCGCGCGCCCCGCCCCTGCCGCACCCCCCTTGCCGCGTCCGCCGCGCCCGGTTCCACTGCGGCCCGCACCACAAGGATGGCAGGCCCATGAGCCAGGATCGCTGGGACCCCGAGATGCGCGCCTTCACCGCCATGATGGAGGAACGCGGCCGCGCCTTCCCGCCGGTGGTGCTGGGCATGCCGATGGATGCGGCGCGCGTGTCGAATGACGGGCCGGGCCTGACGCTGGCCGCCGGCGGGCCGATGATGGCGGAAAGCACCACGCGCTGGCTGCCCATCCGCGGCCGCCGCCTGGCCTGCCGGGTACATCGCCCCGCCACCGACCGCCCGCTGCCGGTGGTGGTCTATATCCATGGCGGCGGCTGGGTCTGGGGCAGCATCGACACGCATGACCACATCATGCGCGCCTATGCCGCCGCCGCCGGCTGCGCGGTGGTCGGCCCGGACTATGCGCTCAGCCCCGAGGCGGTCTTCCCCCAGGCGCTCGAGGAATGCGCGGCGGTGGTGCGCTGGGTCGCCGGGCATGGCGCCGAATGGGGCCTCGATCCCGCGCGCATCGTGGTCGGCGGCGATTCCGCCGGCGGCAACCTGGCCATGGCGACCGCGCTGCTGCTGCGCGAGACCGACCCATCACTGGCCCTGCGCGGCCTGCTGCTGAACTACGGCGTCTTCGACAGCCGCACCGACACGCCGTCCTACCTGGACTTCGCCACCGGCCACACGCTGACGCGCGAGAAGATGGAGTTCTACTGGCGCCTGTATGCCCCGCGCGAGGCCGACCGCCTGCACCCCCTGGCGGCGCCGCTGCGCGCCGACCTCGCGGGCCTGCCGCCCTGCCTGCTGCATGTCGCGGAACTCGATGTCCTGTCGGGCGAGAACCACGCCATGGCGGCCCGCCTGCGCGCCGCCGGCGTGGATGTCGAAGCCACCACCTTCCCCGGCGTGCTGCACGGCTTCCTGCGGTCGATCGGGCATGTGAAGGCGGCCGACCGGGCGGTGGCGGAGGCCGCCGCCTGGCTGGCGCGCCGCCTGGCCTGACCCCAGGCACGCAGGACGGCGCGGCGCGATAACGAGCGAAAAAGCGCCGCTACAGCGCCACGCCCGGCCATTCCTCGCCGGTGATCTCCGGCTCGTCGAAGGCCGCGTGCCGCGCCGCATGCTGCGCGATATCCGCCGCCAGCAGCCGCGCGCAGATCGCCCGCGCCAGGCGCTGCGCCCCCGCGCTGATCGCCGGCACGTCGCCGGTCAGCTTGCCGTGGCTCAGCGTGGCCGCGAAGTTGAAGCAATGCAGCCGCGCCAGGTGCGGCGCCGCCCCCGGCACGCGCTCGGTGAAGGCGAAGCCCTCATCCAGCCAGGGGTTGAGGCCCAGGGACGCATCGCGTTCCTCCGCCGGCGGCACATAGGCATCGCGCCACAGCCGGATCTCCCCCGCCACCGCCGCCAGCTCCGGCCGCAGCGCCGCGTCCTGCAGGAATCCGGTGCCGAGCACCACGAAGTCGGCGCGCACATCCCCGCGCGGCGTCGCCAGCACCAGCGCATCGCCCTCGCGCGCAACGCCCTGCACGCCCGCGCCGGTCAGCAGCGTGGCGTTCGCGTGCGCCGCCACGCGCCGCACGCTCTCGTGCGGCGGCGGCGTCTGGCGCCGTTCGACCGACAGCGCCAGCCGCCAGCGCCATTCGGCCGGCAGGGCGTGCCAGCCATGCCAGAAGCCGCGCCCCTCCATCGACTTGCCGGAATTCACCCGCGGCAGCGCAGCACGCCGCAGCAGCATGGTCAGCCGCCCGCAGCCCGCCTCCAGCGCGGCCGCCGCATTGTCGAAGGCCGAGGCCCCCGCGCCCACCACCACCACATGCTTCCCCGCAAGCCCGGCGAAGTCGATCGCATCCGCGCTATGCGCCCACAGCCGCCCGCGCCACGCCGCGTCGAAGCCCGGCAGCAGCCGCGGCCCGCCCAGCCCATCGCGCCCCGTCGCCAGCACCACATGCCGCGCGAAGGCAACGCCGCCATCCGACAAGGCCAGCCGGAACAGCGCGCCCTGCGGTTCGATCCGCGCCACGCCCACGCCGTTGCGGACATCGACCCCCGCCACGCGCCGGTACCAGCGCAGGTAGTCCATCCACATCGCGGTCGGGATCTTGCCCAGCGCCGCCCAGGCCGCGGCGCCGTGCTGCGCCTCGAACCAGGCGCGGAAGGTGAGGTCATCGAGGCCCAGCGCCGGCCCCGCCAGCTGCTTCGGGCTGCGCAGCGTCCGCATCCGGGCATAGGTGACCCAGGGGCCTTCCGCGCCCCCGGGCGCCGGGTCGAACAGCGCGACCCGCACCACCCCTTCGCGCCGCAGCGCGAAGCCCGCGGCAAGCCCCGCCATGCCGGCGCCCAGCACCGCGACATCCAGCACGACGGACCCATCCGGCGCGCGCGTCTCGGGCACCCAGGGCGTCGAGGGTTCCTGCAGGCGCTCCAGCGCGGCGGCGAGCCGCGCCTCGAGGGCGGGCAACCCCGCCGACGGATCGAATGGCATGCGCCGATGCTACACCGCCCGCGGCCCGCGCGGGAGATGCGGCGCGATCAGCCCCCCGCCAGCGCCCGCTTCGCGACCTCCGCCAGGAAGCCCGCGGCCACCGGCAGCACGTCGTCGTTGAAGTCGTAGCGCGGGTTGTGCAGTTCGCGGCCATCCTCGGCCGGGCCATTGCCGATCCACACGAAGGCACCCGGCACGTCGCGCAGGAACCAGGCGTAGTCCTCCCCGGTCATGGCCGGCGGCAGGTCGCGGCGGCATTCGCTGACCGCCGACGCCGCCAGCGCGGCCAGCTCGCGCTCCGCCGGCGTATTCGCCGTCACACCCACGCCCTGGCGGAAGGAGAAGGCGGCCTGCACGCCGAAGGTCGCGGCGATGCCATGCGCCACGCGATCGAGCCCGGCGCGGATCGTCTCGCCATCCTCGTCGCGCAGCCAGCGCGCGGTGCCCTTCAGCGTGACGCGCGCGGTGATCTGGTTCTGCGCCTCGCCGCCCTCGACCACGGTCACGCTCACCACGCCGCCATTCAGCGGATCGAGGTTGCGCGCCACGATCGACTGCACCGCCACGATGGCATGCCCGGCCGCCACCATCGGGTCGCGCGTGAGGTGCGGCAGCGCGGCGTGGCCGGCATGGCCGTCGAACACGATCTCGAACCGCGCGCCGGCGGCCATCACGGCGCGGTCATGCACCGCGATGGTGCCGACCGGCAGCCCGGGCCAGTTGTGCCAGCCGAAGATGCGCTCCATCGGGAAGCGGCTGAACAGCCCGTCGGCGATCATGGCGCGCGCGCCGCCGCCGCCTTCCTCGGCCGGCTGGAACACCAGGCGCACCGTGCCGGTCCAGGACGGGTCGTCCAGCAGCAGCCTGGCCGCCCCCAGCAGCGCGGTGGTGTGCCCGTCATGCCCGCAGGCGTGCATCACGCCGGGGACGGTGGATTTCCACGGCAGGTCGTCGGTCTGTTCCTGGATGGGCAGCGCATCCATGTCGCCGCGCAGCCCGACGGCCCGATTCCCGCCGCCGCGCGCGATGGTCGCAACCACCCCATGCCCGCCGACGTTCTCAGCGATGTCGGTGATGCCCATCTCCCTCAGCCGGGCGGCGACGAAGGCCGCCGTCTCGCCTTCGTGAAGGGTCAGGCCCGGGTTGGCGTGCAGATGGCGGCGCCAGGATGTAAGGGTCGCGGCGAGATCGGTGTGCATGACCCCCCAACCCTATCCCGCCCGGCCGTGCCGCACCATCGCCCTTGGACTGGCGTGGCTGCTGGCCGTGCTGGCGCTGGCCTGGCCGGCCGCCGCGCAGGATCCGCCGGACGCCGCCGGCATACCCTATCGCACCGAGGTGATCGCGCCGGAGGATAGCGGCCTCGCGGCCCTGGCCGCCGGCGTGGCGCAGACCCTCACGCTGCGCGAACGCGCACCCACCGACGCCTTCGGCCTGATCGGCCGGGTCCGCGGCGACCTGCCCCGGCTGCAGGAGGTGCTGCGCGCCCAGGGCTATTGGGGCGGCGAGGTGCTGGCGACGATCGATGCGCTGCCGCTGGACGACCCGGGCCTGCCCGCGCGCCTGCAGGCCGCGACGCAGGCGGCCCCGGCCGTCGTGGTGTTCCGCCTGGTCCCGCGCGAAGTGTATCGGATCGGCCGCATCACGGTGGACCCCGCGACCGGCGCCGACCCTGCCCCGGTGCGCGCCGCCGCCGCCGAATCGGGCCTGTCCCCCGGCGACCCGGCGCGGCCCGAGGCGGTGCTGGCGGCCGAATCCGCGATGCGCGAGGCGCTGCGCCGCGCCGGGCATCCCCTCGCGGCCGTGGCGGGGCGCGAGGCGGTGGTGGACCACGACCGCCACACCATGGACGTGACCTGGCGCCTCGCCGCCGGCCCGCGCGCCACCTTCGCCCCGCCCGAGGTGGTCGGCCAGGTCCGCACCACGACCGGCCTGCTGGAACGCACCGCCGCGCGGCAGATCGCCGGGCGCGACTATTCGCCCGCCGCGCTCGAACGCGCCCGCCGCGCGCTGGTCGCCCTCGGCGTCTTCGAGAGCGTGCGCGCCGAGCCCGGCACCGCGCTGCTGCCCGGCGACCGCCTGCCGGTGACCTTCCGCGTGGCCGAGCGCCCGCTGCGCGCGATCGGCGGCAGCCTCTCCTACGAAACGAACTACGGCGCCGGCGCGGCGCTGTTCTGGGAGCACCGCAACCTGTTCGGCGGCGCCGAGCGGTTGCGCCTGGATGGCGAGGTCGCGCGCCTGGCCGCCGGGGACTTCTCCAACGCCACCTGGCGCGCCTTCGCCACGCTGACGCTGCCGGAGATCTGGCGGCGCGACATCCGCCTGACCGCGCGCGCCGGCGCGGTGCGCGAATTGCTCGACGCCTATGACCGCGAGGCCATCATCGTCTCGGCGCTGGCGGAACACCGTCTGAACGAACGCCTGGCGCTGCAGGGCGGCCCGCTGTTCGAGACCGGGCGCATCGGCCGCTACGGCACGCTCGATCCCTTCACCCTGGTGGGTGTCGTGATGGGGGCGCGCTGGGATGGCACCACCAGCCTGCTCGACCCCACCAGCGGCGCGCGCGCCAGCATCACCGCGACGCCCTATTGGTCGCTCGACAATGGCGTGACCTACACGCGGCTGATGGCGATCGGCAGCACCTATCTCGACGTGACCGGGGACCAGCGCGGCGTGCTGGCGCTGCGCGCGGCGATCGGCGCGGCGCTGGGCGCGACGCGCGACGAGATCACCCTGGACAAGCGATTCTATGCCGGCGGCGGCGGGTCGGTGCGCGGCTACGTGTTCCAGTCGATCGGGCCGCGCGATGCCGGCAACAAGCCGCTCGGCGGCGCCAGCCTGGTCGAGGGCAGCATCGAATGGCGCCAGCGCATCTCCGGCCCCTGGGGCGCGGTGGTCTTCGTCGATGCCGGCGCGGTCGGCGAGGACGCCATCCCCGGCACCGGCGGGCTGCGCGTGGGCGCCGGCGTCGGGCTGCGCTACCTGACGGCGATCGGGCCGATCCGTGTCGATGTGGGCGTGCCGCTGAACCCGCAGCGCGGCGACCCGGCCTATGGCCTGTATGTCGGCATCGGGCAGGCCTTCTGAGATGCGGCAGGCGCTGACCACGGCCTTGCGGCGGGTGCCGCGCTTCGCCGCCAGGGCACTGCGTTTCGTGCTGGTGGCGCTGCTGGTGCTGCCGGTGCTGGTCGTCGCGCTGCTGGGCGGCGCGGTGCTGTGGGCGAATACCGATGGCGGGCGCGCCTTCGTCGAACGGCAGGCCGCCGCCTTCGTCCCGGGGCTTTCGCTGCAAGGGCTGACCGGGCCGCTGCCCGGCCGCATCGGCGTCGCGCGGCTGGCCATGGCCGACGCCGCCGGCGCCTGGCTGGAGGTCGAGGATGCCGAGGTCGCGCTCGACCTCACGGCGCTGCTGCGGCGCGACCTGCGGATCACCAGCGCAACAGCCCGCCGCATCGCGCTGCACCGCCTGCCGCCCGCTGCCGACCCGCCGCCGCCGCGCGATCCCGCCGCACCGCTGATCCCCGCGCTGCCCTCGCTGCCCGTCGCGGTGCATCTCGACCGGCTGGCGCTGGAGCGCATCGAGCTCGGCGCGCCGGTCGTCGGCGTGGCGGCGGTGCTGACGGCCGAGGGCACGGCCTCGCTCGCGGGCGGTGCGCTGTCCGCGCGGGTCGATGCCCGCCGCATCGATGCCCCGGCCGAGGCGCGGCTGGTGCTCGACCTCGCCCCCGGCGCGGACCGCCTGGTGGCGCGGCTCGATGCCAGCGAACCGGCCGGCGGGTTGCTGGCCACCGGGCTCGGCCTGCCCGACCGCGCGGCGCGCGCGCGGCTGTCGCTCGATGGCCCGGCGAGCGGCGCGCGGCTGGAGCTGGACGCATCCCTCGGCGAGGACATCGCGCTCACCGCGCAGGGCGAGGTCCGGGCGGCACCGGATGGCGCCGCCGGCGCGCGGATCGACCTGCGGATCGCCGCCGCGCCGCTGCTGCCCGCCGAGCTCCGCGCTGCCGCGATGCCGGCCGAGGTGACGCTGCACGCCGCCATCGATGCCGCGCGGCGCGTCGCGCTCAATCGGCTGGCGCTGCGCGTGCCGGCCGGCGAGGCGACGGCGCAGGGCAGCGCGGACCTGGCGGCGGAGACGCTCGACATCACCGCACGCGCGACCATCGGCGCGAGCAGGGTGCTCGGCGCGCTGCTGCCGCCGGTCGCGCAATGGACGTCGCTCGGCATCGAGGCACGCGCCACGGGCGCGATGGCGGCGCCGCGCATCGCGATCGACGCCGCGGTGCAGGGCTTCGGCAGCGATACGCCGGCGCTGGCCGCCGCACTGGGCGGCGCGCCGCGCGTCACCCTGCGCGCGGCGCTGCCGGATCGTATCGACAGCCTGGTGATCGATGGCGCCGCGCTGCGCGTCAGCGCCGCGGGCGATGTCGGCGCGACGCTCGATGCCACGCTCGGCGTCACCGCCGCCGACCTCGCGCCGCTGGTGCCGGGCCTGGCGGGCGGGTTGCAGGCGCAGGCCCGCCTGACCGGGCCGCGCGACGACCCGTCCATCGCGCTGACCGCGCGCGGCGAACGCCTGGAACGCGACGGGCAGGTGCTGGAGGCCCCCGAATTGTCGCTGTCCATCGCGACCCCGTTCTCCGCCCCGCGCGCCGAGGGCAGCCTGCGCGCGACCTATGCCGGCCTGCCCGCCACGCTCGACCTGCATGGCGTGCCCGAGGGCGAGGCGCTGCGGCTCGATCGCCTGGTCTTCGCCTTCGGCCCGGCGCGGCTGGAGGCAAGCGGCGTGGTCGATCCGCGCGCGGCGACCTTCGCGGGGGATGTCACGCTGGATGTGGCGGAGCTCGCGCCGTTCTCGGCGCTGGCCGGCACGCCGATGGCCGGGCGTGCGGGGCTGCGCGCCACGCTCGACATCCGCGACGGCGCGCAGGGCTTCGACGTGACGGCGGAGGTGCCGCAGGCGCGCATCGCCGGCACGGCGCTGGAGGGCCGGCTGACCGCGCGCGGCACGCTGGACGCGCTGGACGCCGCGCTGGAGGCGCGCGCCGACGATGCGCGCCTCGCGACGCGGGTGAGTGTCGCGTCGGTCGGCGATTCAGATGGCACGGCGCCGGTGGGCGCGCGCGGTGGCGTCGCGCCGGCAGGCGCGCCCGCCAACGTCGCGCCGGCAGGCGCGCCCGGCCCAGCCGCAGCCCCGCCCGAACCGGCCCCACCCGCCGCCGCGCGCCGCATCGAGGTGCCCGACCTGCTGCTGCGCCGCGGCGCCGACAGCCTGCGCCTCGGCGCCCCCGCGCGCATCCTGGTGAACCCGGACGGCGCCATCGTCATCGAGTCCCTCGCCCTGACCACCAGCCGCGGCGGCACGCTGCGCGCCGAAGGCCGCTGGGGACCCGAGGCGGCCGACCTGCGTGTCACTCTCGCCGCGCTGCCCGCCGCCGCCATCGCCGCGCTCGCCGCCCCCGGCCAATCCATCGAGGGCAGCATCGCCGGCGAGGCGCGCATCACCGGCCCCGTCGCGGCGCCCAGCGCGCGGCTGCGCCTCGATGCCAGCGGCCTGCGCAATGCCGATCCTTCCTTCCGCGGCATGCCGGCCGCGCGCCTGGTGATCGAAGGCACTGCCGGCGCGACCGGCGCCGACCTGCGCCTGGACGCCAATGCCGGCACCGCGCTGCGCGCCAGCGGCACGGCGCGCGTCACCGGCGGCTTCGGCGCGACGGCGCCGCTGGCGGCGCGCCTGGAAGCCAGCGCGGATCTCGCCGCGCTGACCGGGCCGCTGCTCGCCGCCGGCGCGCAGCGCGTCACCGGGCGCGCCACGGTGAATGCGGAAGCCGCCGGCACGCTCGGCGCGCCACGCCTGTCCGGGCGCGCCAGCCTGGCCAATGGATCCTTCCGCGACCTCGCCCAGGGCATCGCGCTGACCGACATGGCCGCGACGCTGCGCGCCGAGGGCGACCGCCTGGTGGTCGAACGCTTCGATGCGCGCACCGCCGGCGGCGGCACGCTGGCCGTGGCGGGCAGCGTCTCCCCGGCCGCGCCGGGGCTGCCGGCCGACCTCACGCTGACCGCCCGCCGTGCCCGTCCGCTGCGCTCCGACCTGGTCACCACCGTCTTTGACGCCGACCTGCGCCTCGCCGGGCGTCTCCTGGAGGATGCGCGCCTGAGCGGCCGCGTCGCGGTGAACCGCATGGACATCACCGTGCCCGAGCGCCTGCCCGCCGCCGTGCAGACCCTGCCCGGCGTGCGCGAACGCGGCCGCCGCCCCGCCGGCACGCCGCCACTGGCCCCGCCCGCCCCCCCGGGCACGGCCAGCGCGCTGCCGCCGATCGCCATCGAGATCGCCGTGGAAGCACCGCGCGCGGTGTTCGTGCGTGGCCGCGGCATCGATGCGGAATTCGGCGGCACGCTCGGCATCGGCGGCACCATCGTGGCACCGCAGGTCAGCGGCGGGCTGGCCATGCGGCGCGGCAGCCTGGTCTTCTTCGACCGTCGGCTGGACTTCCGCCGCGGCGCGGTCAGCTTCGACGCCGGCACGCTGGTGCCCACGCTCGACTTCCTCGCCTCCTCCCGCGCGCGGGAGGTGACGGCGAACATCACCATCACCGGGCCGGCCAACGACCCGAAGCTGGAATTCTCCTCGACCCCCGAACTGCCGCAGGACGAGATCCTGTCACGCCTGCTGTTCGACCGCCGCGCGAATGAACTCAGCCCCTTCCAGCTCGCGCAGCTCGCGCAGATCCTGGCCGGCGCGGCGGGGATCGACACGCCCAATGCGGGCGGCATCCTCGATCGCATCCGCCGCACCCTCGCCCTCGATCGCCTCAGCGTCGGCGAGGAACGCAACCGCGAGAACACCCGCACCCAGGGCGCCACGCTGGAGACCGGGCGCTACGTCGCGGACGGCGTCTATCTGGGCATCCGGCAGGGCACGGAAGGCGGGCCGCCGCGCGTGGGGGTGCAGGTGGACATCGCGCCACGGGTGCGCCTTGAAGCCGAGACAGGGGGGAACAGCGCGGGGGGGGACCGGGTGGGGCTTTCCTTCGAGTGGGAGTACTGAAAGGGAAGCGCGGGGGAGGACCACCTCCGCCGATTCCCCCTCCGTTTTCTGGACCTCACGCGGGCGGGCGGCCCAGCGCGTCCATCACCGCGGCGCGCTTTTCCAGCCACCAGCCGTGCTGCGGCGGCCAGGGCGCATAGACATCCTCGGTCGAACCCGGCTCCAGCACGCCACGCGCCATCAACGCCCAATTCGGGTTGGCCATCGCCTCGCGGCCCACGGCCACCAGGTCGGCCTCGCCCGACGCCAGCACCGCCTCGGCCTGCTGCGCGCCGATGATCAAGCCGACCGCCATCGTCGCCACGCCCACGTCGCGGCGGATCTCGGCGGCATAGGGCACCTGGAACCCATACCCGCGCGGCACGCGCTTCGACCCCGTGGCACTCCCGCCGATCCCACCCGACGAACAATCCACCACATCGACGCCGAGCGGCTTCATCGCGCGCGCGAAGGCCAGGCTGTCCTGCATGGTCCAGCCGTCATCGACGCCATCCACCGCGGAAATCCGCACGAAGACCGGCCGGTCCTGCGGCCAGGCCGCGCGCACCGCGGCGATCACCTCCAGCGGAAGGCGCATCCGCCCGGCCAGGTCGCCGCCATACGCATCGTTGCGCGTGTTCGACACCGGCGAGAGGAACTGGTGCAGCAGGTAGCCATGCGCGCAATGCACCTCGACCGCCTCGAACCCCGCCGCATGGGCGCGCTTCGCACCGGTGGCGAAGCCCTCAACGACCCGCGCCATGCCCGCGGCATCGAGCGCGGCGGGCGTCAGGAACCCCTCCCCGATCGGCGCGGCGACGGCCGAGACGATGTCCCACGTGCCCTCCCCCTTCGCGAATTGCGCGGCGCCCAGCGGGCCATTGCCCTCCCATGGCCGCTGCATCGACCCCTTGCGCCCGGCATGGCCGAGCTGCACCGCCGGCACGCTGCCCTGGCCCTTGATGAAACCCGTGATGCGCTTCAGCGGCGCGATGTGGTCGTCGGACCACAGCCCCAGGTCGCCATGGGTGATGCGCCCGTCGCGCAGCACCGAGACCACCTCGGAGAACACCAGCCCGAAGCCGCCCACCGCGAAGCGGCCCAGTTGCACCATGTGCCAGTCATCGGCCATGCCCTCGGTCGCGGAATACTGGCACAGCGGCGGCACCACGGCGCGATTGGGCAGGACCAGGCCGCGCAGCGTCAGCGGCGAGAACAGCAGCGATCCCATGCGGGACATCCTCCGGGCGTTTCCGCCGCGCAGCATGGGCCGAGCGGCGCGGCCTGGGAATCCCGCCTATGCCGCCCCGCCCAGCATTGCGCGGATGCGCGCGGCATCGCCCGGCGCGGCCGGGGTATAGACCACCATGGCAAGGTCCGGCCGGCCATCCACCGCGAAGCCGGAATACTCGAACGCGAGCGCACCGAGCACCGGGTGGCGCAGCCGCTTGGTGCCCTCGCCGAACACCGCCACTTCCTGCCCGCGCCACAGGCCAGCGAAATCCGCGCTGCGGGCACACAGCTCCTCGACCAGCCGCGCCGCGTCCGACCCCGCCCCGGCGCGCGCCGCATCGGCCCGGAAGGCAGCGACCACGAAGCGCGCCACCGCGTCCCAGTCCTCCTGCGCGGCGCGCACGCGCGGGTCGCAGAAGATCAGCCGCAGGATGTTGCGCCGGTCGGGCGGCAGCGCGCCGTAGTCGGTCAGCAGGACCGCCGCGGCGCGGTTCCAGGCCACCACGTCCCAGCAGGCGGTCCGCACGATCGCCGGGCTCACCTCCAGCGAATCGAGCAGCCGCTGCAGGCGCGGCGTGACGCCCGCCGGCGGCATGGAGCGGCGGTCGGGCGGATGGCCGCGGCCCAGCACGAACAGGTGTTCGCGCTCGGTCTCGGTCAGCATCAGCCCGGCCGCGATGCGCTCCAGCGCCGCGGCCGAGGGCGCGCCGCCGCGCCCCTGTTCGAGCCAAGTGTACCAGGTCGCGCTGATATTGGCGCGTTGCGCCACTTCCTCGCGCCGCAGCCCGGGCGTCCGTCGGCGCGAACCGGCCAGCCCGAGACCCGCCGGGTCCAGCCGGGCCCGGCGATCCTTGAGGAAGGCGCCGAGGGCGCGCGGCGCGGGGGCGGCCCGATCCATGGGGGTGGTGGCTTTTATACCAGGATAATATCTCGACTTTAACAGGAAGCTGCGCGCCGCCAAACCCACGCCTCCTCCACCCCAGGCACAGGGACAGGCTGCCATGCGTATCTTCCTCACGGGCGCGACCGGCTTCGTCGGCGCGCGGGTCCTCGCCGAGCTGACCGGGGCCGGCCACCGCGTGCTCGGCCTCGCGCGCTCGCCATCCGGCGTGCGCGCGCTGCTCGCCGCCGGCGTCGAACCCGTGCCGGGCGACATCGAAGACCTCGATGGCCTGCATCGCGCCGCCGCCGACTGCGACGCCGTCATCCACACCGCCTTCGACCACGACTTCACGCGCTACGCCGCCAATTGCGCCAAGGACGCCCGCGCCATCGCCGCCCTGGGCGGCGCGGTGCGCGGTTCGGGCGGCCTGCTGCTGATCACCTCGGTCACGCCGGTCGGCACGCTCGCAGCGGGCCAGCCGGCCATCGAGACGGCCTTCGACGCCCATCACCCGCTGCCTCGGATCGCATCGGAACTGGCGGGCCAGGCGGCGGCGGCGGCCGGCGCGCGCGTCGCGGTGGTGCGCCTGTCGCAGATCCACGACACGCGCCGCCAGGGATTGGTCAGCGAACTGGTCGCCCTGGCGCGCCGCACCGGCGTCTCGGCCTATGTTGGGGATGGTGCCAACCGCTGGTCGGCGGCGCATGTCGCGGACACCGCGCGGCTCTATCGCCTCGCACTCGAACACGGCGAGCCCGGCAGCCGCTTCCACGCCGTCGCCGAGGAAGGCGTCCCGGTCCGCGCCATCGCCGAGGCGATTGCCCGGCGCATCGGCGTGCCGGTCGCCGCCCTGCCGCCGGACCGCGCGGGCGCGCATTTCGGCTGGCTCGCCGCCTTCGCCGGCCGGGACATGTCGGCACGCAGCGATGCTACGCAGGCGCGCCTCGGCTGGCGCCCCGAAGGCCGCGGCCTGCTGGCCGACATCGATGCGCTGGAGGATGGCTGACGCACAGCGCCCCGGCGGGGGGGGCGAGGTGCGCCCGCGCCCTACCCCGCCAGGTGCCGCCGCCGCAGCACCCGCCCCAGCACCCCATCCACCGGCCCCGCCAGCACCGAGACCACCCAGACCCCGCCCGCCACCAGCACGATCGCCGGGCCGGTCGGCACATCCAGGTGATACGATACCAGGATGCCGGTGACCGACGCCGCCAGCGCGATGCCGACCGCGGCATAGGCCATCCCGCCGACCTCCCGCGCCCAGTGCCGCGACGCGATCGCCGGCAGCATCATCAGCCCCACCGCCATCAGCGTCCCCAGCGCCTGGAAGGCCGACAGCACGTTCACCACCACCAGCGCCTGGAACACCATGTGCCACAGCCCGCCGCGCGCGCCGGCGGCCTGCGCGAAGGCCGGGTCGAAGCATTCCAGCACCAGCGGCCGCCAGGCGAAGGCGAGCACGACCAGCGTGACGCTCGCCACCCCCGCCATCAGCAGCAGCGCGGCGTCATCCACGCCCAGCACGCTGCCGAACAGGATATGCGACAATTCCGCCGACCCGCCGCCCATCGAGATCAGCGCCACGCCCAGCCCCAGCGCC
This sequence comes from Roseomonas sp. CECT 9278, assembly GCF_918698155.1. Lineage (GTDB taxonomy): Bacteria > Pseudomonadota > Alphaproteobacteria > Acetobacterales > Acetobacteraceae > Neoroseomonas. Next base: position 97,910 of record NZ_CAKKLX010000012.1, read on the forward strand.
ACCAGGTACAGCGCGGCCAGCGTCGCATCCTCCCGCCCGCCGGTGGCGCGCGACAAGGCCCCGGCGCCGACCGCCACCAGCAGCCCCGCCGCCAGCCCGCCCAGCCACAGCACCGGCGCCGACATCCCCGCCAGCAGGAAGCCCAGCGCCACGCCCGGCAGCGCGCCATGCGCCAGCACATCGGCGGTCAGGGACATCCGCCGCAGCACCAGGAACACGCCCAGCACCGGCGCGCTGACCGACAAGGCCAGGCAGCCCACCAGCGCGCGGCGCAGGAAGCCGAATTCGACGAAGGGCGAAACGACTACGTCGTACATGATTCTTTTTTCGCCCTCAGACGCCGGGCGCCGGCATACGCCGGCTTGGCTTGCGCGCCGCGCACTGGCGCACCGGGCGCCGCGCGCGGGTTGGGCGCGGTCGCGCCGTGCGCTCCCGGATCGCGCCATGCGCGATCCGCCTGCCGGTGCCGGTGGCCGTGGTCATGGACAGCGTCGGGGCGCGCCGCGCGCTCCGCCGGGTAGGCGCGCGCGCCGCACCGGTGCGCCGGCGTGCGGGTTGGGCGCGGTCGCACTGTGCGCTCCCGGATCGCGCGGTGCGCGATCCGCCTGCCGATGTCGGTTGCCGTGGTCATGGGCAGCGTCGCCGGGCGCCTCAAGCAGCGCGGTGGCAGTGTTCCGCTTCCTCGGCCCAGGCCTCGGCCATCATGCGCGCCTTCAGCCGGTTCGCCGCGCTCAGCGCCTGGCCGGTCGCGCCCCAGGCGATCGCATCGCGCGCCATCAGCAGCGTGTCCGGGAATTCGCGCGCCACCAGGTCGAGGTCATGCAGCACCGCGACCACGGTGCGCCCCTCGCCATGCCAGTCGCGCACCAGCCGCAGAAGGTCGGCCGACGTCTTGGCATCCACCGCGTTGAACGGTTCGTCCAGCAGCAGGATATCGGCATCCTGCACCAGCAGCCGGGCAAACAGCAGCCGCTGCGTCTGCCCGGCCGAGAGCGAACCCACCGGCCGTGCCTCGAAGCCCGCGAGCCCCACCGCCGCCAGCGCCCGACCCGCCCGGTCGCGTTCCTCCGCCGGCACCCCGCGGAAGGCGCCGATGCGTGGCCACAGCCCCTGCATCACGACATCGCGGCAGGCGATCGGGAAGCCGCGGTCGAGCGCGGCCAGCTGCGGCAGCAGCGCGATGCGCGCCGTCCCCTCATGGGCGATGCGCCCGCCGCCGGGCTTGTGCAGCCCCGCCAGCGCCCGCAGCAGGGTGGACTTGCCCGCCCCGTTCGGCCCGACCACCGCGGTCAGGCTGCCCGGCGCGAAGCGGCCGGAGACATGATGCACCGCCGGGTGCCGCCCATGCGTCAGCGTGACATTGTCCAGCACCAGCCCGGCCGGGGCGCGCCGCGCACTCATGCCGCCATCGCCCAGGCCACCGCCGCCCACAACAGGACCCCCACGCCGCCCGCCAGCACCAGGCGGGACGCCGCGCCGGAGGACAGCGCCAGGGGGTCGGTCGGGAAGGGCATGATACGATATGATGTAACATCACCCCCGGGCTGGGCAAGGGCAGGCCGGCGCCTTATCTCCGCGACCCATGCAGGGCAGCCCCGCGACCGACCCCGATGCCGACCTCCGGCGCGCCCTCACCCGCCATCGCGCGCTCGCGACCGGCATGCTGGTGTGCATGGGCGGGCTGCTGGTGGGCACCTATTCCATGCCGCCGGGCTACTGGACCGAGATGCTGCAGGCCAGTGCGAAGGCCGGCGTGGTCGGCGGCCTGGCCGACTGGTTCGCGGTGACGGCGCTGTTCCGCCGCCCGCTCGGCCTGCCCATCCCGCATACCGCGATCGTGCCGAACCAGAAGGAAAGGCTGGGCCGCGCGCTGGGGCGCTTCGTCGCCGGGCATGTCATCACGGAAGCCGAGGTGCGGCGCGTGATCGGGCGGCTCGACCTCGCGCGGATCCTGCAGCAGTTCCTGGCCGACCCGGCGGCGTCCAAGCCCGCCGCGGTCGCCATGGCCGGCAGCCTGCCGCGCATCCTCGCCAGCCTCGAGGACGGGCGCGCCAAGCGCCTGATGGTGCGGCTGCTGCCGCGTATCGTCTCGGGGCCTGCCGGCGCGCGCCTGGTGGCCCGCGTGCTGCGCGCCTTCGTGGCATCGGGCCGCCACCAGGAGGTGTTCAGCCTCGCGGTCGGGCGCATCAAGACCATGCTGACCGAACGCGAGGACGCGCTGCGCACCGCCATCGCCAGCCGCATCCGCGCCGAGGGCGGCGCGCTGATCGGCTGGCTGGCGGGGGCCACCATGGCCAACCGCATCCTGCACGCCATCAACGCCGAGCTGGAGAAGGTCCAGCCCGAGGATTCCGACCTGCGCGCCGCCTTCGGCGAATGGCTGCGCACCGAGATCGACCGCCTGGAGACCGACCCCGAGCGTGCCGAGGCCATCGGCCGCGTGCTGCGCGATGCGCTGTCGCATCCCTCGGTCGCGATCTGGCTCGGCGATGTCTGGACCCGCCTGCGCACCGCCATGACCGTCGATGCCGCGCGCGAGGATGGCCGCACCGTGGCCCTGCTGTCGGGCCTGTTCGCCAATGCCGGCGCGCTGCTGGCCGAGGACCCGGCCGCGCGCGCCCGCCTGAACGCCGCGGTCGAGGGCGTGCTGATCCGCCTGCTGCCCTCCGCCCAGGCGCAACTATCCGATTTCATCGCCGGCGTGGTCGGCAACTGGGATGCCCGCACCGTCGCCGACAAGATCGAACTGCGCGTGGGCCGCGACCTGCAATACGTGCGCATCAACGGCACGCTGGTCGGCTTCCTGGCCGGTGGGGCGCTGTTCGCGCTGCTGACGGCCGTGTTCGGCGGCGTGGCGCATTGACGCGCCGGTTGCCCCAAGGCGCCGGCGCACCCTACGCTCGCGAGATGAAACCTGCGACCAAGGGCGGGAACGGAACGCCCCGCCAGGGGCTGCGCTTCACGCGCATCCTGCTCCGCAATTGGCGGAACTTCCGCAATGCGGAGGTGGCACTCCAGCGCCGCGCCTTCATCGTCGGCCCCAACGCCTCGGGCAAGTCGAACCTGCTGGACGCGCTACGCTTCCTGCGCGACATCGCACGCCCCGAGGGCGGCTTGGCATCGGCGCTGGCGGAACCCTCGCGTGGAGGGTTCAAGCAGGTGCGCTGCCTTTTCGCGCGCGACCCAAGCGCGCTTGTCATCGAGGTCGATGTCGGCACCGACGACGCGCCTGCGCTCTGGACCTACCGGCTGGTGCTGCAGTCGCGCCGCATCGCCGGCGCCGGCGAACAGGTGCTGGTCGAGGAGGAGAAGGTCCTGCACGAGGGCGTGCCCCTCCTCGACGAAGTCCGAGGCGACGGCAAGACGCCGGACTGGCTCGTCTGGACCCAGACGCGGCTCGAGCAGGTGCAGCAGAACGGCCAGTTCCGCGACCTGGTCGAGTTCTTCGCCTCGATCCGCTACCTGCATGTGGTGCCGCAGATCGTGCGCGACCCGCGCCGCATGCTCACGGCCGGCGACGACCCCTTCGGCGGCGACCTGCTGCTGCGGATGAAGGCCACGCCCAAGAAGATGCGCGAGCCGCGCATGCGCCGTCTGTCCGAGGCCCTGGCCGTCGCGGTGCCGAATTTCGGTCGCCTCGATCTTCAGGACGACGCCGCCGGGCGACCGCATCTGGTGGCCGAATTCCACAATTGGCGCCCGCACCCCGCGAAGCACAGCGAGGAACTCTTCTCCGACGGCACCCTGCGCCTGATCGGCTTCCTGTGGTCCATCACCGAACGCGGCGGCCCTCTGCTGCTGGAGGAACCCGAACTCTCGCTGCACGACCAGGTCGTCGCGCAACTTCCGGCCATGATCGCCCGCGCGCAGCGACTCTCCGGCCGCCAGGTGATCGCCTCCACCCATTCGCAGATGATGCTGGATGCGCCGGGCGTCGGCCTCGACGAGGTGCTTCAGGTCAAGCCGGGGCGCAACGGCAGCACCATCGCGCAGGTCGGCGACGATCCCATGGTCAGGGATCAGGTCATCGAGGCCGGCTGGCCGATCGGCCAGGCGGTTTTGCCGCTGACCGCACCCATCGACATCCATCGGCTCGCCACGGCGAATGTCATCTCCGATTGACTACGCCGGCGAGGGCGTCACCGACGCCATCCTCGCGCGGCGTCTGATCGCAGCAGTCGGTGCCATTCCAGGGACAGACTACGTCACCGCCCATCGGGTGCGCGGCAAGGACGCGCTGGACCGGCGCCTGCCCGGCTTCGCGGTCGCCGCGCGGCACGGCAGGAAGCTGCTGGTGCTGCGGGATCTCGATGCCGAGACCTGTCCGCCCGCGCTCCTGCAGCGCCTCATGGCGGCGCCCGTGACCCGCCTGTGCCTGCGCATTGCGGTCAGGACTGCGGAAGCCTGGCTCATGGCGGATCGTTCGGGCATCGCCGGCGCACTCGGAGTGGCAATCTCAACGATCCCGCGCGATCCCGAAGCCGACCCCACGCCGAAGCAGCGTCTGCGACGCATTGCGGAAGGTGCGCGCAACCGTTCGGTGCGCGCGGCCTTCGCCGGTTCCGACCAGCAGGCGCAGGCCTGGGTCGCGGACTTCATTCAGACCCGGTGGTCGCCCGAACGCGGGCGCGCGCTGGCGCCTTCGCTGGACAAGGCTCTGCTGCGCCTGGCCGCGCTCGCGCGCAGCTGACGCCCCCTCAGCGCCAGCGCAGCCCCTGCGGCGTGGCGATCAGTTCGCTGACCGCACACACATTCACCCGCCGCGCCTCGGCCGCGTAGCCATTGTCCAGCACGAAGCGGAAATCATACGGTGCTGCCTGCGACAGCCGCACGCTGTACACCTGCCCCGGGCGCATCACGTTGGCGCCCAGCCGGTCCGGGCCCCAATTGCTGGTGCTCGACGGGTTGTAATACAGCTGCTGCACCACCCGGTTGGTCTGGTTCAGGAAGCGCACCGTGGTGTTGCAGCCCTGCGCCGCGGCCGGCGCCGGCGCCAGGCTGCCGGCCAGCAGGGACAGGGTCGCGAGAAAGCCGAGGCGGCGAGCGAAGGGCATCAGGGTCGTATCCATTTGTTCATCTCTGTTCATATTTGAGATGATTCTCGCCACCCCCGCAAGTGGATTTGCAACATGCCGCGACCGCGCGGCGCCATCACCGCCGCCGCCCGCCGAGCACAAGCCCCGCCACCAGCCCCGCCGGCGCGCCGAGCAGCCCGCCCAGCGCGGCGAAGACCGGTGCCATCAGCGTGCATGATCCCGGCCGATGGCATTCCGGGTTCACCGCATAAACCCCAAGCCCGACAATCCACCCCAGCACCAGCCCGCCGACCAGCCCGCCGGCGCCCAGCAGCACGCCCAGCAGCAGGGCGCGGCCGATCCCGCCGCGTCGCCCCGGGCCGCGCAGGGTGCAGCCGGCCTCCGCGAGGGCGTCGCGCGTCACGGCCTCGGGCGCGCCCGAGGCCACGGCGACCAGGCCGCGGGCCGCGTCCACCCAGCACCGGGCCGCCGGGTCGCGCCGCCGCAGCGCCGCGGTGATGGCCGCGACACGGTGCGGCCCGTCCAGGCCCGCAACTTCGTACACCCGCGCATCCGGCGGCGGTGCCTCCGTCATGCCCGCCTGCCCTGCCGGATCGCCTGCATCCGCATCGCTCCACCGCGCCGCGCCGATCTTCGCGCCGGCCGCGCCGTGATCAAGCCCCCGTCAGCGCCGCGCCGCCGGGTCACGAGACCGTGGCCTTGCGGCAACAGTGTCGCAGGCAAGAGGCATCGCGCGGCCGCAAAACACGGCCCGCGACAGCCCTATCCGGTGACACAACTGTTGCGCGACCCACATCTGGTTGCCTACACGCCACCGGACCACAAGATCCTGGGATCCCGGCGCATTGGCGCCTCGGCAGCCAACCCGTTGATTTTATATCAATAGAGTCGTTAATTTCTGAACACAGGGCCAGTTCGAGGGGGACAAGGTGGACGAATCCCTGATTGCCGCACTCCATTCCGAAGAACGCATGATCCTCGCCGAACTGCGCGGATCGCTCCATTTCCGCCGGCTGGAGGAAATCCGCCATCTGCTCGGCCTGTATGTCGAGCATCAGGCGGCCCAGGCCGGGCAGGATGCGCCGATCGGCGCCGTCCTGGACGCCCTGCTGGGCGATGGCGCCAGCCGCCGCGCGCCGGCAGCGCCCAGCCGGCACGACGTCATCGCCCTGCGTGCCGAACGCGCCATCGCCTGACCCGCGGGCCGCGGCGCGGCGATGGCGGGCGGATGGCGCCGGCACCGCGCGAACCACCCCTCCCCGACCGCGCCAGCCATGCTTAACTCCCGCGCATGACCGGCTTCACGCTTTCCGCGCTCGACCAATCCTCCGTCGCCTCCGGGCGCACGCCCGGCGAGGCGATCCGCGAGACCATCGCCCTCGCGCAGCATTGCGATGCCCTCGGCTTCCGCCGCTACTGGTGCGCCGAGCACCACAACAGCGCGTCGCACGCCGGCACCGCGCCCGAGGTGCTGATGGCCGCCATCGCCGCCGCCACACGGCGCATCCGCGTGGGCTCCGCCGGCATCATGCTGCCGCACTACGCCGCGCTGAAGGTCGCCGAGCAGTTCCGCGTGCTGGAAGCCATCGCGCCCGGGCGCATCGACCTGGGCGTCGGTCGCGCGCCGGGCTCGGATCAGCGCACCGCCTTCGCGCTGAACCCGCAGGCCAACCAGGCGGCCGACCGCTTCCCCGCGCAGGTCATGGAGGTGCTGGGCTGGCACGGCGATGGCCTGCCCGAGAACCACCCCTTCCGGTCCATCATCGCCCAGCCGGCGGTCGAGACGCGGCCGGAGATGTGGATCCTGGGCAGTTCCGACTACGGTGCGCAGGTCGCCGGCTACTTCGCCCTGCCCTATTGCTTCGCGCATTTCTTCAGCGATGGCGGCGGGTCCGAACAGGCGATCGCGATCTATCGGGAATGCTTCCAGCCCAAGCCCGGCATGCCCGGGCGCGTCGCCGCGCCGCACCCGGCCCTCGCCGTCTATTGCCTGGTGGCGGATACCGAGGCCGAGGCGCTGCGCCTGTTCCGCTCCCGCGAATTGTGGCGCCTCAAGCGCGACCGCGGCCTTTACCTGCCGCTGCCCAGCGTCGAGGAAGCCCAGGCCCATGCCTATAACGACCTGGAGCTGGCGCGCATCGAACGCATGCGCGACAGCGCCATGGTCGGCACCCCCGAACAGGTCAAGGCGAAGCTGGAGGCGCTGTCGGCCGCTCATGGCGGCATCGCCGAATTCGCCGTCATCACCCATTGCCACGACGCGCAGGCGCGCCGGCGATCCTACACGCTGCTGGCCGAGGCCTTCGCCCTGTCCGCCGACGGCGTGGCGCTGGCGGCGGAGTAGCGCCAGGCCGCGGCCGCCGGTGTCGCGCCCGGCGCCGATCAGCCGGCCATCACGTTGCGCAGCGTGCCGATCCCTTCGATCGTCACCTCCACCACCATCCCCGGACGCATCGGCAGCGCACCGACCGACGTGCCGCAGGCGATCACGTCGCCCGGCTCCAGCGTCACCTCGCGCGACAGCAGCGCCACGATGCGCTCCGGCGGCAGGATCATGTCGGCGGTCGGGTAGTCCTGCCGCACGCGCCCGTTCAGCGCCACCTGCACCCGCAGCCCCGACCAGTCGAGCCCGGTCGCGATGGCCGGCCCGATCGGGCCGAAGCCGTCGCAGGACTTGGCGCGCGCCCATTGCGGAAAGGACGGGTCGGCGTTCAGCAGGTCGAGCGCGGTGACATCGTTCACCGCCGTCAGCCCGAAGATCGCGGCGCGCGCCTGGTCCTCGTCGGCATCCTTGCAGCGCCGGCCGATCACCAGGCCGAGCTCGCCCTCGTACAGCACCTTGCCGGCATAGCCGGCGGGCGGCGCGATCACCCCATCCGGGTCGTTCAGGCTGGTGCCGGCCTTGAGGAACCACAGCGGCGTGTCGGGATGCGCCGCGCCGGTCCTGGCGGCGAGCTCGCGATAGTTGTTCCACAGCCCGATGAACTTGCCGGGGATGACGGGGGCGAGCAGCCGCACCGCATCGCGCGCGATCACCTCGCCGGTCGGCGCGGGCTGCGCGAAGACGTCACCGCCATGCACGGCGATGGCATCATCCGCGATGCTGCCGAAGCCGGTGGTGCCGTCATGCCGTGCGAAGCGAATCCATAGCGCCATGCGCCGTCCTCCCCCATCCGTCGCGCGGGGTTATGGACCGGCGCGCGCGGCGCGTCAGCGGCGGGTGAAGACGAAGCGCACGCCCTCGGGCAGCGTGCCGTTCTGCCGCGCGCGCCGCATCCGCCACCACAGGGAGGCCGCGCCGATCGACCCGGCCACCAGCGCCACCGGCAGCAGGATGCTGATGGCAAGCACCGCGAGCCCGGCGAGCAGCAGCCCCCCGGCGACCAGCGCCACCAGCATGCCGGCGGCGCCGATGCGCGCCAGTGCGCGGTCGAGAGGACCGGCGGGCCTGCCGCCCGGGGCGGCCGCGTCGCGGAACTCCCCGTCGGGCGTCATGTCGATCACGGGCGGGCGTCGTTGCGTGTCCATGGTGCCACTGACGTGGCCCGCGCGGGCGCGCCGGTCAAGGCTTGTCACAATCCGTGACGTGGCGCGGCGGCGCGCCGGCGCCAGGCGCCCGCCCGGGGGCTATTCCGGGCGCACCACCAGCGTCGTGCCGTCCACGCCCTCGACCCGCACGCGCGTCCCGGCCGGGCTCTCGGCCACGTCGCGCGGCAGCCGCGCCGCCCAGTCGGAATCGCCCACCCGCACGCGCGGGCCGGCGGCGCCGGGGTCGGTCAGCACGCCGAAGCGGCCGATCAGCCCCGCATCGGGGGTGTTCACGCGCGGCCGCGGATGCTGCGACCGCCGCAGCCGCAGCGCCACCGCGATGCCCGCCGCGAGCAGGATGACGAAGCACGCCGTCGTCACCCAGAAGGGCGGCGCCACGGCAAACAGCAGCAGTCCCGTGCCCAGCGCCGCGATCCCCACCCACAGCAGGAAAACGCCCGGCAGGATGGTCTCCGCGCCGAGCAGCACCAGCCCGGCGAGGATCCAGATCAGCGCGGGGTCCATGGCGAGGGCACCTCCGCGGCGGGGGCAGGCGGGCGCGGCGGGCGCGGCGGGGCCTGCCCATCCGGCCCGCGCAGCAATTCCATCGCCTGGGTGATGCCACCGGCCAGCGCGCTGCTCTCCATCGGCACGATCACCAGCTTCTGCGCGGTATTGCCGGCCAGCACCTCGAACGCCTTCACGTATTTGTCGGCGATGAAATACCGCAGCGCATCGGTGCCAGCACCGGAAGCGGCCTCGCCCACCATGCGCGTCGCGTTGCTCTCGGCCTGGGCCAGGCGCTCGCGTGCCTCGGCATCGCGCTTGGCGGCTTCGAGGCGACCCTCGGCTTCCAGGATCTGCGCCTGCTTGGCACCCTCGGCGCGCTTGATCTCCGCCTCGCGCTCGCCCTCGGCCTTGGCGACGGTCGCGCGGCGCTCGCGCTCGGCGGTCATCTGCAGGTTCATGGCACGGATCAGGTTCTCCGGCGGCTCGATCTTCCTGATCTCGACGCGCGCGATCTTGACACCCCAGGGGTCGGTCGCGCCGTCCAGGATGCTCAGCAGCTGCGAATTGATCCGATCGCGCGAGGACAGCGTCTGATCGAGGTCCATCTCGCCGATCACCGCGCGGATGTTCGTCATGGACAGCGCGGTCAGCGCCTGCTGCAGGAACTGCACGGCATAGGCCGCCTTGGCCGCATCCATCACGCGGTAATAGACGATGCCGTCCACCGCGACGGTCGCGTTGTCGCGCGTGATGACCGACTGCTCGGGGATGTCGAGCACGACCTCCTGCACGTTCATCCGCCGGCCGATCGTGTCGATGAAGGGGATGATGAAGTTCAACCCCGGGTTCAACATGCCGGTGAAGGCGCCGAAGCGTTCCACCGTCCAGACCTCGCCTTGCGGCACGGTGCGGATGCCGCGCGTGGCGACCAGCACCGCCAGCAGCAGCACGACAATGAGGACGATGGTGGTGGGCGAGATGAATTCGAGGATGTTCATGGCCCGGGCATACTAGCCGCAGTTCGGCCCGGGCGGTATCGCCGCGCACGCCGCGGCGCGAAGGGCTTCACCGCCCCTTGCCGGCACGCCCGCCCCGCCGGACCATGCGCGGCGTCGAACGGGAAGGAACAGCAGCATGTCCGGCAACAGCCAGCCCCTCACGGTGGACCTCGGCGGCCTGCGCGTCGCGATCAGCGCGGGCGCGGGCGGCATCGGCCGCGTCATGGCCGACAGCTTCGCCGCGCGCGGCGCGCGGGTCTTTGTCTGCGACCTCGATGCCGAATCGCTGGCCGCCTGCCCCCACCCCGCCATGCGCGCCGACATGGGCGAGGTCGCGGAATGCGAAGCCTTCGTCGAAGCCGCCGCGAAGCAGCTCGGCGGCCTCGATGTGCTGGTGAACAATGCCGGCATCGCCGGGCCCACCGCGCGCGTCGAGGATGTCTCGCCCGAGGCCCTGGAAGCGACCCTGCGGATCGACCTGGCCGCCATGTTCCACTGCGCGCGCGTGGCCGTGCCGCACCTGCGCGCGGCCGGCGGCGGGTCGATCGTGAACCTGTCCTCGGCCGCCGGGCGCTTCGGCTTTCCGCTGCGCAGCCCCTATGCGGCCGCGAAATGGGGCGTGGTCGGCTTCACCAAGTCGCTGTCGATCGAACTCGGGCCGGACCGCATCCGCGTCAATGCCATCCTGCCCGGCCTGGTGGCGGGCGACCGCATCCGCCGGGTCATCGAAGCCAAGGCCCAGGCGCAGGGCGTGCCCTTCCGCGACAAGGAAGCCGAACTCCTGCGCGACGTCTCGCTGCGCTGCTACGTCACGCAGCACGACATCGCCAACATGGCGCTGTATCTGTGCTCGCCCTTCGGCGCGACCATCAGCGGCCAGGCGCTGTCGGTGGACGGGGACCAGCAGCGGCTGGGGTGATCAGACCGCGCGCATGCGGTTGTTGCGCGGATTGCGTTCGACCTCCGCCAGGCCCAACGCCGCCAGCACCGGCGGGACATAGACGCCGAAGCGCCCGCGCAGGCCCTTCTTGAGGCCATACCACCCGCCCACCGGGTTGCCGGGGTCGCGGCCCCAGGCCTCGACGCTGCCCTCGGCCGCGGGCTTCTGTTCGTCCGCACCGCCCAGCGGCACCCAGTCGCCGCGCGCGCGCAGCATGGCGTGCAGGTCCTCGATGCAGCGCAGCCGGTAGCGGAGTTCGGTCTTGCCGACGCGCACCACCAGCGCCGGCGGGTCGGCGGCGGCGTCGCGGAAGGCGGAGAAAACGCTGCCGCCGCTCGGTGTCGTCAGCATCCAGGGGCTCTCGCGCGTGCCTTCGCCCTCGGCCATGGCGTCCTCCTCCTGCAGCAGGATCCTCTGCCGCGCGCTGGGGGTTGCGGCCCCGCCCGGTGCCTGCGCGCCGCGCCAACCCGAACCAGACACCTTGCGTTCCGGATGCGCAAGAACAACGGCGGGGCGCTGCCAGCGCCGACGCGCAGCGGGGCCGCGCGCGAATTCAGCCGCGCGAGGGTTTGCTGTAGGGTCCGCCGCGATGACCGACCCCATCCGCTCCCTCGACGACCTCGCCCCCGGCATGGCCTGGGACCTCGGCACGCTCACGCTGTCGCATGAGGAGGTCGTGGCCTTCGCGTCCAACTACGACCCGCAATACTTCCACCTCGACCCGGTTGCGGCGCGCGAAAGCATCTTCGGCGAGCTGGTCGCGAGCGGTCTGCACACCCTCTCGGCGGTCTTCGGGCGCGTCATGGGCAGCGGGCTGCTCGCGCAGGTCTCGCTCGGCGGCAACCAGATCGACACGAAATGGCCGGCGCCGCTGCGCCCGGGCGAGGAGATCGCCATCCGTACGGAGGTGCTCGAACTGCGCCCCTCGCGCTCCGGCCGCCCGCTCGGCATCGCGAAGCTGAAGCATACCGGCAAGCGCCTGTCCGACGGCGTCGTGGTGATCGAGGCGGTGGGGACGCATTTCCTCAGGCGTTGAGGCGGGCCAGCGTCACCGCGTTGCGTCAGGCGGCGACGCCCGACAGCGTCACCGCGTTATGTCAGGCGGCGACGCCCGGCAGCGTCACCGCGTTATGTCAGGCGGCGACGCCCGGCAGCGTCACCGCGTTATGTCAGGCGGCGACGCCCGACAGCGTCACCGCGCCATCGGCCAGCGCCACGACGACCAGCGTCTCGGTCTCCTGCGGTGGCGGCGCAAGCCCGGCCAGCGCCAGGTGCCGCGCGCCCGGCATCACGCTGGTCACCCGCGCGATCGGCAGCGCCGCGCGCCAGGCCACCGCCCCCGCCGCATCGACGCGCAGCAGCGTCAGCCCCTGCCCCGGCATGCCTTCCAGCACCAGCACCCCGGGCGGGTCGGCGAGCAGGATCGGCGCCTCGCCCCCCGCGGTCAGGAAGCCGGCCAGCGTCAGCCCGGCCACGCCCGCCAGGCGCGCCACATCGACCAGCCTTTCCGCCTGGCCGAAGCGGTCGGGAAAGTTCGCCGGCCAGCCGGGCGGCGCGGCCGAGCCCATCCTTACCGCACCGCGCCACAGCTGCTGCGTGGTGCCCGCCCCCGGCGCGGTGGGTGACAGGAAGCGCGTGCCCGGCCCGCGCGCCGCCACCGGCGGGTCCAGCCGCGCATCCCTGGGCGGCAGGCCGAACCAGGCCTCGCCCAGCCGTGCCTCCAGCACCCGGAAGGCGGTCGGCCCGCCCGGGCCGAAGGCGGCGGCGGCGCTCAGCGCCGGCAGCGGCCGCGGCGCGGGCGCCGTCGTCGGCGAGGCCACGAAATCACGCGGGTCGATCCGCCAGGCCGGCCCACCGCGCGGGTCGAACACCAGCGCATCCGCCAGCCGCACTTGCCCGCGCACCGGGCTCGCGAGCCCGGGCACCGCCGCATTGCGCCCGGCGATGCCGGCCTGGTCGGCCAGCACCTGCCCATCCACCGCCGAGACCGCGCCGAGCCCATCCAGCCACAGCCAGATCGTCGCCCCCTGTTCGCCGATCAGCCCGTCGCGCATGTCGTGGCTGCCGCGGCTGTCGATGCGCCGGCTCTCCATCGTCACAAGGTGCGCGACGAAGCGCGTCACCAGCTCGGGCAGCGCGAGGGCGTGCAGTTCCACCCGCTCCCGCGGCGCAGGCTGGCCGGGTGCGTCGGTGGCGTCCTGCTCGCTGCGCCGAGTGAGAAGGAACAGCGTGTCCTGCCCGCCCAGGCTGGTCCGCAGCGGCGGCGGCAGCAGGCGGCGCGGACCCAGGCGCTGCGGCGGCGTGCCTTCGAAGGCCGCGTAGATCGCGCCACCGACCAGCGCGGTCGCCAGCAGCCCGACATAAAGGCCGGCCGTCACCAGGTGGCGCCGGCCGGTCCCGCCGGGCGCCGGCGGCGCGGGCGCGTCGCCCTGCCCCGGCGGCCAGGTCACTGCCGGGCGCTCAGCGGCAGGAACACGACCCGCCGGCGCCGCCGAAATTGCGCCGGGCGAAGTTCTCGGCATCCGATCGCGTGCTGAAGCCCGGCCCCATCTGGCAGAAGGACGTGCCGCGCGCGATGCGCATCTGGTCGGGGTCGCGCATGTCGACCTCGATGCGCCCATGCGAGCAATAGACCCAGTAATCCGCGAGGGCTGCGACCGGCGCCATCAGCGCGGCAGCGACCAGCAGCGCCGGGGCGCGGCGCATCAGCGGCACGAGCACGGCCGCCCCGCGCCACCGAAATTGTTCCGCGCGAAATCCTGCGCGGAGGACAGGAAGCCGAATTTCGGCCCCATCTGGCACACGCCCGACCCGCGCGCGATGCGCATCTGGTTGGGGTCGCGGCTGTCGACCTCGATGCGGTTGTTGGCGCAATAGACATAGTAGTCGGCATGCGCGGCGGCGGGCACGAGCACCGCGGCCACGGCCGCGGCGGCGAAGACCAGTCTCATGGCGGCGATCCTCCGGATGGTTTCCCCCGGGGAAGGATGCGGCGCGGCGGCGGCGGGCCGCAAGTGACGCCTGTTACGAAAACGGCGCGCGGGGATGCCCCGGCGCGCCGTTCGCTGAAGCGTTTCAGACCGCCAGGGCCGGCCCGCAGGCCGAAGCGTCACCGCCGGAACCAGCGGCCCGATGCGCTGCCTAGGGCCGGGAGCGCATGGGCGCGACCGCGCCCGGACCATCAGCCGCGCCGGGACCACCAGTGCAAGGCGCGAAAGCCAAGCCCGCGGATGCGGGTGCCGGCGGCCGAGGTCAAACAATGCGCAGAAAAACAAACGGCCGCCTCTCGGCGGCCGTCTGGATCAGGCGGACTTCGCCATGATCTCGTCCGCGATGTTCCGCGGCACGGGATCGTAGTGGTGGAACTGCATCGAGAAGGACGCACGCCCCTTCGTCATGCCGCGCAGGTTCGAGATGTAGCCGAACATCTCCTTCAGCGGCACATGCGCGCGCACGATGACCGACGTGCCCGCCATGTCCTGCGACTGGATCACGCCGCGGCGGCGGTTCAGGTCGCCCACGACGTCGCCGACATGGTCCTGCGGCGTGGTCACTTCCACGTCCATGATGGGTTCGAGGATGACCGGCCCGGCCTTCTTCATGCCTTCGCGGAAGCAGGCCTTGGCGGCGATTTCGAACGCGAGCGCCGAGGAGTCGACGTCGTGGTACTTGCCGTCCACCAGCGTGTACTTGAAGTCCACGGTCGGGAAGCCGGCCAGCACGCCGGTATCGGCCTGCACCTTGATGCCCTTTTCCACCGCGGGGACGTATTCGCGCGGCACCGCGCCGCCGACCACGCCGTTGACGAACTCGATGCCCTCGTTGCGCTCCTTGGGCTCGAAGACGATCTTCACTTCCGCGAACTGGCCCGAACCGCCGGTCTGCTTCTTGTGGGTGTAGGTCTCGGTGTGGGACTTCGAGATCGTCTCGCGATACGCCACCTGCGGCGCGCCGATATTCGCGTCCACGCCGTATTCGCGCTTCAGCCGGTCCACGATGATCTCGAGGTGCAGCTCGCCCATGCCCGACAGGATGGTCTGGCCGGTCTCCTGGTCGGTGCGCAGGCGCAGCGAGGGGTCCTCGCCGGCCAGCTTCTGCAGGCCGAGCGTCATCTTCTCGACGCCCTCCTTGGTCTTGGGTTCGACCGAGATGTCGATGACCGGCACCGGGAAGGCCATGCGCTCCAGGATCACCGGGTCGTCGTTCGACGCCAGCGTGTCACCCGTGCCGGTGTCCTTCAGCCCCACGAAGGCGGCGATGTCGCCGGCGGAGACTTCCTTGATCTCCTCGCGCTTGTCGGCATGCATCTGGAACATCCGCCCGATCCGCTCGCGCGAATCCTTGGTGGTGTTCTGGATCATGTCGCCCTGCTTCAGCGTGCCGCGATAGACGCGCACGAAGGTCAGGTTGCCGTACTTGTCGTTGATGATCTTGAAGGCCAGGCCGGCAAACGGCGCATCCGGGTCGGCCGGGATGTGCCGGCGCTCCTGCGTCTCGTCCATGCCCTCGTCCGGGGCGACCTTGATCCCCGGGACGTCGATCGGGGACGGCAGGTAGTCGATCACCGCGTCCAGCAGCGGCTGCACGCCCTTGTTCTTGAAGGCCGTGCCGCACAGCACCGGGCGGAACTCGCCGCTGATGGTGCCCTTCTTGATGCAGCGCTTCAGCGTCTCGACGCTGACATCGCCCTTCTCGAAGTATTCCTCCATCGCCGTCTCATCGACACCCACGCAGGTGTCGATCAGGATCTGGCGGTATTCCTTGGCCTTCTCGGCCAGGTCATCGGGGATCGGCGCGTCATGATACGCCGCGCCCAGCTCGTCGCCCTCCCAGATGATCGCCTTCATCTCGACCAGGTCGACCACGCCCAGGAAGGTGTCCTCGATGCCGATCGGCAGCTGCAGCGTCACCCAGTTGATGCCGAGCTTCTCGGTCAGCGTCGCCGCCGCCTTGTAGAAATCCGCACCCGTGCGATCGAGCTTGTTGATGAAGATGATGCGCGGGACGTTGTAGCGGTCAGCCAGGCGCCAGTTGGTCTCGGACTGCGGCTGCACGCCGGCGACGCCCTCGATGATGAAGATGGCGCCGTCCAGCACGCGCAGCGACCGGTTCACCTCGATGTTGAAATCGATGTGGCCGGGGGTGTCGATGACGTTGATGCGGTGGTCGTTCCACACGGCGGTCACGGCCGCGGAGGTGATGGTGATCCCCCGCTCGCGCTCCTGGTCCATGTAGTCGGTGGTGGTGTTGCCCTCGTGGACCTCGCCGATCTTGTGCGACTTCCCGGTGTAGTAGAGAATCCGCTCGGT
Source organism: Roseomonas sp. CECT 9278 (assembly GCF_918698155.1). Classification (GTDB taxonomy): domain Bacteria; phylum Pseudomonadota; class Alphaproteobacteria; order Acetobacterales; family Acetobacteraceae; genus Neoroseomonas. The sequence continues at coordinate 114,231 of NZ_CAKKLX010000012.1, forward strand.
CGTCGTGGTCTTGCCGGCGTCGATATGCGCCGTGATGCCGATATTGCGGATTCGATCCAGCGATGTGCGCGCCACGAGGGCCTCCATAAGCAGCAACAGGCGCCCGCGCCCGGGCTTTCGCCCTGCGCCGCCCGCAGAATGATACGCCGATCAGGGGTTCGCCGATCAGTCGGTGCGGCTATCTGCGACGTCCGGCCCGGCTTTGCAAGCGCAACATGGCGCCGGGCGGGCCCGCGCGGCGCGTACCGCCCGTTCCGGCGGGCAGGCCACGACACGCTTCGTTGCATGCGCTGCCCGCACGGTCGGGCTATTGTGGGCGGCCATGGATGCCACGCCCGTCATCGCCGCCACGCGCTTCGCCCATGGCCGCCGCCCGACCGACCCCGTCCCGGCCGACCCGGCCGCCTGGCTGGCCGCGCAGCTCGCCCCGGGCCTGGTCGGCCCGGCCCTGCCCTCCGACCTGCCCACCACCCTGCCCGCCATCTTCGCCGCCCAGGCCGAGGACACCATCAGCACGCGCGCCGGCATGGGCCGGCCCCACCAGCGCCGCATCCTGGCCGCCGAATCGGCCGCCATCCTGGGTTTCGCGATCGAAACGCCCTACGGCTTCCGCGAACGCCTGGTCGCCTTCTGGGCCAACCACTTCACGGTGTCGCGCCAGAAGGTCCCGTATTTCGTCGGCAACATGGTGCGCGAGGCGATCCGCCCGCACGTCACCGGCCGCTTCGAGGACATGCTGCTGGCCGTCACCCGCCACCCGGCGATGCTCTTCTACCTCGACAACCAGGGCTCGATCGGCCCCGACAGCCGCGCCGGCCAGCGCCGGCAGCGCGGGCTGAACGAGAACCTGGCGCGCGAGATCCTGGAGCTGCACACCGTCACCCCCGCGGCGCGCTACACCCAGGCCGACGTCACCGCCTTCGCCAAGGTGCTGACCGGCTGGTCCTATACGCCCAGCCGCGACCCCTTCGGCTTCCAGTTCCGCGACAACGCCCACGAGCCCGGCGACAAGACCGTGCTCGGGCGCACCTGGCCCGAGGGCGAACAGGGCGGCGTGCAGGCCCTCGCGTGGCTGGCACGCCACGAATCGACCCATCGCCACCTGGCGACCAAGCTGGTGCGCCATTTCGTCGCCGACGACCCGCCGCCCGACGCCGTGCGCCCGGTCTTTGCCGCGCTGCGCGACAGCGGCGGCAACCTCGGCGCCGCCGCGCGCGCGCTGATCGCCCTGCCCGCCGCCTGGTCGCCGCCGCTGTCCAAGCTGCGCACGCCGACCGACTACGTGCTGGCGGTGCTGCGCGCGGTCGAGGCCCCCGCCGACCAGGCGGACCGCACGGCGCTCGGCACGCTGAACTACCTCGGCCAGCCGCTCTGGGGCGCCCGCGCGCCGATCGGCTGGCCCGATGTCGCGACCGACTGGGCGGTGCCCGAGACCATGCTGCGCCGGGTCGAATGGGCCAATGGCGTGTCGGCGCGCGGCGCCGGGCGCGACGCGGCGGAGCTGGCGGAAGCCGTGCTTGGCCCCCTGGTGCGCCCCGAGACACTCCGTGCCTCCGCCCGAGCCGGATCAGCCCGGGAAGCCCTGACCATCGTGCTGACCAGCCCGGAGTTCCACCGCCGATGAGCCACCTGCCCGCCTTCGGCCGCCGCGCCGCGCTGCTGGGCCTGACCGCCGCGCTGACCCTGCCGCGCGCGCGCGTCGCCTTCGCCCAGGCGCCGGGCGAAGCGCGCCTCGTGGTGGTCATGCTGCGCGGTGGCCTGGATGGGCTGTTCGCCGTGCAGCCCTATGGCGACCCGGCGCTGCGCGACCTGCGCGGCCCGCTCGCGCTGCCCGAACCGGGGGCCGAGGGCGGGCTGCTCGACCTCGGCGGCCGCTTCGGCCTGCATCCGCGCATGACCAGCCTGCACGCGATGTATGCGGGCAACGAGGCACTCATCATCCACGCCGTCGCCGGCAACTGGCGCACGCGCAGCCATTTCGACGCGCAGGACCTGCTGGAATCGGGCGCCGACCAGCGGCTCGCGAGCGGCTGGCTGAACCGCGCGCTGTCGGCGGTGCCGGCGCGGCCGGGCGCGCAGCACAATGGCCTGGCGGTCGGCACCGACATGCCGCTGCTGATGCGCGGGCCGACGCCGGTCGGCAACTACGCCCCGCGCGGCAGCGCCACGCCGCCGCCCGACCTGCTGGCCCGCGTGGCGGAACTCAACGCCGCCGACCCGATGACCGGCCCGGCCATCGCCGAGGGCCTGCGGATCCGCGGCTATGCCGTGAGCACGCTGGGCGACGCCGCGGCGATGCGTCCGCAGCCCGGCGGCGCCTTCCGCGCCCTCGCACTCTCCGCGGGCCGGCTGATGGCGCAGGCGGACGGGCCCCGTGTCGCTGCCTTCGAACTCTCCGGCTGGGACACCCATGCGCAGCAGGTGACGCGGCTGAACGGCCCGCTGTTCCAGCTCGACGAAGGCTTCGGCGCGCTGAAGGAATCGCTGGGCGACCACTGGCGCCGCACCGCCGTGCTGGTGGTGACCGAATTCGGCCGCACGGTGCGGGTGAACGGCACCATGGGCACCGACCACGGCACCGGCGGCGTGGCCTTCCTGCTGGGCGGCGCGGTGGCCGGCGGGCGCGTGGCGGGGAACTGGCCGGGGCTGGCGGGCAACCTGTTCCAGGACCGCGACCTGGCGCCGACCACCGACCTGCGCTCCATCGCCAAGGGACTGCTGCGGGACCACCTGAAGCTCGCCGGCCCTGCGGTGGCCCGCGCCTTTCCCGGCAGCGACCTGGCCGTGCCGATGGGTGGGCTGCTGCGCGCCTGACCGCGCGTCAGGATCCGCGATAGGTCGTGTAGGACCACGGCGTGCACAGCAGCGGCACGTGGTAGTGCCCGCGCCCATCGGCCAGCCCGAAATTCACCGCCACCACATCGAGGAACAGCGGGTCGGGCGCGATGCCGCGCGCGGTGAAATACGCCCCGATGTGGAAGCGCAATTCGTAGCGGCCGGCGCGGAAGCTCCCCGGCGGCAGCAGCGGGTCGGCCGTGCGGCCATCGGCATTGGTGATGGTCTCGGTCACCACCGCGGGCGCGGGGTCCATCCGCCACAGCACGACGCGCACCCCCGCCGCCGGGATGCCCTCGGCGGTGTTGAGCACATGGGTGGACAGCGTGCCGGGTCCAGGGCCTGTCATCGGGCGAGCTCCTCGCTGGTGGTGCGACGGCCTGCATCGGCGATGCACGGCACGGGCGGAAGGCCGGCCGCGCCCGCGCCCCGGCGGCCCGGCACGGCGGCCGGTGGTCCGCCCCGCCGCATCAGAAGCTCATGCCGATGCCGGCCGAGACGCCGATGATGTTGTTCTCGCCGAGGAAATACCGCGCCACCACCCGCACCCGGCTGAGGTTGATGCCAACCGCGCCGACCTCGTAGCGCCCGACATCGATCTCGATCCCGCCGCCCAGCTTCATCGCCCAGCCGAAGCCGATCACCTTCTCCTGGTCGCCGAGGTACAGGCTGAAATTGGTGTCGATCACCCAGCGCACCGGCCGGCCGAAGGCCTCGAAGCCGGTCGGCCAGCGGTAGCGCACCCACAGCCCCAGCGTCTGCGCCATGGATGTGCCGCGCGCCGCCGGCAGCGTGTCCCCGAAGGTCTGCAGGTACAGCTGCGTGTAGCGGAGCTCGACATCGATATCGCGCGGCGGCTGGTAGTCGTAATAGGCGAGCGTGAGCGACCCGCCGATGCCCCAGACATTCACGTTGCGGCCGGTCAGCGCCTCGATGTCGCGCCCGGTGCGGTAGTTGATGAACTGCCCGAACAGCGCGGCGTCCGACGCCGCATACCCGCCCGCCAGGTTGAAGATCGGCCGCAGGAACAGGTATTCGGCCAGGCGGATGTCGTAGCCGATGCCCCCGGTCAGCGCGACATTGTTCCAGCGCAGCGGCGTGTTGCGCGGCGGCAGGTTGGTGAAGACCGCCCGCGGGTCGTAGCGCGCCATGCCGAGGAACGCCTCGGTATACAGCGCGAAGCTGTCGCTCCAGGTGAAGCCGAAGCCGTATTGCGAGAGGGTCAGCGTCGGGTCGCCCTGTTCGTTGTTGCCCACCGTGGTGCGGTTGATCTGCAGCGAATTGGACGACCCGTCCGGCGTCATGTTGTAGCCCATCAGCGCCAGCACGCCGCCCGGGCGCGACGCCAGCTGCCCGCGCAGCGCATCGAGCCGCCCGAGCACGTCCTCGAGCCGCTCCCCGCTTCGCTGCGCCCGCGCGCCGGGCGCGACCAGCAGCAGCGCGACCAGCGCCAGCAGCGCGGGCATCACCCTCATGGCGCCGCCGGCAGCGCGACGACCGCGCGCGGCAGCGCCATCGCGGCGCGCGTCAGCCGGTCCTGCTCGGCGTTGATGCGCTGCACGACCTCCTCCGAGGTGATCCGGCTGGCGCGGTCCTTCAGCAGCGCGTGCCCGGCGCCGACCTGGCGGACCATCGCGGCATAGGCCGCGCGCGCCTGCGCGTGGGCGCCGGTCGCGCCGGCATCCGGCGCGACGCTGCCCGCCAGCGCCGCGACCAGCGCCTGCACCGCCGGGTCGAAGGCGGCGATCGTGTCGCGCAGTTCCGGCGCCTGCCAATTGCCGCGGCTGGCCAGGCGCAGCGTCCGCCCGATCGTCGCCACCGCCGCCCCGCCCGCCGCATCGCCCGCGGCGGCGCGCGCCGCGAGGTCGACGAAGGGATCCTCCAGATAGGGCAGCACCCCGTCATCGGCCATGCGCGCCAGCGCCGCGAGGTAGGTCGACAGCGCCTGCTGCATCGCCAGCGCGCCGTCGCGCGATTCCGTGGACGCGCCGTCGCGCGACACATTCGACGCGCCTGCGCGCGATGGAGCGGTCGCGCCGGCGCGCGATGGATCGGGCACGCCGTCGCGCGATGCCGTGGGCGCGCCTCCGCGCGACACCACCGCCACACCGCCCGGGTCGTCGACGGCTATGCTCGCGACGCGCGCCCAGTCGCGCACCGGCGTATAGTCGGGCGCGCTGCAGGCGCCCAGCACCAGCAGGGCCAGCACCGCGGCGCGCCTCATGGCTGCACCACCGCCGCGACCAGGCCGGCGGGCTGCACCCGCGCCGCCACCATCGGATCGGGCGGCAGTCGCCGCGCCAGGCGCGCCATCCGGTCCTGCGCCGCCATGATGCCGCGCGCCACCTCGCGCGCCCGGATATGGGTCGCGTTCGCCCTCAGCATGGCATGGTCCTCGCCGATCGCCGCCAGCAGGCGGGCATAGGTCCCGCGGTCCGCATCCCCGCCGGCGTCAAGCCCGGCCGCCAGCGCGCCGACCAGCGCCTGCACCGGCGCATCCGCGGTGCGGATCACCTGGCGCAGGCGGTTGTCCTCGACCAGCGGGGCGGGGGCGGCGCTGTTGGCGCGCGCACCCGGCGCCAGGTTGGCCGCGCGCGCGGCCGCAAGGATCACGCCGATCTCGTGCACCGCCCGCCCCGCCGCGGGGTCGGCCACGGCGGCGCGCGGCGGCAGCGCGGCGAAGGCGGCGGCATCGAAGGTCAGCGGCTGCTCATCCTGCGCCAGCACGCCCAGCGCATACAGGTAGATCGCGAGCGCCGCCTGCTGCGCCGCCAGGCCATCGCGCCGGTCGGGCGGGGCCAGCAGCGCCGGGCGGTCGACCGCCACGCTGGCCGCGCGCGACCAGTCGCGCAGCGCGGTATTGGGCGGCAGCGCGCAGCCCACCACCAGCAGCACGGCAACCAGCAGGGCGGGGCGGCGCGGCAGAAGCGGTCTCCTTCAAAGCCGCGCGGCGGCTTCAGCCATGACGCCCGGCACGTAGCATCCGGGCCGCGCGCCCGCCACCATGGCCAGGCGATGCCACCGCGCGCGGCTCATTCCACCGGCGCGCCGGCCGCCACCCAGGCGAGCAATCTCCCGCGCTCCGCGGGCGTGATATCGGTCAGGTTGCCGGGGGGCATCGCCTCGGTCTGCACCTGCTGGCGCATCGCCGCCGCCCAGCGGCGGATCTGCTGCGGGGTTTCCATCACCACGCCCTTGGGCGGCGCGGCGAAGCCCTCCTGCGTGGGGCGCGCCGCGTGGCACGACACGCAGCGGGAGGCGACGATGGTCTGCACCTCGGCAAAGGGCGGCGCCTCGGCCGCCCCCGTCGGGCGTTCCGGCGCGCCGGTCCAGACCAGCAACGCCACCACCGCCGCAGCGCCCGCCGGCAGCCAGACCGGGTTCGCCCCCTTCTGGCGCAGCACGAAATACTGCCGCACCAGCGCCCCCGACAGCCCCACCGCCAGCAGCACCAGCCAGTTCCAGCGCGACTGATACGTCATGGGGTAGTGCGGCGAGATCATGATGAAGATCACCGGCAGCGTCAGATACGTGTTGTGGACGCTGCGCTGCTTGCCCCAGCGGCCGTATTTCGGGTCCGGCGCGTCGCCGCGTTTCATCGCCTCGACCATCTTCCGCTGGCCGGGGATGATCACCATCGCCACGTTCGCCACCATGATGGTGCCGGTCATGGCGCCGACCTGCAGGAAGGCGCCGCGCCCGCCGAACACATGGCAGGCCACGAAGGCCACCACCGCCAGCGTCGCGGCGCCGATCGCGCCCAGCAGCGCCTCGTTCTCGCCGTGGCGCGACCGGCACAGCAGGTCGTAGCCGACCCAGCCGCCGGCCAGCATCGCCGCGCTCAGCGCCACCGCCAGCCAGGGCGCGATGTCCAGCACCGCCGGGTCCACCAGGTAGGTCGAGGCCTGCACCCAATAGATCAGCACGAACAGCGCGAAGCCGCTGAGCCAGGTCCAATACGCCTCCCACTTGAACCAGTGCAGCGTCTCCGGCAGGCGTTCGGGCGCCAGCAGGTATTTCTGCTTGTGGTAGAAGCCGCCGCCATGGATCGACCATTGCTCGCCCGCCACGCGCGGGTTGCCGTCGGCGGGCCGCTCCAGCTGGTTGTCCAGGCCGATGAAGTAGAAGGACGTGCCGATCCAGGCGATGCCGGTGATGACATGCAGCCAGCGCAGCAGCAGGTTGGCCCATTCCGAAAGATAGGCGGCGTCCATCGAGCATCCCCGCGCGGTTCGACCAGTTCCCCGCCGGATGGACCCATCCGATCGGGTGAAGATGCTCGCCGGAACCAGGTGCCGGAGGCGTTGCTGCGAGCCGAGGCGCGCGGCAACGCCTCCGGCGCTGCCGCTGCGGTGCAGCATGAAGCGTCGCGGCGCGCGCCGGCAAGGGGCCTTCGGCGGCGATGACCCGCCGCGCCGTCCCTGGCATGATCGGGCGATGCGATCACCCGCGCGCGCCTGCCTCCTCGCCATCGCGGCCCTGGCGACGGCGGGGCCCGCCACGGCGCTGGACGCCAAGCTGCTGCTGCGCTGCACGGGCTACGCCGCGGCCACCGGCGCGCCCGACGCCGAGGCCCGCCAGCCCTTCGACATCGCGATCGACACCGGCCAGGGCAAGGGCTGGTTCGACGGCGTCGCGGTGTCGCAGAACCGCCCCGGCCGGCTGCTGGCGGATGCCTCGACCTATCGGGTGAAGTGGCGCGGCAGCTGGGGCGGCGGGGCCATGACCGAATGGGTGCTGGTGGACCGGGTGGATGGCAGCCTGGTCGGCCATTTCACGCATCCCGACGGGCAGGGCGTGCAGCGCCATCGCTGGGGCGGCGCCTGCGTGCCCGTCACCCGCCGCTTCTGACCAGGCCGCGCGGGCGGCGCACCCCGCCCCTTGCGCGCGCCCCGGCCACGCGGCAGTAACCCGCGCCCCAGCCACGGTCACCGCCCCATGTCCCCTGCCCGCCTGTCCCTGCCCAAGGACAAGATCCGCATCCTGCTGCTGGAGGGTGTCGCCGACAGCGCCGTCGCGCGCCTGGCCGAGGCCGGCTACGCCACCGTGAAGCGCGAGGCGAAGGCGCTCGACGGCCCGGCCCTGGCCAAGGCGCTGAAGGGCGTCCACATCCTCGGCATCCGCTCGCGCACCCAGCTGACCGAGGAAGCGATCGCCGCCGCCGACCGGCTGTTCGCGGTCGGCTGCTTCTGCATCGGCACCAACCAGGTCGCGCTCGGCGCGGCAACGACACGCGGCATCCCGGTGTTCAACGCGCCGTTCTCGAACACCCGGTCGGTGGCGGAGCTCACCCTCGCCGAGATCGTCATGCTGATGCGCGGCATCTTCCCGAAGTCGAACGCGGCCCACCGGGGCGACTGGGACAAGTCGGCGGCGAATTCCTGGGAGCTGCGCGGCAAGACGCTCGGCATCGTCGGCTACGGCAATATCGGCAGCCAGCTCTCGGTCCTGGCGGAAGCCTTCGGCATGCGCGTGATCTACTGGGACCACACCGGCAAGCTGCCGCATGGCAATGCGCAGCCGGTCGCCTCCCTGCCCGCGCTGCTCGCCGAGGCCGATGCCGTGTCGCTCCATGTGCCCGAGACGCCCGACACGGTGGACATGATCGGCGCCGCCGAGATCGCCGCCATGAAGCCGGGCGCGGTGCTGGTGAACAATGCGCGCGGCAGCGTGGTGGACCTCGATGCGCTGGCATCCGCCCTGCGGGCGGGCCATGTGCTGGGTGCGGCGGTCGATGTCTTCCCGGTCGAACCCTCGGGCAAGGACGAACGCTTCGCCTCGCCGCTGCAGGGCCTGCCGAACGTGATCCTGACACCGCATATCGGTGGCTCCACCGGCGAGGCGCAGTGGCGCATCGGCGAGGAAGTGAGCCGCAAGCTGATCGAATATTCCGACACGGGTGCGACGGTGGGCGCGGTGAACTTCCCGCAGGTCCAGCTTCCCGCGCGGCCGACCGGCGCGCGCTGGGTGCATGTGCACCGCGACGCGCCCGGCATCCTGTCGCGCATCAATGAAAGCTTCGCCCGGCGCGGGCTCAACATCTCCGGCCAGTACTACCAGACCGCCGGATCGGTCGGCTACGTGGTGGTCGACAGCGAGGAAGCGCGCGCCGATGCGCAGGCGATCCTCGAGGATTTCCGCAACCTGCCCGGCACGATCCGCGCGCGCCTGATCTACGACCGCCACTGACGGCGCCCGGCCGGCCGCGCCCGATCGGACGCGGCCGCCGGCGCATCAGCGGCGCAGCAGGAAGCCCAGCACCATGCCCGTCAGCAGCGAGGCCAGCATGGCCTGCACCGGGCGGTTCTGGATGCGTTCGACCGTGCGCGTGGCGCAGGCGGCGGCGCGGTCGACCGCGTCCTTCGCCGTATCCGCGGCGGCCTGGGTGGCGTTCTGCACGGTCTCGGCCGCGCGATCGATCTGTTCGAGGTTGCCGCTCATGGCTGCTGTCCTTCCGGTTGGAATTCCAGCAACGCGCGGCGAAGGCCCCGGTTGAGGCCGGGCGGCGAATTCCCGCCCGGCGGCCGCGCGCGGCACGCGCAGGCCTGGCAGCATCACGGGACCAGGCCCGCCAGGCTGGGGGGCCGGCGGGCCTGGCCGTCGTTCAGCGGATCGGCATGGCGTACATCAGCCCGCCGCGCGTCCACAGGTCGTTGACCCCGCGCGGCAGCCCGATCGGCGAGCCGGCGCCGAGGTTGCGGTCGAACATCTCGCCATAGTTCCCGACCGCCTTGATGGCGTTGTAGGCCCAGCGGCGATCGAGGCCCATCAGCGGCCCGTGGTCGCCGGAATTGCCCAGCAGCCGGCGGATCGACGGGTTCTGGCTGGCCAGCATCTCGTCGAGATTCACCTGCGTGACGCCCAGTTCCTCCGCCTCGATCAGCGCGAAGACCGTCCAGCGCACGATGTCGAACCACTGGTCGTCGCCGTGGCGCACCGCGACCGCCAGCGGTTCCTTGCTGATGATGTCGGGCAGGATGATGTGCTCGTTCGGATCGCGCAGCGCGGTGCGGATGCCGGCCAGTTGCGAGGCATCCGTCGTGAAGGCGTCGCAGCGGCCGGAATTGTAGGCGTTGCGGGTCTCCTCGTTCTGGTCGAAGACCAGCGGCTGCACGCGCACATTGTTGGCCCGTGCCCAGTCCGCCAGGTTGAGCTCGTTGGTGGTGCCGGAAGTGACGCACACCGTCGCCCCGGCAAGCTGCGCGGCGCGCTGCACGCCCGCCGACCGGCGCACCATGAAGCCCTGCCCGTCGTAGAAATTCACCGCGGTGAAGTTCAGCCCGTTCGCGGTGTCGCGCGTCTGGGTCCAGGTGGTGGTGCGCGGCAGCACATCGACCTGGCCCGATTGCAGCGCGGGCAGCCGCGCCTGGGACGACAGCACGATGAAGCGCGCCTTGGCCGCATCGCCCAGCACGGCGGCGGCGATGGCGCGGCAGGTATCCGCATCCAGCCCGCGATTGACGCCTTGGCTGTCCAGCACGTTGAACCCCGGCGCGCCCGGGTGCGATCCGCAGATCAGCGCATCGCGCGAACGCACCGCGGACAGCGTCGGCCCAGGGCTCGCGGTCTGCGCGATGGCGGTCCCCGCGAGGCAGGCGGCGAGGGTGGCAAGCAGGGGCAGGCGCATGGCGTTCCTTCCGGGATTTGGCGCGACGGCACGGCGCGCGGGCGCATCCTAGCCCCCGGCGGCGGCGGCGCACACCGTCCGGCGTCGCGCGCGAAGCCCGCCGGGCAGCACGACCTCTGCGGGCAAACCCTCGGCAGGTGACCATGATCCCCGGTTGCGCGTGGGTGCACCGCGCGCCTGGCGCTGATCCCGGCCAGCTGGACGCATCCGGCCCGGCGCGGATGCCCGCGACACGACAGGCCCGGGGGCCATCGAGGCATCCAGCATCACGACCCGTTCTTCATGCCCGGGCCGCGGCGCGTGGCGGGCATGGTCCGCACCGCCCGGCGCGGGCCGGCGGCGCGATCTACGCCGCCCGCCGGTCGCGCTGCAGCATCCCCTGCGCCACCGCCACGCCGGCCAGCGCGACCACGCCGACGGCAAGCCGGATCTCGTCCGGCGCGGCATGCCCGAACGCCGCGAACATCCCCGCGATGCCGAGGCCGACGCGCAGCACCACCCCCATCGGGCGCAGCAGGAAGCCCGCATAGGCCGCCGTGATCAGCGTCAGTGCCGCGACCTGGATCGCGGTCGCGCTGACGATCTCCACGATCCCGCCGCGCATCATGATGCCGGGGTCGTACAGGAAGGCGAAGCCCACCGTGAAGCCCGCGATGCCGAAGCGCGATGCGTGGACGCTGGCGAGGGTCGGGCTCGCCTTTGCGATCGCCGCGGCGGCGAAGGCCGATGCCGCGACCGGCGGCGTCGCGTCGGCGATCACCGCGAAATAGAAGATGAACAGGTGCGCCTGCATCATGTCGATGCCGAGCGGCCGGCCCAGTTCCAGCAGCTGCGGCACGCCGATCGCGGCCGCGATGATATAGGACGGCGTGGTCGGGACACCCAGCCCCAGCACCAGCACCGTCACGCACAACAACACCGCCAGCAGCCCGAAGCTGCCGCCGGCGATCTCCTTGATGATGCCGCCGAAGGCCACGACCATGCCGGTCGCCGTCAGCACCGAGACCACGATGCCCGAGGCCGCGATCGCCACCGCCAGCGGCGCCATGGTCAGCCCGGCATTGGTCAGCGCCTCGAACACCTGGCGCCAGCCCATCCGCGTGCGTGCGCGCAGCAGCGATGCGCCGACCATCGCGAGCGTCGCGCAGAAGGCGGCGTAGTTGCCGCTCCAGCGCTCCATCATCAGGTAGACCAGCAGGCCGATCGGCAGCACCAGGTGGACATCGGCCAGCACCTCGCGCCAGGCCGGGATGTCCTTCAGCGCCATCGGCTCGATGCCGAGCTTCTTCGCCTCGAAATGCACGGCCGCCAGGATCGCGAAGTAGTACAGCACCGCGCCGATCGCCGCCGCGACCAGGATGTCGCCATAGGGGATGTTGGTCATCTCCGCCATGACGAAGGCGGCCGCCCCCATCACCGGCGGCATCAGCGCGCCGCCGACCGACGCCGCGCTCTCGATCCCGGCCGCGACGGCGGGCCTGTAGCCGATGCGGATCATCAGCGGGATGGTCATGGCGCCGGTGGTGATGACATTGGACACCGACGACCCGCTCATGGTGCCGAACAGCCCGGAGGAGACCACCGCCACCTTGGCCGGCCCGCCGCTGTAGCGCCCCGCCACCGCCGCGCCGAAATTGGCGAACAGGCGCCCCGTCCCGCTCGCCTGCATGAACGACCCGAACAGGATGAAGACCGCGATGGTGGTGGCGACGATGCCGGTCAGCGGGCCATAGACGCCGCCCGCCGTGGGCACCAGCCAGGCGGCTTCGAGGATCTCGGCGGTGGTGAAGACGCGGGTGTTGAGCACGCCCGGCAGGTGGTGCCCGAAGAACATGTAGGCCAGGCAGCCGATCGTCATCCACGCCAGCCCCGGCTCCACCGCGCGGCGGATCGCCTCCAGCATGGTCACGATGCACAGGACGGCCAGCACCATCATCGTCGGCGTGAAGGGGTCGACATATTCCATGCGGTCGGACACCGCATCGGCATGCACCACCACCCACAGATGCGGCGCGGCGGAGGCCAGCGCCCAGGCCCAGTCGAACACGCTCGGCCGGCTGGCCGGCGAGCGTGACGGGAAGGCCGGGTAGAGCAGGAACAGCGGCGGCGTGAAGACCAGCAGGTGCAGGCCGCGCATGGTGATGGGTTCGGGAAAGCCGAAGCCGCCGAAATACAGGTGAACGGCCGACCAGAAGGCCAGCCAGCCGAACACGCCCGCTCTCAGCCAGGCCGGAAGTTCGCGCACCGCGGTCCCCTCAATCCATCGCGACGCGGTGCGCGCGGGTCACGCCGCGGGCGGGTTGACGCCGGCGGCGCGGAACGCCGCCGCCGCCCCGGGATGGAACGCCACGCCGCGGTAGTTCACCGCCTTGGCCGGTGTCCAGCCGCCCATCGACGGATGGATCTGCGCCAGCCGCGCGCCCTGGTTCTTGATCAGCGTCGCGGTGATCTTCTGGGCGATCTCCGCCGGCACCGATTCATTCACCAGGATCACGCTGTCCATCATCGTCACCGGGATCGCGCCATCGAGCAGCGCCGGATAGTCCGACTTCTCGAGCGTGCCCTCGGCATAGGAATACTGGTCGATCATGTGCTTGCGGACATCGTCCGCGAAGGCGGTCAGCCGGCCGCCGCGGCGGCCCTGCGCGATCTCGGTCATCAGCGCGGCAGGCTTGGCCAGCGCGACATACAGGTAGTCCACCTGGCCGTCATTGTAGGCGGCGCCGATATCGGCATAGGACCCGTTCAGGTAGCGCCCGCCCTCGGCGCGGATCCTGTCGGGGCTGGAGCCCAGGAAGCGCAGGATGCGCTGCAGCGTCATCTCATCCGTCGAGGAGCGCTGCGGCGCGCCGATCTTCACGCCGCGCTGCGTGAGGATGCCGCGCAGGTCGGCCGGCCCCGCGCCGGTGTGGCGCAGCAGCAGGTGTTCGGTCGGCGAATAGCCGGTGCCCAGGCAGCGCAGCCGCTCATGCTTGGCGGTGTAGGGTTCCTCGCCCTTCACCGCGGAGGCGGCGAAGGTGTCGATGCCCCAGCCGATCTGCGACTGGCCGTTGTTGATGCGCGTGGAATTCGCGAGGCCGCCGCCGGGCACGACGCGCAGCTGGATGTCGGGATTTTCCTCCCGGATCAGCGAGGACAGGCCGGCCGCCATGGTGTACCAGCCGCCGCCCACCGATCCCGCCACCCATTCGAGCGTGGTCTGCGCCGCCGCGGTGCGGATGAAGGGCAGCGCGAGTGCTGCGCCGATGGTCCCGCGCGCGATCGCGACCAAACTCCCGCGCGCGATCGCGCGACGACCGATGAAATGCGTCATTGCCAGCCTCCTGAGCCTGCGGACGCGGCATGGAAGCAGGCTTGCCCCCCGGCCGCAACGCCGCAGCACGGCGGGCTCGCCCAACCGCGCCCCCTGGTGATGCAATCGCCGCGCCATGGCGCGCCGTGCCACCACGCCGCCATGGCGCCCGCCGCCGCGGAATGCGAGGCTGCCGCCAGGCCAGCATGGAGGCAGCGATGCAGCGCAGGACCATTCTTCTCGGCGGGGCGGGACTGCCCTTCGCAGCCCCTGCCCTCGCGCAGGGCAACGCCGCCCATACGCTGCGCTTCATCCCGCAGGCCGACGTCACGGCGGTGGACCCGATGTCCACCACCTCCTACGCGGTGCGCGACCACGGGCACATGTGCTGGGATACGCTGTACGGCCTCGATGCCGACTTCGTGCCGAAGCCGCAATTGTGCGAAGGCCATGTCGTCGAGAATGAGGGCCGCCGCTGGGTCTTCACCCTGCGCGAGGGCATCCGCTTCCACGACAACGAACCGATCCGAAGTGCCGACGCCATCGCCTCGATCCGCCGCTGGGCGCTGCGCGATTCCCTCGGCCAGTCGCTGATGGAGCGCGTCGAGGCGATGACCGCGCTCGATGACCGCCGCTTCGAGATCAGGCTGCGCACGCCCTTCGGCCCGATGCTGGATGCGCTGGCGAAGCCGTCCTCCTACCCCTGCTTCGTCTATCCGCAGCGCTTCGCCGAGGTGGATCCCGCCCGCCCCTTCACCGAGGTGGTGGGCTCCGGCCCCTACCGCTTCGTGCCCGATGAACGCCTGTCGGGCGCGCGCACCGTCTATCGCCGCTTCGAGGGATACCGCCCCGCACCGGCCGCGGCGTCGTTGCTCGGCGGGGCCAAGCACGCGCATTTCGAACGCATGGAATGGCGCATCATGCCCGATGCCGGCACCGCCTCCGCCGCCATGCAGGCCGGCGAGGTCGACTGGTGGCAGCAGGTGGTGCCCGACCTGCGCCCGGTGATGCGCCGCCACCGCGACATCGTGCTGGAGCGCGTGGATTTCGGCGGCCTCATGGCGATGCTGCGCTTCAACCACCTGCATCCGCCCTTCGACAATCCCGCCATCCGCCGCGCGCTGCTGCACAGCGTCACGCAGTCGGACTTCATGACATCGATCATGGGCGACGACCGCTCGCTGTGGTCGGACGGCATGGGGGTGTTCCCGCGCTCCTCCCCCCTGGTGAACGATGAAGGCATCGCCGCCGTGACCGGCCCGCGCAGCACCGATGCGGCGCGCGCCGCACTTCGCGCGGCGGGCTACGCCAACCAGCGCGTGACCGTGCTGCACCCGACCGATGTCGCGAACAACAACGCGCTGTCCACCGTGCTGACCGACACGATGAAGCGGTCCGGCCTGAACGCCGAGAGCGCGACATCGGATTGGGGCACGGTGTTGCAGCGCCGGTCCAACCGCAATCCGCCCGACCAGGGCGGCTGGAACGCGCTGGTCGTGCTGTTCGGCGGCATCGACCTGGCCAATCCCGGCCAGCACCCGCTGCTGCGCGCCAACGGGCTGAATGCCTGGTTCGGCTGGCCGACCAGCCCCGGGCTGGAGTCGCTGCGCGAGGAATGGCTGGCGGCCGGGCCGCTGCCGGCGCAGCAGGCGGTGGCGCGGCGCCTGCAGACGCAGTTCTGGGCCGACCTGCCGTTCATCCCACTGGGGCAGTACTTCATCGACAGCGCCTGGCGGCGGGATATCAGCGGGGTGCAGAAGGGCATGGCGCTGCCGTTGAACGTGCGGCGCGGGTGAGACGGGCGGACCGCGAGAGGCTTTGCCCCCTCCGGACCTCCCCCCACCAGGAGGCTACGGCCCCCTGGACCGCGGGTTTTGAATCGGGGGATTTGGGGAGGGGCATCGTCGGTGCCGCCTTCGCCGCTGGACCGCCATTCCCCTCCCCAAATCCCCCGATCAACCGGAGGGTTCCAAGGGCCTTAAGCCCTTGGCGGGTGGGGGTCCGGGGGAGGGCAG
>NZ_CAKKLX010000013.1 GCF_918698155.1 Roseomonas sp. CECT 9278
GGCGCGGCCTGGCGCCGCGCGGGCGGCCGGGCATGCGCCGGCGCGCCGCGCGCCGATGCCGGCGCGACGGCGGCGGCCGCTTCGCACCGTCGCGGGCATCTTCATCGGATCGGATGATTCCCCCCGGACGGGAACTGCTCTACGCCGCACCGTCAGGACGCATATCCCCGGAGGGCGCGCATGAAGCTGGCGGTCATCACCGACATCCATGGCAATGTCGCCGCGCTGCGGGCGGCGCTGGCGGATATCGCGGCGCGTGGGATCGACAACGTGGTCTGCCTGGGAGACATCGCCTCCGGCGCAGCCTGGCCGCGCGAGACGGTGGAACTGCTGCAGGACCGTGGCGTGCCATCCATCCGCGGCAATCACGACCGCTGGATCAGCGAGCGCGAGGGCGATGCGCTGACCGGCCAGGACCGCCACGCCCATGCCGAGCTCTCGGCAGCGCAGCGCGACTGGCTGATGGCGCTGCCGCCGCTGCTGGAACCTGCCCCCGGCGTGCTGGCCTGCCACGGCACGCCGCACTCCGACGTGCAGAACCTGATCGAGGAAGTCGTCGAGGGGCGGTTGCGCGAGGCGCCGATGGCGGTGCTCCGCGAACGCCTGGGCGAAGCGGGCATGGCCGCGCGCGTGGTGCTGTGCGGGCACAGCCATCGCGCGGCGATGGTGCAGGTGCCCGGCGGGCCGCTGGTGGTGAACCCCGGCAGTTGCGGGCTGCCGGGCTTCCGCATTTCGCGCGAACCGGCGCACCGCCAGGAAGCCGGCACGCCACATGCGCGCTACGCCGTGCTGCACCTGGATGGCGAGGCGGTCGGCGTCGAGCTGCTGGCGCTGCGCTACGACTGGGATGCCGCGGCCCGGCGCGCCGAGGAACTGGGCTTCGGCGCCGCCTGGCCGCATGTCATCCGCACCGGCCTGCTGCCCGAGAGCGCGTGAACCGCGCGGCCGCGGCGTCTTGATTCAGGTCAAGACGCCGCGCCCACGCAGCGCGCAAGATGCTGGCCGGACGCAACGCCCGGCAGGCGCGGCCAGCGGCAGGGGAGCAAGGATATGAACCTCACGGCGGACAATCTCAGCGCCCAGGCGATCTGGGACATGATGGCGCAGACCCGCAAGGCGGCGCAGGACGAGGCCCTTGCGCATGAGGCCGCCGCCAAGGCCGAGCGGGAGGCGATCCGCGAGGCCTTCAAGGACCGCGAGGTGCAGCCCGAGGCAATGGAGCGCATCGCCACGGCGGTGCGGCGCGCCGTCGCGAATGGCGACAAGCGCGTGCTGGTGCTGCAGTTTCCGTCGGAATGGCTGCCCGATTCCGGGCGCGGCATCACCTCGCACGACCCGAACTGGCACGAGCGGCTGGAGGGCTTCCCCCGGCGCGCCTTCGACTTCTACCAGGCGGAACTCGCCCCGCGCGGCTTCCAGCTGCAGGTCGAGATCCTCGACTGGCCGGGCGGAATGCCCGGCGAGGTCGGATGGTTCCTGAGCTGGAAACAGCCGGAAGGCTGAGGCGGCGCGAGGCGCGGCAGGGACGGGAGGCGGCGATGGGGCGCAAGCAGGACGCGCGCAGGCAGGACGCAGGCAAGCAGGATGCGCGCAAGCGCCGCGCGACCGCGGCCGAGGCGCCGGCGCAACCCTCGCCCTTCAGGGCGGATGGACGGCTGTCGCGCAAGGCCTATGAGCAGGCGCTGCGCCCGCTGCATGTCGAGCTGGTGTCGCTGCAACGCTGGGTGCAGGCGACCGGCGCCAAGGTCTGCATCCTGTTCGAGGGCCGCGACGGCGCCGGCAAGGGCGGCACCATCAAGGCCATCACCGAGCGCGTCAGCCCGCGCGTGTTCCGCGTGATGGCGCTGCCCGCGCCGACCGAGCGCGAGAAGTCGCAGATGTACGTCCAGCGCTACATCCCGCATCTGCCGGCGGCGGGCGAGGTCGTGATCTTCGACCGGTCCTGGTACAACCGCGCCGGCGTCGAGCGCGTCATGGGCTTCGCCACCGAACAGCAGGTCACGCGCTTCCTGCAGATGGCCCCCGCCATCGAGAAGGCGATCGTGGAGTCCGGCGTGATCCTGCTGAAATACTGGCTGGAGGTCGGCATGCAGGAGCAGACGCGCCGGCTCGAGGCGCGCATCGAGGACGGGCGGAAGCTGTGGAAGCTCTCGCCCATGGACCTGAAGTCCTACAGCCGCTGGTACGACTATTCGCGCGCCCGGGATGCGATGTTCCACGCCACCGATACCGCCTGGGCGCCGTGGTTCGTCGCGCATTCGGACGACAAGAAGCGCGCGCGGCTGAACATCATCCGCCACCTGCTGCGCCAGATCCCTTATGAGGCGCCCCGGCGCGACAGGATCGAACTGCCCCGGCGCCAGAAGCAGGGCGACTACGTCGAACCGGCGTATCCGTGGAAGCTGGTGGCCGACACGCTGGGCGCGGCGCCGACCTGAACCCGGCCAGGGGTCGCGCCGGGCGGCGCGTCCTGACCTCCGGCGCCGGCCCGCCCCGGCGACCCGGCGAGGGTAAGCTGGATGGGTGGCCGGGGGGGATGGACGGCCGGTGCCGGCAGTCTCAAACGGTGTCCCGGACCGACGCTCAGCCCGCCGGTGAATACAGCCCCGCCGCGCGCGCCGCCTGCGTCGCCAGCCGCGCCGTCAGTTCGAAGACCGGCATCGGCACGCCCGCCTGGCGCGCCAGGTCGAGCGGCACGGTGAACAGCGCGTCGATCTCCATCGCGCGGCCCAGTTCGAGGTCCTGCAGGATGGACGGCTTGTGCGCGATCATCGCCGAGCGCTGCATCCGCGCCTGCGCCGAGGTCGCGAGGTCGTGGCCATGGGCCTGCGCCAGCGCCGCCCCTTCCTCGGCGATCGCGATGGCCGCGGCATAGACCGCGGGGTCCGCCAGCGTGGTCATCATGTCCGAGCGCGAGAGGATGCACAGCGGCCCGCTGGTCAGGTTGCCCATCAGCTTGCCCCACACGCGATGGCGGATATCGGTGACCACCGGGCAGGGCATGCCGCCGGCCTCGATGGCCTGCGCGATGGCTTGCGCGCGTGGCGTGACGGTGCCGTCGGGTTCGCCGAGGAACAGGCGGATGTCGGCGTGCTCGGACTTCACCACGCCGGGCTCGATGACGGCGCTGGCGGAATACACGACGCCGCCCAGCGTGCGGTGGATGCTGATCTCGCGCTCGATCCGCGCGCCGGGGTCGAGCAGCGGGATGCGCTCCCCGTCGCGTTCGCCGCCATGGCGCAGGAAGTACCACCAGGGGATGCCGTTGGTGACGAAGGCGACCGGCGTGTCGGGGCCGAGCAGGGGCGCGATGGCGCGCGCCGCGGCGGGCAGCGCGGGGACCTTGGTGGTGACCAGCACGGCATCGACCGGGCCGACCTCGGCCGCGGTGGCGAAGGCCTCCACGCGCACCGTGCGGGTGCCGTCATGGGCGTGCAGGGTGATGCCCCGTTCACGCATGGCATCGAGGTGCGGGCCGCGCGCGACGACGGCGACATCGGCCCCGCCGAGCGCGGCGCGGGTCGCGAGGTGGCTGCCGATGGCGCCGGCGCCGAAGACGCAGATGCGGGTCATGGGGTGGTCCTTGGCGGGAGGGAGGGCGGCGCGGTGCCGCGCGGGCATGCCGCCGCCGCGCCGCGCGGGGCGGCGGTGGCGCGGCGCGGCCGGGGTGTCACGCCGCGTGGTCGCGCAGTTGCATGCACATGGCCGCGCCGGCGGCGACCAGGCGGTCGGTGATGGCGCGGCCATGCGCGGCGTTGGCGGCGCGCGGGTCGGGCGCGGCGACGCCGCCGGGGGCGACTTCCTCGACCCACATCGGCACGGCGAAATCCACGCCATGGCTGCGGACGGCGCCGAAGCCGGTCGGCGGCAGGCCAAGATAGGGGCCGGTGGGCTGGCGCGGGCGCGCCTGGTCGGGGCGGCACAGGTCGGGGCGCAGGTGCATCGTCACGGAGGCCACGGGGTCGCCGCCATGGCCGAAACGCTCGGCCGCGCCGCCGAGTTCGGCGTGCAGCTTGCCCGCTTCGCGCCACAGGTGCAGGGCGGGGATGATGACGCCGTGGCGGTGGCGCGCGGTGCGGGCGGCGGCCTCCGCCGGGCCGATCGTGCCGGCATGGCCGTTGACGATCAGGATGGATCGCGTGCCGGTGCGGATGAAGGCCTCGGCGGTTTCCTCGATGACGGCGGTGAGTGTCGGGATCGACAGGGTGATGCCGCCCGCCACGCCGGCGAAGAAATCCTCGCCGCCGAAGGGGATGGCGGGGGCGACCAGGGCGTCGGCCCCCAGCGCCAGGGCTGCGGCGGCGATGCGCGCGGCGATCTCCTCCGCCACCAGGTAGTCGCCCATCGGCAGGGCGGGCCCGTGGGTTTCCAGGCTGCCCATGGGCAGGATGGCGACGGCGCCGGCGGCGAGGCGCGCGGCGACCTCGGGGGCGGTGATCTCGGCGATGCGATGGGTCATCGCGGCTCCTGGAAGTTGGGCGGGGGCTGCCCCCCGACGTCAGTCCCCAGGTCCCAGAAAAAGGAGGGGGTTCGGGGGAGTTCCCTCCCCCGACCTTCCTTCACCTAGGCCAGCAGGTCCAGCGCCGCCCGCGACAGCGCCTGCACCCCCAGTTCGATGCAGCGTTCATCCGGCTGGTAGAAGGCGTTGTGCAGCCGGTCGTCGCGCCCCGGCGCGCCGGAGCCGATGCGGAGTTGGAAGGCCGGCGCGCGGGCGGCGAATTCGGCGAAGTCCTCGGCGCCCATGGACGGTTCGCCTTCCTGCGGTGCCGCGCCCATCTGGCGCGCGACGGCGGCGATGACGGGGTCCAGCACGCGGTCGTCATTCACCAGCGGCGGGACCTTGCGCACGTAGGTCATGGCGCATGTCACGCGCAGGCCGAGCGCGATGCCGTCGGCCAGGCGCTGCAGCGCGGCTTCCGCGGTGTCGCGCGCGGCGGGGTGCAGGGTGCGCACGGTGCCCTTCAGCTGCACGCGCTCGGGGATGATGTTGTAGGTGGTGCCGCCGGCGATCATGCCGACGGTGACGACCGCGGGGTGCAGCGGCTTGATCTCCCGGCTGACGACGGTTTGCGCCTGCGCGATGAACTGCGCCGCGGCGACGATGGGGTCGACCGCCGCGTAGGGGTGCGCGGCGTGGCCCGACTTGCCCTGCACCACCAGGTCGAAGCGGTCCGAGGCCGCGAGGCAGGCGCCGCGCACGAAGCCGAAGGTCCCGACCGGCATGTCGGGGTGGTTGTGGAAGCCGATCGCCATGTCGGCGCCATCGGCGGCGCCGTCGGCGATCATGGCGGCGGCGCCTTCCAGCACTTCCTCGGCGGGCTGGAACACCAGGCGGACGGTGCCGGCGATCTGCGGCGCGAGGTCGCGCAGCACGGCGGCGACGCCGAGCAGCGTGGCGGTGTGGATGTCGTGGCCGCAGGCGTGCATCTGGCCGTCGATGGTGCTGGCGAAGGCGATGCCGGTCTCCTCGTGGATCGGCAGCGCATCCATGTCGGCGCGGATCAGCAGGGTCGGGCCGGGGCGGCCGCCGGCGATCTCGCCGACCACGCTGGTGATGCCGACACCGGTGCGATGCGCGATGCCCAGCCGCGCGAGTTCGGCGGCGACGATGCCCGCGGTGCGTGTCTCCTGGAAGGCGAGTTCGGGCACGCGGTGGATGTCGCGGCGCAGTTCGACGAGATGCGGCGCGATGGCGGCGGCGGCGTCGCGGATGATGCGCTGGGGGTCGTTCGGGATCATGGTCGGTATCCGCTGCCGTGAAAGGTGAGAAGGCATGGGCCTGCGCCGCGCCCGGGCAAGCGCCGTCGCAGCCTGCCCGCAACGCGTCGGCGCTGCCCAGCTGCATCCTGCATGCTGCGCGAGGATTGCGCACGCGCCGCCGGCGACCACTGCCTGCGAAGCTTGCTGCCGCGCCGCTTGCGAACCCTGTTCCCGCGCCGCTTGCGAACCCTGTTCCCGCGCCGCTTGCGAACCCTGTTCCCGCGCCGCTTGCGACGACACATCCCCCATGCCATAGGGCAGCCAGACACTTGGGAGGCAAGATGTCCTGGACGCTCCGCCGGCGCTCGCTGCTGGCCGGTTCCGCATTGGCTGTGGCGGCAGCGCAGCAGGCGCGCGCGCAATCCGGTGCGTGGCCGTCGCAGCCGATCCGCCTGGTGGTTCCCTTCGCGCCCGGCGGCACGACCGACCTGGTCGCGCGCCTGCTGGCGGCCGGGCTGCAGGAACGCCTCGGCGTGTCCCTGGTGGTCGAGAACCGCGCCGGCGCCGGTGCCACCGTGGGCAGCGAGATGGTCGCGCGCGCCGCGCCCGATGGCTACACGCTGGTGATGTCCAACATCGCGAGCCACGCGATCAGCCCCGCCGTCTATCGCGGGCGCATCCGCTATGACGCGGTGACCGACTTCGCGCATGTCGCGCTTGTGGTGTCGAACCCGACCGTGTGGGTGGCCAATCCGCGCGCCGGCATCCGCACGCTGGCCGATGCCGCCGCCCGGGCACGCAGCGCCAGCGGCCTCGATGTCGCGACATCGGGCGCGGGGTCGTCGAACCACCTGATGGTCGTGCGCATGGGCCAGCTGGTTGGCCGCGAGCTGAACCACATCCCGTTCCGCGGCGCCGGCCCGGCCATGCAGGCGGTGATCGCCGGCCAGGTGCCGATGATGTCGGACAGCCTGCCGTCGTCGGTCAATCACATCCGGCAGGGGTCGGTGATCGCGGTCGCCATGGCCTCGGCCCAGCGCCACCCGGCCTTCCCGGACGTGCCGACTTTCCGCGAGCAGGGCTTCGACCTGGCCAGCGATTCATGGTTCGGGCTGTCGGCGCCGGCCGGCACGCCGCCCGCGGTGGTCGAAAGGCTGAACCGCGAGACGCGCGCCGTCCTGGCGGACCCCGCCATCCGGGCACGCTTCGCGGAGCTGGGCGGGACGCCCGGCGACATGACGGCCGAGGGTTACGGCGAATTCGTGCGTCGGGAGGTGGCGCTCTGGGCGCCGCTGGTGCAGGCTTCCGGCGCGACGCCGGACTGATCTCGACGTTTGGGGCAGGCATTTTGACTGGGGTGGACGAACAAGCATGAAGCTCAACACCAAGGACATCATCTCCGGGGCAATCCTGATCGCCATCGCGGTGGTCGGCCTGTGGCTCAACATGGACCACAACATGGGATCGGCGCGGCGCATGGGGCCGGGCTACATGCCCTTCCTCGCCCTCGCGATCCTGGGCGGTCTGGGCGCCCTGGCGCTGTTCTTCGGCTTGTTCAACGGGCCCGACCCGCTGGCGCGCTGGACCTCGCAGGAGATCATCTTCCTGATCGGCGGCGCCGTGGCCGGCACCGCGGCCGGGCTGGTGGCGGCGCGGATGGGCGGCTGGCCCGCGGCGGGATGGAATTCGCTGGGCATCGGCCTGTTCGTCGGCTGCCTGGTGCCGTCGATCGTGAAGTCGTGGCGACCGCTGTTCCTGATCAGCGCCGCCTTCTCGCTGTTCGGGCTGATCCTGGAGCCGCTCGGCCTGATGGCGGCGATCGCGCTGTCGGTCATCCTGTCGGCCTTCGCCGACGAGACGCACAAGCCGGTCGGCGTGGTGGGGCTCGTCGCCTTCCTCTGTGTGCTCTGCTACGCCGTGTTCATCTACGAGCTCGATATCCGCGTGCCGGTCTGGCCGCAGTTCTGACCGAAGGGACCGGCTGACATGGATCTCATCACGAATCTCGGGCACGGCTTCGCGGTCGCGCTCACCTTCAACAACCTGCTGTTCTGCCTGATCGGCTGCGTCATCGGCACGGCGATCGGCGTGCTGCCGGGCATCGGCCCGGTCGCCACCATCTCCCTGCTGCTGCCCATCACCTTCGGCCAGCCCGCCACCACCGCGATCATCATGCTCGCCGGCATCTACTACGGCGCGCAGTACGGCGGTTCGACCACGGCCATCCTGCTGAACCTGCCAGGCGAGGTCAGTTCGGTCGTCACCACGCTCGAAGGCTACAAGATGGCCCGCAAGGGGCGCGCCGGCGCGGCGTTGTCCATCGCCGCGCTCGGGTCGTTCTTCGCCGGCACGGTCGCGACCATCCTGGTCGCCGCCTCGGGCCCGCTGCTGACGCAGGTGGCGCTGTCCTTCGGGCCGGCCGACTACTTCTCGCTGATGTTCCTCGGCCTCGTGATCTCGGCCGTGCTGGCGCAGGGCTCGGTCATCAAGTCGATCGGCATGGTGGCGCTGGGCGTCTCGCTCGGCATGGTCGGCACCGACGTGCAGACCGGCCAGCAGCGCTTCACCTTCGGCATCCCGGAACTGTCGGACGGCGTCGGCTTCGTCTCGATCGCCATGGGCATGTTCGGCATCGCCGAGATCATCCTGAACCTCGAGCGGCCGGAAGCGCGGTCGGTCATGTCGGGCAAGGTCGGCTCGCTGATGATGACGCGCGAGGAGTTCAAGCGCGCCGTCCCGGCGGTGCTGCGCGGGACGGTGGTGGGCTCGCTGCTGGGCATCCTGCCCGGCGGCGGCGCGGCGCTGTCCTCGTTCGGCTCGTACATGATGGAGCGCAAGATCTCGAAGGGCCGGCACGAATTCGGCACCGGCGCGATCGAGGGCGTGGCGGGTCCGGAGTCGGCGAACAACGCCGCCTCGCAGACCTCGTTCATCCCGCTGCTCACGCTCGGCATCCCGGCCAATGCCGTGATGGCGCTGATGGTGGGCGCGCTGATCATCCAGGGCATCCAGCCGGGCCCGCGCATGGTGGAAGCGCAGCCCGACCTGTTCTGGGGCCTGATCGCCTCGATGTGGGTCGGCAACCTGATGCTGCTGGTCATCAACCTGCCGATGATCGGCATCTGGGTGAAGCTGCTCGCGGTGCCCTACCGCCACATGTACCCGTCCATCATGATCTTCTGCGCGATCGGCGTGTACTCGCTGCAGAACAACGTGTTCGACGTGTACCAGACGGTGGTCTTCGGCATCTTCGGCTACCTCTGCTCGAAGCTGCGGCTGGAAGCGGCGCCGATGCTGATCGGCTTCGTGCTCGGCCCGATGATGGAGGAACACCTGCGTCGTGCGATGCTGCTGTCGCGCGGCGACCCGATGGTCTTCATCGAGCGCCCGATCAGCGCGGTGATGCTGGGCATCGCCGCCGTCGCGCTGGTCGCGATGCTCCTGCCCAACATCCGCAAGGGCAAGGACAGCGCCCTGCAGGAAGGCGGCTGAGGGTCGTCCTGGCCACGTAGGTCGGGATTGGTTTGGGAAGGCGGGTTCCTTGGGGGACCCGCCTTCCTGCTTTTTGGGGTGCCGCAAGCGTCGGCGCGGCCAGGCGGGCGGCCGGTTCCCTGCTCAGCCCTTCGGCCGCGGCAGCGCGAACACCCCGCTCGCGCGCAGCACGATCACCCCATCCGCGGTGAACCGCCCTTCCACGAACATCATCCGCGACGTGCGCCGCAGCAGCACCGGGTGGCATTCCAGCCAGGCCCCCAGCGGCGCGGGCGCCAGGTAGTCCGTGACCAGGCTGATCGTCACGAAATGCCCCGGCGTGCCGGCCTGCTCGGCGCCACCGATGCCCAGCACGATGTCCGCGATGGTCGCCAGCATCCCGCCATGCGCCACCGCCTGGTTGTTGCAGTGCCGCCGTTCGATGCGGATGCCGAAGCGCGCCCCGGCGTCCTCGGGCCGGCGGAAGACCGGGCCGATGGGTTCCAGGAACGGCCCGCCGGCATGGCGGGGCGCGAAGCCCTCGGGGATGCCGGCGAGGATCCCGCCATCGGTCGCGCCATCCATCGAATCCCCGGCCTCCGGCTGCCCGCGGCACGATAGGGCGCCTTCGCACCGCTGCCGAGACGCCTTCCCTTCGCCGTGTTTGCATCGCATAGGTCGGGCCGCACCCGTTCCAGACCCTCGGACGCCATGACCGAACACCACCAGCCGATCCTGCCCGTCATCCTCTCGGGAGGCACCGGCACGCGCCTGTGGCCACTCTCGCGGGAGGGCTATCCGAAGCAGTTCTGGCCGCTCGCCTCCGACCGCCCGATGCTGGTCGAGACCGCCGCGCGCGCCGAGGGGCCGGGCTTCGCGCCGCCCATGGTCGTCTGCAACGAGGCGCATCGCTTCCTGGTCGCGGAACAACTGCGCGGGCGCGGCGCGCGCATCGTGCTGGAACCGGCCGGGCGGAACTCCGGCCCCGCCATCGCCGCCGCCGCCCTGCTGGCCGAGGAAGCGAGCCCCGGCACCGTCATGTGGATCATGGCGGCCGATTCCGCCATCGAGGACCTGCCCGCCCTGCACGCGGCGCTGGCGCAGGCGGCCGCGGCGGCGCGCGCCGGGCGCATCGTCACCTTCGGCATGGCGCCGACCGCGCCCGAGACCGGCTACGGCTACATCGAGGCCGGCGCCGACCTGCCCGGCCTGCCCGGCGCCCGCGCGATCGCCCGCTTCGTCGAGAAGCCCGATGCGGCGCGCGCCGCGGCCTTCGTCGCCGGCGGCGCGCATCTGTGGAACTCGGGCATGTTCGTCGCGACCGCGTCCGCGCTGCTGGCGGAGTTCGAACGCCTTGAGCCCGCGCTGCTGGCCACCGTGCGCCAGGCGGTGGCGGGCGCGAAGCGCGACATGGATTTCGTGCGGCTCGATGCCGCGGCCTTCGCCGCGGCGCCGTCGGTCAGCATCGACCATGCGGTGATGGAGCGCACGGGCAACGCCGCGGTGGTGCCGGCCGCGATCGGCTGGTCCGACATCGGCTCCTGGGCCGCGCTGTGGGAGATCAGCGCGCAGGACGGTGCCGGCAACGCGACGACGGGCCCCGTCGAGCTGGTGGATGCGCGCAACTGCCTGGTGCGCAGCGAGGGCATCCTGACCGGCGTGGTCGGCCTGCAGGACGCGATCGTGGTGGTGACCGACGACGCGGTGCTGGCCATGCATCGCGACCGCGCGCAGGACGTGAAGAAGCTGGTCGAGCAGTTGAAGGCGAAGGGCCGCAAGGAAGCGACCGAGCACCGCCGCGCCTATCGCCCCTGGGGCCACTACGAAGGGCTGATCCTGGGCGACCGCTTCCAGGTGAAGAAGATCCAGGTGCGCCCGGGGGCGAAGCTGTCCCTGCAGAAGCACTTCCATCGCGCCGAGCATTGGGTGGTGGTCTCGGGCACCGCGATCGTGCGGCGCGACGCCGAGGAGATCCTGCTGCGCGAGAACGAGAGCGTGTACCTGCCGCTCGGCTGCGTGCACCGGATGGAGAATCCCGGGATGATCCCGCTGGTGCTGATCGAGGTGCAGTCGGGTTCGTATCTCGGCGAGGACGATATCGTGCGCTACGAAGACACCTACGGGCGCGCATAGCGGGATTTTTGTGATCCCTCAGGCGGCGGGCGCCGGCCATCCGGCCGGCTTGCCTTCGCGCCACGCACTGGTGCGCCCGGCGCGGCTGACGGTCCGGGCGCGGTCGCGCGCGGCGCTCCCGGATCGCGCCGGCGCGATCCGTTGTCATGGCCCCTCGGGCGGCGCGCAGCGTCCTTGATCCCGCGCAAGGCGGCGGTCGGCGTCACGCGCGATAGCGGTGCATCGTCACCGCGCCACGAAGGGCCCCACCATGAACCATCGTCACCGCAAGGTGCTGCACGCGATCTTTGCGCACCCCGTCAGCGCCAATATCGACCCCAAGGCCGTGCACGCGGTCTTCGCGGAACTAGGCGCCGAGGTGTCGCACAACGGCTCGGGGCGCGTCGCCGTGACGCTGAACGGCCACGCCCATGCCTTCCATGATTCGCACCACAGCCTGTCGAAGGACGAGGTCGTGGCGATCCGCCACTTCCTGACCGAAGCCGGCGTCGATCCCGCCACCTACCCGGACTGACGCCAGCGCGCTGGCTTGATCTTCCCGCGCATTCCTGCGGTAACCTCTCGGGCAACGCCGCGGGCCGTGCCGCGGCGACGGGAGAGGAACACCACCATCATGACCCTGCACCGCCGCGCCCTGCTCGGCGCCGCCGGCCTTGCCGCCCTCGCCCCCGCCGCGGCCTCCGCCCAGGCGCGCTGGCAGATGGCCAGCCCCTATGCCGACGGGAATTTCCAGACGCGCAACATCCGCGCCTTCCTCCAGGACCTGGAGCAGGCGGCCGGCGGGCGGCTGTCGATCCAGTTGCACTCCAACGGCTCGCTGCTGCGCATGCCCGAGATCAAGCGCGGCGTGCAGACCGGCCAGGTGCAGCTGGGCGAGATCCTGCTGACCGCCTATGCCAACGAGGACCCGCTGTTCGACGCCGACGCCCTGCCGCAGCTGGTCACCAACTACGCCCAGGCCCGCAAGCTGTCGGACCTGCAGAAGCCGTTCATCGAGGCGCGCTTCGCCCGCCAGGGGCTCAGCCTGCTGTACATGGTGCCGTGGCCGCCGGCGGGACTATACGCGCAGGCGCCGGTGACCTCGCTGGAGCAGCTGCGCGGGCAGCGCTTCCGCACCTTCAGCCCCATGACCAACCGCTTCGCCCAGCTGATCGGCGCGCAACCCACGCTGGTGCAGTCGGCGGAACTGGCGCAGGCGTTCGCCACCGGCGTGGTGCAGGCGCAGATCACCTCGGCCGCCACCGGCGTCGATACCCAGGCCTGGGACTATGCGCGGGTGTTCACGCCGCTGGGCTTCTCCATGACGAAGAACGCCGTGCTGGTGTCGCGCCGTGCGCTGGAAGCACTGCCGGCCGACCTCCAGGCCGCGGTGCGCGCCGCCGCGACACGCGCCGAGGCGCGCGGCTACGAGCTCTCGGAAGCCGCGATGCGCGAGACCGAGGCGACGCTCGCCGCGCGCGGCATGCAGGTGGGCCCGCCCTCCCAGCAGCTGCTCGATGACCTCGCACGGGTCGGGCGCACCATGGCGGATGAATGGGTGACGCGCGCCGGGGATGACGGGCGCCGGCTGCTCGAACAGTATCGCGCCGGCTGATCCGCGGCGCATCGGGCGCGGCGCGGGCGGCCTGGCCTGCCCGCGCGCCATGCAGGCGGCGCCCAGGCGGCGGGCATTGCGTCGCCGCGCAGGCCGCGCGCGGCCCCCGCCCCCCTTGCGCCCGGCCGCACAGCGCGCCGAAGATGGCTCAGGAAAAAGCACAACAAGGGGGCTTGCCCATGACCAACCTTCGCCGCCGCGACATCCTCGCGGCCACGGGCGGCCTCGCCGCCGCGTCGCTCGGCGCCGGCGCCGCCCAGGCGCAGACGCGCTGGCAGGTCGCCACCGCCTATCCGGACGGCAACTTCCACACGCGCAACATGCGGACCTTCGTGGAGCAGGTGCAGGCGGCCTCCGGCGGGCGGCTGCAGGTCCAGGTGCATTCCAACGCCTCGCTGCTGCGCATGCCCGAGATCAAGCGCGGCGTGCAGACCGGCCAGGCGCAGATCGGCGAGATCCTGCTGTCGGCCTATGGCAACGAGGACCCGTTCTTCGAGGTCGATTCCGTGCCGATGCTGGTGACCAGCACCACCATGGCGCGCAAGCTGGCGGAATTGCAGAAGCAGTATGTGGAAGCGCGCTTCCAGCGGCAGGGCCTGTCGCTGCTGTATTGGGTGCCGTGGCCGCCCTCGGGCCTGTACACCAACGTGCCGGTGGAAAGCGTCGAGACGCTGCGCGGCACCAAGATGCGCACCTTCAACGCGCTGACCAACCGCTTCGCGACCCTGTGCGGCGCGACACCGACATTGGTGCAGCAGGCGGAAGTCCCGCAGGCCTTCGCCACGGGGGTGGTGAACGCCATGGTCACCTCCGCCGCCACCGGCGTCGATGTGCAGGCCTGGGATTTCTGCCGCCACTTCACGCCGATCGGCTTCACCCGCACGAAGAATGCCATCTTCGTGCAGACCCGCGCGTTGCAGGGCCTGCCGGCCGATGTGCAGGCGGCGATCCGCACCGCCGCCGCGGCGGCCGAGGCGCGCGGCTGGGAAGCCTCGGACACCGAGACGGTGAACCAGCAGAACACCCTCCAGCAGCGCGGCATGACCATCGGCACTGCCTCGCCTGCGCTGATGCAGGGGCTGATGCGGATCGGCGCGACGCAGGCCGATGAATGGGTGGCCAAGGCCGGCGACGAGGGCAAGCGCCTGATCGACGCCTATCGCGCCGCGATCGCCTGACACGGCCGGGGCCCGCGGCGCGCGGGCCCCGACACAGCAAGACTGGAAGCAGCATGATGATTCGCCCTGACGGCCGGCGGTGCGCGCCATGACCGGCCTGCGCCGCGCACTCGATGCGCTGTACCTGCTGGGCGGGATCGCCGGCGGCGTGGCACTCGCGGCGATCGGCGCGATCATCGCGACCCAGGTGATCGGGCGGCAGTTCGGCGCCACGGTGCTCGGGGCGGATGACCTGACGGCGTTTTCGGTCGCGGCATCGGCGACGCTGCCGCTGGCCTATGCCTTCCGCCATGGGGCGCATATCCGCGTGGACCTGATCATCGGGCGGCTGCGCGGCGGCGCGCGCTTCGTGATGGAGACCATCGCCATCGGCATCTCGGCGGCGCTGTGCTGCTTCTTCGCCTACGCCATGATCGACCTGGCGACCGACAGCTTCGCCTTCGAGGATGTCGCGCAGGGGTCGGTCGCGTGGAAGCTGTGGGTGCCGCAGGGGCTGGTCGGCGCGGGCGTGGCCCTGTTCGCGATCTGCCTGCTGGACGACCTGGTGGTGCATCTGTCGGGCGGCACGCCGTCCTATCGCCGGGCGGCGGAAGCCGATGCGCTGGCCCGTGCCGGGGAAGAAATCTGATGGAACTCGCCCAGACCGAAGCGGGTATCCTGCTGCTCGGGCTTCTGTTCGTCTTCCTCGGGCTCGGCGTGTGGATCGGGCTGGCGCTGGCGCTGGTCGGGCTGTGCGGCATTGTCGTGCTGCCCATGCTGATCCCGTCCATGCCGACCTTCCCGGCCGAGAAGGTGATGGGCACCGCGATCTGGCAGTCGCTGGCGTCCTGGACGCTGGCCGCGCTGCCACTGTTCATCTGGATGGGCGAGATCCTGTTCCGCACGAAGCTCAGCGAGGACATGTTCCGCGGCCTGGCACCCTGGGTGCAGCGCCTGCCGGGGCGGCTGATGCATGTGAACGTGATCGGCTGCGGCATCTTCGCCGCCGTGTCCGGCAGTTCCGCCGCCACCGCGGCGACCATCGGCAAGATGTCGCTGCCCGCGCTCACGCAGCGCGGCTACCACGTGCCGATGGCGATCGGGTCGCTGGCGGGCGCCGGCACGCTGGGGCTGCTGATCCCGCCATCCATCGTGATGATCGTCTATGGCGTGGCGGCGGAAGTCAGCATCGTGCGGCTGTTCATCGCCGGCGTGCTGCCGGGCATCATGCTGATGGTGCTGTTCAGCGGCTACATCGCGATCTGGTCGCTGATGAACCCGACGCTGACGCCACCGGCCGACCCGCCCATGCCGTTTGCGAAGAAGCTGCGCGAAAGCGGGCAGCTGATCCCGGTGGTGATGCTGATCGCCTTCGTGATGGGCAGCATCTATGCGGGCTGGGCGACAGCCACGGAAGCCGCGGTGTTCGGCGTGATCGGCGCGCTGGCGCTGTCGGCTTGGGGCGGGTCGTTGAACTGGGGGTCCTTCGCCGCCAGCCTGATGGGCGCGGTGCGGCTGTCGTGCATGATCAACCTGATCCTGGCGGGTGCGGCGTTTCTCACGCAGGCCATGGCCTATTCCGGCATCCCGGCGGCGATGGCGGCCTGGGTCGGCGCGCAGGGGTTCAGCCCCTTCATGATCATCGCCTGCCTGACCGTGATCTACCTGATCCTGGGCTGCTTCATCGACGGCATCAGCATGATCGTGCTGACCGTGTCGGTGGTGCTGCCGATCATCGCCAGCACCGGCTTCGACCTGGTGTGGTTCGGCATCTTCATCGTGCTGGTGGTGGAACTGGCGCAGATCACGCCGCCGGTCGGATTCAACCTGTTCGTGCTGCAGGGGCTGACCGGCAAGGGCATCTTCGAGGTCGCGAAGAACACCATGCCATTCTTTTTCCTGATGCTGGTGGGCGTGGCCATGGTCACGGTGTTCCCGGGCATCGTGACCTGGCTGCCGACGACAATGCTGGCCCGGTAGCGCGCCATCCGGTCGCTCGGGGCCGCAGCCCGGTTCCGCACGACCGGCAGTGCATGGCGGTGGGCCGCCGGATACCGGCGACCCGGCGGGTCCATGCCGCGGGCGTGCCCGGCCCGCGAACCCGCCTTCAGCCCGGCGTGACGCCCGGCGTGGCGCGCGCGCGTTGCCAGAAATGCCGCACCACGAAGAACGCGAGCGCCGAGGCGGCGATGGCGCAGATCGACCAGAACAGCCGTTCGACCCCAAGCCAGGCGCCCAGGAACCATCCCGCCGCGACGAAGGACCCCGCCCAGACGCCGGCCGCGATGAAGTTCAGCACCGCGAAGCGCAGCTTCGGATACCCCGCCAGCCCGCACACCACCGAGGCGACATTGCGCACGCCGTACAGGAAGCGGAAGGACAGGATGAACAGCGTGCCATAGCGTTCGAGCAGCGCATTGGCGCGTTCGACCCGCGGCTGCGACTTGGGAAAGCGCCGCAGGATGGCGGGCCCGTAGCGTCGCCCCAGGTAGAACCAGGTCTGGTCCCCCAGGTAGGAGCCGATCCACACCGAGAACATCAGCATCCACGGGTCGACCAGCCCCATCGTGGCGCCGATGGCGGATGCTGCGAGGACGAAGGTTTCCCCTTCGAAGAATGCCCAGAGCGCAGCCGCAAGATATGCGTAGTCGCCCCATTCGGCCCAGAATTCGGCCAAGTCCGGAAGTCTCCCAGGTTCGTTGGGCGGGAGACTGCCCTGTCCGGCGGCGCAGGGGAATGGGAATCCTGTGCTGCGGCCGCTCAGATCGCGTTCGCGCATGACGGCACCGCACTCTCCCTGATGCGGCCACGCGCATCAGCAGGGTGGGCGGGCCGCCGTCGCGCTGCGGAGGACGGCGCGTCGGCGGCGCAGCGCCGCTCAGGCGCCCGGCGGCGGCCAGTCGGGGCGCTCGAAGCGCTGCACCTCCAGCGTGTAGCCGGCCGGGTCGCGGAAAAAGAAGGAGGTGACGCGGTAGGTCTCGGAATAGGCCGGCGCCTTGTCCGGCGTGACCCCGGCGGCGACCAGGCGCGCGTGCCAGCCCTCCACGTCCTGCGCCACGAAGGTGATGACGGCGCCGCCCTGCACGCGCGGGTTGTCGCTCACGCGCGGCCCGCGCGCGCGGCACACGCCCAGATACGCCCGCCCGCCCGGGGCCACCGCGTAGATGCGGCACGACCCCTGGTCCTGCGCCAGCTCCAGGCCCAGCACATCCTCGTAGAAGCGCCAGGACGCCTCGGGGTCCTCGGCATAGAGGAAGGTGACGTGCTGGTCGAAGGGTGCGGTCATGCGCGCAGGATGCCGCCGCCGCGCCCGCCTGCCAACCGCATGGACGGCGCGGCGCGGGCATCGCATGGTCCGGCGCGATGCAGCGTGTCCTCCATTGGCTGATCCGGCACTGGGCGTTCAGCGCGACGGCGCTGCTGCTGGCCTGCGGGGGGCTCGGCTATTCGCTGGCGGCACCGGCGCCGCCGCGCGAGATCCGCATCGCCACCGGCACCGTGCCCGATTCCGCCTATACCCTGGCCGCCGAGGCCTATGCCCAGCGCCTGGCGGCGACCGGCTTCCGGGTCCAGCGCGTGCCGACCCAGGGATCGGTCGAGAACCTGGCGCTGCTGCGCGCGCGCCAGGTGGACATCGCGCTGGTGCAGGGCGGCACCGCCGATCCGGGGCGCGATGCGGGGCTCGAATCCCTCGGCGCGGTCTTCGCCGAGCCGGTCTGGGCCTTCCTGCGCACCGACCGCGGCATCGACAGGCTGGCCGACCTGCGCGGGCGCCGCGTGGCGGTCGGCACCGAGGGCAGCGGCACGCGGGTGCTGGCGCTGGCCATGCTGGCGGCCAACGACCTGGGCCCGGCGGATGTCGAACCCCAGGCCTTGGGCGGCGCCGCCGCGGCGCAGGCGCTGATGGAGGGCAGCGTCGATGCCGCCATCCTGGTTTCGGCGCGCATCGGCGGCGGGGTCGCGATGCTGATGCGCGGCGATGCGGGCGTGCGGCTGCTCGACTTCGGCGAACGCGCCGAGGCCTATGGCGTCCACCTGCCCTTCCTGTCGACGGTGCGACTGCCGCGCGGCGGGGTGTCGCTGGCCGCCGACCTGCCCGGGCGCAGCGCCACGCTGCTCGCCCCGGTGGCCTCGGTGGTGGCGCATGAGGACATCCACCCGCAGGTGGTCTCCCTGCTGGTCGGCATCATGCAGGAGGTCCATCGGCCCCGCACCCTGTTCGCCGCCGAGGGCGCCTTCCCCAATGCGCTGGCGCAGGACCTGCCGATGAACGCGGATGCCGAGCGCTACTACGCGCGCGGGCGCAGCGCGCTGCAGCGCTGGCTGCCCTTCTGGGTCGCGGTCTGGGTCGAACGCCTGCTGTTCGTGCTGCTGCCGGTGCTGGGCCTGGCGCTGCCGCTGATCCGCTTCGGCCCCACGCTGTACGCCTGGCAGATGGAGACGCGGGTGTGGCGGCACTACGAGACGCTGCGGCGGATCGAGGCGGAGGCCGAGCGCGACGGCGACGGACCGGCGCGCGCGGCGCTGCGCGGCCGGCTCGAGGCGCTGGACGCGCGGGTGGCGCGGATGACGTTGCCGGTCGCGTATCGGCGGCATGTCTTCGCGCTGCGGCGGGACATCGCCTATGTCCGCGCGCTGCTCGCGCCCGCCACCGCGGGCGGGATCGACGATGCGTGAGGCTGGGCGGGGCATCCGGCCGTTGAGTTCCCGGCACGATCGCGCCAGCCTGCACGCCATGCCGGATTCGCCACGCCAGGGAGACAGGGGCCTATGAGCGACCTCGCGAACAAGATCACCAGCCAGATCCCGATCAAGGAGCCGGCCTGGCTGAAGGAATTCAAGGCCTTCATCATGCGCGGCAACGTCATCGACCTGGCGGTGGGCGTGGTGATCGGCGCGGCCTTCACCGCCATCGTGACATCGCTGGTCGAGGACCTGCTGAACCCGATCGTGGGCATCCTGATGGGCGGGATCGATTTCTCGAACCTGTTCGTCGTGCTGTTCGGCGAACGCCGTGCATCACTGGAGGCGACGCGCCAGGGCGGCGCATCCGTGCTGGCGATCGGGTCGTTCCTGAACGCGGTGATCAAGTTCGTCATCGTCGGCTTCGCGGTGTTCTGGCTGGTCAAGATCCTGAGCAAGCTGCAGGCCTCCCAGGCGGTGGAGAAGGCCACCACCGCACCGGGGCCCACGGCGTCGGAGAAGCTGCTGGCGGAGATCCGCGACGAATTGAAGGCGGCGCGCGGGGCCGCACCGCCGCCCGCCTGACGCCCCGACCAGCCGAGGAGCCGACACGGTGCCGACCTACGACCAGTCGAACTGCCTGCTCGCGATGCGCACGGCGCTGGGCGCCTGGCCGGCCATGCTGACCTCGCTGGATGGCGAGGACCGGCTCTGCGCGCCCTTCGTGTATCGCATCCGCTTCGCGACCGAGGCGCCGGTCGCGGCGGTGAAGGCGCTGATCGGCACCGACGTGACGCTGTTCTTCGGCCTGCCGGGGGCGACGGCGCCGGACCTGCTGCGGCGACGGCCGCTGAACGGGCATTTCCGGCGCATCGCGCGCGCCGGGCGGATCGGGCGCGACGGCCGGATCCTGGAATGGGAGGCCGAGGTGGTGCCGCGGCTGTGGTTCCTGTCGCAGACCTCCGACTTCCGCATCTTCCACGACCAGACCATCCCGCAGATCGTCGCCACCGTGCTGAACGAACACCACATCGCGTTTTCCGACCGGATCGTGGTGCCCGAGGCCTATGGCACGCTGGAATACTGCGTGCAGTACGACGAGACCGCGCTCGACTTCGTCTCCCGGCTGCTCGAACACGCCGGCATCTTCTACTGGCACGAGCACACCGACATCGCGCATACGCTGTGCTTCACCGACAACAACAACAACGTGCGCATACCGCACCCGGCCTTCGACACGCTGGTGCCCGGCGACGGCGTGACCGAGAGCTTCTCGGAGGCCTATACCTTCCGCACCGGCACCTGGACGGTGCGCGACCACAACCTGACGCGCCCGCAGCGCGCCTGGGACAAGACCGAAAGCTTCGCCGGCGTGGCCGGCGCCGATGCCGCGGTGGTCGACCAGTTCACGCGCTTCGAACGCTACCGCTTCCCGGGCAACTACATGGCGCGGCTGCGCAGCCACGGGAATGGTTCGGCCGAGGGCCAGGTCGGCCAGCACGATGCGGACCTGATGGCGACACGCCTGATCGAGATCGAGGAATCGCACTGGGAACGCTGGAGCGGCGCCGGCGTGGCGGCGGGGCTGGATGCCGGCACCAAGCTGCGCGTCCAGCCCGACACCGAGGCCGCGGCCGCCGACTACCTGGTCATCGGCATCCGCCACCACGTGCAGGACCACTCCAACTGGACGACCGAGGAATGGGCGCTGCGCCATCCCGACGGCACCGCCCCGCCCGCGCCGTCCTGCACCAACGACTTCGACTGCGTGCCGCATGTGGTGCCGTTCCGGCCCGACCGCGTGACGCGCAAGCCGAAGGTGCCGGGGCCGCAGAGCGCGCTGGTGGTGGGCGACGACGGCAAGGAGATCGACACCGACGAATACGGCCGGGTGAAGGTGCAGTTCCAGTGGGACCGCGCGCCCGCCGGCGCGCCGGTGGTCTCGACCGCGGTGCCGATCCGCGTCTCGCAGGGCTGGGCCGGCGCGGGCTTTGGCCAGGTGCATGTGCCCCGCGTGGGGCAGGAGGTGATCGTCGATTTCCTCAACGGCGATCCCGACCGGCCGATCATCACCGGGCGGGTCTACGACACCGACGAGATGCCGCCCTATGCGCTGCCGGCCGGCGCCACGCAATCGGGCATCCGCACCCGGTCGACGCCGGGCGGCACGGCGGACAACTACAACGAGCTGCGCTTCGAGGACGCCATCGGCGCCGAGCAGGTGCTGCTGCATGCCGAGCGCGACTACGTGGTCGAGGTCGAGAACAGCGAGACCCGCACGGTGGGCATCGGCGGCGGGACCGGCGACCGCACCACCGCCATCAAGCGCCACGAGACGGTGACGATCGGCGGCGACCGCAAGGTCACCATCACCGGCCATGCGATGGACACGATCGACGGCAGCGAAACGCGCACCGTGCGCGGCGACGTGAACGAATCCGTCAGCGGCGCGGTCACGATCAACGTGTCCGGCGCGGTGCTGGTGAATTCGGACAGCGAGATCACGCTGAAGGCGCCCACCGTCACCACCGACAGCACCGCGCACAACCGCTACACCAAGGTCTATGACTGGGACCAGGGGTCGGGCTACGGCAGCTTCTACCTGACCGTGAACTACCAGGCGCTGCTCGCGACCAACGCCTTCGCGACCGTGGTGAACGTCGCCGGCTACACCATCAATGTCGGCTTCGTGACGATGAATTTCGTCCCCTTCGTGGCCAATGTCGGCGTCGCGCAGGTGTCGAACAAGCAGTTCTCGGACGAGAATCACGTGGTCTCCATGCAGGATGTCGTCACGCAGCTCGGCACCTACGCGACCTATATCCAGACCGGGCTGATGACGATCTTCCGGTGACATCATGAGCACGCCGTACATGACGCGCCGCGATCGCCGCTGCCCGACAGGATCGATCCGCGCATGAGGGTCGAGAAGCCGCTCGCCCTCGGCCTGATGACCAGGCCCTCGGAGTTCCGCCGGCGCCACTACCTCAGCGTCGCCGCGCTCAGCTTCTGCCCGATGGGCGAGGCGCCGGCGCTGCTCGGCGAGGTCGCGATGTGGCAGTTCCTGCCGCAGGTGCTGCCGCCCACCCAGCCGATCGACATCGTGCTGCCCAAGCCCACGGCGGAATTCCTGGTGACCGGCAGCGCCTTCGCCCCCGGCGGCGTGCCGGTGCGCGCGCTGAGCGTGGGCGCGCGGCTCGGCACGGTCACGCGGCGCCTGGGCGTGGTCGGCGACCATCACATCGAGGACGGGCTGCCCACCGAACCGGCGCCCTTCACCGAGATGCCGATGGGCTGGGAGCGCGCCTATGGCGGGCCGTCCTTCGGCGAGAACCCGCTCGGGCGCGGCATCGTGGAAATGCCGCTGCCGGGCATCGGCTTCCGCGTCGCGCTGCCCAACATCGTGCTGCCGGCCGGCAGCGTACCGCATGGCGCGCCGCATCCGGTGAATCTCGGCGCCATGGACATCGCCTGGCCGCAGCGCGCGCGCCTCGCGGGCACGCACGACCAGGCCTGGTTGGAAAACGACTTCCCCGGCTTCGCGCGCGATGTCGATTTCCGCATGGCCATGGCCGCGCAGCCCGAGCAGCGCTTCGCCGGCTTCCTCGCCGGCGACGAGGACTACGCCTTCACCAACATGCATCCCGACCAACCGGAGCTGACCGGCCGCCTGCCGGGCCTGCAGCCGCGCATCCTGGTGCAGCGCCGCGGCAGCGATGCCTTCGAGGACGTGCCCCTGAACCTGACCACCGTATGGTTCTTCCCGGCGCAGGAGCGGCTGGTGATGGTCCACCACGGCCGCGTCCGCACCGAGGAGGAGGATGCGCGCGACCTCATGGCGCTGCTGTTGGGGGCCGATCGCCTCGGCGCGCCGCGCGCCGTCGCGGAATTCGAGGCAGCCTACGCCGCGCGGCGCGATCCCGAAGGCGGCATGATCGCCTCGCTCGACGAGGCGGCGCTGGTGCCCGCCGAGATGCTGCGCCCCGACCCCGCGGCCGAGGAGCTCCGCCGCAAGCTGGCCGAGGAAGGCCTGCCGCAGCGCCGGGCGCGCGCCAGCGCGCAGCGCGAGCACGAACGCCGCCGCGCCCACCTGATCGAACGCGGCATCGACCCCGACGCGCATGGCCTGGCGCCGCCGCCGCCCTTCGAACCGCTGCCGTCGTTGAAGGACGTCCCGGTCTTTCTCGCCGCCAAGGCGCGCGAGGCCGACGAGAAGCGCGCCGAAGCCGAGGCCCAGTCGAAGCGCGACACGCAGGCCCAGGCCCCGCGCATCGCCGCCGCCGGCGGTACGCCGCCCGACCTGTCGGCAAAGCCCAGCGGCCCGCCCCGCCTTGGCCCAGACGAAGGGCGCGCGCGGCTGGCGGCGCGCATCGCCGAGCTCGAGGCCCGCGGCCTGCCGGCCGAGGATGAGCGCCGCCTGCTCGACGACCCGACGCTGGCACGCCAGGCCGCCGAATCCGAGGAGACCGCGCGGCGCAGCTACCTGATGGGCGCCGACATGCAGGACCCGGCGCCGCGCCGCGATGCCGCGGGGGATGCGGCGGCACGCGCGCGGCTGGCGGCCTGCGCAGGAAAGGCCGCGCGCGTCGACCTGTGCGGCGCCGACCTGTCGGGCATGGACCTCGCGGGCTTCGACCTGACGGAAGCCTGGCTCGACGGCGCCGACCTGTCCGGCGCGGACCTCACGGGCGCCACGCTCGACCGCGCGGTGCTGGCGCATGCGCGGCTGGATGGCACGCGACTGGTCGGCGCGTCGCTCCAGGGCGCCAATCTCGGCCGCGCGCGCTTCGAAGGCGCGGACCTGTCCGATGCCAACCTGCGCGATGCCGTGCTTCGCGAAGCCGACCTGCGGCGAGGCCGCTTCCATCGCGCCGATCTCGCCGGCGCCAGCCTGGCCGGCGCCATCCTCGAAGGGGCGGACATCAGCGAGGCGCATGTGCCGCGGCTGTTCGTGCAGGATGCGTCGCTGGCCGGGCTGCGCGCCGCCCATGCGGACCTGTCCGGCGCGGTGATGATCCGCGCCACGCTGGATGGCGCCGACTTCACCGGCGCCAGGCTGACCTCGGCGGCGTTCATCGGCGTGACGGGCGACGGGGTGGGCTTCGAACAGGCGCATCTGGACCAGGCGGTCTTCGTGCAGGATTGCGTGCTGCGCGGCGCGCGCTTCGCCGGTGCGACCTGCGACGGCGCGAACCTGCGCGGCGCGGTGCTGGACGGCGCGGTGTTCGACGGTGCCTCGCTGGCCGGCACCGACCTGTCCGACTGCAGCCTGCATGGTGCGTCCTTCGACCTGGCGCGCGGGCGCGGCGCGCGCTTCACCGCGGCGGCGCTGCACGGCGCGCACCTCACGCGCGCGGATCTCGCGCAGGCCAGCCTGGCGCGCGCCGACATCCGCGCGGCGAACCTCAGCGACACCAGCCTGTACGAGGCCGACATCGCCCGCGTGCACAGCGACGAGGCGACGCGCATCGAACGCGTCCAGCGCACCCGCACGCGCATCCATCCGCGCCGGACGCCGACATGAGCCGCGCCGAGATCGAGGCGCTGGTGCAGGGCGGCGAGGTGATCGGCGCCGACCGTGCCTGGACGGGCATCGATCTGTCCGGCGCCGACCTGTCCGGCGGCATCTTCGACGGCGCCGGGCTGTCGGGCTGCGACCTGCGCGGCGCCGATTTCACCGAGGCCCTGCTGCATGGCGTGCGGATGGACGGCGCGAACCTGTGCGGCGCCAGGCTGGCCAAGGCCAGCTTCCACGACTGCGCCCTGTCGCGCGCCGACCTCACCGGGGCCGACTGCACCGGCTGGGCCGCCACCGGCACCGGCCTGCGCGGTGCCATCTTCGCGCGGGCGAACCTGTCGGAGGCGAATATCGCGCAATGCCGGCTGACGCGCGCATCCTTCGCCGGCGCGTCGCTGCTGCGCGCCAACATCGTGCAGTGCCGCACCGACGGCATCGACCTGTCGGGCGCCGATTGCACGGAGGCCGCGCTGGTCGAGGCCGACCTGACGCGCGCCCTGCTGGAGGGCACGCGCTTCCTCCGCACCAACTTCGTCAAGACCAGCTTCGCGGGCATGAACCTGCGCGGGCTGGTCGCCGCGCTGTGCCACTTCAACGACTGCGACCTGACCGGCTGCAACCTGTCGGGGGCCGACCTGACGCAGGCGGTGATGGCCAAGGTGAAGGCGGCCGGCGCCGTCTTCGAAGGCGCGCGGATGGCTCGCGCGGTGCTGCTGGGCGGCGTGCTGACGCGGGCGGTGCTGCGCCGCGCGGACCTGACCAGCGCCATCCTGCAAGGGGCCGACCTGTCCGATGCCGATGCGCAGGGCGCCATCCTGGTGCAGGCCACCTGCACCGGCATGACGGCGCCGCGCGCGCGCTTCGTCGATTGCGACATGACCTATGCTGATCTCAGCCATGCCGACCTGGAGGCGGCGGACCTGACCGGCGCCACGCTGGCGCGGGCCAACCTGCACCAGCTGCGCGACCGCGACGCGCTGATCCCCGGCCGTCGCCACGCCCTGCCCCCCGACCGCGACCGCATCGAGGCCGAGCAATGGCAACAGCGCTTCACATGACCGCCGCCCCGGAGACCCTGCCATGAACGCCATGACCGGCTTCGCGCCGCTCACCGACAGCGCGCGCGTGGTGGCGCCGCAGGGCGGGGGCTTCGCCATCCTGCGCCACGGGCACGAGGAAGCCGCGCAGCGC
Organism: Roseomonas sp. CECT 9278; assembly: GCF_918698155.1. GTDB lineage: Bacteria > Pseudomonadota > Alphaproteobacteria > Acetobacterales > Acetobacteraceae > Neoroseomonas. Next base: position 25,448 of record NZ_CAKKLX010000013.1, read on the forward strand.
GCCTTCTCCTGCCTGGTGGAACCCGCACCCGGCGACCTGGTGCTGGTCGGTCGTGCGGAGGGCGAGACCTTCATCCTCGCGGTGCTGGCGCGGCAGGGCGATGCGCCGATGCGCGTCGCGCTGCCGGGCGATGCGACCATCGCCGCGCCGGACGGGCGGCTCACCCTCGATGCCGGCACGCTCGACCTGCGCGCCGGCGCGACCGAGGTGACCACGCGCGTGCTCGATGTCACGGCGGCGCGCACCGATGCCAGCCTGGGGCGCGTCAGCCTGCTGGCGGAGACCATCGAGGCGCTGGCGCAGCGCATCCTCGGCCGCTTCCGCCGGTCGATCCGCATCGTCGAGGACAGCGACCAGGTGCGCGCGCGCGACATCGACCACCGCGCCAGCGGCCACATGCACCTGCGCGGCGATGCCGTGACGGTGCAGGGCAGCGCGCTGGTCAAGCTGCGCGCCGACCAGATCCACCTCGGCTGAAGGGCAGGCAGGATGTTCGCCAATTGCCAGATGGGCGGGATGGACATGGCCTTCCCGGATGTCTGCCTGACGCCCGCGGTGCCGGCGCCACTGCCGATCCCCTACCCCAACATCGCCGAGGGGCCCACGGCGGTGCCGCACCAGTTCACCACCATCGTCGGCGTCGGCCCGATGCACAACATGGGCACCGTCACGCCCATGACCAACGGCGACAACGCGGGCGTCGCGATGGGCGTGGCGTCGGGCACGGTGATGGGGCCGTCGCGCCATATGCTGGGCGCCTTCACCGTGCTGGTGAGCGGTTCGCCGGCGACGCGGCTGACATCCATGTCCATGCAGAACAGCACGAACATCGTCGGCGCGCGCATCGTGCCGAGCCAGACCAAGGTGATCGTGCTGGCGCCGTAGCGGGGTCTCCGCGCGCCTCGGCACGCGGCCGCTACAGCAGGAACCATCCGGCGGCGGGGGTGGCGTCGGTCAGGATCAGCATCGCGACGTCCGCGGCGCCGTCGCCGTCGATGTCGCCTTCCGCCAGGTGCGTCCCGGGCGCGGTGGTGGTCACGCGCAGCCGCCCCGCCGCGCCGCCGAGCGCCGCGTCGCCGATCCAGCCGAAGGCCTGGTTGCCGGCCTGCAGCGGATCGGCGTCGATGCCGCGCAGGTCGATGCGGTCATTCCCGGTGGCGGGGCCGAAGTGGAAGTCGGCGACGATGTCGGGCGCCTCCGGCGCGCTGTCGGCAGCGAGCGAGACGACGAAGCGGTCGCCGCCGCCCGGCGTTTCGAAGAAGTCGCCGATCAGCACATCGGCGCCCGCGCCGCCGACCAGCACGTCGCCGCCCTCGCCGCCATGCAGCGTGTCGTCGCCGCCCAGCCCATACAGGATGACACCGGGGGCGGTGCTGGCGGCCACGCCGGGCAGCCCCTCGCCGGCCAGCTGGCCGATGCTGTTGGCCAAGGCGTTGCCGCGCCCGGTGACCACCGCGCCGGCCAGCAGCAGCCCTTCGACCTGCGCGGCGGCCAGCGTATAGGCCGCGCCGAAGGTCGCGACGACCAGGTCGACGCCCTGGTTGGCGGCTTCGACCACCACGTCGGCGGCGCTGTCGACCACATAGATATCGCCATCGGCGCCGCCCAGCATGCGGTCGCCGCCGGCGCCGCCGTCCAGGATATCGGCGCCGGCGCCGCCCGACAGCGTGTCCGCGCCGAGATTCCCCGTGATCCGGTTGGCGAGCGCATTGCCGGTCAGCAGATGCGCCGCAGCGCTGGTCGCCTCAAGGTTCTCGACATTGGCGGCGAGGGTGTAGGTCGCCGCCGTGGTCCGCACCGTGTCGATGCCCTGGTTCAGCAATTCATAGGCGACATCGCCGGTCGCGTCGGTGACCAGCACGTCGTCGCCGGCGCCGCCGACCAGGCGGTCGATCCCGGCCCCGCCATCGAGCGTATCCGCGCCCTGCCCGCCGGCCAGCGTATCGGCGCCGGCCTCGCCGCCGATCGTGTCGTCGCCGGCGGCGCCATTGAGGCTGTCGGCGAAGGCGGTGCCGACATACTGCTCGCCCCACGCCTTGCCGAGCCAGGTCTGTGCCGCGCTGCGCGGGTCGAAGACCTGCGCCGCGATATCGAGGTTGTTGCCGCCGGGCGAGGTCAGCGTCGACCAGGTGACGATGAAGCGCCCGTCGATGAGGCCGGCGACATCGGGGCTGAATTGCTGCCCCACCGCGGCCGCCGTGGTCGGCACCAGGAAATCCACCGAGGTCGCGACGCCGGCGGCGTCATAGACGCGCGCGCGGATGTCGGCGTTCGCATTGCCGTTGCTGTAGTCCTCCCACGCCACCACGAAGCCGCCGCCGGCCAGCGCGGCCACGGCGGGATTGACCTGGTCCGCCGCGGTGGTGGTGTTGACCTGCGACACGGCGGCGCCGCGGCGGAGCATGATCTCGGTGAACTCAGGGGCGTTCTGCACGCGCCGTTCCCACACGGTCACCTGCACGCCGTTGGTCAGCAGCGCGACATCGGCATCGGTCATGAAGGCGGTGAGCGGCCCGCCATCGAGCTGCGCCGGCTGCCCCGCCACCGCGGCCGGCAGCGCGCCGGTGAAGCCACGGCCATAGATGCCGTCGATCGCCGCATCCGGCGGCAGCGCGTCCTGCCAGGCGGCCACGAGGGCGGTGCCGCCGGCCGCCAGCGCCGGCGCCGCATCGCCACCCACGCCGCCCGTCGCACCGCTGATCCGCGTGGGCCCGGCGCCGAGCGCACCGCCGCCCGCGCCATAGCCGCGCGCCATGATGGCGGTGTTGCTGACGCCGGTGACCGCCTGGCTGGCATCCTCCCACGCCACCACGAAGCCGCCATTCGATGTCCCGGCAATTGCGCCCTGGCGCTGGTTGCCGGCAGCGGTGGCGACGGCGACCTCGGCCGTGCTGCCCGCCCCGCCGGCGGCGAAGGCGCGCGCCGTGACATCGGCATTGCCGACCAGGCTGTTGGTCCAGACCACGGCGAAGCCGCCGCCGGTCAGGGCCGCCACCTCGGCATCCTCCTGCAGGCCGGCGGTGGCGGTATTGGCGGTGCGGTCGGTGGCCGTGGTGGGCGCGGCGCGCGCATCGAACTGGCGGTAGCGGATATCGCCGGCATTCGCCGCGAGGTCGGTCCAGGTCACCACGATGCTGCCGTCGCGCAGCACGGCGACCGAGGGCGCGTCCTGCGCGCCGGCAATGCTGGCGTTCAGCCGCGTGACGGCGCCCTGGCGGGCGGGAACGGCCATGCGATGCCTCCGGCACGGGATGCCTGTCCGGGCGCGGTGTCGTGCCACCCCGCCGGCCGCTGGCGGCGCGGCGGGGAGGTCCGCCGGACATCGGATGCGCGAGCGTAGCGCGCCGCGGCGCCCGAGGGAATTGCGCCGCTGCTGCAACGACACCCGACGCAGCCCGCGACGCGCCACGCGGTGCGCTGGATCACCCCGCGGCGCAGCGCCCGGTCAGGACACGCCGAGCCGCAGCGTCCCGGCGCCCACCAGCGCGGCCAGGCGCGCCGCCACCGCCACCTGCGCCGAGGCATCCAGCCCCAGCACCGCCAGCACGCCCGCGGCAAGCTCGGCTTCGGTCAGCAGGGGCCGCGCCGCCAGCAGCGCCTGCGCGGTCGCGGCAATCTCGGCCGGCGGCACGGCGGCGGCGCGGCGCAGATGCGCGGCCGCGGCGCGCCGGTCGCGCGGCACCACCTTCGTCGCGGCCGTGGCCAGCGCGCCGGCGGCCTCGGTCACGCCATGATGCGCGCGGGCCATCGCCATGGCGTGGCGGATCGCGTCCTTCTCCTTCGGCGCCAGCGCCTCGCGCCCAGCCAGCAGGCGCAAGCGTTCGGCCAGGCTGTCGGGGGTGAGTGGCGCCTCCACCGCGACGATCTCGCCGATCGCGGCGGCCAGCGTGGCGGCGGGCAGCGCGTCCAGCGTGCCCTGGGGCAGGGCCGGCGCGGCCTCGCGATAGGGCTCGGCCAGGCCGGGTTCGGGTGGTGGCGCGGCGGGTGCGGCCGGTGCCGCGGCGGGCGTGGCGCCGAGCGCCGCCATCACCTTCGCCGCCTCGGCCTCGGGCCGCGCATACCAGGCGAGCGACCAGGCGCGGGCAAGCTTCCAGCCCATCATCTCGAGCGCGCCGGGGCGGCCGCGCTCGCGGTCGCGCGCACAGCGCAGCGCGGCCCAGTCGCCGGCATCGGCCTCGATGCCCAGGTCGTAGCCCGTCTCGCCGCGCGCGGCGACATCGAGGAACAGGCCAGCCAGGCCGACATGCGGCACGGCCTCGCGCCCGGCGGCGGTGACGGCTTCGGCGATGGCGTCGGTCAGCGCGCCGCTCGCTGCGTCGCCGCCACCACGCGGCGCGACGGCCGGCGCGGCCGCGAAGGCGAGGAAGGTCTTGAGCGCGGCGACACCACGGCCCGAGGCGCGTGCGAGGTCGATGTCATCCGCGCCGATGCCGGAGAACACCACGCAACGCTTCTTGGCGCGCGTGATCAGCACGTTCAACCGCCGCTCGCCGCCCTCGGCCGACAGCGGCCCGAAGCGCATCGCGAGCCGCCCGTCCTTGTCGCGCCCATAGCCGACCGAGATCATCATCGCGTCGCGCTCGTCGCCCTGCACGTTCTCGAGGTTCTTCACGAAGAAGGGCTCGTCCGCGTGGTCGGCGAAGAAGGCGTCGGCGGACGGGTCGGCGCGACGCGCGGCCTCGATCGCATCCATGATGGCGTCGCGCTGCTTGATGGAAAACGCCGCGACGCCGAGCGTGTCGCCGGGGGTTTCCTTCGCGTGGCGCATCACGGCTTCGGCGACGGCGGCGGCCTCGGCGCGGTTGGTGCCCTCGCCGGTTTCCCAGGCGCCATCGACGCGCACCAGCGACAGACCGAGCAGCGCCGAGCGCGGGCGCGGGCTGGGCAGCACCAGCAATCGGTTCTCGTAGAATTCCTGGTTGCTCGTCGCGATCAGGCTCTCGTGCCGCGACCGATAATGCCAGCGCAGCATCGCTCGCGGCACACCGCGCGCATTGCACAGGCCCAGGATGGATTCGACATCGCGCGCCGCCACGGCGTCAGGTGCCTCCTCGGGCGGCGTGTCGCCCTCCTCCTCGGTCATGCGCTGGAAGAAGCGGGTCGGCGGCATCTGCCGGTCGTCGCCCACCACCACCACCTGGCGGCAGCGCGCGATGGCACCCAGCGCATCGACGGGTTCGACCTGGGATGCCTCGTCGATCACCAGCAGGTCGAAGGACAGGCCGGGACGAAGGCCGTGCGGCGGGGCCAGGAACTGCGCGACGGACAGCGGCGACATCATGAAGATCGGCTTGGCCTGTTGCACCGCGCCTGCGGCGCGGGTGAGCAATTCGCGCACCGGCAGATGCCCGCGCTTCTTCTCCATCTCGCCGCGGATCACGGTCATGCCGGGCGCGCCGTCGCGCACCTGCTTGACGCGGTCGGCATGGGCACGCGCGGCCTCGGTGCGCGTGAGTGCTACGCGCGCGCGGTCGGCGTCGCGGAATTCGGTGACCAGGCGGTCATAGGCGGCGGCATCGAAGGCGGCGAGGTCGGGATGCTGCACGGAGGCCGCGCGCAGCAGGCCCTCATGCAGCGCGTAGGCGAAGGCATCCTCGGCGGCTTCGGGCGCCAGGCGCCCATCCTGCAGGCGCTGCACGATGGGATCGAGCCCCTGCGCGGCCGCCAGCGCGCGCCGCCAGCCCTGCCAGGGTGCCAGCGCCTCGGGCCGCTCCGCCCAGGCACCCAGCCGGTCGGCGATGGCGGCGAAGGGCGGGTCCGCGGTGCCGAAGGCCGCGAGCGGGTCGAGGCGCGTCGCCTGCTTCAGGTCGGTCCAGGCCGCGGCGCCGGCCTCCAGCACGGCGGCATCGCCGGTCGGGGCCTCGGCCGCCAGCGCAACGGCCGCCTCCGGCCCATGCTTCTGCCGCCAGAGAATCAGCGCCGACATGGTGGACGGGTCGGTGTCCTCGCCCTTCCACAGCCGGCCGAAGGCGGCCGCACCCAGCGCATTGCCGTTGCGCACGCGCCCGCGCGCGGCCTGGCCGGTGATGGCGGCCTCGATCGCGCCGAGCGGATCGGCGCCGTCGCGCGCGACGCGCGCCGCGACCTCCTGCGCCGCGCGCTTGCCCGAATTGAGGAAGCCGAAGAAGCCGCCTGACGACGCGAGCCCCGCGCGTGCTTCCTCAAGCCCCGAGACATCCAGCGCGCCGGGCTTCAGCCGCGGGTCGCGCTTCGCGATGGCGAGCTGCGCGACCGCTTCGGTCAGGGAGACGAGCGGCGCAGGGTCGGCGCGCCAGGCCGCGCTGGCCATCGCCGCCTTGTCATGCGCTGGTGCCTCGCGCAGCGCGGCGGCGGATTTCAGGCGCGCGGCGATGCCGGCCGGCCCCGCCACGCCACCCGCCGCGGCGCCGGCCGCGGCGAAGGCGCGGATCCAGCCGGGCAGCCGCGCCATCAGCCGGTCGGCATCGGCGGGGCCAAGGTCGGCGCCCACGCCACGCCAGGGGTTCTGCGCGCCATCCGCTTCCACCGCGCGCGCCGCCAGGTCGCGCACCGCGTCGCGCTTCGCGGCGATGGTCGCACCGTCCCAGCCGCCGGCCTCCAGCGTGAAATCCGGCACCGGCGCGCCGCGGCGGCGCAGGCCGACCAGCGTGCCGATCACCTGGTGCAGCGGGATGCCGGAGACACCCGCCTGCGCGCGCATCGCCGCGGCGTGACGGTTCAGCCGGCCGCGCAGCGTCGCGAGGCGTTCCACCACCGCCGCGCGGTTGGGCTTGGGCGGCGGCGGCAGCGCCAGCGTCGCGCGCAGTTCATCGAGAACGGCCCGCTTGGACTGCTTCTCGCTGTGCAGTTCGAGGCAGGCGGCGCCGAGGCCGATGTTCTCGAGCCGTCGCTTCACCACCTCCAGCGCCGCCAGCTTCTCCGCCACGAACAGCACGGAGCGGCCATCGAGCACGGCCTGCGCCAGGATGGTCGCGATGGTCTGCGACTTGCCGGTGCCGGGTGGTCCCTGGATCACGACATGGCCGCCGCGCCGCACGCTCTCCGCGGCCAGCGCCTGAGACCCGTCCATGTCGACCACGTGGTCCAGGCGCTCGACCGGGATCGCTTCGTCCACATCGGCATCGTCGGGGAAGGTCGGCTGCGTGGTCAGCGGCGCGCCGCCGACCAGCGCCTGCACCAGCGGGTGGTCGGCCAGGCCGGGATTCTCCTCCGGCCCGAGGTCGCGCCACATCAGGAATTTCGCGAAGGAGAACAGGCCGAGCGCCAGCGCGTCGGCATCGACCGACCAGTCGGCGCGATCCTTCACAGCACCAGCCACGGCGGCCGCCCAGGCGGTCGGGTTGTAGGCGGCCTCGTCGAAGGCCGGCAGCGTCGTGCCGAATTGCACCTTCAGCATTTCGCGCAGGCTGAGGTTCTCGGCGATCTCGGTCGCCCCCGCGCGCAGGCGGAAGGTCTGCGAGACGCCCTCGCGCTCGATCGTGACGGGCAGCAGCGCAAGCGGCGCGCGGCGTTCGGTGGTGGGTGTCGCGGGGTCGCGCCAGGACAGCACGCCGAGCGCGAGATACAGCGTCGGCACGCCGGTTTCCTCGCGCGCGGTGCGCGCATCGGTCATCAGGTCGCGCAGGCGGCGCGCCAGGTCGGCGGCGGCCAGGCGCACGCGCAGCAGGTCGTCGCGCTGCCAGTCCTCGCGCGTCGCCTTGCCGTCGGCCTGCGCGACGCCTTCCGCCTTGGCGGCGGCCTTGGTGGTGCGCTTGCGCGTGCGCTTCGGCTTGCCCTCGGCGGGGGTGTCCTCGGGCGGCGCTTCCTCGCCCGCCGCCTCGAAGCCGAAGGCGCGGCCGGCACCGAGCGCGGCGGCGACGAAATCCGCGTCCTCGTCGTCCAGGATGACCACGCCGCGCGACCGCCCGGGCTTCGGCAGCGACAGCAGCCGGTTGCGGGTGGAGAGGTCGAGGAGCGCGCGGCGCGCTTCCTCCAGGGCCTGGCCTAGCTGCGTCATGCGTCCCCCTATAGCGCGCCGGCCCGAGTCCCGCGCGGCCGGGCGCCAGTTCTGCTGGCACCGGCGCGCGTCGATGCCTCCAGGCCATTGATTTCATGGGCATCCTGACCCGGCCGGAGGAGTCCGTCCGACCGGGAGCCGCGCTACCGATCCACCGCCCCCAGCAGCCGCCGCAGGCGCAGTTCCTCGAGGTCCAGTTCCTCCACCAGGCGCGTCATCAGTTCCTCGTCCACCCCATCCTCCGCGTGGTGGCGCAGCAGCCTCGCGCGGCCGGCGCGCAGCGCGTGCAGCCGATGGTCCAGCCGCGACGCGCGCTCGGCCGCGATGGCGCCCTGGTTGATGCCGTCCAGCAGCCGCACCCGGTCGCGATATTCCGCCAGCAGGTCCTTGGCGATGGCGCCGGCCAGCAGGTCCTCCGCGCGCCGTTCCATCTCCCGCAGGGCGGCATGGGCGACCAGCGTGCGTGCCGCGGCTTCGTCGATCGACATGGCGGCGCGGCGCGGTTCCTCCACGCCCAGCCGGCGGATCAGCCATTCGAGCGACGTGCCCTGCACCACCAACGTCGCCAGGATGGCGGCGAAGGACAGGAACACCAGCAGGTCGCGCTCGGGGAAGGTCACCGGCAGGGCCAGGGCGGCAGCCAGCGAGACCACGCCGCGCATCCCCGCCCAGGACAGCACGGTGATGTGCCCCCAGGGCGGCATCGGGTCGTGCCGGCGCACCGCCGGGATCTGGCGCGGCAGCCAGCTGGCGGGAAACAGCCAGACGAAGCGCGAGACGATCAGCACCAGCGACAGCGTCACCGCCAGCAGCGCCAGGTGCCAGGCGGGATAGTCGTGCAGCCGGTCCAGGATGCCGTTCAGCTGCAGGCCGATCAGGATGAACACCAGGCTGTTCAGCACGAATTCGATGAAGGTCCAGACCGCGCGGGATTCCCGGCGCGTGCGCGCGGACAGGCTGTTCTGCGCGCGCCCCAGCACCAGCCCCGTCATGACCACCGCGATGACGCCCGACAGGTGCAGCGCCTCGGCGCCGAAGAAGGCGGCGTAGCAGGCGATGAAGGATGCGGCGGTCTCGAGCAGCGTATCCTGCAGGCGGGCGCTGGCCAGCACCACCAGCCGCCCCACCGCCCAGCCCACCAGCGCGCCGCCGACCGCCACCACCAGGAAGGTCAGCCCGGCCTGCGACCAGGAGAAGGTGCCCGCCATCGTCGCCAGCACCGCGAAGCGGTAGAGCACCAGCGCGGTGGCGTCGTTGATCAGGCTCTCGCCCTCCAGCACCGTGACGATGCGGCGCGGCAGGCGCAGCTTCTGCAGCACCGCGCCGGCGGCCACCGCGTCGGGCGGCGCGACGATGGCGCCGAGCGCGATCGCCGCCGCCCAGGGAAAGCCCGGGATCATCAGCTTGACCGCGGCGGCAATGCACAGCGCGGTGAACAGCACCGCGCCGACGGCCAGCAGCAGGATGGGCCGCAGGCTGGTGCGGAAGGCCGCCCAGTCGGTGCGGATGGCGCTGACCTGCAGCAGCGGCGGCAGGAAGAAGGCCAGGGCGAACTCGGGGTCGAGCTCGATCTCCGGCATGCCGGGGATGAACGCGAGCGCCATGCCGCCCAGCACCAGCACCACCGGATAGGGCAGCTTCACGCGGCGCGCGACCAGCGCGAAGCCGACACAGGCCGCCATCAGCGCCAGCAGGACATGGAGCAGGCTCATGCGGCGCCGATGGCGGCGCCGCGCGCGCCGAAGCCCGGCCGCGGGGCCTGCGGCGCGGCAGGTGTCCAGGCCGGCCGGGCGCGCCGCGGGCGGGCGAATGCGGCTGCGCGCGCCGTCATGGCGCGAAGCCTGCCGAGCGGTGGCCGGCCCGGCGCCGGCTGCCGGCACCGCGCGGACAGCCGGCGGGGGCGTGCCCGGGGAGGCCGTGGGTCGGCAGCGCCGGCAGGGCTTGCGGCCCTGTGCGGCAGGGCGTCATTCGTCCTTCCGCCAGCGCCACAGCACCACCAGCAGCACGGCGCAGACCAGCACGATGGTGGTCAGCATGCCCTGCACCACGCCGAAATTCGCGCTGTCGCGCGCCACGAACAGCGCCGCCAGGGCGCCGCCCATCGCCAGCAGCCCGCGGACGACCAGGTTGATCATGCCGGCACCCCCGGCGCGTCGCGCGCGTCGAGCCGCGCCAGCGCGGCCTTCAGCAGCCCGACCAGCTCGTCCAGGTCGCGCTGGCGCAGCAGGTCCACCTTCTCGTGCAGCAGGGCGATCTCGGCCTCGGCGCGGATATTGACCTGGTAGTCGGCGGTGGCGCGGTCGCGGTCGAGATCGGAGGAGCGGTTCTGGCTCATCATGATGATGGGCGCGGTATAGGCGGCCTGGAAGGACAGCATCAGGTTCAGCAGGATGAAGGGATAGGGGTCCCAGGCGCCGCTGCCGACCAGCGCATTGCCGATGATCCAGGCGCCGAGCAGGCCGCTCTGGACCACGATGAAGCGCCAGGACCCGACGGTGGCCGCGACGCCATCCGCCAGGCGCGCGCCGAGCGTGGGCGGTTCAGGCGGCTTGCCGGCGCGGCGCCGGCGGCGCGACCGCGCCAGGGCGGCGCGCAGATGCGTGCCGGCCACCCCGCCGCCACGGTGGTGCGAATGCGATGTCGTGCTGGTGGTCATGGGCGCGTCCTGGTCGATGGGTGCCGGTCAGCCTGGAGCCGGATGCGCCGCTGCTCAATGGCTGGATCGCAGGGTCCCGCCATCGACATGGATCACCTGGCCGGTGATGTAGCGCGCGCGCGGCGAGCACAGGAAGGCGACCAGCACCGCCAGGTCGTCGGGCTCGCCGATGTAGCCGACCGGGACTTCCTTCTGGGCCCAGGCGCGGCGGGACTCCTCGGTGGGCATCAGGCGGGTGTCGATCTGTTCGGAATGGATGCGCCCGGGGGGGACGCAGTTCACCGTGATGCCGTCGCGCCCCAGCGTGCGCGACAGCGCCTTCGACCAGATGTGCACGGCACCGTTCGGGGCATTGGCGGGGTTGATGGAGAAGGGTTCGTCGGTGCCGGTCAGGCTGACGATGCGGCCCCATTTGTTGGCCTGCATCGACGGGATCAGGGCATGGGTGATGCGCCGGCCGGCTTCGAAGTTGAGCAGCATGGCCTCGCCCCAGACGTCATCGGTGCCGAGGTCGGTCTGCGGGCGGGAGCCACCGGCATTGTTCACCAGGATGTCGCAGCGGCCGAAGTGGTTCAGCACGGCATCGCGGATGCGCGGGGCGGCGTCGGGCGCGGTGATGTCCTGTTCGATGATGAAGGGGGTGGCGCTGGCGGGGAGTTCGGCGGCGAGGGTGTCGAGCAGGTGGCGCCGGCGCGCCAGGATGGCGAGGCGGCAACCCTCGGCCGCGAGCATTTTCGCGATGGCGCGGCCGAGCCCGATGGAGGCGCCGGTGACGAGGGCGACCTTGCCGGTGAGGTGGAGGTCCATGGGGTGCTCCGCGATGGGGTTGCGGGCAAGGTTGCATGGCCGGCGCCGCGCGGCGATGGGGTGGCAGGCGCAGGCGCGTGACGGCCAAACAATCGGATCGCGCAGCGATCCGGGAGCGCAAAGCGCGACCGCGCCCAACCTGCCCGCCGCGCCCGGCGCACCAGTGCACGGCGCGCAGCCAAGCGGCCGGAGGCCGCGCCCGGCGCTTGAGGGCAAAAAAAGACGGATCGCGCAGCGATCCGGGAGCGCAAAGCGCGACCGCGCCCAACCTGCCCGCCGCGCCCGGCGCGCCAGTGCACGGCGCGCAGCCAAGCGGCCGGAGGCCGCGCCCGGCGCTTGAGGGCAAAAAAAGACGGATCGCGCCCGGCGCTTGAGGGCGTAAAACTACGCCGCCGTCACGAAGGCGCGCAGGTTCTCGGCTTCCCGCTCGGCCTCGGCGATGCGCGCCTTCACCAGGTCGCCGATCGAGACCATGCCGGTCAGCCGGCCATCCTCCATCACCGGCAGATGGCGGCAGCGGTGGTTGGTCATCACGCCCAGCGCATCGGAGACCTGGGTTTCGCCGCGCACTGTAATGAGGTCGGCCGTCATCAGGTCGCGCGCCGTGCGCGACAGCGCGGCGGCGCCTTCGCGCGCCACCGCGCGGACGATGTCGCGCTCGCTGACGATGCCGAGGATATTGCCCTGGTTGTCGCGCACCAGCGCGGCACCGATGCGGTGCTGCGCGAGCGCCTGCGCGATCGCGGTGGCGTCCTCGCCAGGTCCGACCGTGAAGACGTCGCCGCCCTTGTCGCGCAGGATCGCACCGATGGTCATGCCCGTTCCCTCCTTCGTGGCGCAGGCCGGGGGGCCTGCGGGGCGCGACCGGGACAAGGCCGGGGCACAGCAGCGACGCGAGGGGTCCGGCATTCCCGGTCGACGCAACCAGGGCGCGAGCGTGCCAGGATCGCCGCGCGCGATGCAAGGAAGAAGCGCGCCTGGTCGCGGATCAGTGACGTTCCGCCAGCCAGCGCACGGCGCGGTGCGCCGCCGCCAGCGCCGCGTCCTGCGTGGCAAACGACTGCGTGGAGAAGTACTGCACCGGGGTCCAGGTCCCGCGATCCTCGACATCGCGGCGGAATTCCTCGAAGCCGAAGCTGCCGTCGGTGCGGCGGAAGACATCGACGCAGCGCATCGCCTCGGCGTCTTCGAGGCTGGCGAGCACCACCCAGGACCGATCGATGCGGCGCGACATCAATGCGCCGGCGCCGCCGCCCCGCCAGCCAGCTGCGTGCGCACCAGTTCCGCGAAGCGGCCATCCTGCGCGACCAGCGTGGCGAAGGGGCCGCGTTCGGCCACCCGCCCGCCTTCGAAGACCAGGATCTCGTCGGCCTCGCGCACGGTGGACAGGCGGTGCGCGATGATGAAGGTGGTGCGCCCCGCCATCAGCGCCGCCAGCGCCTTCTGCACGCGCGCTTCCGTCGCGGCATCGAGCGCCGAGGTCGCCTCGTCCAGGATCAGCACCGGCGGGTTCTTGATGAGCGCGCGCGCGATCGCCAGGCGCTGGCGCTGGCCGCCCGACAGGTTCGACCCGCGTTCGCCCACCACCGTGTCGTAGCCCTGCGGCTGGCGGGTGATGAAGTCATGCGCCTGGGCCTCGCGGCAGGCGGTCTCGATCTCCTCCTGCGTGGCGTCGGGGCGGCCGACCAGCAGGTTCTCGCGGATGGTGCGGCTGAACAGCATCGATTCCTGGAACACTACGCCGATATTGGCGCGCAGCGATTCCAGCGAGAGCGCGCGCAGGTCGTGGCCATCCAGCGTGATGCGGCCCTCCGAGGGGTCCCACAGCCGCTGCAGCAGCGCCATGGCGGTGGACTTGCCCGCCCCGGTCTGGCCGACCAGCGCGATGGTCTGGCCAGGCCGCGCGGTGAAGGACACGTCGCGCAGGATGGGCGGGCCCGCGGGATAGGCGAAGCCGACCGCATCGAAGGCGACCTCGCCGGTCGCGCGGCCGATGTCCTGCGCGTCCGGCGCCTCGGGCACGCTGGAGCGCGCGTCCAGCACGCCGAACAGCTCGGCGATGCGCGGCTGCACGAACACCATGTGGGAGACGAAGCCGACCGCGCCTTCCATGCGCCCGATCAGCAGCGTGGCGAAGCCCATGAAGGACACGATCTCGCCGACCGTCGCCAGGCCGCGCACATGCAGCACGGTGCCGTAGACGAAGATGGCGATGACGCAGATCGTGCTGGCCGCGCGCGTGAGCACCGACACGATCGCCCACCAGTTCAGCACCGGGAACTGGTGGTCGAGCACCTGGCGGATGATGTCGCCGAACAGCCGCGCCTCGGAATTCAGGCGCGTGAAGGACTGCACCACCACCACGTTGGACAGCGCGTCCTGGGCATTGCCGGCAAGCCGCGAATGGAACGCCTCGACCTTCGCCTGGGCTTCCTGGGTGCGGCGGATCACCAGCGTGGAGACCACCGCGAAGATCACCACCAGCGCCACCAGCAGCAGCCCCAGCCGCCAGTTCATCGCCATGGTCAGCGGCAGCAGCACGACTAGCGAGACGAAGGTGATGACGTGTTCGCGGAAGAAGCCGAGCCACAGGCCGAACAGGTTGTCGGTGCCGACCAGCATGACCTTCATCAGCCGGCCCGACTGCGTGTCGCCATGGAAGGACAGCGGCAGCGCCAGCACATGCTGGAAATAGTCGTGCATGATGCGCAGCCGGTTGCGGTGCGCCATGCGGTCGGCGAACAGCCCGACCGCGACATTGCCCGCGATGCCCGCCAGCCCCACCATGCCCCAGACCACCAGGAGCTGCGTCGCCTCGGTCCACAACGCCGCCGGTTCCATCCGCTCGGACCGCGCGAGCAGGTCGACCACCCGCCCGAACAGCACGGGTTCGAGGAACTGCAGCCCCGCCAGGCCAAGCGCCGCGATGACCAGGCCGAGCGCCATCGGCCGGTCGCTGCCGAGCATCCACAGGACGCGCCAGTACAGTCTCAGGAACCCCATGCGCGCGCGCCCCCTGAACGCGACAACCCCAGTCACGTCGCGGATGCTAGTGCGTTTCGCGCCAGGGCGGTATCGCCGCGCCGCCGGTTGATCCCGCAGCGCCGAGAGGCCAGTTTGCCAGTGCCAACGTGACCATGCCCGCCACCGCGGGCGCCGGGGAGAAACAACCAATGATCGAACGCCGCGCCCTGCTCAGCGGAATCGCCGCCGCCAGCCTCGCCACGCCCGCCGTCGCCCAGGCCTGGCCGGCGCGCCCCATCCGCCTGGTGGTCGGCTTCCCGCCGGGCGGCACCACCGACCTCGCGGCGCGCGTGCTGCTGGAACCGCTGAGCACGCGCCTGGGCCAATCGGTGGTGGTCGAGAACCGCCCCGGCGGGTCCGGCGGCAATGTCGGCGCCGATGTCGTCGCGAAGGCAGACCCCGATGGCTACACGGTGCTGATGCAGACCGTGAGCAGCGGCGCGATCAACCACGGGCTGTACCGCGAACGCATGCCGCACCGGCCCGACGCCATGAGCGCCGTGGCGCTGGTCGTGAAGGTGCCCAACGCGATCTACGTCACCAACGCGCTGCCGGTGCGCACGCTGCGCGAATTGGTGGACTACGCGAAGGCACGGCCCGGGCGGCTCAATATCGGCTCCTCCGGCGTCGGCACCTCGTTGCACATGACCGGCGAGTTGCTGAAGCAGGCCGCGGGCATCGACATGACCCACGTGCCGTTCCGCGGCGCCGGGCCGATGCTGCAGGAAATCATCGCCGGTCGCGTCGAGGTCGGCGTGGACAACCTGCCCTCGGTGATCGGCCACCTGCGCGAGGGACGTCTGCGGCCGCTGGCGGTCACGACCGCCACGCGCAGCGCCGCGCTGCCCGACGTGCCGACCTGCGCCGAAGCAGGCTTCCCGGCGGTGGAAGCGACCGCCTGGTTCGGCGTGACCGCGCCCGCGCGCACGCCACAGCCGATCATCGACCGGCTGGCCGGCGCCATCAACGCATCGCTGGCCGATCCGGCGGTGTGGTCCAGGATCGAGGACCTCGGCGGCCAGAAGCCGGGCCTGACGCCGGACGGGCTGTCCACGCCAGCCACCTTCCAGGCCTTCATCGACGCGGAAATCGTGAAATGGGCCGAGGTGGTCCGCCGCGGGAACATCACGGTCGACTGACCGCGGAGGGCGGAGGCGGGAGGGCTCTGCCCTCCCGGACCCACCCGCCGGGGGCATACGTGCCCCCGGACCCGCGGAAACAGAAGGGCTGGTGGGGAGGAGGGACTTGTCGGTGGTACCGGTGGGCAGGGTGCGCCATGCCCCTCCTCCCCACCAGCCCTTTGACCCCGGGTCTGGGAGGCGGTCGCCTCCCAGCGGGGGGTCCGGGGGGCTGGCCCCCCACTTCTGCCACCGCCCTGTCGCGGGCATGGACCGGTCGCGGACCGGCCCGTAGGGTCGTGGCCAACGGGGCTGTGCGCCCTGATCCGGGATGGAGGGAAGCGTCATGAGGTTCGACCGCCGCGGGTTGTTCGCGACACCCTTGTTGGTCTTGGCGCGCCCGGCCTTGGCGCAGGCCTTCCCGTCGCGCCCGATCCGCATCGTCATCCCGTTCACGCCGGCCGGCACGACCGACCTGGTCGGGCGGTTGACGGCGGAGATGCTGGGCCGGCGGCTCAGCCACCAGGTGGTGGTCGACAACCGCCCCGGTGCCTCGGGCAATGTCGGTGCGGAGTTCGTCGCGCGCAGCGAGCCCGACGGGCATACGCTGCTGCTGACCACGATCGGCACCGGCGCGATCAACTTCGCGGTGTTCCGCGAACGCATGCCCTACAGGCCCGAGGACCTGGCCGCCGTCGCGCTGATGACGCGCGTGCCGAATGTGCTGATGGCGGCGAACAACACCGCCATCCGGTCGGTGGCGGACCTCGTGCAGGCGGCGCGTGCGCGGCCCGGTGCGATCAACTACGGCACGGCGGGCATCGCGACCTCGCCGCATGTGGTGGTGGAGCAGCTGCGCCTGGCGACCGGCATCGACATCACGCACGTGCCCTATCGCGGGTCGGCACCGATGCTGACCGAGATGGTGGCGCAGCGCATCGAGATCGGGATGGACAACATCCCCTCCGCCCTGCCGTTCATCCGCGACGGGCAGATCCGCGCCATCGGCGTGACCAGCGCGGCGCGCAATGCATCGATGCCGAACGTGCCGACCATTGCCGAGCAGGGCCAGCCCGGCTTCGAGGCGACGGCCTGGTTCGGCCTGCTGGCGCCGGCGGCGACGCCCGCGCCGGTGGTGCAGCGGCTCGGCACCGAGCTCAACGCCATCGCGCTGGATGCGGCCTTCCGCGCGCGCCTGGCGGCGCTGGGCGCCGATGCGCCGGGGCTGACCCCGGATGGCGGCACCACGCCGGAGGCCTTCGCCGCCTTCCTGCGCGCCGAGGTCGCGAAATGGGCCGACGTGGTGACCCGCGCCAATATCCGCGTGGAGTAGCGCGCCCCGTCAGCTGGTGACCAGGCACGCCGCCAGGTAGACTAGGCCCCAGATCGGCAGCGACAGCAGCGCCGCGGTCGCGATGCCGGCGATCGGGTTTGATGCGGCCTGCTGCGGCGGCGCCGGCGCGGCGGCTGGCATGGCTGGCGCGGGCGCCACCGCGGGCGACGTCATGGTCGATGCAACCATGGGTAACCTCCTGCCCCCCCTCGGCCCGCCACGGCTGCAACGCGACGGGCCGGCTGGCGGCGCGGAACGGGCGGATGACCGCCGCACACGCGCCAAGACGCCAGCAACATCGCGCCAAGGTAGAACTCACGGTGCGTGATGTCACCGGAATTTTGCGAATGTTTCGCTTTTCAGGATTCTCGTGTGCGAGTGCGACGTCAGGGCTCGGCCGCCCAGCGCACCACTTCCACCACGGCGCGCAACAGCAGGGCGGAGACGATGATGGACAGCACGCCGATCGCCAGCAGCCGCAGCGCCGGGGGCCGCTGGCGCGGCGGCGGGACGTCGGCATCCCCGGCGAAGCGCGGCGCGGCCGCGGGTGGGTCGCGCTGGTCGGGACCGGGCGCCGATGCTGTCGACATGAATCCCCCCCCCCCCTGCAGCGTGCCAGGGGCAAGCATACAAGCCGCCATGGCCGCGACAACCGGCGCGCGGCGCGGCATAAGGGATGCGGGCCGCCGCCGGGATGGCCCGCCGCAAGGGTCGCGCAGAACCCCGGCCCAGGAGGAACACAGATGCCCATCGCCCGCCGCCCGCTGATCGCCGGCGCGCTCGCCGCCCTGCCGCTGCCCGCGCTGGCGCAGGACGGGCCGTTTCCCGCGCGCCCGATCCGCATGATCGTGAACTTCCCGCCGGGTGGCACCACCGACATCGCGGGGCGCATCTATGCCGAACGGCTGCAAAGCCGCATCGGCCAGCCCGTGCCGGTCGAGAACCGCGGCGGCGCCACCGGCAATATCGGCGCCGAGGCGGTCGCGCGCGCGGCACCCGATGGCTACACCGTGCTGACCACGGCGGTGTCTCCCGCCGCCATCAACTACGCGCTGTTCGGCGCGCGCATGCCCTACAAGCCGGAGGACCTCGCCGCGGTCGGGCTGTACCTGCGCGTGCCCAACGTGATCATGGTGCATCCCTCGCAGCCGATCCGCACGATCCAGGAGCTGGTGGAGGCGGCGAAGGCGCGGCCCGGCGCGCTGAACTACGGCAGCGCCGGCAATGGCGGGTCGCCGCACATGTCGATGGAGATGTTCAAGCTGCGCGCCGGCGGGCTGCAGATCACGCATGTGCCCTTCCGTGGCGCCGGCCCCATGCTGATCGAGGCGGTGGCCGGGCGGCTGGAATGTTCGGTCGACAACCTGCCGTCCTGCATCGGGCATATCCGCGACGGGCGGCTGCGGCCGCTGGCCGTGACCGGGCATGTGCGATCGTCGGTGCTGCCCGAGGTGCCGACGCTGGCCGAGACGGTGGCGCCGGGCTTCGAGGCGACCGCCTGGTTCGGCATGCAGGCCCCTGCCCGCACGCCGCGGCCGATCATCGACCGGCTGGGCGCGGAACTGGACGCCATCAGCAAGGAGCCGGCGGTGCGCGCCAGGCTGGCGGATCTCGGCGCCGATCCGCCGAACCTGACGGCGGATGGCGGCACGACGCCGGCGGCCTTCGAAGCCTTCATCCGCGAGGAGATCGCGAAATGGGCCGAGGTGGTGCGGGCTTCCGGCGCGCGCATCGATTGACGCCCATGCGACGCACCTTCTACGGCTGGGCCACGCCCAATTCGAACCGCGTCACCGTGATGCTGGAGGAATGCGGCCTCGACTACGCGGTGCGCGGCGTGAACATCCGCAGCCGCGAGCAGTTCGCGCCCGAGATCCTGGCGCTGAATCCGTATGGCAAGGTGCCGATCCTGGTCGAGGACCCGCAGGACGGCACGCCGCCGCTGGTGCTGTTCGAGAGCGGCGCGATCCTGCTGCACCTGGCGGAGACCCGGGGCGTGCTGCTGCCCGGCGATGCGCGCGGGCGGGCCGAGGTCATGGCATGGCTGATGGTCGTGCTGACCTCGCTCGGCCCCTATACCGGCCAGGCGCATCACTGGACGGAGCTGGCGCCGGAGAAGCCGCCGGCGGCGCGTGCCCATGCGCTGGCGCTGGTGGACCGGGTCTATCGCCTGCTGGACGAACGCCTGGCCGCGGTGCCGTTCCTGGGCGGGGCGGCGTATTCGGTCGCCGATGTCGCAGCCTATCCCTGGGTGGCGCGGGCGTCCTGGGCGGCGCGGCGGGTCGAGGACACGCCGCACCTCGCGCGCTGGTTCGCGACGGTGGGCGCACGCCCGGCGGTGCGGCGCGGCATGGCGCAGCCGCAGGGTGCGCGACTGGAATAGCGCAGACCCCGATCGGATGGCGCCATCCGATCGGGGGAAGATGCTCGCGACAACGATGATGCGGCGGCACTGCAGCGCGCCGGTGCCAGCGCGAGCGGCCGTGGCGCGCGCGGTCAGGCGCCGCGGAACACCGGCGCGCGCTTTTCGCGGAAGGCGGCCAGGCCTTCCTGGATATCCGCGCTGTCCTTGCAGATGCGCGCGCGCTCGTCGCACGCCTCGACATCGAGCATGCCGTGGCCGATCTCGTTCAGCGCCTGCTTGATGCCCTGCACGGCCAGCGGCGCCATCGATTCGAGCGTCGTCGCCAGCGCATCCACCGTGGCGTCGAGAGCGGCGGGTTCGACCAGATGCGTGAGGTATCCAACGCGCAGCAATTCCTCCGCGCCAAGCTTCTCGGCCGTCAGGAACAGGCGCTTGGCGGTGTTGAGGCCAAGCCGCGAGACGTAGCGGCGCAGCCCGCCCGGATAATAGTGCACGCCCAGGCGCGCGGCGGGCATGAACATCTCCATCCCCGTCACGCCCACGCGGAAATCGGCGGTCAGCGCGAGGTCGGTGGACCCGCCATACACGCCGCCCTGCAGGCGCATGATGGTGGGCACGCGCAGCCTCTCGAAGCGGTCCACCATCACGTCGAAGCCGGGCGCCTTGGCCGCTTCCGCCTTGTCCTCGGCGAAGCCGCCCAGGTGGAAGCCGGCGCTGAAGGCGGGGCCGGATGCGGCCATCACCAGCACGCGCAGGTCGCGATTGGCATCGACGGTGTCGAAGTAGTCCAGCAGGCGGATGATGTCGCCGGGCTCGACGCGATTGCGGTGGCGCGCGCGGTGCAGGCGGATGGTGGCGCGGCGGCCGCTGATTTCGAGGCTGGGGGGATCGAGGCGGGTGTCTTCGGTCATGGCGTTATCCTTCCTGGGGCGCAGTTTCACCGATGCCGCGGCGGAAGGCCATGCGTCGCGTCAGCCCATCAGCGCCAGGCCCTCGGCGACCGAGACGAATTCGCCGCCCGCCACCACGCGCGCGGGCCCGAAGCGCGCTTCGAAGATGCGCCGCACCGCCGGCACCAGCGATGTCCCGCCCGTGAGGAAGACGCGGTCCACCGCATCCGGCAGGGTCCCGGCATCGGCCAGAGCGGCATCCACCGCGGCGCCGATGCGCGCGAGTTCCGGCGCGATCCAGGCTTCGAAGTCGGCGCGCGCGACCGGCGCCGCCAGGGCGAAGCAGCCATGGCGGAAGTCGAGCATCGCATCCCCGCGGGTCGACAGCGCCGCCTTCACGCCGGACACCGCGCGATACAGCGCATAGCCGGCATCGGCCTCGATCAGCCGCACCAGGTCGTGCAGCGCGGCGGGGTCCTCGGCGGTGCGCGCGACCTCCGCGATGTCGCGCAGCGTGCGCGGCGCGCGCATCATCGACAGCTGGTGCCAGCGCGCGAAGCCGGCATACCAGGCCGCCGGCACGGGCAGCGGGTCGCCGCCCATCACCCGATACGTGCTGCCCTTGCCCAGCCGCGGCGAGACGACGTGGTCGATGATGCGGTAGTCGAAGGCATCGCCGGCAATGCCGACACCCGCATGGCCCAGCGCGGTGACCCGTCGCGGCGGCCCGGGTTCGAAGCGCAGCACCGAGAAGTCCGACGTGCCGCCGCCGAAATCCGCGACCAGGACGGTCGCCGGCGCATCCAGCCCCTGCGCGAAGCGATGCCCGGCCGCGGCCGGCTCCAGCGCCAGCGTGACATCGGCGAAGCCCGCCTGCGCGAAGGCGGCGCGCAGGCGTTGCGCACCGAAGGCGTCGTCGGCGGCCTCCCCCACGAAGCGCACGGGGCGCCCGACGACGATGCGCGCGCCCGCCATCTGCGGCGCCAGCGGGCCGAGCCAATGGCGCAGGAAGGTCGCGACCAGCGCCTCCAGCCCGAAGCCGCGGCCGAGGATGCGCGTCTCGGTGAAGCTGCGCTGCGCCAGGTACGACTTCATCGACATGATCAGCCGGCTGTCGAGCGGGGATTCGAGATAGGCCTCGATCGCCGCCGGCCCGGCCGCGTCGCGCGGGCGTCCATCGGCGCCGGCCCAGAAGCACAGCACGGAGCGGAACACCTCGCGCCCCGGCAGGCCGAGCGTGCGCACGACCCCATCGGCGCCACGCAGCGCGGCGACCGAGTTGGTCGTGCCGAAGTCGAGGCCGATGGCAGGGCGCATGGGGGCGGCGATCCGGGGCGGGGGCGCGCCGTGACGCGCGATGGGCGCGCACCGTGCGGAGCGACAGGGGGGCGCCTTGAAGCGCGAAGCGCGCGGGCGTGCAAGGCCGCGCCGCCCTGCGCCCCGATCGCAAACGGGATGCAACCATCCCGGCGCGGCCGCGTTACGGCGATTGTAACGGAGGATTGAACATGAACAGCATCGTCTACATCGTCGGCGCCGTGGTCATCGTGCTGGCCATCCTGGGCTTCCTCGGCCTGCGCTGAGCCCCGCATTCCGGCACCGGCCCGCACACCCGCCACGGCACCCCCGGGTGCTCGCGCGGGGGTGCGGGGCGGTGCCTCTGGCGCGCCGTCAGGCCGCCTTGGCTTCCCGGCGGCGCCGCGTCAGCACGAATTCGGTGTAGCCATTGGGCTGCGACGTGCCTTCGAAGACCAGGTCGCAGGCCGCCTTGAAGGCCGGGCCGTCGAAGCCCGGCGCCATCGCCACATAGGCGGCATCGCCGGCATTCTGGCGGTCCACCACCGCGGCCATGCGCTGCAGCGTCTCCATCACCTGGTCGCGCGTCACGATGCCGTGGCGCAGCCAGTTCGCGATGTGCTGCGCGCTGATCCGCAGCGTCGCGCGGTCTTCCATCAGGCCGACATTGTTGATGTCGGGCACCTTCGAACAGCCCACGCCCTGGTCCACCCAGCGCACGACATAGCCCAGGATGCCCTGCGCGTTGTTGTCGAGCTCGGCCTGCACGTCGGCCGGCGACCAGTTGGTGTCGCGCGCGAGCGGCACGGTCAGGATGTCGTCGAGCTTCGCGCGGCGGCCGCCCGTCGCCAGTTCGTCCTGCCGCGCCGCGACATCGACCTGGTGGTAGTGCAGCGCATGCAGCGTCGCGGCGGTCGGCGACGGCACCCAGGCGGTATTGGCCCCCGCCTTCGGGTGGCCGACCTTCTGGTCGAGCATCGCGGCCATCATGTCGGGCATCGCCCACATGCCCTTGCCGATCTGCGCGCGGCCGCGCAGACCGCAGGCCAGGCCGGTGTCGACGTTCCAGTCCTCATAGGCCTTGATCCAGGGCAGCGCGCGCATGTCGTTCTTGCGCACCACCGGCCCGGCTTCCATCGATGTGTGGATCTCGTCGCCCGTGCGGTCGAGGAAGCCGGTGTTGATGAACACCACGCGGTCCTTCACCGCCGCGATGCAGGCCTTGAGGTTGACGGTGGTGCGCCGTTCCTCGTCCATGATGCCGATCTTGAGCGTGTACCGCTTGAGGCCGAGCGCGTCCTCGACACGCGCGAACAGCGTGTCGGCCCAGCGCACTTCCTCCGGCCCGTGCATCTTCGGCTTCACGATATAAACGGACCCGGCGCGCGAATTCAGCCGCTTGCCGCGGATGTCGTGCAGCGCGATCGCGACCGTGCAGAGCGCATCGAGCACCGTCTCGGGCACCTCGGCGCCGTCGAGCGTCACGGCATCGGTCATCATGTGGTGGCCGACATTGCGCACCAGCATGACCGACCGGCCATGCAGCGTGACCTCGCCACCGCCGGGCCTGTGGAACACGCGGTCGGGATTGAGCCGCCGCACCATGGTCTGGCCGCCCTTGTCGAATTCCGCCGTCAGGTCGCCCTTCATCAGGCCGAGCCAGTTGCGATAGACATCGACCTTGTCCTCGGCATCGACCGCGGCGACGGAATCCTCGCAATCCTGGATGGTGGTGAGGGCGGATTCCAGCGCGACGTCGCTGATCCCGGCCGCATCGGTCCTGCCGATCGGGTGGGTGCGGTCGAACTTCACCTCGATATGCAGGCCGTTGTTGGCAAACAGCAGCGCGGTCGGCGCGGCGGCATCGCCCAGGTAGCCGACGCATTGCGCGGGCTTCGCGAGGCCGGTGGTCGCGCCGTCCTTCAGCGTGACGACCAGCGCCGCGCCGTCCAGGCGGTAGCCGGTGGCCTCGGCGTGGCTGCCGCGCGCCAGCGGCGCCGCGCTGTCGAGCACGGCGCGCGCCTTCGCGATCACCGCCGCGCCGCGCGCCGGGTCGTAGCCCTTCGCGCGCGGGCCGTCCTGCGGGATGGCGTCGGTGCCATAGAGCGCATCGTACAGGCTGCCCCAGCGCGCATTCGCCGCGTTCAGCGCGTAGCGCGCGTTGGAGACCGGCACCACCAGCTGCGGCCCGGCCAGCGTCGCGATCTCGGCGTCCACATCCGCGGTGCCGACCTTCACCTCGGCCGGTTCGGGCAGCAGGTAGCCGATCTCCTTGAGGAAGGCGGTATAGGCCGCGAGGTCGATGGGCTTGGCGGGATTCGCCCCGTGCCAGGCGTCGATCTTCGCCTGCAGCTCGTCGCGCCTGGCCAGCAGCGCCGCGTTCGCGGGGGCGAGGTCGCGCAGGATGCTCTCCATCGCCGCCCAGAAGCGCGCGGGCTCGACCCCGGTGCCGGGCAGCGCCTCGGTCTCCATGAAGGCCCGGAGCACGGGCGCGACGACAAGGCCCTGGGATGCGGGCATGGCAATTTCTCCTGTCGCGTCGCGCCTGGACGGCGCGCGGCTGATGGTCTGCGCCGCTGGGCGCGCTGGCGGGCGTGTCCACCCCCGGCGGGGCGGGGCGCGGCTCGGCGGGTGTCTTATGGGCAAAGGCGGCGGGGGGCAAACCGCGGGCAGCCCTTGCCCCGGCGCGCCTCCGGCACCCCTTGCCCCTGCGCGCCTCCGGCACCCCTTGCCCCTGCGCGCCTCCGGCACCCCTTGCCCCTGCGCGCCTCCGGCACCCCTTGCCCCTGCGCGCCTCCGGCGCCCCTTGCCCCTGCGCGCCTCCGGCACCCCTTGCCCCTGCGCGCCTCCGGCACCCCTTGCCCCTGCGCGCCTCCGGCACCCCTTGCCCCTGCGCGCCTCCGGCACCCCTTGCCCCTGCGCGCCTCCGGCGCGACGCTTCCCCCCGAACCCAAGAAAGGAACGCCCCATGGCCTGGACACCGCCCCCGCATGTGACGCAGCACTGGCAGGTGACCAAGCCCGGCGCGACCGGCAAGCGGGGCATGGTCGCCTCCCAGGCGCGCGACGCCGCCGAGGCCGGCATCGCCATCCTCGCCGAAGGCGGCACCGCGGCGGATGCGGCGGTCGCCACCGCCTTCGCCCTGGCGGTGGTCGAACCCTGGAACTCCGGTCTCGGCGGCATCGGCTTTACCCAGGTGGCGGGGCCGGGCATCCCGGCGCAGACCTTCGACTTCGGGCCGGTCTCGCCGCATGCGCTCGACCCCTCGGCCTTCCCGATGACGGGCAAGATGAAGGACGACCTGTTCACCTGGCCGGAGGTGTTCGAGGACCGCAACGTCCATGGCCCGCTGTCCTTCGCCATCCCGTCCTCGGTCGCCGGCTATGCCGAGCTGCACGCGCGCCATGGCCGGCTGCCGCTGAAGGTCGTGATGGAGCCGGCGGTGGCGCTGGCCAAGCGCGGCCTGGCGCAGGACTGGTTCACCACGCTGAAGGTCGCCAACAGCGCATCCGTGCTGCGGATGTATGCCGAGAGCGCGCGCATCTACCTGCCCAATGGCCTGCCGCCGGTCGCCCCCTACCAGGGCAGCCCCGGCTTCTTCCGCCAGGGCAACCTGGCGCAGACCCTCGAACGGCTCGCCACGGCAGGGCTGCGCGACTTCTACGAAGGCGAGATCGCCAGCCAGCTGCTGGCCGATTTCCGCGACATGGGATCGCCGATCAACGCCGCCGACCTGGCGGGCTGCACGGCGCTGGTGCGCCCCGCGCTGGAAGCCGCATGGCGCGGCAAGCGGCTGTTCCTGGCCAATGGCCTGACCGCCGCGCCGACCCTGCTGCGCGTGCTGGAAGGCATGCGAAGCGCGGATTTCAGCGGCGCGGCGCCCTCCCCCGCCTGGTACGCGCAGCTCGCGCGCGTGATGCGCGCGGCCTATGCGGAGCGCCTCGCGGGCCTGGGCGACGCCGAACCCAAGGCCGCGGAATCCTGCACCACCCACCTGACCGTCTGCGACAAGGACGGGATGATGGTGGCGATGACCACCACGCTGCTGTCCTCGATGGGCTCGCGCGTCGTGCTGCCGCGATCGGGCGTGCTGATGAACAACGGCATCATGTGGTTCGACCCGCGGCCCGAGGCGATGAACGCGCTCGCGCCGGGCAAGCGGCCACTGACCAACATGTGCCCGGTGATCGCCGGGGATGGCGACACGCCCTCGATCGCCGCCGGCGCCTCGGGCGGGCGTCGCATCATGGCCTCGGTCTTCCAGACCCTGTCCTACGTGGCGGATTTCGGCATGACGCCGGACCAGGCGGCGCATCACCCGCGCCTCGATGTCTCGGCGCCGGAGGGTGTGACAGCCGATATCCGCCTGGGCGCCGAGACCCTCGCCGCGCTGGCGAAGGACGCGACGGTGACCGAGGTGGAGCACGCGGTCCTGCCGGTGAACTTCGCCTGCCCCAACCTGATCCGCATCGCCCCCGACGGCACGCGCCACGGCATCACCGACGCCATGAGCCCCTGGAGCGCCGCCCTGGCGGAGTAACGCGGCCGCCGCCGGCCGCATCAGGCTGGTATCCCGCAGGCGCCCTGCTGCGCTACCGTTCGACTCGCGCGAGAACGGAGGCGGGATGTCCGATACCGTTCCGGGGCCGGGGGCCCTGGCGGGGCAAGGCGGGTCGGCGGCGGCCGGCGCGGGTCGTCGCGACCCGGCGGCGGTGATCCTCGACGGGCTCGGCGAACGCCGCGAAGGCCCGCGCATCGAGGTCCAGCTGCCCTGCACCGTGTTCATCGGATCGCATGTGCATGACGGCATGCTGCGCGATGTCTCGGCGGGCGGCGGCATGGTGCATGGGGTGCGCGGGATGCTGGCGGGGGACCAGGTGCGGCTGCGCCTGGCGCGCTTCGCCGACCACATGTTCCAGGCGCAGGTGCGTGGCGTCAGCCTGCTCGGCGTGCACCTGGCGGTCCGCGCGGGCGCGGAGCAGGCGCGCTGGCGCGAGGCGATCGGCGACCTGCTGCCGGATGACGGCGCGGAAGCCGCGCGTTAACGCCGCTCCCGTAGCCTGCGACGGCGCCGCCACCAGGGCGGGGTCGGAGGGCAGGTCAGCATGGATCGCGGATGGGGACCGGCCGGGCATGGCGCGGGGGTCGAGGCGCCGGCCGCGGTCGCGCAGCCGCTGCATCCGGTGGCGGAACCCTGCACATTGCGATCCGCCGGCGGGCGCGTGCGCGACGGGCTGGTGCGCGAGGCCGGCGCCGCGGGCGCGATCGTGGCCGGGATCGGTGGGCTCGACCTGGGGCAGGAGGTCGACCTGGTGCTGCCGCGCCGTGGCGGGCTGCGGCTGCGCGCGCGCATCGCCGGGATCGGCGTGCTGGGCCTGATGCTGGAGCTGCGGGCGGCGGATCGCGGGGCGGAATGGCGCCACGCGCTGCTCGGCATGACCGACGGGGGCTTCCGCGCCGCCTGATGGCGTGTCGCCGTGCCGGCGGCACGGCGTTTGCTGAACACCCTGGGCATCGCAGGAGACGGGGCCGGCGCGGGCGGCGATTGCCCGCGTTTCGACCTTTCCATCCTCCTTGCGCCTGAACAGGGAGCAGATCGATGAATCGTCGCGCATTTCTTGGGCTCGCCGCAGCCGGCGCCGTCGGCCCCCTCGCGCTGCCGGGCATCGCCTCGGCGCAAGCCGCCTGGCCATCCCGCGGGTCGATCCGCCTGGTCGCGCAGTTTCCCCCGGGCGGGCTGGTCGACACCATCAGCCGGCTGATGGCGCCGATCCTGTCGCAGTCGCTGGGGCAGACCGTGGTGGTCGAGAACCGTGCGGGCGCCGGCGGCGTCATCGGCACCGACTTCGTCGCGAAGCAGCCGGCCGATGGCTACACGCTGCTGGTCAGCCATGCCTCGGTGCATGTCTTCTCGGCGGCCACGATGCCCACGCTGCCCTTCCAGCCGGTCAACGACTTCACGCATATCGGGCAGCTCGTGGAAGCGCCGAACGTGCTGCTGGTGAAGGCGGAATCGCCGTTCCGGACGCTCGACCAGTACATCGCGGCGGCGCGCACGCGGCCGGTGCGCTACGGGTCGTCGGGCATCGGCTCGGCGCCGCATCTGCTGGGTGCCATGCTGACCGGCGAGACGGGCGTGACGAACCTCGACCACGTGCCCTATCGCGGCTCGGCGCCGGCGATGCAGGACCTGATGGCGAACCAGATCGAATCCTTCATCGACCCGATCACCACCAATGTGCAGCTGATGAAGGACGGCGTGCTGCGGGCACTGGCGGTCTCCACGCCGCAGCGCCTGCCGGCCTTCCCGAACGTGCCGACCTTTGCCGAGCTCGGCTTCCCGAAGCTGACCTCGGCGCAGTGGCTGGGGCTGTCGGGGCCGAAGGGGCTGCCGGCGCCGATCGTCGAGCGGCTGTCGGCCCTGGTGCCGCAGATCGTCGCGCGCCCCGACCTGATGGTGCGCTTCGAGGAACTGCAGACCCTGCCGCGCAATCCGCCGCCGCTGGGGGCGGATTTCACCGCGCTGATCAACCAGCAGATCGGCGAATGGACCGCGGTGGCGCGGCAGTTCAACATCGTCGTGACGTAGTTTTCTGCCCTCAGACGGCGGGCGGGCCGCATCCGCGGCCCTTGCCTTCGCGCCATGCGCTGCGGCGCTGGCGGCGGCTGGCAGTCTGGGCGCGGTCGCGCCGTGCGCTCCCGGATCGCGCATGGGCGCGATCCGAGTCTTCGTGATGGCCCTCAGACGGCGGGCGGGCCGCATCCGCGGCCCTTGCCTTCGCGCCATGCGCTGCGGCGCGGGCGGCGGCTGGCAGTCTGGGCGCGGTCGCGCCGTGCGCTCCCGGATCGCGCATGGGCGCGATCCGAGTCTTCGTGATGGCCCTCAGACGGCGGGCGGGCCGCATCCGCGGCCCTTGCCTTCGCGCCATGCGCTGCGGCGCGGGCGGCGGCTGGCAGTCTGGGCGCGGTCGCGCCGTGCGCTCCCGGATCGCGCATGGGCGCGATCCGAAGAAGGGAGTTCGCGTGCGTCAGGCGCGCTGGGTCATGCCCGCCTGCTGCGCGCACCAGCGCGCCACTTCCTCATGCGTGCCGAACCACACGCCGGGCGTGCCCTTCATGTGCGTGACAAGGCGATCGAGGAGCGCAATGCGGCTGCGGTGGCCGATCACGTGCGGGTGCATGGTCAGCAGGAACAGGCCGCCCTCGGCCAGCGCGCCTTCGAATTCGGCGCGAAAGATCTCCTCGACCGCCGAGGGCGGCGTGTAGGGGCGCAGGCCCGAGAAGCGCAGCATGTTGAAATACACCGCGTCGTCGCGGATCCATTCGGGCGGCAGCTCGACGATGCCGGTCGGCTCGCCCTGCACTTCCAGTTCGTAGGGATCGTCATCGGCCATCAGCGACGAATCGTAGAGCAGGCCGAGCTCCTGGATGATCGACATGGTGTCGACCGAGAAATCCCAGGATGCCGTGCGGATGCCCACGGGGCGGCGGCCGGACAGGCGTTCCAGCGTGTCGGCGGCGCGGAAGGTCAGGTCGCGCTCGACACCCGGCGGCAGTTGCGTGTTCGCCTCGTGGATCCAGGAATGGATGCCGATCTCGTGGCCCTCATCGGCCACCGCGCGGATTTCATCCGGGTGCAGCAGCGCCGAGACCGCCGGGTAGAAGAACGACGCCTTGACGCCATGGCGGGCCAACAGCGCGCGGATGCGCGGGATGCCCTGCCGCGCGCCGTATTGCCCCTGGCTGATCCGCATGGGGCTCTCGTCGGAATCGCGCAGCGGGATGGTCTCGTGGTCGGCGTCGAAGGACAGGCTGACGGCGCAACGCGCCCCGCCAGGCCAGGTCGACGGCGCCAGCGACCGCCCGGCGCGCGCGCGGCCCACGATGTGGCGCCATTGCGGCTCGCTCCAGTCCCAGGGGGAAGGCTTCGCATCGCTCATCGGTGGTCTCCGCGTTGGCTCGTGGCACGCTACCCCTGGCCTGCGCGCCGTCAACGGCGCGGGCGGCGGGCATGTCGCGCGGGCTCCGGCCTTGGCAGCCGCACCGGGCGCGGGCGCGCGCCTGCACGGGCTGGTGCGATCGATACCGCGACCCCTCCCCTTGCAGCGTCGCTGCCGCGCGGATGGCGACCTGCGGCAGCCCCGGCGCCGTGCAGGCCGTGGCGGACGCAGCCGGGAGCGCACGCCACCTGCCGCAGCCGATCGCGCGGAACGCCACCCCGGCCCGCGGCGCGGCGCGCGATCTCCCGCGCCGGCCGCGGCCGGAGGGGTGGCGAGCGCTCCGCGCCGGCGCACCGCGGGCGCTGGCGCATGGACCGATCGCCACGGCGCGCGGCACACGCTGTAGCTTGTTGTTTTCACGGGCATCTTCACCCGATCAGGTGATTCCCTCCGACCGGGATCTGCTCTAGATGGGCCATGCCCGACACCGATCCCGCCCTGATGTCCGCCGAGACGCTGCTCGGCCTGTATGCCCGCCGACGGCTTTCGCCGGTGGAGGCACTGAAATCCGTGATGGAGCGCGTTGCGCGCTACAACCCCTGGGTCAATGCCTTCGCGGCCATGAACCCGCAGGCGCTGCGTGCAGCCGGCGAGAGCGAGGCGCGCTGGGCAGCCGGGCGCCCGATCGGCCCGCTGGATGGCGTGCCCGCCACGGTGAAGGACCTGCTCAACATGGCGGGGTTCCCGACCCGCCGCGGGTCGCGCACCACCGACACCACGCCGGCCACCGAGGACGCACCCGCGGTGATGGGGCTGAAGGAATCGGGTGCCGTCATCATCGGCAAGACGACCACGACCGAATTCGGCTGGAAGTCGCCCGGCGACTGCCCGCTGCACGGCATCACGCGCAACCCCTGGAACCCGCAGCGCACGCCGGGCGGGTCGAGTTCCGGCGCGGGCGCGGCGGGGGCGGCCTGCTTCGGGCCGCTGCATGTCGGCACGGATGCCGGCGGGTCGATCCGCATCCCCGCCGCCTATTGCGGGCTGGTGGGCGTGAAGCCGTCCTTCGGGCGCATCCCGCAATGGCCGCTCGGCGCCTTCGGGCATGTGGCGGTGGCGGGGCCGATGACGCGCACGGTGCGCGATGCGGCGCTGATGTTCGGCGCCATGGCGCGGCACGACATCCGCGACCCCTATGCGCTGCCCGACGATCCGCGCGACTGGCGCGCCGGCATCGAGGATGGCGTCGCCGGCCTGCGCGTGGCGGTGGTGCGGCGGATGGGGTTCGAACCGCCGCTCGATGCCGATGGCGCCGCCGTGCTCGATGGCGCGGCGCGGATGCTGCAGGAACAGGGCGCGATCGTCGAGGAAGCCGATCCCGGCCTGCCGGATACGCGCGCCATCTTCGGGCGCGTCTGGGGCGTGGCGCTGTCGCGCGTGCTCGCCGCCATCCCGGAGGAGAAGCAGGCGCTGCTCGATGCCGGCATGGTCGATGTGGCGCGCCGCAATGGCGCGATGTCGGCGGTGGACTACCTGGCCGCCGAGGCGATGCGGCTGGAGGCCGCCCACGCCATGGCGCGCTTCCACCAGCGCTACGACCTGGTGCTGACCGCCTGCACGCCGACCGCCGCCTTCGCCGCCGACCAGCCGACGGTGCAGCCGGAGCAGGCGCTGTGGCGCGACTGGGCGCCCTGGACCTTCGCCTTCAACCTGACGCGCCAGCCTTCGATTTCGGTGCCGGTGGCGCTGGATGGCGAGGGCATGCCGCGCGCCGTGCAGGTGGTGGCGGCGCTGTATCGCGACGACATGGCCTTCCGGGGCGCCCGCGCGCTGGAACGCGCCGCGACGCTGCCCCTCGCCGACCTCGCCGCGGCGCAGCCGGCATGAGCGGCAGCGACGACTACGTCTATGACGAGGCGACCGGCGAATGGCGCCCGGCCGGCGAGATGCCGGCGGCGGCGCCCGCGCGCGTGGTGCGCGATGCCAGCGGCAACGCGCTCGCCGACGGCGATTCCGTGACGGTCATCAAGGACCTGAAGGTGAAGGGCGCGGGGCAGACGCTGAAGCAGGGCACCGTCATCCGGTCGATCCGCCTGACGGAGAATGACGAGGAGATCGACTGCCGCTACGACGGCATCAAGGGCCTGGTCCTGCGGACCGAATTCGTGCGCAAGCGGTAGGGGGAATTTCGGATGCGGCTGGTCACGTTCAGGGATGGCAAGGGCACGCGCATCGGCGCGCTGGATGATGCGGGGAAGGTGCTGGACCTGGCGGCGGCGGATGCGTCGCTGCCGCGCGACATGCTGGCGTTGATCGCCGGCGGCGAGGCCACGCTGGCGGCCGCGCGCGCGGCCGAAGCGACGGCGCCGGTGGCCGCGGATGCGGTGCTGCTGGCGCCGATCCCGCGCCCGGCGAAGAACATCTTCTGCGTCGGCAAGAACTATCACGAGCACGCGAAGGAATTCGCATCGTCCGGCTTCGACGCCACCGCCAAGGAGGTGGTGCCGGAGGCGCCGGTGGTGTTCTCCAAGCCGCCCACCTGCGTGATCGGGCCGGGCGAGCCGATCCCGTCCTTCCTGGATACGTCCAACAGCACGGACTACGAGGGCGAGATCGCGGTCGTGATCGGGCGCGGCGGGCGCGGGATCAGCGAGGCGGACGCCTATGCCCATGTGTTCGGCTACACCATCGTCAACGACGTGACCGCGCGCACGCTGCAGCACAAGCACCGCCAGTGGATCCTGGGCAAGGGGATCGACGGCTATGCGCCGATGGGCCCGGCGATCGTCACCGCCGATGCGGCTGGCGTGCCGCCGAAGCTGTCGATCTCGACCTGGGTGAATGGGGAACTGCGCCAGCGCGCGCCGGTCGACGACCTGATCTTCGGCATCCCGATGCTGATCGCGACCATCAGCGCGGCGATCACGCTGGAACCCGGCGACATCATCGCCACCGGTACGCCGGCGGGGGTGGGCATCGGCTTCTCGCCACCAAAGTTCCTGAAGAAGGGCGACCGCGTGAAGATCGAAGTGCCTGGGA
This sequence comes from Roseomonas sp. CECT 9278, assembly GCF_918698155.1. Lineage (GTDB taxonomy): Bacteria > Pseudomonadota > Alphaproteobacteria > Acetobacterales > Acetobacteraceae > Neoroseomonas. The sequence continues at coordinate 57,891 of NZ_CAKKLX010000013.1, forward strand.
TCGGCGTGCTGGAGAATCCAGTCGCATGACGTGACGCGGCGGCCATCACCAACGGGAGGATCAGCGACAATGCAACGCCGGAGCCTGATCGCGGGGGCATCTCTGCTGCCGCTTGCCGCCCATGCGCAGACCGAGACCTTTCCCGCGCGCGCCGTCACCATCGTCGTCGCCTTCCCGCCCGGCGGCCAGGCCGATGTGGTGGGCCGGCCGGTCGCGGCGGGGCTGGAGCGCATCTGGCGTGTCGCCGTGCCCATCCAGAACCGCGGCGGCGCGGCGGGTGCCATCGGCAATGCGGCGGTCGCGCGTGCCACAGCGGATGGCTACACGCTGCTGATGGCGCTGTCGTCCATGGCGCTGCTGCCCGAAGCCGCGCGGGTGAACGGGCGCGAGCCGACCTATGCGACCGACATGCTCGCGCCCATCGCGCTGTTCGCCGCCGACCCCACGGTGCTGGTGGTGCCGTCCGCCAGCCCGGTCCGCGGGATCGAGGACTTCATCGCCGATGTGAAGGCGCGGCCGGGGCAGGTGTCGTATTCCTCGGCGGGGAACTATTCCGCGCTGCATGTGCCGATGGCGCAGTTGTCGCAGGCGGCGGGGCTCGACATGCTGCACGTGCCCTTCCAGGGCGGCGGGCCGGCGCTGACGGCGCTGCTGGGCGGGCAGGTGCAGTGCCTGGCCTCGGGCCCGGGGCCGATCGCGCCGCATGTGCGCGCCGGCACGCTGCGCCCGATCGCCACCTGGGGCCGCACGCGCCTGGCCGGCTTCGCGGACGTGCCGACGCTGATCGAGAAGGGCTTCCCCGACTGCGAATTCTACATCTGGGTCGGGCTGTTCGCGCCGGCGGCGACACCGGCGCCGGTGATCGCGCGCATCCGCGAAGCAAGCGCGCAGGTTGCGCGCGACCCGGAGTTCGTCCGCGTCATGGCGGCCAGCGGCAATACGCTCGACTTCCGCGAGGGCGAGGCCTTCCTGCGCTTCTACACCGAGGACGCCGCACGCCTTGTCCGCACCGTGCGCGCGCTGGGCAGGATCGAGTAGCCCCCTTCCCGCCGCGCCGCGCCGGTGCCAGCCTGCGTGCCCGCCGAGGAGACACGCATGACCACCGAAGCCGCCATCACCGACTGGATCGCATCGCAGAAGGACGCGATGCTTGCCGAGATCGAGGCGATGGTGAACACCGATGGCGGGTCCTACGACAAGCCCGGCGTCGATCGCACCGGCGCGCAGGTGGTGCGTTTCCTGGAGGCGCACGGCATCGCGACCGAGGCGGTGCCGCGCGAGAAGCATGGCGACTGCATCCGCGGCATCGTCGAGGGCGGCCATGCGCTGGGTACCGGCAACCAGCGGTCCAACATCGTGCTGATGGGCCATCGCGACACGGTCTTCCCGAAGGGCGAGCCCGAACGCAGGCCCTTCCGCATCGAGGGCGCGCGCGCCTATGGCCCCGGCGTCGCCGACATGAAGGCGGGCATCGTGATGAACATGTTCGTGCTCGCCGCCTTCGCGAAGTTCGGCGGCGCGCCCGGCCCGCTGGTCGGGCTGTTCACCGGCGACGAGGAGATCGGCAGCCCCGAAGGCCGCCCGGTCATCGAGGCCGAGGCGGCCAACGCCCGCGTGGTGTTCAATTCGGAACCTGGCCGGGTCAGCGGCAATGTCGTGAAGGCGCGCAAGGGCGGCGTGTTCTCGGTGGTGGATGTCGAGGGCAAGGCCGCGCATTCCGGCGGCAATTTCGAAGCCGGCATCAGCGCGATCGGCGAGGCGGCGCACAAGATCGTGGCGATCCATGCGCTGACCGACCTCAAGCGCGGCATCACGCTGAATGTCGGGCTGATCGAAGGCGGGCAATCCGTGAATACCACCGCGCCGTCCTGCCGGTTCCAGATCGACCTGCGCACCATCGACCTGGCCGACCGCGACGAGGTGATGGGCAAGATCCACGACATCGTGGCGCGGGCCTACGTGCCCGGCACGCGGGCGACGCTGACCATCAAGGGCGAGTTCCGCCCGCTGAACCCGACGCCCGAGAGCGAGCGCGTGTTCAGCGTGTACCAGGCCGCGGCGGCGGAGAGCGGGCTGAAGGTCGAGGCGGAATTCACCGGCGGCTGCGCCGATTCCGGCTTCACCGCGGCGCTGGGCGTGCCGACGCTGTGCGGCGTGGGGCCGGTTGGTGGGCTGGCGCACAGCCCGCAGGAGTACCTCGAGGTCGAGAGCATCGTGCCGCGCGCGCAGGCGATGGCGCGCGCGATCATCCGGCTGGAGCAGGCGGGGCTGTAGCGCCCGCGCCGCGGTGGCGTGATCCGTCGCGGCGGATCACGCGCGGGGGCGGCTCACCCGCGCCAGGGGCGCACCTGCCACAGCCGCTTCAGATTGTCGTCGATGGTCTGCGCGAAGGCCTTGTATTCCGCCCCGACCAGCGGGCGCAGCGGCATGTGCTGGCGTTCCGCCTCGCGCCGGAAGCCTTCGTCGTTCAGCGCGGCGCGGAAGGCGGCCTCCAGCCGCGCCACGATCGGCGCGGGCATGCCCGGCGGCCCGACGATCCCGCGCGACGCACCGCCGACGATGTCGATGCCCAGTTCGCGGAAGGTCGGCACGTCGGCGGCCTCGGGCTGCCGGCGCGCGCCGCCCTGCGCCAGGATGCGCAGGCGCCCCTCGCGCACCAGCTGCGGGGCGTCGTTCACGTTCAGCACCGCCAGGTCCATGTTGCCGCCGAGCAGTTGCGGGATCAGCGGCGCCGCGCCGGCGAAGGGCACCTGAACCATGGGCGGGGTGTTCGCCGCGGCCTCGAAGGCCAGCATGAACAGGTGGTCGTCGCTGCCGATGCCGGTGGTGCCGTAGGTGACGTGGTTGGGCCGTGCGCGCGCCGCGGCGACGATGTCCGCCACGGAGCGGAAGGGGCTCTCGGTGCGCACGTAGAAGGCGTTGGCGTCCTCGACGATGTTGCACAGGAAGGTGAAGTCCATCGCGCGGTAGCGCACCTGGCGTTCCAGCGGGATGGCGTTGTGCGCGGGGATGGTGGTGGCACCGATCGTATAGCCGTCCGGCGCCGCGTTGAAGGTGGCTTCCAGCCCGATCTGCCCGGCAGCACCCGTGCGGTTGACGATGACCGGGCGCATCCCCGGGATCTGCGCGGCGACCAGCGGCATCACCAGGCGCGTCATCACATCCACGCCGCCGCCGGCGGGAAACGGCACGATCACCTCGACCGGCTTGTCGCCCGGCCAGGCGGCCTGGGCACGCAGCGTGGCGGGCGCGGCGAGCACCCCCGCCCCGGCAAGCAGGGCGCGACGGGTCGTCATGGCGTTGGGTCCTCCCAGGATTTCGTTACGGGAAGGCTAGGCGTCGCCGCGACGCACCCGCAAGGATTTCAGCGCCGCCAGGGCCGCCGGGCGAACATCACGCGCACCGCCTCGCCTTCCGCCAGCACCATGTCGCGATAGGCGCTGCCGACCAGTGGGCGCAGCGGCAGGCTCACGCGGTCGGCCGCGGTGGTGAAGGCCGGGTCGGCGAAGGTGGCGGCGAAGGCCGCCTGCATGGCGCGCGCTGCCTCCGGCGGGAAGCCGGGCGGGCCGACGATGCCGCGCGCGGAGCCGACCAGCACGTCATAGCCCTGCTCGCGGAAGGTCGGCACGTCAGGCACCGCGGACCAGCGCGCGGGCGAGGCCTGGCCCAGGCAGCGGATGCGCCCCTCGCGCATCAGCACGATGCCTTCGGACATGTTGAAGGAGGCGACGTCGACCGCGCCGGAGAGCAGGTCGCGCTGCACCTGCGCGGTGCCGTTGAAGGGCGCGTGCAGGGCGCGCACATCCGCCTTCTCCTCAAGCCCCAGCAGCACCAGGTGGTCGTCGGAGCCCACGCCGGCGGCGGAGCCGACCGAGACGCTCTCGGGCTGGCGCTTCAGCGCCGCGACCAGGTCGCCCAGGCTTCGCAGCGGCGAATTGGGCAGCACCCACAGCCCGCAGGCATCGTCGACGATATTGGCGAAGTAGGTGAATTCGTCGGCCTTCCAGCGGACCGGCCGTTCCAGCGGCAGGGTCGAGACGTTCAGGCTGCCGATCGCGCCGATGGTGTAGCCGTCGGGCGCGGCATTGAAGATCGCCTCCATGCCGAGCTGGCCGGAGGCCCCGGCGCGGTTCACCACCACGAAGCGCACGCCGGGCAGGCGCGCGGTGATCTGGTGCGTGGCGAAGCGGCCGACGGCATCGACGCCGCCGCCCGGCGGAAAGGGGATGATCACCTCGATCGGGCGATCGGCGGGCCAGGCGGCGTGGGCCTCATGGATCGCGGGTAGCGTGAGGCCGATGCCGGCGAGCAGCAGGTGGCGGCGCTTGATCATGGCGTTTCCCCGTTCGTTCGTTGCGCGAAGCCTCGCGCGCAGGGCGGCGCGGATCAAGCGCGGACTTTCCCTCGGGGCCGCCGCGCCGCAGACTGCGCAGCGGAACCGCCAGGACGAACGACATGGACGCTACATTGCGCGAACGCTTCGGCGTCGAAGGCCAATGGGCACTTTGGCGCGAGCACACTGTGCGCTGGGCGGAATGCGACATCTACGCGCATGTGAACCACGCGGCCTACCTGACGTTGTTCGAGGACATGCGCATCGACTGGTGGCTGGGTGCCGGCGGCGCCTTCGCGCCCGACAAGCCGGGGCCGGTGGTCGGCACGCTGGAAGTGAAATACCACCGCCCCGGCCATTTCCGCGACCCGGTGCTGCTGTGCGTGCGCACCGCGTCGTTCCGCCGCACGTCCTTCGTGCACCAGTATGCGATGTGGCGGGCGGATGGGCTGCTGTGCTCGGCGCGCGCGCTGTGCGTGGTGATCGACAACGCCACCGGCCAGAAGGCCGAGATCCCGGACGATATGCGCCGGCTGATGGCGGACCGCGACGGCGCGGTGGCGGAGGTCTGAACCCGCGCTCAGACCCGGTCTCGAAAGCCCGGCACCGGCCCGCCCCCCCCACCCGGCCACCCATTCCAGGATACTGACGTGGGTGGCCGGGTGGCGGGGCGGGCCGGTGCCGGGCTTCAAAGTCGCCGGAAGGCGACCTTCAGGACAGGCTCTTAGTCGCCGTCCTTCATCCCGCGCGCGCGCGCCGCGAACCAGTCGGCCACCGCCATCATCAGGTAGCCCAGCAGGAAGACCATGTTGATGACCACCAGCCAATAGAGTTGCCGTTCGCTGACGCTCTCCTCGAGTGCCATCAGCGCCTTCAGCATGGTCACGCCCGAGATCGCCGCCATCGAGGCGAACAGCTTCTTCTTGAGCCCGCCGAAATCCACCGTGGTCAGCCAAGCCGGCCAGTTGCGCGGCCCGCCCGGGTCGATGCGCGAGACCATGTTCTCGTAGCCCGAGAAGATGACGATGACGACGAGCCCCGCCATCAGCGTCAGGTCCACCATCGACAGCACCTTCACGATCGCTTGGTGCTCGGAATAGGACATGGCGTTGGTGACGGCGGCATGGAGTTCCCGCATGAAGGCCGCCATCAGCGTGAACAGCGCCGCGATCAGCCCAAGGTAGAAGGGCACCAGCGCCCAGCGGCTGACGACGATGATCCGTTCGACCAGCCGCTCCATGGCGCTACAGGCCGCGCTCGGACTTCGTCGCCGCCAGGTCGTCCTCGATGAAGGCCTGCACCAGGTCCTCCAGCGATTCCTGTTCCACGAAGCCCAGGCGGCGCGCGCGGGTGGCGGCGAAGGCAGCGGGCCAGCCGGCGACGATGTCGAAGACCTCGCGGTCGAAGGCGAAGCCGACCTTCTCGCGCGCGGCGTGGCCGGCGACGGTCTCCAGCGCCTCCAGCATCTTCGCCACGGTGGCGCTGCGCCCCGGCGGGTTGATGCCGCGGTCCACGCCCATGCCCGCGGTGTCCATGGTGGCGGCGTGCAGGAACCATTCCATGGCGCTGCGCGGGGAGCATATCCAGACCGCGAATTCCGGCGGCACCGGGCAGTCGGTGGACAGGCCCAGCAGCGGTTCGCGCACCACCGCCGAGACGAAGGACGACGCCGCCTTGTTGGGCCGGCCGGGGCGCACCATCACGGTGGGCAGGCGCAGGCTGAGCGCATCCATGAAGCCCTTGCGCGTGGCGTCCTGCAGCAGCAATTCGCCGATCGCCTTCTGCGCGCCGTAGGAATTGGTCGGCACCTGGCGCCCGTCATCGGGCACCACCGCCTCCTGCCCGCCGCCGAACGAGGCGACGGAGGAGGTGAAGACCACCCGCGGCGCCGTGCCGAGCCTGCGGCACGCCGCCACCACCGCCAGCGTGCCATGCAGGTTGACCTTCATGCCGAGGTCGTAGTCGGCCTCGGCCGCGGCGCTGACCACGGCGGCCAGGTGGAAGACCACCTCGGTGCCCGGCGGGATGGCTTCGGCCACCGCTTCGGGGTCGGCCACGTCGCCGCCCAGGCAGCGCAGCGGAAAGGGCGCGGCGAAGGCAGCCGGCGCGTGCAGGTCGAACAGCGTGAGGCCGGTGATGGCGCGGCCGCCCAGCGTGCCGTCGGCCGCCAGCCGCGCCGCCAGCTTGCGCCCCAGGAACCCGCCGCCGCCCAGGATGGTGATCTTCATGCCGTCAACCCCGCTGATCCTGCCCAGGTTTGGCGTGCGGCGCGGCGCGGCGCAATATCCGCCGCATGATCCCGAACGCGCCCTTCCGTTTCATGGTCAACCGCCATCACGGCACGCCCGGCGTGGTGGTGCTGACCGAGGGCGGGTTCCGCCGCGCCAGGGCCGAGATCGCGTCCTGGACCGGCTATGCGCCAACACCGCTGGTCGACCTGGCGGATGTCGCGGCCGCCGCGCGCGTCGCCAGCGTTCGCTACAAGGACGAGGCATCGCGCTTCGGCCTCGGGTCTTTCAAGGCGCTGGGCGGCGCCTATGCGGTGATGCGGCTGTTGCAGGCGGAGCTGGCGCGGCGCGGCGTGGCGAATGCCGCGACCGCCGCTGACCTGACGGACGGCACCCACAAGGAGGCGACGCGCGCCATCACCGTGACCTGCGCGACCGACGGCAATCACGGCCGCTCCGTCGCCTGGGGCGCGCAGCGTTTCGGCGCCGCCTGCGTCATCTTCGTGCACGAGACGGTCAGCCAGGGAAGGCGCGACGCCATCGCGCGCTACGGCGCGACCATCCGCGTGGTGCCCGGCAATTACGACGACGCGGTGCGCGAGGCGCAGGCGCAGGCCGATGCGCTGGGCTGGTTCGTGGTCAGCGACACGTCCTACCCCGGCTATACCGAAGTGCCGCGCGACGTCATGCAGGGCTACCGCGTCATGGCCGACGAAGCCGCCGACCAGATGGGCGCGGCGCCGACGCATGTGTTCATCCAGGGCGGCGTGGGCGGCGTGGCGGCGGCGGTGGCGGCGCAGATGCGCGCGCGCTTCGGCGCCGGCCCGCGGGTGATCGTGGCGGAACCCGACAAGGCGGCCTGCCTGCTGGCGAGTGCGGAGGCCGGCGCGCCGGTCACCGTGCCGGGCGACCTCGATACGCTGATGGCGGGGCTCGCCTGCGGGGAACCGTCCCTGCTGGCCTGGCAGGAGCTGGAACGCAGCGCCTTCGCCTTCTGTTGCGTCACCGACGACAGCGCCGTGGCCTGCATGAAGGCGCTGGCGGCGCGCCAGCCGCCGGTGGTGGCGGGCGAAAGCGCGGTGGCCGGCCTGGCGGCGCTGCTGCTGGCCGCCAGCGAGCCCTTCGCACGCGCGGCATTGGGGCTGGACGACACCAGCCGCGTGCTGCTGTTCTGCACCGAGGGCGCGACCGATCCGGAGGTCTATGCGCGCCTTGTCGGGCAAGCCCCTTCATCGAACTGACTTTTTTCTGTAATCTCTCGGTAAAGGCGCAGGGCTAAGCCGCCGCGTCGCACAACGGGAGAGGACGACACCATGGACCGTCGTACATTGCTGACCGGGGCCGCCGCCCTGGCGGTCGCCACGCCCGCGCTGGGCCAGACGCAGCCGATCGACATCCAGTTCTGGCATGGCCTGGCGCAGCCGCTGGGCGGCATGCTCGAGAAGCGCGCCACCGACTTCAACGCCACCCAGACCAAGTATCGCGTGGTGCCGACCTTCCGCGGCTCCTACCCGGAGACCATGGTCGCCGCCATCGCCGCCTTCCGCGCCAACAACGCGCCGCATGTCGTGCAGATGTTCGAAGTGGGCACCGGCACCATGATGGGTGCCGGCCGCGCAGTGAAGCCGGTGCACGAATTGCTGGCCGAGACCGGCGTGCAGATCGACTTCGACGACTACCTGCCTGGCGTGCGCGGCTACTACAGCCTGTCGGACGGGCGGATGATGTCGATGCCGTTCAACAGCTCGACCACCGTGGTGTGGTACAACAAGGACGCGGTCCGCCGCGCCGGCGGCGACCCCGAGAAGTTCCCCGAGACCTGGCAGGGCGTGGCCGACCTGCTGCCGCGCCTGAAGGCGAATGGCGGCACCGCCGTGCCGATGTCCACCGCCTGGCTGACCTGGGGTCAGATCGAGAATTTCTCCGCCATCCACGACGTGCCGCTGGCGACGCTGGCGAACGGCTTCGGCGGCCTGGGCGCCGAGCTGCGGATCGCCAACCCGCTGGTGCAGCGCCACATGGAGGCGCTGGCCCAGTGGCAGAAGGACGGGCTGTACCGCTACGGCGGGCGCAACAATGCCGGCGAGCCCGCCTTCCCGAATGGCGAGGCGGCGATCATGTTCACCTCCTCCGGCTTCCGCGCGCGCGTGCAGCGCGAGGCGCGCTTCAACTGGGGCGTGGCGATGCTGCCCTACTACGAGGGCACGCCGCGCGCGCCGATCAACTCCATCATCGGCGGCGCGTCGCTGTGGGTGATGAACAAGGGTCCGGCCGCCGGCGGCGGGCGTTCGCGCGGCGAATTCGAAGGGGTGGCCGAGTTCTTCAAATACCTGTCGAACCCCGAGGTCGATGCGCAGTGGCACATGGACACCGGCTACGTGCCGGTGCGCCGCGCCTCCTATGCCATCGCGAAGGATCGCGGCTTCTACCGTGAGAATCCCGGCGCCGACATCCCGATCGAGCAGCTGCTGCGCGGCGGCGGCACGCTGACCGACAACAGCCGCGGGATCAGGCTCGGCGGCTTCGTCGAGATCCGCACCATCATGGAAGAAGAGCTGGAGCGCGCCTTCCAGGGCCAGCAGACCGCCGCCCAGGCGCTGGCGAACGCGACCACGCGCGGCAATGTCGTGCTGCGGAACTTCGAACGCGCGAATCGCGGCTGAACCACGACACGACGCCGCGGAGGATGGATTGAGAAAGAAGGTCATCTTCCGCGGCGTCGCGCTGCCCTACCTGCTGCTGGCGCCGCAGTTGCTCATCACGCTGGTCTTCTTCTTCTGGCCGGCGGGCATGGCGGTGTGGCAGTCCACGCTGCGCGAGGACGCCTTCGGGCTCAGCACCGAATTCGTGGCGTTCGAGAACTTCACCGACCTGTTCGGCGACCCGATCTACCTGAACGCGGCGTGGAACACGGTGGTGTTCTCCTCCGCGGTCACGGCGCTGGCGCTGGGCTCGGCGCTGTTCCTCGCGGTGCAGGCTGACAAGCACATCCGTGGCGCGGGGTTGTACAAGACGCTGCTGATCTGGCCCTACGCCGTGGCCCCCGCGCTGGCGGCGGTGCTGTGGCTGTTCATCTTCCATCCGTCCATCGGGCTGGTGGGCAAGGCGCTGGCGGTGGTCGGCGTGGAGTGGGATTTCCGCCTGAATGGCGGGCAGGCGATGACCATGGTCATCATCGCCGCGGCCTGGAAGCAGGTGTCCTACAACTTCATCTTCTTCCTGGCGGGGCTGCAATCCATCCCGACCTCGGTGCTGGAAGCCGCCGCCATCGACGGCGCGCGGCCGGTGCGGCGCTTCTGGACGGTGATCTTCCCGCTGCTGTCGCCGACCGCCTTCTTCCTGCTGGTGGTGAACCTGGTCTACGCCTTCTTCGACACCTTCGGCGTGATCCATGCGCTGACCCGCGGCGGGCCGGGCAATGCGACCGAGACGCTGATCTACAAGGTCTATGTCGATGGCGTGCAGAACCTGAATTTCGGATCCTCCGCCGCGCAATCGGTGATCCTGATGGTCATCGTGATCGCGCTGACCGCCGTGCAGTTCCGCTTCATCGAACGCCGGGTGCACTACTGATGTCCGCCACCATCGATGTCGAACGCCTGGCCGCGGCATCGCGCCGGCGGCGGATGCGCGGGCGCATCCTGACGCATGCCGCGCTGATCCTGGGCGTGATGATCTTCGCGCTGCCCATCTGGATCACGGTGGTGGGGTCCACCCACGACACCGACACGATCGGGCGCGGCGACGTGCCCCTGCTGCCGGGCAGCGAAGCCGTCGCCAACTACACCCGTGCCTGGGCCGAGGGCGGCGGCGGGCGCAACACCTTCGCGGTGCCGGCCAGCACCATGCTGCTGAACTCGCTGACCATGGCGCTGGTCATCGCCTGCGGGAAGATCGCGATCTCGCTGCTGTCGGCCTTCGCGGTGGTGTTTTTCGCCTTCCCGTTCCGGATGTTCTTCTTCTGGATGATCTTCATCACGCTGATGCTGCCGGTCGAGGTGCGGATCATCCCGACCTTCCAGGTGATGACCGACCTGGCGCTGATCAACACCATGACCGGGCTGACGCTGCCGCTGATCGCCTCCGCCACCGCCACGCTGCTGTTCCGGCAATTCTTCCTGACCATCCCGGATGAATATGTCGAGGCCGCGAAGGTGGATGGCGCCGGCCCGCTGCGATTCTTCAAGGACGTGGTGCTGCCGCTGTCGGTCACCAGCATGGCGGCGCTGTTCGTCATCCAGTTCATCTATGGCTGGAACCAGTATCTGTGGCCGCTGCTGATGGTGTCCGACCGCGACCTCGAGACGGTGATCGTCGGCCTGACCAAGATGATCGGCATCGGCGACGCGCAGAACGAGTGGAACCTCATCATGACCACCGCGGTCTTCGCCCTGCTGCCGCCGGTGCTCGTGGTGGTGCTGATGCAGCGCTGGTTCATCAAGGGCCTGACCGAGACGGAGAAGTAGCCGCGTGGCGAGCCTCGACATCCAGGGCGTGACCAAGGCCTTCGGCGCGACCCGCGTCCTGCACGGCATCGACCTCGCCATCCAGGATGGCGAGATGGTGGTGATCGTCGGCGCTTCGGGCTGCGGCAAGTCCACGCTGCTGCGGATCGTCGCGGGGCTGGAGACCGCGTCCACCGGCGCCGTGCTGATCGACAAGGTGGACGTCACGCCGCTGGAGCCGGCGGATCGCGACATCGCCATGGTCTTCCAGACCTACGCGCTCTATCCGCACATGACGGTCTTCGACAACATGGCCTATGGCCTGAAGATCCGCCGGCTGCCGAAGGCCGAGATCGCCGCGCGCGTGAAGGAAGCCGCCGAGCTGCTGTCGATCGGGCAGTTGCTGGAACGCAAGCCGCGCCAGCTCTCGGGCGGGCAGCGCCAGCGTGTCGCGATGGGCCGCGCCATCGTGCGCCACCCCAAGCTGTTCCTGTTCGACGAGCCGCTGTCGAACCTCGATGCCAAGCTGCGCGTGCAGATGCGCGCCGAGATCCGCCGGTTGCAGAAGCGCCTGCGCGTCACGTCATTGTTCGTCACGCATGACCAGGTGGAGGCGATGACGCTGGGCGACCGCCTGGTGGTGATGCACGAAGGCCGCGCCGCGCAGATCGGCACGCCGATGGAGGTCTGGGCGCGCCCGGCCGACACCTACGTGGCGTCCTTCATCGGATCGCCGGCGATGAACTTCCTGCCGGCCACGCTGGCCGAGGGCGGCCACGCCGCGCGCCTGGCCGGCGGTGCGCTGTGGCGCTTCACCGATGGCGCACGGCCCGGCGGTGATGGCGCCGCCATCACCATCGGCATCCGGCCGGAGCACCTGCTGCCCGGCGGCGTGGACGGGCTGCCCGTGACGCTGGAACTCGCCGAGCCGCTGGGCTCCGAGACCGTGCTGCACGCGCATCTGGACGACGGCACGCCGATCACCGCGCGGGTGCCCGGCGCCACCGCGACCGAGGGGCTCTCGCTGGCGCCGGACCTCGCCGCGCTGCATGTCTTCGACGCCACCACCGGCAAGCGGATCGACGCGACCTGAACGCGCCGGCCGGCAGGCCCCCGCCCCGGCATTGACCCCACCCGGCGCCGTGGTCACATAGGCCGCAGAAACGCTCGGGAGATTGTCCAATGAACCGTCGCAGCATCCTCGGCCTCGGTGCCGCCGCCACGCTGTCGCCCTTCGCCGCGCGCGCCCAGGCGCCGGCCTGGCCGAACGGGCCGGGGCGCCTGGTGGTGCCCTTCGCCGCCGGTGGCCCGACCGACATTCCCGCCCGCCTGCTGGCCGAGGAGATGTCGAAGTTCCTGCCCGCCCGCATGGTGGTCGAGAACCGCACCGGGTCGGGCGTGGTGGTCGGCACCGACATGGTCGCCAAGGCGGCGAAGGATGGCCAGACGGTGCTCTACACCACCGTGGCGCATGCCTACCTGCCGGGCATGTTCGAACGCCTGCCCTTCGACCCGGTGGCGGATTTCATCCCGGCCGCCTTCGTCGGGCAGATCCCGATGATCCTGCTGGTCAACAAGGACTTCCCGGCGCGCACCCTGCCCGAGCTGCTGGCGCTGCTGCGCGCCAATCCCGGCAAGTACGACTACGCATCGTCGGGCAATGGCGGTGCGGTGCACCTGGGCACGGAATTGCTGCTGCACATGGCGGGGCGGCTCCAGGTCAACCACATCTCGTTCCGCGGGTCGTCGGCCGCGATGCCCGAGGTGCTGTCCGGCCGCATCCCGATGATCTTCGACGTCGCCGCCGGCGCGCTGCCCTATATCCAGCGCGGCGACCTGCGGCCGCTGGCGATCAGCACGCGCACCCGCATGCCCTATGCGCCCGACGTGCCCACCGTGATCGAGGGCGGCGTGCCGGATTTCGAATGCTACACCTGGCACATGGCGATGGCGCCGGCGGGCACGCCGATGCCGGTGGTGCAGCAGATCAACGCCGCCTTCAACCGCGCCCTGGCGGTGCCGGCCGTGCAGGAACGCCTGGGCCAGCTGACCATGAACGTGACCACCGACAGCACGCCCGAGAGCGCCGCGCGCTTCCTGGCCAGCGAGATGGCGAAGTGGACGCCGGTGATCCGCGCGGCGGGCATCCGCCCGTCCTGACCGCGGTCAGCCGACGCCCATCCTGCCGCGCGGGCCGGTGACCGCCGCGTCAGCGGGGAAGATCGTGACCTGCCGCCCGCCCTGCCACTGCATCAGCAGGACGCGCGCGCGGGTGTTCTGGCCGCGCTCGTCGAAGCGCAGGCCCCAGCCATTGGCGGTGCCGCCATCGGCCACGTCGGTCGCCAGCAGCGCCGAACGCACGCGGTCGCGCTCGGCGCCGCCGGCGCGGTGCAGCGCCTCCAGGCAGGCCTGCGCGCCGACGAAATTCGACAGCGAATGGCCCGACCGCGGATCGGCGCCGAAGCGCCGCTTGTAGAGGTCGGCGAAGGGCACGGCGCCGGGCGCGAATTGCTCGTTCACCGCGAATTGCGGCACGTCCACGTTCATCACGCCTTCGAAGGCGGGGCCGATGGCGCGCGCGGTGTCGGACAGCGAATACCCGCCGCCGGCGCCCACCACCATGCGCGGCCGCCAGCCGGCTTCCTCCAGCCCGCGGAAGAACAGCAGGATGTCGTTCTGCCGGGCGGCGTGCAGCACCACCTCGGCCTGGCCGCCGCGCAGGCGCTGGATCATCGGCGGGAATTCGGCGGCGCGCGCGGCATAGCCGATGCGCTCCACCTGCTGCAGGCCGCGGCGGCGCAGTTCGGCCTCCTGCGCGGCGGCGACACCCTGGCCGTCCAGCCCGTCCTCGTGCAGCAGGGCGATGCGCAGCGCGCGCGGATCGACACCCCAGGCCGGCGCCAGGACCAGTTCCAGCGCATCGACCGCGACGGCGCCGTAGTCGGCGGCGCGCGGGCAGGTGCGGAACACGCCGCGCAGCCCGCGCTCGGTGATGCTGTCCGACAGGGCGCCGAGTTCGAAATACGGGATGCCCTGCACCTCCGCGACCTGCGTCGCGGCAAAGGAGGGCGGAGAGGCATAGGTGCCGAAGATCGCCGCGACGCGCTCCGTGGTCATCAGCCGGCGCGATTCCGCGGCGGCCTGCGCCTGGTCGGCCGCATCGCCGCGCAGCAGCCGCGCCGGGCGCCCTGCCACGCCGCCGGCGGCATTGCGCTCCTCGACCGCGAGTTCGAGGCCGCGGAAGCTCTCGTCCCCCAGCAGCGCCAGCGTGCCGGAGAAGGGAAACAGCGCGCCGATCCGCAGCTCGTTCGCCTGCGCGAACGCCGCGCACGGCGCGGTGGCGGCAGCGACCGCCCCCAGCAGCCGGCGGCGACGAATGGCAGGCATGGCGTTTCCTCCGGCGGGCTGGCCGCGCGCGATGTTCTGCGGGCACGCGCAAGGTTGCAAGATGCCCCGCTTGACGCGTCGCTACCGCAAGGCGAATGGTCCGCCCGCAACGCAAGGGGACGTGCCATGGCGGAGCTGCCGCAGGAGATGAGCTTCATCGCGCATGGCGCGGGCGGCGGCCCGGAGGTGCTGGTGCCCGCGCGCGGCCCGCTGCCCGTGCCGCAGCCCGACGAGGTGCTGATCCGCGTGCTGGCCACCGGCGTGAACCGGCCTGATGTCGCGCAGCGCAGCGGGTCCTACCCGCCGCCGCCCGGCGCCAGCCCGGTGCTCGGGCTGGAATGCGCCGGCGAGGTGGTGGCGACCGGCGCCGCCGTCAGGCGCTACAAGGCCGGCGACCGGGTCTGCGCGCTGACCAATGGCGGGGCCTATGCCGACTACTGCACGGCCCCCGAGGCGCAGGCGCTGCCCTGGCCGGCTGGCTACGATGCGCTGCGGGCGGCGGCACTGCCCGAGACGTACTTCACCGTCTGGGCCAACCTGTTCGGGCATGGGCGGCTGGCGGCGGGCGAAACCGTGCTGGTGCATGGCGGCACCTCGGGCATCGGCGTCACCGCCATCCAGCTCGCCAAGGCCTTCGGCGCACGGGTCTTTGCGACCGCGGGCAGCGCCGCGAAGGTCGAGGCCTGCCTGCGGATCGGCGCCGATGCGGCGATCGACTACCGCACGCAGGACTTCGCCACCGAGGTGAAGCGCCTGACCGACGGGCGCGGCGTGGACGTGATCCTGGACATGGTCGGGGCGGCATATTTCGCGCGCAACCTGCGGTCCCTCACGCTCGATGGGCGGCTGGTGATCATCGCCTTCCTGGGCGGCCACGAAGCCGAGAAGGCCGACCTGCGCCCGATCATGGTGAAGCGCCTGACCGTCACCGGCAGCACCATGCGCCCGCGCAGCACGGCGCAGAAGGGCGCGATCGCCGCGGCGCTGGAGGCCAAGGTCTGGCCGCTGCTGGCGCAGGGGCGTTGCGGGCCGGAGATCTTCCGCAGCTTCCCGCTGGCGCAGGCGGCGGATGCACATGCGCTGATGGAAAGCAGCGCGCATATCGGCAAGATCATGCTGGAGGTGGCCGGCTGATGTTCGACCTCACTGGCAAGGTGGCGCTGATCACGGGGGCCAATGGCGGCATCCCGCGCGCCACCGCGGCGCTGTTGCGCAGCCTCGGCGCGCACCTGGTGCTGACGGACCTCGATCGCGGGGCGCTCGATGGCTTTGCCGCATCGCTGCCCGAGGCGCAGACGCGCATCGTCACCGCGCAGGTCGACGTGACGCAGCGCGACCAGGTGGACGAGGCGGTCGCGCTGGCGGGCCGCGAATTCGGCGGCATCGACATCCTGGTGACCGGCGCGGGGCTGTATGTCGAACAGGAGGTCGCCGCCATGTCCGATGACGACTGGCGGCGCACCATCGGCGTCAACCTCGATGGCGTGTTCTACACGACCCGCGCGGCGATGCCGCTGCTGCGGCGCGGCGGCAGCGTGGTGAACATCGCCTCGATGGCCGGGCATCGCGGATCGGTGCGGCACGCGCATTACGCCGCCTGCAAGGCCGCGGTGCTGGGCTTCACGCGCTCGCTGGTGCATGAACTCAGCCCGCGCGGGGTGCGGGCGAATTGCGTCTCGCCCGGCATCATCGCGACAGCGATGACCGAGGCGGTGATGCGCGACAATGGCGCGGCGCTGCTGGCCGCCACGCCGATGAAGCGCTTCGGCACGCCGGAGGAAGTGGCTTCCGTCATCGCCTTCCTGGCCTCGGATGCGGCGGGTTTCGTGAATGGCGAGACGATCCACATCAATGGCGGGATCTACATGGACTGATGTTCGTCGGGCTGCTGATCGTCGCCGTCGTCTTCGCCGTGCTGGTGGCGCGGCTGCCGCGCGGCGGCGGGCGGGCCTTCGCGGCCGGCGCGGCGGTGCTGGCGCTGACCGCGGCGGCCATGGTGAAGCTGCGCGCCGCCCACCTGCCCGGGCATCGGCCGCGGCCCTGGCGCAGCCCCTGAGGATGCCTCGATGAACCTGCACCGCCTGCTGCTGGCCCGCGCCGAGGCCGGCCGCCCCATCCGCGTCGCGCAGATCGGCGCGGGCAAGTTCGGGTCGATGTTCCTGCACCAGGCGAGGCGCACGGCCGGCATGCATGTGGCCGGCATCGCCGACCTGTCGGTCCCGCGCGCGCGCGCGGCGCTGGCGCGCGTCCACTGGCCGGACGGGTCGTATGACGCTGCGTCGCTGGACGACGCCATGGCCACCGGCGGCACGCAGCTGACCGAGGACGCGATGGCGCTGATCGCCGATCCGCGCATCGAGGTGGTGGTGGAATGCACTGGCCACCCCGAGGCCGGGCTGCGCCATGCCCGCGCCGCCATCGCCCATGGCAAGCACGTGGTGATGGTGAATGTGGAGGCCGATGTGCTCGCCGGCCCGCTGCTGGCGCGGGAAGCCGCGGCCGCCGGCGTGGTCTATTCCATGGCCTATGGCGACCAGCCCGCGCTGGTCTGCGAAATGGTCGACACGCTGCGCGCGGGTGGCTTCACCGTCATCGCCGCGGGCAAGGGCACCAAGTACCTGCCGGCATTCCACGCCAGCACGCCGCAGACCGTCTGGGGCCACTACGGCCTGACGGAACAACAGGCGCGCGAGGGCGGGATGAATCCGCAGATGTTCAACTCCTTCCTCGATGGCACCAAGTCCGGCATCGAGATGGCGGCGATCGCCAATGCGACCGGCTTGGCGCCGCCCGAGGACGGGCTCGCCTTCCCGCCCGCCGGCACCTCGGAACTGCCCGCCATCCTGCGCCCGCACAACGAGGGCGGGATCCTGCCGCGCAAGGGCATCGTGGAAGTGGTGTCGTCCGTCCGGCGCGACGGATCCGAGATCCCGGACAACCTGCGCTGGGGCGTGTTCGTGGTGTTCGAGGGCGAGACCGACTACGCGCGCCGCTGCTTCACCGAATATGGCGTCGCGACCGACCCGTCCGGGCGCTACGCGGCGCTGTGGCGGCCCTATCACTTCATCGGGCTGGAGCTGGGGGTCTCGGTCGCCTCGGCGGCGCTGCGGCGCGAACCCACAGGCTGCGGCGAAGCCTGGCGCGGCGACGTGGTGGCCGTGGCCAAGCGCGACCTGCGCGCGGGCGAAACCCTGGACGGCGAGGGCGGTGCCTGCGCCTGGGGCAAGTGCATCCCGGCGGCACGCTCGCGCGCGCTGGACGCGCTGCCGATCGGCCTGGCGCACGGCATCCGCCTGCGGCGCGACGTGGCGGCGGGCAGCATCATCACCGCGGCGGACGCCCCACCCGATGCCGGCCGCGACGCGGTGCGCATCCGTGCCGAGATGATCGCCGCCTGCGGCTGACGGGGCCGCGGCAACATCCTGGCCTGGCATGCGTTATGGGCCGGCCGGCGGTGGCGCCGGCTTTCCAGAATCGATCATTCGCGCTCATAAATGCTTCGCGGGCCGGGTGGTATGCACGGTTCAACACGAATTCGGCCCGGGAAACGCCCGTCATCGCCATGCGCTCGGCCTTTCACCTTCTCATCGTGGCGATCCTGCTGTTCGGCGGGGCCTGGCCCGTCACCAAGGCGGCGCTGGCGAATGCGACGCCGATGTGGTTCGCGATGGGGCGCGCGGGCCTGGCGGCGCTGGTCTCGGCGGTGCTGCTGGCCGCGCTGGGGCGGCTGCACCTGCCCGCGCGGCGCGACCTGCCCTCGGTGGTCGCGCTGGGGCTGCTGCAACTCGGCGCCTTCTTCATCCTGGCGCATGCGGCGCTGACCATGGTGCAGGCGGGGCGCACCGCCATCATCTCGGCGGTCGTGACCTATTGGCTGATCCCGCTCTCGGTGCTGGTGCTGGGGGAGAAGGTGCCGGCGCATCGCTGGGTCGCGGCGGGGCTGGGGCTGGCGGGGGTCGCGGCGCTGACCGGCCCCTGGGGGGTGGACTGGTCCAGCATGGACCAGGTGCTGGGCCACCTGATGCTGATGGCGGCCGCGCTGTTCTGGACGCTGGCCATCGTCACCACGCGGAAGTGGCCGCCGCCCACGCCGGTGTTTGAATTGCTGCCCTGGTGCTTCGGCCTGGCGACGCTGCTGATCCTGCCCTTCGCGCTGGTGCTGGAACCCTCGGGCGGGATCTTCGGCCCGGCCTGGCCCTACATGCTGTATATCGGGCTGATCGTGGCGCCGATCGGAACCTGGTGCGTGATCGAGGTGGGGCGGCGGCTGCCGGGCGCGGTGGCGTCGGTGGCGTTCCTGCTGGTGCCGGCCTTCGGCGTGCTGGTCAGCACGCTGTGGCTGAACGAGCCGATCGGCTGGGACATGGCGGTGGGCGGGGGGCTGATCGTGCTGTCCGTCATCCTGGCGTCGCGGCCGTGATCCTGGCCACGACCGAGGCCGGCGAGGGCCCGCCGCTGGTGCTGCTGCACGGGCTGTTCGGCGCGGGGCAGAATTGGGGCGGCATCCGGTCGGTGCTGGCGCGGCGGATGCGGGTGCTGACGCCCGACCTGCGCAACCACGGCGCATCGGGGCGCGATCCCGACATGTCCTATGCCGCCATGGCGGCGGATGTGGTGGCCACGATGGACGCGGCCGGCCTGCCGCGCGCCGCGGTGCTGGGCCATTCGATGGGCGGCAAGGTGGCGATGGCGCTGGCGCTGCTGCACCCCGAACGGGTCGAACGGCTGGTGGTCGCCGACATCGCGCCGGTGCGCTACCTGCCGGCGCTGCGCGGGTATGTCGCGGCGATGCAGGGGATCGCGCTGCACAGCGGCCTGGCGCGGCGCGAGGCCGATGCGGCGCTGGCCGCCGCCATCCCGGAGGGCGGCATCCGCGCCTTCCTGCTGCAGAACCTGCGCTTCGAGAGCAACCCGCCCACCTGGCGTCTGGGCCTGTCCGAGATCGCCGCCGCCATGCCGCAGATCGAGGATTTCACCGCGCCCCCCGGCGCGCGCTTCGACGGGCCGGTGCTGGTGATGGCGGGCGAACGCTCAGGCTATATCCGCCCGGAGCACCACGCCGGGTTTCGCGCGCTGTTCCCGGCAGCGCGCTTCGCCACCGTGCCGGCGGCGGGGCATTGGGTGCATGCGGAGAATCCGTCCGGCTTCCTCGCGCTGCTGCAACCCTTCGTGGACGAGGCAGCGTAGCGGCGCTGGCGTCCGGCGGGCACTGCGCCTGCACCTGCGCGGGCGACCCTGCGAGGGCAGGGTGCCACCCGTGCCGCGCCGACCAGGCGCCAGGCGACGATCCGGGGCACGCCCGCAAGCGGGAAACAACGCAACGCGGGGCAGCCGCTTCACTGCCCTGAAACTGCGGCCGGGCCACCCGCGGCATCTGCAAGATTACGTGCCAGGATGTTTTCCGGCTGAACCGGCGATATTCCCGGCCAATATGCGTGCCGCGCATGTGCGCTTCGCGCGATTTCTCTTGCAATCTCCAATGATGCTGCATATTTTCCGGACCGCACCCCAGAACGGGTGCTGACGCCATCGCACGTGCCGCAGGGCTTCGGCCCACACGCAACGACGGGACGCGTCCTTTGTTCGATCCGGCCACCCGTGTGGGCCGGAAGGTTCGAGGGAGCCGCCTGTGTCGCCTGTCCGCCGCCCTGCGATGAGACCTCATCGCACCAGCCGCAGCGCCTGATCCGCGCCGCTGCGCCGCCGTCCCGCCCCTAAGCGCTTCGCGCGCCGAGGGGATCGCGGGGCGTCGTGTGCCGCGGACGGCCGGCCGCTCCCTCCTGTCCCGCCGCCGCGCCCGGGCCTCGGCCCGTGGCGCGGCGGCGGGCGCGCCCACCCGCCTGGAAGGTTTCATTGCGATGACCCAGTTTCGTCCCCGCGGTGCCGTCGCGCCGCTCCGGCGCGCGGACTTCGACGCGCCGCTCCGGCGCGCGGACCTCGACGCGCCGCTCCGGCGCGCGGACCTCGACGCGCCGCTCCGGCGCGCCAACCAGGCCGCGCCGCTGCGCCGCCCCGCCGCCCAGCGCCGCACCACGGTCGATGGCGCGATCGCCTCCCTGCGCCCGCAGGACCCGCTGCACTGCCTGCGCCCGCAGGCGGTGACCGATGCCGCGCGCGCCTTCGTGGCCGCCTTCCCGGGCGACGTGCTCTATGCCGTGAAGTGCAATGCGGAACCGACCCTGCTGCGCGCGATCGCGGCCGGTGGCGTCGCGCATTTCGACTGCGCGTCGGAAGCCGAGGTGCGCCTGGTCCGCAGCATGTTTCCCGACGCCGCGATCCACTTCATGCATCCGGTGAAGTCGCGCGCGGCCATCCGCAGCGCCTGGGCGGAGCATGGCGTGCGCGACTTCGTGCTGGATACCGATGGGGAGCTGACCAAGATCCTGCAGGAGACCGGCGGCGGCGATGACCTCGGCCTGGTGGTGCGGCTTGCGCTGCCGAAGGGCACGGCTGCCTATGACCTGTCGGGCAAGTTCGGCGCGGCGCCCGAGGAAGCGGCTGCGCTGCTGCGCGCGGCGCGCCCGCATGCGGCGCGGCTGGGCCTGTCCTTCCATGTCGGGTCGCAGTGCATGGAGCCCGCGGCCTGGACGCGCGCGCTGGCGCTGGCCGCGCAGGTGATCGCGGCGGCTGGCGTGGCGGTCGAGATCGTCGATGTCGGCGGCGGCTTCCCGGTGGCCTATCCGGGCAGCGAGCCGCCGGCGCTGGCGCTGTTCATGGACGCCATCCGCGCGGGTGCGGCGCTGCTGCCTGAAGGCGTTCGCCTGTGGGCGGAACCCGGCCGTGCGCTGGTGGCCGGCGGGGCATCCGTGGTGGTGCAGGTGCTCGCACGGCGCGGCGAGGCGCTGTACGTGAATGACGGCGTCTATGGCGCGCTGTCGGATGCCGGCGCGCCGGGCTTCCGTTTCCCGCACCGCCTGGTGCGCGAGGGCGGCGACCCGGTCGCGGCGGTGACGCGCGACTTCACGCTGTTCGGCCCGACCTGCGACAGCGCCGACGTGATGCGCGGCCCCTGGAGCCTGCCGGCCGATGTGCGCGAGGGCGACTGGATCGAGATCGGCCAGCTCGGCGCCTATGGCACGGCGCTGCGCACGGCGTTCAACGGATTCGACCGCGCGCTTGTCACGGAAGTGACCGATTCACCCATGCTCGCCACGGCGGGCTATGAGGCGTCCGCGCCCGCGCGCGCCGCCTGACGACCTGCTGCAAAGGAACCACGATGATGAAGCACGCCGCCTTCGACGGCCGCCTGGTGATGCTCGGCTTCGGCTCGATCGGGCAGGGTGTCCTGCCGCTGATCCTGCGCCATATCGACATGCCGAAGGACCGCATCGAGATCGTGACGTCGGATGCGCGCGGCGAGGCCATCGCGGCCGAACACGGCATCAAGCACACCGTGCTGCCGCTCACGCGCGACAACTACGCGGCCGAGCTGCGCGCGCGCCTGACCAAGGGCGATTTCCTGTGCAACCTGTCGGTCGATGTCTCCTCGGTCGCGCTGATCACGCTGTGCCGGGAGATCGGCGCGCTGTACCTCGATACCTGCATCGAGCCCTGGGAGGGCGGCTACACCGATGCGTCGCTGACGCCCTCGCAGCGGTCCAACTACGCGTTGCGCGAGAGCGCGCTGGCGCTGAAGGATGGCGCCGGGCCGACCGCGGTGACGACGCATGGCGCGAATCCCGGCCTGGTCTCGCATTTCGTGAAGCAGGCGATGCTGAACATCGCCAGGGACACCGGGCATGACGTGGCGGTGCCGTCCTCGCGCGAGGGCTGGGCGAAGCTCGCGGCCGATCTCGGCATCAAGGTGATCCACATCGCCGAGCGCGACACCCAGGTGGCGAACCAACCCAAGCGGCGTGGTGAATTCGTCAATACCTGGTCGATCGACGGCTTCGTGGGCGAGGGCAACCAGCCCGCCGAACTCGGCTGGGGCAGCCACGAGAAGGGCCTGCCGCCGGATGGCAAGCGGCACGATTTCGGCTGCGATGCCGCGATCTACCTGATGCGGCCGGGCGCTTCCACGCGCGTGCGGTCCTGGACGCCGCTGGAAGGGCCGATGCACGGCTTCCTGATCACGCACAACGAGGCGATCTCGATCGCCGACTACTACACCGTGCGCGACGCCGCCGGCGCCGTGACGCATCGCCCGACCTGCCACTACGCCTATCATCCCTGCGACGACGCGGTGCTGTCGGTGCACGAACTGGCCGGCAAGAACTGGCAGATGCAGGACAGCAAGCGGCTGATGATGGACGAGGTGACGTCGGGCATGGACGAGCTCGGCGTGCTGCTCATGGGGCACGCCAAGGGTGCCTATTGGTACGGCTCGCGCCTGACCATCGAGGATGCGCGACGGCTCTGCCCGCACAACAACGCGACCTCGCTGCAGGTGACCGTCGCGGTGCTGGCGGGGCTGGTCTACGCCATCGAGAACCCGAACCAGGGCGTGCTCGAGGCCGATGAGCTGGACCACGCGCGCATGCTGGAAGTCTGCTTCCCGTATCTGGGCGAAATGGCGGGGGTGTATTCGGACTGGACGCCGCTGCAGGGGCGCGGGGCGCTGTTCCCCGAGGCCACCGATCCGGATCCGTGGCAGTTTTCGAACTTCCGCGTCGTCTGACCGATCCTGGAGAGGGGCGCTGCCCCTCTCCAGACCTCGCCCCGCAAAGGGCCGAAAGGCCCTTTGATCCCGTCACTTCAAGACCGCTATCCTGGGCGGGACATGAACATCCCGAACAGACCAGCCCCGACAGGGGCGGAGGCCGTACCCGACAGCCACGGCATCAACCTCTTTCGCGCCGATCCGACGCTGGCGGCGCTACTGCCGCTGTATCTGCCGCCAGACCTGCTGGCGCACCTCACGCCGCATCTGCACCGGCTCGGCGAATTGGCCGGCGGGAAGCTGGCCGAACTGGCCGCGACGGCCGACACCAACCCGCCGGAACTGCTGCACCGCACGCGCCGCGGCGAGGACGCGCAATCGATCGCCTACCACCCCGCCTATCGCGAGATGGAACGCCTGGCCTTCGGCGACTACGGCCTGGCGGCGCTGTCGCACCGCGCGGGCGTGCTGGACTGGCCGGCCCCCATGCCGGCGGCGGCGAAATACGCCATCACCTATTTGTTCGTGCAGGCGGAATTCGGCCTGATGTGCCCGGTCTCGATGACCGACAGCCTGACGCGCACGCTGCGGAAATTCGGCGACGCGGCGCTGGTCGACCGCTACCTCCCGGCGCTGACCTCGCAGGACATGGACGCGCTGTTCCAGGGTGCCATGTTCATGACCGAACAGGGCGCGGGATCGGACATCGCGAACACCGCCGTCACCGCATCGCCGAACGCCGACGGGTCCTGGGCGCTGAGCGGCGACAAGTGGTTCTGCTCGAATGCGGATGCGGAACTGGCGATGGTGCTGGCGCGGCCCGAGGGCGCGGCGCCGGGCATCAAGGGCGTCTCGCTGTTCCTGCTGCCGCGCGTGCTGCCGGATGGCACGCCCAACCGCTACCGCATCGTGCGGCTGAAGGAGAAGCTCGGCACGCGGTCGATGGCCTCCGGCGAGATCACGCTGCAGGGTGCCACCGCCTGGATGGTGGGCGAACCCGGCGCGGGCATGCGCCAGATGGCCGACATGGTGAACAATTCGCGCCTGTCGAACGCCGTGCGCGCGGCCGGCATGATGCGCCGCGCGGTGACCGAGGCGCTGTTCATCGCGCACCGCCGCATCGCCTTCGGCGCACCGATCGTGACGCTGCCGCTGATGCGCCGGCAATTGGCGAAGATGCTGGTGCGGGCCGAGCAGGCACGCGCCATGGTGTTCCAGACGGCCGAGGTCCTGCGCCGATCCGATGCCGGCGAACCCGGTGCCTACGCGCTGCTGCGAATCCTGACGCCACTGGCAAAGTTCCGCGCCTGCCGCGATGCGCGCGTGGTCACCGGCGATGCGATGGAGGTGCGCGGCGGCTGCGGCTACATCGAGGACTTCCCCGATGCGCGCCTGGTGCGCGACGCGCATCTGGGATCGATCTGGGAAGG
Source organism: Roseomonas sp. CECT 9278 (assembly GCF_918698155.1). Lineage (GTDB taxonomy): Bacteria > Pseudomonadota > Alphaproteobacteria > Acetobacterales > Acetobacteraceae > Neoroseomonas. The sequence continues at coordinate 82,316 of NZ_CAKKLX010000013.1, forward strand.
CACGTCGAACATCGTGGCACTCGACGTGCTGCGCGCGGCGGCGCGGGAGGGATCGCTGGAGGCGCTGGAGGCACACCTCGCGACGCTGCGCGCCGATACGCCGGCGCCATTTCCGCCGTTGGACGCCGCAGCCGCGCGCGCCTTCGCGCTGGCGCGCCATGCCGGCGGGGATGGCGGGCCGGTGCTGGCGCGCCAGGCCGCCACAGGCCTCTACAACGTCGCCTCCGCCACGATGATGGCGTGGGAGGCGCGCGCCGTGCCCGAACGCGCGGCACTTGCGGCGATGGTACTGGCGCATCGGGTTCTGCCGCGCGACCCTCTGGCAGCCACCGACGACCCCATTCCGGATTCGCTGCTGCCCGACCCCGGCGCTATGCGCTGATCTCGACCAGCGTGATTTCCGGCGGCACGCCGAAGCGCACCGGCAGGGTGCTAATACCGAGGCCACCCGACACGACCAGGTCGCGCCCGCCCTCGCGGACATGGCCCCAGGCGTAGCGGTTGCGATACCGCGACGGCACGATCGGCGACCAGCCCGCAAGACGCACCTGGCCGCCATGCGTGTGCCCGCAGAAGGTCACCGCCGCGCGCGCCGGCAGGGTCGCGAAGATGTCGGGTTCGTGCACCATCAGCAGCAGCGGCGCGTCGCCGGTGACCCGCGACATCAGGCGAGGCACGTCGTGCGCGCCCAGGCTCGACCGGAAGGCCCAGGTGCTGTCAAGGCCACCGACCAGCACGGGGCCGGCGCGCGCAACGTCGTTGCGCAGCACCGGAATGCCGGCGGCATCGAGCGCTCGCGTCATGATCGGCGTGCCGGCCTGGCGGGCCAGTTGCGCCGCGCGGTCTTCCCACCAATCGTGATTGCCGTTCACGGCGAAGACGCCGAACGGCGCCCGCAGGCCAGCCAGGCGCCGCGCCACATCGGCCTGCGGCAGCACGCGCGTGACGAAGCGGCTTGTCGCCCCGTAATCCCCCAGCAGAAGGATGATGTCGGGCGCGAGCGCATTGGTCGCGGCGACGATCTGCTCGATCCGCGCCTCCGCCATGATCGGCGCGCCCGCGTGCAGATCGGCCAGCGCTGCCACGCGCAGCGTCAATCCCGGCGGCCAGCCGGGCGGGGCCACGCGATGGTGCTGCACCGCCAGCCGCAGGAAGGGCTCGACGCCGAAGCCGTAGCCCGCAAGCCCGAGCCCCAGGGCCGACATGCCACCAAGCCCCGCCAGCATTCCGCGTCGTCCGATCATGGCGCGGCATCCTGCACGCGATCATGGCGCCGCTGCGGCGAGGCTTGCGCGCGCGCCCGCACCGGCCACATGCGCCCCATGCCCGAGACCCCTGCCCCGACCCGGGCCGCCGCGCTGGAACGCCTGGCCGCCTTCGCCCCGCGCATGGGCCGAGCCTATGCCGCGGGGCGCAACCATGACCCGGGCCCTGCTGCGCGGCGCGATGTCTCGCTGCTGTCGCCGCATATCCGTCACCGGCTGCTGACCGAGCAGGAGGTGGTGGCCGCCGCGCTGTCGCATCACGCCCCACAGGCGGCTGAGAAATTCATCCAGGAAGTGTTCTGGCGGACCTACTGGAAGGGCTGGCTGGAACTGCGCCCCGCGGTCTGGGCGCGCTTCACAGCCGAGCGCGACCGCGCGCTGGCCGACCCGCCCCCCGGCTACGCGGCCGCGCTGCAGGGCCGGACCGGCATCGACTGCTTCGACGCCTGGACACGCGAACTGGTCGAGACAGGCTGGCTGCACAACCACACGCGCATGTGGTTCGCCAGCATCTGGATCTTCACGCTGCGCCTGCCCTGGGTGCTCGGCGCGGATCACTTCCTGCACCACCTGCTCGATGCCGATGCGGCGTCGAACACGCTGTCCTGGCGCTGGGTCGCGGGGATGCAGACGCGCGGCAAGCATTATGTCGCGCGCGCCGAAAACATCGCGCGCTACACCGATGGCCGCTTCGATCCGCGCGGGCAGCTCAACGAGGATCCCGCACCGCTCGATGACGGCCCGGCGCCGCCGCCCGGCGCGCTGCCGCCGGCCATGCCCGTACCCGACGGCCCTGCCCTGCTGCTGCTGCACGAGGACGACCTGCATCCCGAGAGCCTTGATCTTGGCCGGGCACGCATCGTCGCGGTTGCCGGGGTGGCGGCGCCCGCAGCGCGCTCGCCGTTCGGCTGCGCCGCCGGCGCAGCGGGCTTCGTGGGTGCGGCGATGGACGACGCGCTGTCGCGCGCCGCGGCGCATTTCGGCGTGGCCGCGCGGCGCTTGGACAGCGCGGATATCGCAGCCGTCGCCGCGGCGTGCGGCGCGCGCGTCGTCGTCACGCCCCATGCGCCTGTCGGCTGGACGGCCGAGGCGCTGGCGCCCCTGCGTGCCGCCCTCGCGACACAGGGATGTGCACTGCATGGCCTGCGCCGCGACTGGGACAGCCTGTGCTGGCCGCACGCGACCAAAGGCTTCTTCGCATTCCGCGAGAATATCCCGCGGCTCTGCGCCGCACTGGTCAGATAGCGGCGGGCGCCTTGAAGCTGCCGTCCTTCGCGAGGTCGGCGGCGCGCCAAAGGTACCACGCGGCGGTCGTGCGGTGCGGCGCCCAGGCGTCGCCGACCACGCCCAAGGCACGCGGCTTCAGCTGTTCATCGTGCCCGGCGGCGACGCGGTAGCCCTCGCGCACGCCGAAATCATCCACCGGCAGGATGTCGGGGCGGCCGAGCGTGAAGATCAGCAGCATCTCGACCGTCCAGCGCCCGACGCCGCGCAACGGCAACAGGCGTTCAATGAGCGCATCGTCGGACAGGCGGCGCGCCTGCGCGCGGGTTGGCACGATGCCGGCCGCCGCCTTCTCGGCGATGTCGCGGATCGCCAGCACCTTGTTGGCGGACAGGCCGCAGGCGCGCATCGCCTCGGGCGTGGTCGCCAGCACGGCCTCGGGCGCGGGGAAGCCGTCCGGGCAGCAGCAGGCGATGAATCGGCCGAGGATGGCTTCGGCCGCGCGCCCGTGCACCTGCTGGTGGGCGATCGCGCGCACCAGCGCCTCATACGGCTGGCGTTTCGCGGCCACCAGCGTGCAGGGGCCGACCTGGCGGATGACGCGCTTGAGCACCGGGTCGCGACGAAGGTGCCGCAGCGCCTCCGGCGACCCGATGGTCATCGGAACACCAGGTTGGGCAGCGCCATCGTGATCCATGGCACGTAGGTGATGACCATGAGGCAGGCGAAGATCACGCCGATGAACACGCCCAGGTAGCGCATCATCTGGTCCACGCCGCAGCGCGCCACCTGCGCGGCGGCGAACAGGTTCACGCCGAAGGGCGGCGTGATCATGCCCAGCGCCAGGTTCACCACCATGATCGTGCCGAAATGCACGCCGTCGATGCCAAGGCGCTCGGCCGCTTCCTGCAGGATGGGCGCCAGCACGATGATGGATGCGGATGTCTCGACGAACATGCCCACCACGAACAGGAACAGGTTCACCACCAGCAGATACAGCGCCGAACTGTCGAAGGATGTCGACAGCCAGGCCGCAGCCGCATCCGGCACGCCCTGGCGGTTCAACAGCCAGGAGAACACCGCCGCGCAGGCGATGATGAACAGGATCACCGCGCTGCTGATGACCGACTTGCGGAAGATCGGGAACAGGTCGCGCAGCCCGATCTCGCGGTGCAGGAACATGCCCACCAGCAGCGCATAGACCACGGCCAGCACCGATGCCTCGGTCGGCGTGGTGATGCCGCCATAGATTCCGCCCAGCACCACGATCGGCATGAACAGCGCGAATCCGGCCTGCTTCGTGGCGGTCAGGAAGGACAACCGTCCCTCGCCATCCTGCTTGCCCCAGCCCTTGATGCGGCACCAGACCAGCACGGTCGCGATCAGCGCCGCGCCGATCAGCAGGCCCGGCCCGAAGCCCGCGATGAACAGTTCCGGGATCGAGGTCTGGGTGGTCACGCCGTACAGGATCATCGGGATGGAGGGCGGGATGACCACGCCGAGTTCCGCCGCCGTCGCCTGCAGCGCCGCCGCGAAAGCGACCGGATAACCCGCGCGCACCAGTGCGGGGATCATGATGCTGCCGATGGCGAAGGTGGTCGCGACCGAGGACCCGCTGATCGCCGCAAAGATCATGCAGGTGACCACGCAGGTCGCCGGCAGCCCGCCCTGGATGCCGCCCACGATCGAGCGCGCGAATTCCACCAGGCGGCGCGAGATGCCGCCCACCTCCATCAGGTTGCCCGCCAGGATGAAGAAGGGAATGGCGGCGAGCGGAAAGCGGTCGAGCGCCACGAACAGCTGCTGCGCGGCGACGATCAGCGGGAAGGAGGTGAAGCCCGCGATGCCGACCACCGCGGCAATGCCGATGGCGATGGCGACCGGGATGCTGGCGGCGAACAGCACCAGCATGACCGTGAGCATGATGGGAGACATTTACTTGGCCCTCAGACGCCGGGCGCCGGCATCCGCCGGCTTGGCTTGCGCGCCGTGGACTGGTGCGCCGGCGGCAGCGTGCGGGATGGGCGCGGTCGCGCCCTGCGCTCCCGGATCGCCGGCGGCGATCCGCCTGGGTGCGGTGCTGGTCATACGGCCAGGTCCAGTTCTTCCGAGCGCCGGTCCAGGAAATGCGCGACCGCGCCCACCATCGCGAAGGCGGCGCCGAGCGGGATCGCCGCGTAGCCCCAGGACATCGAGACCTCGAGCCCCGCCATCTCCTGGAACTGCACGCGCTGCGCCATGATCCAGCCGAACCAGAACATCACGCCCAGCATCGACAGGCAGGCCGCCAGCGCCGCCGCCTCCAGCCCGCGCCGCAGCGTACCGCCCGAATAGCGGTGCGCCACGTCGATCGACACCAGCGCGCCGGCGCGCAGCGCCACCGCCACGCCCAGGAAGGCCATCCAGATCAGGGCGGTGCGGACCAATGCCTCCGACCAGACCGAGGGTGTCTCAGTCGCGAAGCGCGCCACCACCTGCCACAGGCCGGCCGCCACCGCGACGGTCATCGCCAGGCTCGCGAGGATGGCGGCGGCGCCGGTGGTGATCCGGTCCGCCGCCAGGATCGCGCGGCGCAGCGTGGCGCGCAGCCCATCGCCCGAGCCAACCCACAGCGCGAAGGCCACGGTCAGCGCCGTGGCCGCCGCCGTCACCTGCAAGGGCAGCAGGTTCATCGCATTCATCGACATGCCCCCCGGGCCGGATGGGGCGCGGCGTCTGGCCGCGCCCCGGCGTCAGCTCAGTTCGCGCGCCAGTCGCGGATGCGGCGCAGCGTCGCGGCATCCAGCGTGCGTTCCCACTCGGCGAAGGCAGGCGCCAAGGCGGCCTGGAAGGCGGCGGTATCGACCTCGGTGACCACCGTCATGCCGCGGCGGCGCAGTTCGGCCACACCGGCATCGTCATCGGCGGACACGCGCGCGCGGTTGGCGGTCTGGGCAGCGACCGCCGCCTGCTGGAACAGCGCGCGGTCGGCGGCGTTCAGCCGGCCCACCGTGGCCGGGTTGCAGATCATGACCTGCGGCGAATAGACATGCCGCGTCAGCGTCATGAAGCGCTGCACCTGGTTCAGGTTGTTCGCCACGATCACCGAGATCGGGTTCTCCTGCCCATCCACCGTGCCCTGCTGCAGCGCCGGCACCAGTTCGCTGAACGCCATCGGCGTGGGCAGCGCGCCCAGCTGCGTGAAGGCGCGCATGTGCACCTGGTTCTCCATGGTGCGGATCTTGAGGCCGCGCACATCCGCCGGCGTGTTCACCTCGCGCCGCGAATTGGTCAGGTTGCGGAAGCCGTTCTCGATCCAGATCACCCCGACCAGGCCGCGCGCGGGGAAGCGCGCGAGCACCTGCTGGCCGATCTCGCCATCCAGCACGCCGCGCGCATGGGCAGCGTCGCGGAACAGGAAGGGCACGTCGAAGATGCGGACTTCCGGCACGAAATTGCCGACCGGGCCGGTCGAGGTGAAGGTGCAGTCGATCGTGCCGATCTGCACGCTCTCGATCATCTCGCGCTCGTTGTCGTTGCGCTGGGCGACGACGCGGTAGCGGTTGTTGGTCAGGCGCTGGAACGTCTCGGCGAAGGTGGAGGCGCCGACGCCGGTGTGGCTGTTGGCGGGCAGTGCGTGCTGCACCGTGATCTGGGTCTGGGCCAGCGCGGGCCCGGCAGCGAGCGGCACGGCAAGGGCGGCCGCGAAGGCCAGCCGGCGAGGCAACGTCATCCGTGGATTCTCCCCATGTTTGGTCGTTCAGGCACGTACAATCCGGCTCGAAAGCCACATTGCGGCGGCTGGCGAGGTCCGGCGCCGATGCGCGCCCCGGGTGGGGCAGCCGCGCGGCGCCAGAAGTTCACGGCAGGCACTTAGCCGGGCGCCGCGGCCACTGGCAATCCGCCTGCAGGCGCCCGCGCCCGATCCGTTCGGCCGCCGGTCCCGCGCGCGACGCTCGCCTTCGGGGCCGCCATGCGTGCCAGCCGGCGCGCGATGGGCGGCCCGCGGTGCCGCGACGCAGGACAGGCCGCCCCGCCGGGAGGCGGAGGCGACGGATCAGGCAGCACGTTTCGACGTCGCGTTCGCGCATCCACCCGCCATCGCGGTTCGGCCGGCCTTGCTGCCGCCGGCGTATGAACACTTCGCAATGCAACGGTGCCGACAATCTGGAACAGTGCGTCGGACTCCGGCCCGCAGGGATCACCGCGCCATGCTCGAAATGCTGCCCGAATGGCTCCAGCCACTCGCACTGGTGTTGTTCATCGACGTCGTGCTGGCCGGCGACAACGCCATCGTGGTCGGCATGGCGGCGGCGGGCCTGCCGGCGGACCAGCGCCGCAAGGCGATCTTCTGGGGCATCGCGGCGGCCACGATCCTGCGCATCACCTTCGCCTCGGTGACGGTGCAGTTGCTGCAGGTCGTCGGCATCGTGCTGGCCGGCGGCGTGCTGCTGCTCTGGGTCTGTTGGAAGATGTACCGCGAGCTGCGCGATGGCGGCGGCCACAGCCACGACGCCACGGAGCAGGCCGAGGGCGTCGAGGCCCTGGAAGGCGAGGCGACGCCCGGTGCCCCGCGCAAGTCGCTGCGCCAGGCGATCACGCAGATTCTCGTCGCCGACGTGTCCATGAGCCTCGACAACGTGCTCGCCGTCGCCGGTGCGGCGAAGGAGCACCCCTATGTGCTCGTTCTCGGCCTGGCGGTCTCGGTCGTGCTGATGGGCGTCGCGGCGACGCTGATCGCGCGGCTGCTCGACCGGCACCGCTGGATCGCGTGGGTCGGGCTGCTGATCATCCTGTACGTCGCGGGCTCGATGATCGTCGAAGGCACGCACGAGGTCACCCGGGCGGTGCCGGAGGCCTATGCCTACCTGTTCCTGCCGCTGGGCTTCCTGGTGCCGGCCATGGCCGGGATCTTCCCGGTCTGGCTCTGGGTCCTCGCGACGGCACTCCAGGTCGCGTTCTACACCGCCCTGGCCGTCGCGGTGGGCGGGCCGGTGCGCGACCTCACGCGGCTGCGCCGGACGGGCTGAGGGGCGGCGTCAGTCCGGCCGGATGCCGCTCTCGCGCGCCACGCGCACCCAGCGCTCGGCATCGGCGTTCAGCCAGGGCTGCAGCCGGGCGGCCGGGATCACCAGCGGCTCGGTGAAATTCGCCCGCAGCCGCGCGAGCATGGCGGCGTCCATCGCCTTGTCGAAGGCATCCTGCAGCCGAGCGAGGATCGCCGGCGGTACGCGAGCCGGCGCCAGCACGCCGTTCCAGACACTGAGGTGATAGCCGGCCACCCCGGCTTCCTCGAGCGTCGGCACCTCGGACAGCGATTCGATCCGCCGGTTCATGGTGATGGCGAGCGCCTTCACCGTGCCCTGCCTGATATGCGCCCCCGAGGTCGCCGAGGCATCGAAGAGCAGGTCGAGATCCCCCGCGATCATCGCCGCGACGGCCGGCGAGGAGCCGCGATAGGGCACATGCGTCACATCCAGCCCCGCCATGCGGCACAGCATCACCTGCGACATGTGGGAGGACGAGCCATTGCCCACCGACCCGAACAGGATGCGGCCCGGTTCCGCCTTCATGCGCGCCATCGCTTCCTGCGCATTCGCGGGGTTCCAGCGGCGCGGGTTGCAGATCAGCACGTTGGGCATGTCGGCCATCATGCCGACGCCGACCAGGTCGCGCCGCGGGTCGAAGGCCGCATCGGGGTACAGCACCGGATTGACGCCCTGCGTCGCCATGGTGCCGAGCAGCATGGTGTAGCCATCGGGCTCGGACTGCGCGACGGCCTTGGCGCCGATGTTGCCGCCGGCGCCGGGCCGGTTCTCGACCACCACGGGCTGGCCAAGGTGGCGGCCCATCGCCTCCGCGGCGAAGCGCCCCATGAGATCCGTCACCCCGCCCGGCGGATAAGGCACCACGATGCGCAGCGGCTTGTTCGGAAAGGCGGGCTGCGCGCGCAGCGCGGGCGCGGCCAGCAGGCCGGCGGTCGCGGCCAGCGCCGTGCGGCGGGTGATGCGGGTCATGGCGGTTCTCTCCCCGGAGCCTTCGTTCCGGCAAGCCTCTCGCGCCCGGCGCGGCGGCGCAAGCCCACGGTCAGCGCAGCAGCAGCATCGCCGCCCAGCCGATCGCCAGCACCGCGCCCAGCGATGGCAGCAGCAGCCGCCAGACCTGCGCCGGGCGGCTGCCATCCGCCAGCAACCCGCAGACCAGCGCGGTGACGCCGACCGACATCCCCGCCCCCGCCGCACCAGCGAAATTATGCACCGCAGGCGCGAGCAGCGGCGGCAGCCCGGCAGCGAGGCCGAGCGCCTGCTGCACCGGCATCAGCGCGGCGTTGGAGCCGACATTGCTGCCGGTCACCATCCCGGCCAGCAAGCCGAGCGGCGGCACGGCATAGGGCGCGGCCTCGCCCAATACCGCGGCCGCCGCCAGCGCCAGTGCGCCGGTCGCGCCGCTGCCGGCCATCCAGCGCGCCAGCAGCACGTACAGCAGCAGCACCAGCGCCGGACGCGCGGCACGATGGAGCGCGCCCGTCGCACGCCGGAGCGGCGCGTCGCTCAGCGCCAGCAGCCCGGCGGAGACCGCCAGCAGCACGATGGCGACATGCGTGACGGGAAAGGCCGGCAGCGCGGCATAGGGCTGCCAGGACGGCGGCGCCGGCACCGCCCGCGCGCCGAGCAGCGCGACCGTCAGCAGCGCATAGGGCGCCAGCGCATGCCCGGCGCGGCGCCACGCCGCGGCATCGCGCGGCGGATCGGCGCGCCACAGCGCGAACAGCAGCGGCACGCCGGCGGCGAGGATGCCCAGCACCTCGAAGGGCAGCAGCCAATGCCCGGCCACCAGGATGGTCGCCATCACCGCCAGCAGGGTCATCTGCGCCAGGCGCTCCTCGCCCGGCACGCGCACGCCGGCGGCTGCCGAGAGTCGCCAGCAGACCGGCCCCAGCGCCAGCAGCCAGGCCGCATTGGGCAGCGCGGTCAGGGCGGCGATGTCCTGCGCCGGCGCGCCCACCAGCACCGCACCCAGCGCCGTGCCGGGCCCGAGGCCGCCCCAGGGGATCAGGCACAGCGCGAGCAGCGCCAGCGCGGCCGCCGGCGCACCGTGGATGCCCATGCCGCGCAAGGCGGCCAGCGCGAACACGGCCCCGACGGCGAAGCCGGTCACGCTCTCCATGAACACGCCCATCAGCAGGGTCGCGGTGAAGATGGCGCGCGGGGTCGCGGCGGCCGGGCTGGCGGCGGCGTCGCGGCGCTCGACCGCGGCGTGGAACAGCAGGCCGCCCAGCACGACCCCGATCGGCTGCGCGGCCAGGAAGGCGCCGCGCAGGGCTTCCTCGGCCAGGAAGGGCAGCAGGCCGGTGGCGGCCGGCAGCGACACGAAGGCCGCCGGCAGCGTCGCCGCCAGCGCCACCAGCACGGCCACGAGCGGCCCTGCGCGGCCCGAGACCAGCAGCCCGAGCAGCAGCAGCAGCGGCGCCGCCTGCAGCAGCAGCGTCACGCGTCGAGCACGAAGGTCTTGCCGACCGCGCCGGGCACCACGACGGCCTCGCCATGCGCGCGTTCCAGCGCATTCAGCGCGCGCCAGCCGGTGCAATGCGACGGGAACATCCAGCGCAGCCCGAAGCCGCCCAGGTCGGCGACGGTCCGCGGGATGATGCGTTCATTCGTGCCCGACAAATGGAAGCCACCCATCGCCGCCAGCAGCGGCACATCGGGCATCAGGCGGCGTGCCTCGTGCAGCACGTTGACGATGCCGGTATGCGAGCAGGCGGAGAACACCACCAGGCCGCGGCCGCGCAGGTTCACGGCGACGAAGCGTTCGTCGTGCAGCCATTCGTCGGGCTGCCAGTCCGCATTGTCATGTGCGCGCGCGACCTGGCCGGGCAGGCCGGTCTCGTAGTCGGTGACGCGCGGGATCTCGCCGCTGACCAGGACATGGCCGGCGACCACAGCCGGTTCGCGCGAGACCTGCGGCAGTGCACCCATCGCCGCCCATTCGGCGGGTGCGGGCACGCGGTCCATCGGCAGCACGCCGCCATCGGGCTGGCGGGAGCCACGTTCGCGGAACATCCCCGGATGCAGGTGCAGCGGCACCTCGCGCCCGCCATTGCCGGCGCGGATCATCGCGATGGCCTTGGGCAGCCCGCCGGCATGGTCCCAATGGCCGTGCGAGAGCACCATCGCCTCGATCGCGCCGAAATCGACGCCGAGCCGCGTGCCGTTGCGCTCCACCGCGTAGTCCACCGGCCCGCCATCGAACAGCACGCAGCGGCGTTCGCCCGCGGCTTCCACGGTGATGACCAGCGACAGCCCGTGATTGGCGCAGCACAGCGACCCGCCGGCGACGCGCTTCATGCCCTTCTGCTGCAGGCGCACCCACTCCCGCGTCACGAAGGACGGCGTGGAGGACAGGCTGTCCGTGACGTTGTCGACAAGTGTCGTTATCTCGATCCGATCGACTGCCAGAGGTGCGAGCATGTCCGCGTTCCTTCCCCAACCCTACGCAGCCTATGGCAGCAACCTGTGGCACGACCAGATGCGCCGGCGCTGCCCGGCTGCGCGCGTGGCGGGACACGTGGTGCTGGAGGGCTGGCGCCTGGTGGTGCGCAAGTATGCGTTGATCGAACGCGACGACGCCGCGTCCTGCCCGATCGGGTTGTGGCAGGTGACGGCGGCGTGCCTAGAATCCCTGGACCGCTACGAGGGCCCGCGCACCTACACGCGCGTGCAGGTGCCGCTGCCCGATGGCGGGATGGCCTGGACCTACACCGAAATCCGCATCCGCCCCGGCCCGCCGGCGGCCGAATACGTGCAGCGCCTGCGCAGCGGCTATGCGGATTTCGGCTTCGACACGGCGGTGCTGGAATCCGCCATCGCGGAGTCGGGCTTCACCGGCGCCGCGCCTCCGCGACCGTGACGATCACGGCGCCGGTGAGGATCACGCCGGCGCCGAGCCAGGTCCAGCCATCTGGCACCTCGTGGAAGATCGCCCAGCCGAAGCCGGCCACCACGATCAGGCGCAGGTACTGGAAGGGCGCGATGGCCGAGGCCTCGCCATGGCGGTAGGCGCTGGTGATCAGCCAGATGATCCCGGGCGCGAATCCCGCGACGCAGGCCAGGATCAGCACATCCACCAGGCCCAGCGGCACCCAGGCCATCACCGCGAAGGGCGCCGACCCCGCCGTGGTCACCAGCCCGACCCAGGCCATGATGGTGGTGTTGCGGTCCTGCTGCGCCAGCACGCGCGAGGACAGCGTGATGCCGCACCAGGTGATCGCCGCGGCCAGCGCCAGCCCCACCCCCAGCATCGACACCGTGGTGCCCGGGCGCAGCATGACCGCCACGCCGATGAAGCCCGCGATGGTGCCCGCCCAGCGCCAGCGATCCACCCGTTCGCCCAGCACGGGTCCGGCCAGCAGCGTGGTGAACATCACGTTGGTGAAGGACAGGACGGTGGCGGTGGCGAGGTCGAGCGGCCCGAAGGACGCGTAGTAGAACCCCCAGGTCAGCAGCGAGGACGACCCGCGCAGCACATGCAGCCCCGGCCGCCGCGTGCGGAACACCGCGAGGCCCGTCGCCGCGATGATCGGCGCGACCCACATCAATTGCCCGAGCGATCGCGCCAGGACCTGCACCTCGACCGGGATACCGCGCGCGGTCATCAGGCGGATCGCCAGCGCCTCGGCGGCGAACAGGATGGCCGCCACCGCCATCAGCGCGCCGCCACGCAGATTGCCCGAGAGACCCTGGAACATTGACGGCGGCTGCCTCCGGCGTAGCGTCAGGCACTTAGCGGCGGCGCGCGCGCCGCGTCCAGGCGGGAAGGGTGGGGCATGGCGACGGAAGCGGTGGATCGCGGGCCGATCCTGGTCTGGGGTGCAGGGGCGATCGGCGGCACGATCGGCGCGGCGCTGGTGCGCGCCCGCCACGCCGTGGTCTTCGTGGATATCGAGGCCGACCACGTCGCCGCCATCGCCGACCCCGCGCGCGGGCTGTCCATCGAAGGCCCGGTCGACCCGCACCGCATCGTGGCACCCGCCGTCACGCCGGACGCAGTGAAGGGTGTGTATCGCCGCATCTTCCTGTGCGTGAAGGCGCACCACACGGAGGCCGCCTGTCGCGCGCTGCTGCCGCACCTCGCCCCCGATGGCTACGTGCTGTCTCTGCAGAACGGGCTGTGCGAGACCATCATCGCGCCCATCATCGGCGCCGAGCGCACGGTCGGCTGCTTCGTGAATTTCTCCGCCGACTGGCACGGGCCGGGCAGCATCATGTATGGCGGCCGCGGCGCGCTGGTGCTGGGCGAACTGGATGGTGCCACCACGCCGCGGCTGATGGCGCTGCACAGCTTGCTGCGCGATGTGTTCGAACCCAACGCGATCATCACGCCGAACATCTGGGGCTATCTGTGGGGCAAGCTCGGCTACGGGGCGATGCTGTTCGCGCAGGCGCTGGGGGAGAAGGGCATCGCCGATTGCCTGGCGCGCCCCGAATTGCTGCCGCTGTGGCGCGCGCTGGGCGGCGAGGCCATCGCCGTGGCGCGGGCGGAGGGTGTCACGCCGCTCGGCTTCAACGGCTTCGATCCGGCGGCGTTTTCGCCCGGCGCGACGCAGGCGCAGGCGGCGGCTTCCGTCGCCGCCATGGTCGACTTCAACCGCCCCAACGCCAAGACGCATTCGGGCGTGTGGCGTGACCTCTGGGTACGAAAGCGCCGCACCGAAGTGGATGTGCAGATCGCCCCCATCGCCACCATCGGCGCGACGCATGGCCTGCCCTGCCCGGCCATCCGCGCGCTGGTGGCCATGACGCATGACTGCGAAGCGGGCACGCGCCCGATGTCGGATGCCAACCTCACGGAGTTGCTGCCATGACGGAATTCGATTTCGGCGGGACGGTGGTGGCCGTGACCGGCGCGGGCCATGGCTTCGGGCGTGCCATCGCGCGGTCGTTCGCAGCCCTCGGCGCGCAGGTCTTTGCCTGCGATCTCTCGGCCGCGGAGCTGGAGGAAACCGCCGACCATCCCGGCGCCATCCACACCAGTGCCTTCGACCTGACGGCGCCCGGTGCGGCGCGCGCCTGGATCGCCGATGTCGAGAAGCACGCGGAAGCGCCGGTCGGCGTGCTGGCCTCGAATGCAGGCGGCGTGCGCGGCCAGGTGATGCGCCCGGTCGAGGATGTGCCGGAAAGCGACTGGCACGACGTGGTGAACATCAACCTGCATGCGCATTTCCATCTGGCGCAGGCGGTCGCACCCGGCATGAAGCGCGCGGGGTTCGGGCGCATCGTGACCATCAGCAGCGGTGCCGGGCTGCAACCCAGCCGGACCGGCATCCAGGCCTATACCAGCGCCAAGCACGGGCTGATCGGGCTGACGCGGCAGCTCGCGCACGAGCTCGGCCCGCATGGCATCACCGCGAATTCCGTCGCGCCGGGGCTGATCCTGTCGAACCCGTCGTCGATCAAGCAGTGGGAGGCCTATGGCACCGAGGGCCAGGCGCGGGTGATGTCCTCCATCGCGCTGCGGCGCCTGGGAGAGGCGCAGGACATCGCGAACGCCGTGATGTTCCTCGCCTCGCCGATGGCGAACTACATCAACGGGCAGGTGTTGAGCGTGGACGGCGGGAAGTAGCCCGCCGGCCCCGGGCGCGCGGGGGTTGAACCGCAGGCGTGCCGGGCCGACCTGAGGCGGATGGACCCGAAAGCCCTTCTCGATCGTTTCCTCGGCCCCAATGCAGCCGCCGGCGCGGGCGACCTGGCGCAACGCGCGCGCGGTGCGCTTGGCGGCAATGCCGGCTCGCTGATGGGCGGCGCCGCGGCGGGCGGGCTGCTCGCGCTGCTGCTGGGCAACAAGAAGGTGCGCAAGGTCGCCGGCGGCGTGGTCGGCTATGGCGGCGCGGCCGCGCTCGGCGCGCTGGCCTATCGTGCCTGGCAGGGCTGGCAGCAGGGCACACCGCCCGCCGCAGCGCCCGTGCCATCGCAGCCGCTCGCGCTGCCGCCGCCGGAATTCCAGGCGACGTCGCCCGATTTCCAGCTTGCGCTGGTGCGCGCCATGGCCGGTGCGGCGATGGCCGATGGCCATGTCGATGCCACCGAGCGCGAGGCGATCTTCGCGCAGGTAGAACGGCTCGGCCTCGATGCCGAGGCCAAGGGCTTCGTCTTCGAGACGCTGCAGCGCCCGCCCTCCTTCGAGGACATCGCCGCTGGCGCCGCCACGCAGGAACAGGCGGCGGAACTGTACCTGGCCGCGCGCCTTGCCATCGATCCCGACCAGGCGGCGGAACGCGCCTGGCTCGACGCGCTGGCGCATCGGCTGCGGCTGCCGCCGGGGCTGGCCGCGCATCTCGACGGCCAGGTCAGCGCGGTGCTGGCGCCGGAATCCCCCGCGCCGGCGCGCTGAGCGTCACGACAACGTCGCGCGGCAACGCGCGCCCAGGTCGTCGCGCGGCAACGCGCGCCCAGGTCGTCGCGCAGCAACGCGCGCGCAGGACCACGCGCGGCACTTCGCGCTCACGCCAGCGACGTCAGCAGCCCAGCCATCAGCCGCGCGCGGGGCACCAGGCTGTCGACCAGCACGTGTTCCTCGAGTGTGTGCGCGAGCGCGCCCTGCACGCCCAGGCCATCCAGCGTGGCGACGCCCATCGCGCCGGTGAAATTGCCATCGGACCCGCCGCCGCTGCTCTGGTGCGGGATGTCGAAGCCGATCAGCTGGGCGATGTTGCGCGCGTGTTCGTACAGCGCCATGCCCTTCGCATCGGGTTCCCAGACCGGGCGCGTCACGCCGCGCGTCACCTCCAGCGTCACGTCGTTGGCGCCCGACCGCAGGGCGAGCATGCGCTGCACGCCGGCGTCCAGGTCCTCCTGGCGCTTGGCCATGGACAGCGACTCCGCCTCGCAGGTCGTGCTGACGCAATTCACCCACTGCCCGCCATGGATGACACCGACCGAGAAGGTGCAGTCGTCGGTCGTCATGTCCTCGATCGCCACGATCTGCCGGGCCATTTCGCGGATGGCGGAACGCCCTTCGGCGAGGCGCGCGCCGGCATGGGAAGGCCGCCCGGTGGTCTTGAGGTTGAAGCGCGCGATGGCGTAGCGCCCGGTCACCACGCCGCCATCCGGGCGCGCGGGTTCGGGCACCAGCACGAACTTGCTGCGCGCGGCCTCGGCCTCGATGATGTCGCGGGTGGACGGGCTGCCGATCTCCTCGTCGGAGGTCAGCAGGAAGGTGACCGGCAGGCTGGTCGCCATGCCGGCGGCCAGGATCAGGCGCATCGCCTCGACGCTGATGACCGCCCCACCCTTCATGTCGAGGATGCCCGGGCCATAGCACCTGTTGCCCTCGCGCCGGATCGGCAGCTTCGCCAGCGTGCCGACCGGATGCACGGTATCGAGGTGCGCCATCACGCAGATGCCCGGCGCGGCATCGCCCGCGGGGTGCGGGAAGCGCGCGCGCACGCAGTCGCCCAGGCCCATGCGCCCCGGGATGCGGTCGATCCGCGCGCCGAGCAGCGCCAGGTCCCGCGCCGCGACATCCATCATGCGGTTCACTGCGGCGGCATCGAAGGTCGGGCTCTCGCAGGCCGCCCAGCGCGTCAGGCGCGCCAGGATCTCATCCGCGTCGAAGGGCAGCGCGGTGGCGGGGAATTCGGTCATCGAGGCGTCGCTCCGCAGTGTTGCACGGCAGGGTCCACCGGCCCGGCGCGCGCCGCAAGGGCACCCCGCTTTCGCGCCGGCGCGCGCCGCGTGCTACAGCAGCGCGCATGAGCGCCACCACCCGCCCCCGACCGCGGCCCGTACCGCAGACCGGCCCCGCCGTCTGGGCCGCGTCCGACCTGACCGCCGCCGACTGGATGGTCCCGGTCGGCACCGAGGAAGCGGCCGAGCTGGAAGCCGCGCTGACCGCCGCGCAGGCTGCCGCACCCGTGCCGCCGCTGGCGCGGCTGGCGCCGATCCTGGCGGGCGTGACCGCGCGGCTCGATACCGGGCGGGGCTTCTGCCTGTTGCGCGGCCTGCCCTTCGACCGCCACGGCGCGACGGCGGCGGAGGCGGCGCTGCTGGCGCTGGGCGAGCATCTCGGCCGGCCGCTCGGCGGCCAGGGCGCGGCGGTGACGCGCCTGACCGGGCCGCCGGACGAACCGCTCGCCGGGTCGGGCCCGCCGCGCTTCCATATCGAGGCCTGCGACGCCATCGCGCTGCTGTGCCTGGCGAACGGGCCGGAAGCACCGGCGCATGTGCTGGTCTCGGCCGGCGCCGTGCACAATGAGGTGATGCGCCGCGACCGCGCCGCCCTGGCCGAGCTGTACGAACCCGCGCCCCTGCTGGAGGATGGCGAGCCCGCCGAACGCGCGGTCTTCACCATGACCGGCGGCGCCTTCGCCGCGCGCTATACCCGCACCGCCGTGGAGGCCGCCGCCGCGCTGCCGCAGCCCGGCGCGCCGCCGCTGCCGGCGGGGTTGATCCCGGCGCTCGACCTGCTCGACGCCGTCTGCGCCGAGCCCGCGCTGATGCTGAAGCTGGAACCGCGCCCGGGCGACCTGCTGCTGTTCAACCCGCATCTGGTATGGAAGCGCCGCACGCTGGCCGAGGCCGCGGCCGGCGCGCCCGATGCGCCGCAGGAATTCCGGCGGCTGCGCGTGACGATGGAACATTCCCGCCGCACCGTCGCGGAGCCCGGCTGATGCGCCTGCTGGTCGCCAACGCCAATACCACCGAGGCGATAACCCAGGCCTGCGCCGCCGCCGCGCGCGCCGCAGCGGCGCCGGGCACCGAGGTCATCCCCGCCACGCCGCGATTCGGGCCAGCGGTGATCTCCTCGCGCGCCGAGAATGTGATCGCCGGGCATGCGTTGCTGGAACTGCTCGCGGAACACGCCGGCCGCGTCGATGCGGTGCTGCTGGCGGTCAGCCACGACACCGCGCTGGAAGCGGCGCGGCAGATGATGCCCTGCCCGGTGGTCGGGATGACCGAGGCCGCCTGCCTGGTCGGCTGCCTGGTCGGCGGGCGCTTCGGCATCCTCACCTTCGGCGCGCTCGACACCTATCGCGAACTGGTGGAACGCCATGGGTTGGCCGGCCGCATGGCGGGGCTGGTGAGCGTGCCGGCCACGCCGCCCGAGGCGATCGCCGACCCCGAGGGGGTTGGGCGCAAGGTACTGGCCGGGATCGGCGAGCTGGCGGCGATGGGGGCGGATTCGGTGGTGCTCGCGGGTGCGGCGCTGGCCGGCTACGACCGCCGCCTGCAGGCGCAGGCGCCGGTGGCGCTGCTCGATGGCATGGCCTGCGGCGTGCGCCTGGCGGAGTTGCTGGTGGCGCTGCAGCTTCCCAAGCCGTGCAGCGGATCCTACGCGGCCTGCGCCGGGCGCGAGAGCCTTGGGCTGCAACCCGCGCTGTCGGCATTGCTGCGCGGGGCCTGAGCGGAGGCGTCCGTGCGGTGCTCGTGAATGTCGGTGCGCGGCGGGTGGTCGCGAGCATGCTGCCGCGTGGGGGTGCCGGGCGCCGCGTGTTCCGCGCCGCCTTCTGACGCGGTCCGTTCGCCCGGGCGGATGCCGCGCTGGACTTCGTCTGGATCGATGGCGAGCACGCGCTGGCGCGGTGCGCCGGGGGGGGGAGCTTCGCGCCGATCGTTGCGAAGGTGCGCCCGGGCGGCATGATCGCGCTCGACACCGATGCGCCGGGCCAGTGGTGGACTACGCCAGTGGCGCGCGCGGCGCACAAGCTGCTCGCAACTTTGTCCCTGCTCATCCATTTCTGTGCCGACGGGCAGGTGGCGCTGCGCGGGCGGTGATGCGGGCGGCAGTGCCCGCGCGTCGTCGCCGGTGGCCGCGTGCCGGACAGATGGAGGCACGGACGGGATGCGGCTGGGTGGACGCGAAAGCGGCAATGTCGAGGACCGGCGCGGCAGCCGCGTGGGCGGGCGCGGGATCGCCATCGGCGGGGGCTTCGGCGGCATCGCGATCCTGCTGATCGCCCTGCTCTTCGGCATCGACCCCAACGAGCTGCTGCAAGGCACCCAGGCACCCCCGCCCCAGGCACAGCAGCGCCAGATGACGGCGCAGGACGATGCCGGGCGCCGCTTCGTGGCGCAGGTCCTGGGCGAAACGGAGGAGGTGTGGCGCGCCGAATTCGCCCGCCGTGGCGCCCGCTACGAGGAACCGACGCTGGTGCTGTTCTCGGGTGCGACGCAATCCGGCTGCGGCTTCGCGCAGGCGCAGGTCGGCCCGTTCTACTGCCCGGCCGACCGGCGCATCTACATCGACCTCGATTTCATGGCCGACCTTCAGCGCCGGCTGCGGGCCGGGGGCGACTTCGCCGCCGCCTACATCATCGCGCATGAGGTCGGCCACCATGTGCAGAACCTGACCGGCGTGCTCGGGCGCGTGGAGCAGGCCCGTCGCAGCCAGGGCGAGGCGGCCGGGAATGCGGTGTCGGTGCGCGTCGAACTGCAGGCGGATTGCCTGGCCGGGGTCTGGGCACGGCGTGCCCATGAAGCGCGCAACATCCTGGAGACCGGTGATGTGGAGGAAGGGATCAACGCCGCCGCGGCCGTCGGCGATGATCGCCTGCAGCGGGCCGGCCGGGGACATGTGGCGCCGGAGAGCTTCACCCACGGCACCTCGGCGCAGCGCGTCGGCTGGTTCCGGCGGGGGCTCGAGAGCGGGCGCATGGAAGCCTGCGACACCTTCGCCGACGCGCGCTGAGGGCGCGCAGCGCCACCTGCCCGCCGGGCCAAGGTCATGGCGGCGCGTCCCGCGTGGCGTGGCGCACAGCGCCTGGAACGCCGCTTGCACTAACCGGCGCGACGTGTGGGAATGCCGGCCCGTTGCAGGGCGCGGCAGGGAAGGGTTCGCGATGATCGATCGGCGTAGGGTTCTGGGCATGGCGGCGGCCGGCGTGGCGCTGCCGGCATTGGTGCGCGCACAGGGCGCGCCGCAATTCACCTTCCGGCTGCATTCCTTCTCGTCGCCCACCGCGCTCGACCACACCATGCACCTCGATCGCTGGGCGGAGCGGATCGGCGCGGCCTCCGGCGGGCGCATCAAGGTCGAGGTCTATCCGGCCATGCAGCTCGGCGGGCAGCCGCGCGACCTGGTGCAGCAGCTGGAAGACGGCGTGGTGGACATGATCTGGACCGTGCCGGGCTTCACCCCCGGGCGGTTCATGGGCGTCGAGGGGCTGGAGCTGCCCTTCATGAACACCGGCCTGTCGGTCAGCGAAAGCCCGGCGGCCTTCAACTTCGTGCAGAAGCACCTGGCCGACAACGAGTTCCGCGGCATCAAGATCATCGCGATCAATGCGACCGACCGCGCGCTGGTGCACACCACGCGCAAGCCGATCCGCACGCTGGAGGACTGGCGCGGCCTGCGCATCCGTGTGGCCGGGCGCTGGATCGGCGAGGCGGTGACCGCGCTCGGCGGCACGCCGGTCGGCATCGCCCTGCCCGGCGTGTACGAGGCCCTGGCGCGCGGCCAGGTGGACGGGATGATGATCAACTGGGCGATCACCCAGCCCTTCCGCTTCTACGAGGTGGCGAAGTTCCACTCCCAGCCGCGCGGCGGCATCTTCCAGGGCATGATCCTGACGCTGATGAACCAGCGGTCCTACAACCGCCTGCCGGCCGACCTGAAGGCGGTGATCGATGCCGATTCCGGCGCGCCGCTCTCGGCCCGCCTGGGCGAGATCTGGGACAGCCAGACCCAGCCGGCGATCGCCGCGACGCGGGCTTCCGCCGGCAACGAGATCATCGACATCCCCGATGCCGAGAAGGCACGCTGGCGCACCGCCGTGCAGCCTGTGTACGACGCCTGGATCGCCGAGATGAACCGGCGCGGGCGCAATGGCCGCGCGATGTTCGAGGACATCCAGGCGATCGCGGCCTCCGCGCGGTCGTGACGCGCCTGCGTGCGGTGCTGACCGCGCTCGCGCAGGCGGGCGCGCTGGTGGGCGGGGCGTTGCTGCTGGTGGCGGTCGGCGTGACCTGCGCATCCGTTCTGCGCGGCGCCTTCGGCCGGCCGATCCTGGGCGATTCCGAGATCGTGGAGATGTCCCTCGGCGTGGCGGTCGCGCTGTACCTGCCCTGGGCGGAAATGCGCGGCAGCCACGTGATCGTGGATGTCTTCACCGCGCGCCTGCCTGCGCGCGGCATCGCCTGGCTGGATGCGGCGATGCGCGCCTGCGTGGCGCTGGTCGCGACCGTGCTGGCGGTGAAGATCACCGACGGCGCCTTCGCGCAATGGGACCGGGAACGCGCGACGATGTTTCTCGAGTTGCCGTACTGGTGGGGCTATGCGGGGGCGGCGGTCGGGCTTGCATTGTGGACCGTGACGGCAGCCTTCGTCGCGGTGGAACGGTTCCAGGACGCGCGGCGCCCCGCATGACCGGCTTCGAGATCGGGCTTTCGATGTTCGCGGGCGTGCTGGTGCTGATCGCGCTGCGCATGCCGGTCGGTGTGGCGATGCTGCTGGTGGGCGGGCTGGGCTATGCTGCCATCACGGGCTGGACGCCGCTGCTGGCCACGTTGCGGTCCATGTCGTTCAGCAAGTTCTCCTCCTACACGCTGTCGGTCATTCCGCTGTTCCTGCTGATGGGGGATTTCGCCACCAAGGGCGGGCTGAACCGCGCGTTGTTCGCGGCCGCGCGGGCCTGGCTGGGGCATCGGCGGGGCGGGCTGGGGCTGGCGACCATCGGCGGCTGCGCGGCCTTCGGCGCCATCTGCGGGTCGTCGCTCGCGACCGCCGCGACCATGAGCCAGGTGGCGCTGCCCGAGATGCGCCGGCATGGCTATTCGCCGGCGCTGGCGACCGGCACGCTGGCGGCGGGCGGGACGCTCGGCATCCTGATCCCGCCCTCGGTCATCCTGGTGATCTACGCGATCTATACCGAGCAGAGCATCGGCGTGATGTTCATCGCCGCGGTCATCCCCGGCGTGCTGGCGACGCTGTGCTACATGGCGGTGGTCAATATCTACGCGCGCGTGGTGCCGGGTGCGGCGCCGCCGGCCGAGCGCATTCCGTGGCGCGCGCGGCTGCGCCCGACGCTGGAGGTCTGGCCGGTCATCCTGGTCTTCGTGCTGGTCGTGACCGGCATGTATGCGGGCTGGTTCAGCGCGACCGAGGGCGCCGCGGTAGGCGCGGCGGCGACCGGCGTACTGGCCGTGACGCTGGGGGGCATGCGCTGGCAGGGGCTGAAGGAGAGCCTGCTGTCCACCGCCGAGACCACCGGGCTGATCTTCATCATGCTGCTGGGCGCGGAGCTATTCTCCGCCGCGCTGGCGCTGTCGCGCGTGCCGGCGGAATTGTCGTCGGTGATCGCAGGGCTGGATGTGCCGCCGTTGGCGATCCTGTTCGCCATCCTGCTGATCTACTTCATCCTCGGCTGCTTCATGGAAAGCATGGCGATGGTGCTGCTGACGCTGCCCATCTTCATTCCGCTGATGCTGGCGCTGGATTTCGGGCTGACCCCGCAGCAGGTGCTGGTCTGGTTCGGCATCCTGGTGCTGGTGAGCGTCGAGGTGGGGATGATCTCCCCGCCGTTTGGGCTGAACCTGTTCGTCATCAACGCCATGGCGAAGGACGTGCCGATGGGCCAGACCTATCGCGGCGTGATGGGCTTCGTGGCGTCGGATGTCGTGCGCATCATCCTGCTCGTGTTGGCTCCGGTGCTGTCGCTGTGGCTGCCGGGGCTGTGGTGACTATCCCGCCCGCACGGTGATGCCGCGCTCGGCATAGTAGCGCGCGGCACCCGGATGGAAGGGCAGCACGCTGTTGGCCAGCGCGTTCTGGGCGCGGGTGCCGGCGGCGCTGGGGTGGATCTCGGCGCGCGGATCGGTGGCTGACAGCGCGGCGCGCGTGACGCGATACGCGGCCTCGTCCGACAGACCGGCATTCCCCACCACGAAATTCCACGCGGCGAAGGACAGGATCGGGGTCGACTGTCCGGCATAGGTGCCGGGCGGCAGCGTCGTGTCGGCAAGGTAGGGCAGCCGCGCGCGCACGGCGGCCACGACCGGCGCTTCGAGCCCGAACACCACCACATCCGCCTGCTGCTGCGCCGCCACCAGGGACGGGATCGGCACGATCGCCCCCTGCCACAGCGCGTCCATCCCGCCGGTGACCAGCAGGCGCGTCATCTCCGCCGGATCGCCCGAGACGATCGTCGCCTCCATCCCCGCCGCGGCGAGGGCGGCACGCAGGAAGGTCTCGGCCGGGCCGCGCGCCGGGCCTGCGCCGACGCGCTTGCCCGCCAGGTCGGCGAAGCGCGCGATGCCCGAGGCGCGCAACACGCCCACCTGGAAGGATGTCTCGTACATCGGGAACAAGGCGCGCACGCGCCCATGCACGCGCCCGCCGGCAGCCGGCGTGCCGGCCACCGCATCCGCCGCCGAACCCAGGAAGGCGGTGCCGAGCGCGCCGGCGTCATCCTCGACCTTCGCGAGGTTTTCGAGCGACCCGGCGCTGCGTTCGACCGTGACGGCCACGCCCTGCTTGCCCAGGAAGGCGGCGAGCCCTTCGCCATAGGGCAGGAAGGCGCTGCCCGCGCCGGCGGTGAACAGCCGTAGTGGCGCCTGCGCGGCGGCAGGCAGCGCGGCAAGCGCGATCGGCACGGCAAGCAGGGGGCGTCGGCGCATCGTGTCATTCCCGTCCAACGGCGCCATCCTGGCACGCGCGCGGTTGCCCGCGCGCCCTGTTTCTCGACCCCGGGCCATCGGCGTGACGCGCGACGGTCAGCGCATCGCTGCCGCGCGCCGCCTATCCGCCCAGGCCGAGGCCGAGGACGAAATCCCCCGCCGCCAGCGTATAGGCGCCGCGCAGCATGATCGTGAAATCGGCGATCGCGTCGCCGTTCACGTCGCCCTGCACCAGCGTGGTGGACGTGCCGCGCGTGCTGCGCAGTTCGCCGGCCGCACCGCTGAAGGCGGCGGCACCGATGAACGCGAAGCCCTGGTTGCCGCCCACCCCGGTATTGGCATCGATCGCGCCGAGGTCGATGCGTTCGTCCAGCGGCTGGCTGAAATCCATGATCCAGTCGCGCGTCGCGCTGGTCACGCCGGTGTCCGATGCCAGGCCGAAGACGAAGCGGTCGACGCCCGACCCGCCGAACAGCAGGTCCTGCCCGGCGCCGCCCGTCAGCGTGTCGTTGCCGCCGTCGCCCAGCATGCGGTCATTGCCCGCCAGGCCCAGGATGCGGTCGTCGCCACTGAGGCCGCGCAGCGCATTGGCCTGCAGGCTGCCGGTGATGCTGTCGGCCAGGCCGCTGCCCCAGGCCCCCTCGAATTCCGCGAAGACATCGCCTTCGGCATGGCCTGCCGCGGCGTCGCCGGTCGACAGGTTCACGGTCACGCCAAGGGTGCTCGTGGCATAGGACAGGATGTCCCGCGCGCCCTCGCCGCCGAACAGCAGGTCGGCGCCCGCGCCGCCCTCCACCAGGTCGTCGCCAGACCCGGCCGCGATGTCGTCGGCGCCGTCGCCGCCCAGCAGCGTGTCGCGCCCCTCCGCGCCATCGACCAGGTCGTCATTGGCGCCGCCATCCAGCCGGTCGTCGCCCTCCGCGCCCAGCAGGATGTCGATGCCGATATTGCCCAGCAGCGTGTCGGCACCGGTCTCGCCGGCCAGGGTGTCGTTGCCGGTGCCGCCATCGACCTGGTCGTCGCCGGCGGCGCCGACCACCAGGTCGTTGCCCCCGCCGGCATCGATGCGCTCGCCCAGTTCGCCGCCGAAGGCGGTGTCGTTGCCGAGGTCGAGCAGGATCCTGCCGCCGGATCGCCCGGCCTGGCCGTCAAAGATGTCGTTGCCGGCGCCAAGCCGGATCTCGCCGCCGTCGATGTCGCCGCGATTGACGACGGTGTCGTTGCCGCCGCCCGTGCTCAATGCCTCGTCGGTGCTGTCGGGGAAGGAGAAGTCGTTGTTGCTGATGATCCGGCCATCATTGACGACGAACGCATCGCCCGCGACTTCAAGGCGCACGCCGAAACCGCCACCCCCGAGGATGGTCCCGCTGTTGAGCAGCGTGCAGCCCGCCGTTGATTCGATCGCCACCGCGCCCTGCGCACCCGTGCTGGCGGCGGCGGCGGCGAGCACGCCCGAATTGACGATGACCACCGGTGCCATCGCGTTGTTCACATCAACGGCCAGCAGCGTGCCGGAGATCGTACCCGCATTGACCAGGCTGAGCGCGCCGCCAAGCGTGTACACACCGCGAAGCCCGCCATCGATGAAGCCAGCATTGGTCACTGCCAGGGGGCCTGCGAAGGAGACGATGCCGGACCCCGGCGCGGTGATCGTTCCGGCAAGGCCGACGACAACTTCGACATTGCCGCTGCCGTCGTGGTCTATCGCACTCCCGTCGCCGCCATAGACGCCGCCATCGACGACGATCCGGGAAAAATCGCGCGCATCGACCGCCGGGCTGCCATCGGTCAGGGCCGTCACGGTGCCGGTCCGTGTGACCACCAGCTGGTTGCCCTGCTGTACGATGCGCGCGCCCGAATTGGTTGCGATCACGGTCGTCGCCATGGGCTTTTCCCTCCCGTTTATATTTTCGAGATCGCAACATTCTAGGGCGGATCGTGGGCCGCTGCACCCGCAATATCGGCCGCTGGGCTCGCCGGACCCTGGCAAGGGCGCTACGCATGCGGCCATGCCGCACATCGCCGTCGCCCGCCTCTGGTTCGAAGGCAATTCCTTCACCCCGGTGCCCACGCCCCGCAGCGCCTTCGAATCGCGCGAATGGGGCAGCGGGCCGGCGCATCTCGCGCGCTACGCCGGCACCGCGACCGAACTGGGCGCGGTGGGCGCCTTCCTGGCGGCGCGGCCCGGCTGGCAGGCGACGGTGCTGCCCTGCATCGCCGCCCAGCCCGGCGGGCCGATGGCCGACGACGCGCTGCGCGCCTGGCGGACCGAGGTCGAGGCCGCGCTCAAGGCGCAGCGCTTCGATGGCGTGTATCTTTCCCTGCATGGCGCCTGCGTCAGCGAAAGCGACCCGGAGGCCGACGCCACCACCATCGCGCGCATCCGCAGCATCGTCGGGCGCGACGTGCCGATCACCGCGTCCTTCGACTTCCACGCCAACATGGCGCCAGAGATCGCCGGGGAACTCGACGGCGCCTCGGCCTATCGCACCTACCCGCATATCGACATGGATGCCGCGGCGATGCGTGCCCTGGCGCTGCTGGAGCGCGCCTTGTCCGGCGCCCCGCGCGCGCAGGGCCACATCGCGAAGCGTCCGATGGTCCTGCACAGCTTCCACATGCGCCACGAGGCCGGGCCGATGGCCGAAGTCTGGGCCGAGGCGGCGGCGGCGGAACGCGCGCCGGTCCTCGATGCCAGCATCTTCGGCGGCTTCGCCTGGGGTGACAGCCCCTATGCCGGGCCCGCGGCGATGGTCTGGGCGGAGGATGCCGGCGCGGCGCGGGACCTGGCGGAACGCCTGGCGGATGCCATCGCGTCACGCCGCGCGCGCTTCGGCGTGACCCTGCCCGGCCCCGCCACCGCGCTGCGCCAGGCACTGGCCGCCCCGCCCGGCCTGGTGGCGCTGCTGGACCCGGCCGACAACCCGCTGTCGGGCGGCATCGCCGATACGCCCGAGATGCTGCGCGTGCTGGTTGCGGCGCAACTCGACGTACCCGCCGTCTTCGCCTTCCTGCACGACCCCGCCAGCGTGGCGGCGGCGCAGGAGGCCGGGCTGGGCGCCACGCTGACACGCCACCTCGGTGCCACCATCACCGAGGCCTTCGGCCGCCCCGTCATCACCGATGTGGTGGTCGAGCGCCTGACTGACGGGCGCTTCGTCAATGAGGGGCCGATGGAGCGCGGCGCGCCGGTCGACCTCGGCCCGACCTGCGTGCTGCGCGCGGGCAGCCTGCGCATCATCTGCACCACGCTGAAGGAATCGGCGGTGGACCCGGCCTTCTTCGCGCTGCATGGCATCGACCTGGCGGCCACGCGGCTGCTGGCGAACAAGGGCAAGAATCATTTCCGCGCGGCGTTCAGGGATCGCTGCGTGGCGATCGTGGAATGCGACGCACCGGGGCCGGCGGCGCTCGACCTGGCGGCGCTGCCCTTCCGGCACGTGCCGGCCGATTGGCGCTGACCGCCGGGCGCGCGGCGGCCGGACCCGCAGCCCGCGGCGCGCCGCGCGTTTGGTGGCGAAACGGGCGGCGGCCCCGGCTTCCGCCCATTGGCATCGGCGGCGCGCTGGCGTAGCGCTGCGCCATCTTCCCAGCCAGAGGCGTCAGCCCATGTCCGACACCCTCCCCGACCGCCTGTCGACCGACCCCGCGAGCCCGTTCTTCAATGAGGAACTGCTGGGCCGCGGCGTCGGCATCCGCTTCCGCGGGCAGGAGAAGACGAATGTCGAGGAATACTGCGTCTCGGAAGGCTGGGTGCGGGTCAGCATGGGCAAGGCGGTGGACCGCCGGGGCAAGCCGCTGACCCTGAAGCTGACCGGCACGGTCGAACCCTATCTGCGTGCGCCCGCCGGCTGACCGCCGGCGCAGGCCGGAGGGGCCGGATACCCCCCTGCATCCGGCCCCTCGGTGGTCACAGGGGCATGGTGCTACCGCCGGTCGCCGCCCCATCGGCAACCGGATGGGCTCACATGTCCTGTGACTTGTAGATGCTGAACCCGCCGAGCAGGGTGGTGAGCGCCCCGCAGGCGACCAGATAGAGGCTGATGGTCTGGCCTTCCGCCGGCGGCATGCCGCCGGGCAGATGGAACATCGTCGCGGTATTGCCGTAGGCGATCCAGGCGCCGGTGACGATGGCGCCGAGGCCGATCAGCATGGCGATGATGCCCAGCGCGACGGCGAGTCGCCCATCGAGCGACCAGTTGGAGTCGCCATAGACGTCCCGGACGCGCTGGCGATCGACGATTCCCGTATCCGACATTTTGTGGACCCCCGTTGCAATCTGTGACGGGAAGGAAACCACGAGGTTGTAACGTTTGCAATGTATTAATAAATCTTATTTTTAGGACATTCCCTGCGATTGGATCGATATTGTAGGCAAACCAGCGTCAGAACCACCATATCTGGGGTGCCGTCGAATTCATGGTGATTCCCGCTTTTTGAAACGCACGGGATGGCGGTCGCGTGCCCGTCGCCACACTCGGCGCGCGCCGCGCCGCCGCCGCCATGCGCATGGCGCGAGCCCCCGCCGCCGCTCCGCCACCGCAGCGCGACGGCCTGGCGCCGGTTCACGCGGACATGCTTCGGGACGGGGCGGCGCTGGCGGCACCATCCGTCGGGGCGGGGTTCGCCCGCGGGGCAAGGCCCACCAGCCTGGCTGGCGCGGGCTGGAGGACCCGCGCCACGGCGAGGCGAACGCCCACCTCAGCCGCCGGCGCGCAGCGCGCCAGGCCGCCGGCCTATCCGTTCGCTGCGCGCGTCCCGGCCACGCGCGCGGCCAGCCACGCCTCGATCCGCCCCAGCGCCGCGTCCAGCAGCGCATCGCCCTTGCAGAAGGCGAAGCGCGCGTAGTGGTTGGGCGCATCCTCCGACGCATAGAAGGCCGTGACCGGGATGGCGGTCACCTTGGCTTCCTCGGTCAGCGTGCGGCAGAACGACACGTCGTCGCCGTTCCAGCCGAGCGGGCGGACGTCGGTGGTGATGAAGTAGGTGCCCTGGGTCGGCAGCACGCCGAAGCCGAGCCGCGCCAGGCCATCCGCCAGCCGGTCGCGCTTCTGCTGGAGATGCGAGGACAGCCCCTCGAAATACGCATCATCCTTCACCAGCCCGACCGCGACGCCGCGCTGCAGGTTGGGCGGCGTGGTGAAGGTCAGGTTCTGGTGCGCCTTCGCCACATTGGGCGCGATCGACCGGTCGCAGGTCACGTAGCCGACCTTCCAGCCGGTCAGGCTGAAGGTCTTGCCGGCGGAGCCCACGCGCATGCAGCGCTGCCGCATGCCCGGCAGCGTCATCAGCGGGATGTGCTTCCAGCCGTCGAAGGTCAGGTGTTCGTACACCTCGTCGCAGATCGCGTAGCAATCGTGGCGCTGGATCAGTTCGGCGATGAACGCCAGTTCCGCACTGGTGAAGACCTTGCCGGTCGGGTTCATCGGCGTGTTGAACAGGATCGCCTTGGTCTTCGGCCCGAAGGCGGCAGCCAGTTCGGCGCGCGGCAATTCCCACTTCGGCGGAGACAGGCGGACCATCCGGGGGATCGCGCCAAGCAGCTTCACCACCGGCAGGTAGGTGTCATACAGCGGTTCGATCAGCACGCATTCGTCGCCGGGGTTCAGCACGGCCATCAGGCAGGCGGTGATCGCCTCGGTCGCGCCGGAGGTCACGATCACCTCGGCATTCGGGTCGGCCTCGATGCCGTAGAAGCGGCGGTTGTGGGCGGCCACCGCCTCGCGCAGCTCGGGCACGCCGGTCATGGGCGGGTATTGGTTGCGGCCGTCCATCAGCGCCTCGGCGGCCGCGCGCACGACGTCGGGCGGGCCGTCGTAGTCCGGGAAGCCCTGGCCCAGGTTGATCGCCTGGTGCTGGTTCGCCAGCGCCGACATGACCGTGAAGATCGTGGTGCCGGTGGCGGAGAGGAGAGCGTTCTGCGGCTGCATGGGCCGGCCTGGTATCCTGCGGAAGGGGTGGCGGGCGTTATGGGGCCGCTGCCGCGGGCCGGCAACCGGCGGCGCGGCGCCGCCCATTTTCTGTGCACGTCGCCCATGAAATCGGCGAGCCCTGCCCCCGGACGACGATTTTCCCCGCCCCCCTCCGATTGCTGGCCCGGCACGGCGCGTGCAATACCGCCCGGGCGGCATGGGCGCGCAGCCTTGGTCGCGGACTGGATCACACGGGCAACAACGGACCGGACACGCAACCGGGAGGAAAGGGCCGCCGCGCCGCGAGGTGCCGTGGCCGTTGGACAGGAGCCGATGAAGAAGATCGAGGCCATCATCAAGCCCTTCAAGCTCGACGAGGTGAAGGACGCGCTGCACGAGATCGGCCTGCAGGGCCTGACCGTGATCGAGGCCAAGGGATTCGGCCGCCAGAAGGGGCACACGGAGCTGTACCGCGGCGCCGAATACGTCGTGGACTTCCTGCCCAAGGTGAAGATCGAGGTGATCTGCGGCGACGAGATGCTCGACCGCGCGGTCGAGGCCATCCAGGCCGCGGCGCGCACCGGGCGCATCGGCGACGGCAAGATTTTTGTCAGCGACGTGTCGGAGGTCATCCGCATCCGCACCGGCGAGCGCGGCGAGGACGCCGTCTAGCCGCGACGGTTTCGCCGCCCCCTCATTCGGCGGGGGGTGGCGCACCAGGCCTGGACGCGGCGCTGCGACAGCGCCCGCCGGGCCGACACAGGCGGGACGGGGCATTGCCCTGCTTCGTCAGCCGAGCCGCCCCGCGGGACACCGAAGCTGCGGGGCGCGAATCAGTTTCGGGGTTTTCGCAGTCAGGGAACAGGACCGCACATCATGGCCAAGAAGCCCGCCGCCGCCGGTGGCAGCTCCGCCGTCTCCAAGGTGCTGGAGATGATCAAGGAGCACAGCGTCGAATACGTCGACCTCCGCTTCACCGACCCGCGCGGCAAGTGGCAGCACACCGCCCAGCATGTCAGCACCGTGACCGAGGACGTCTTCACCGACGGCTTCATGTTCGACGGCTCGTCGATCGCCGGCTGGAAGGCGATCAACGAGAGCGACATGATCCTGATGCCGGACCCGACCACGGCCTGCATGGACCCGTTCTCGGCCAAGCCGCAGCTGATCCTGATCTGCGACATCTTCGAACCCTCGACCGGCCAGCTCTATGCGCGTGACCCGCGCGGCACGGCGAAGAAGGCCGAGGCCTTCGTGGCGGCGTCGGGCGTGGGCGACACCGTCTACATCGGCGCCGAGGCCGAGTTCTTCATCTTCGACAGCGTGAAGTTCGGCACCGGCGGCAACTACGGCATCTACCAGCTCGACAGCGTCGAGGGCCCGGGTTCGTCCCTGAAGGATTATCCGGAAGGCAATATGGGCCACCGCCCGGTGGTGAAGGGCGGCTACTTCCCGGTCCCGCCGGTCGATGGCGACAGCGACCTGCGCGCCGAGATGCTGTCCACCATGGGCGAGATGGGCCTGCCCATCGAGAAGCACCACCACGAGGTGGCGCAGTCCCAGCACGAACTGGGCACGCGCTTCAACAACCTGGTGGCGATGGCCGACCAGATGCAGATCTACAAGTACTGCGTGCACAACGTGGCGCACAGCTACGGCAAGACCGCGACCTTCATGCCGAAGCCGATCTATGGCGACAACGGCTCGGGCATGCACACGCACATCTCGATCTGGAAGGCAGGCAAGCCGCTGTTCGCCGGCAATGGCTATGCCGACCTGTCGGAGACCTGCCTGTACGCGATCGGCGGCATCATCAAGCACGCCAAGGCGATCAACGCCTTCACCAACCCGTCGACCAATTCCTACAAGCGCCTGATCCCGGGCTTCGAGGCGCCGGTGCTGCTGGCCTACTCCGCGCGCAACCGCTCGGCGTCCTGCCGCATCCCCTACACCACCAACCCGAAGGCCAAGCGCGTCGAGGTGCGGTTCCCCGACCCGACCGCCAACCCGTATCTGGCCTATGCCGCGATCACGATGGCGGCGCTGGACGGCATCAAGAACAAGATCCACCCCGGCGACCCGATGGACAAGGACCTCTACGACCTGCCGCCGGAGGAGCTGAAGGACATCCCGACGGTGTGCGGTTCGCTGCGCGAGGCTCTCGAGTCCCTCGCCGCCGACCACGACTTCCTGCTGGCCGGCGATGTGTTCAGCAAGGAGCAGATCGAGAGCTACATCGAACTGAAGTGGACCGAGGTGTATCGCTTCGAGCACACCCCGCACCCGGTCGAGTTCGAGATGTACTACTCCGCCTGATCCACGCCGAATCGGTCGACACGAAAGGCCCCGCCGGAGCGATCCGGCGGGGCTTTTTCGTGGGCGTCGTTCAGGCCGCCACGCGCGGCATCGCGACACGCCGCCAGGCATCGACGAAGCGGTCCACATCCTCCTCGTCATTGTAGACATGCGGGCTGATGCGCAGCCGCCCCAGGCGCGGCGCGGCATAGGCGCGCAGCGCGGCCATGTCCTCGACCAGCCCGGCGGGCATCGCGCCAGGGAAGCCGACGCACAGGATATGCGGGGCGCGCAGCGCGCGCCGGGGCAGTTGGGCGCCGAAGGCGGACAGCCCTTCCTCCAGCCGCGCGGTCAGCATCGCGCAGCGTTGCGCGATCGCCGCCTGGCCCCAGCCGGCCATCATCTCCATGCCGGTCGCGGCCATGTCGAGGCCGATGAAATGGTCGCGCTCGCCCATGTCGAAACGCCGCGCGGTCGGCGCATAGGCGAGGTCGGCGAAGTACGGCACGCGTTCGGACGACACCGCGCGGCGCCCGAACGGCGTCTGCTCCAGCGGCACGCCATCCTGCCGGCGCTTGGCCACGTACAGGAAGGCGCGGCCGTACGGGCCGAGCACCCATTTGTAGGTCGGGAAGATCAGGAAGTCGGGGTCGATGACCTTCACGTCGATCGGCATGACGCCGGCGCCATGCGTGGCATCGACCAGCATCGCCGCGCCCTTGGCGCGCAACAGCGGCGCGATGCGCAGCAGGTCGATCGCCCCGCCATCCGACCAATGCACGTTCGAGATCGAGGCCAGCGAAACAGGTGCGCCAGGCTTGGCGATCGCTTCCTCGACCGCCGCGGTCCAGTCGCCATCGGTGGGGCGCGGCACGGTGTCGATGGTGAAGCCCTGCGCGGGCGCGCGCGCCATCCATTCCAACACCGGCGAGGAATGGTCGTCCTGCAGCACCAGCACGCGGGTGCCGGCCGGCGGCGAGAAGATCTTGCCCGCGGTGGCGACGCCATAGGAAACCGAGGAGACCAGCGCGACATCCTCGGCCTGCGCGCCGATCAGCGCGGCCGCGGCGGCGCGGCAGCGTTCGTGCTGGACGGCGCCCAGGCCCGGATCCAGTTCCCACGGCCGGCCCTTGCGCGCGACGCCGTTGCGCCCTGCCTCCTGCACCGCCAGCGGCAGCGGCGACCAGGCGGCGGCATTCAAGTAGGCGACCTCGCGCGGGATATCGAACAGGTGGCGTTGGGAGGGGAGCATCGGGGCGATCCTTCGCGGATGACCCACAAAGGCTAGTGCAGCGCAGCAACCAGTGGAACAGCCCGGCGCGCGGCACCTGCCGCACCGGCCGGGGGCTTGGTGGCGAATCGGTTGATTAAGACACCGATTCGAAGAAACGAAGGCCATGAGGCACTTGGGTTCGGGCCTTTCCACTGTAATGAAGCAGAGTGTGAACCACTGACAGGCCGGCCTGACAGAACATGTCAATTCCATCTGACATCGATCGGCCGAAATTTTACCTTTTGGAAACCGAATCGGGCGCAATCATGCCGCGCCGGGACCGTCCCGCCCCACCAGATGTAGTGCGGGAGCCCCGGCGATGAACAACATGGCAGCGAACGAGGCAGACAGGATGTCGCAGCAAATCACCGCCCCGCCCCAGGGCATGGACCACAGCACGCCGGAGGGCGATGCGCTGGAATTCGATGGCCAGGTCGGCGCCGCCCTGCACCGCCACCGCCGCGGGCTTGGCCTGACCGCGACGCAGTTGGCACGGCGCGTCGGCATCACGCAGCGCCAGATGGCGCGCGTCGAACTGGGGCTCGAGCCGCTGACGCTGCGCCTCGCGATCAGCCTGGGTGCCGCGCTCGGGATGCCGCCCGGCTGGTATCTGGGGCTCGATTCCGCGGCCCTGCCCGAGGCGATCGGCATCAACCTGCAGGAAGCGCATGACGGCTGGGCGCAGGCGCTCGCGCTGCGCATCGCGGCCGCCGCCACGCCGCCGGTCCAGCACTGACGCGCCAACCGCCGCGCCGATGCCTGCGGCGCCGCCAGGCGCCGGCACCGCGCGGCGGTTCGCGGCCACGCGCGCGCCGCGGCCGCGTCACCCATCCTGGCCGCGGGCGCGGGCCGGGAACGGCGATCGGCGTTGCCGCCCCGGCGCGGCACGCTGAACGCAGCGGGCGATGACATTCGTCGCCGCCTGGCCAAGTCTGGTCATCAAGCGCCAACCTGGTGCTGGCAACATGGCACCGCCAGCAGGGAGATCGCGGCATGACCGAGCCTGTCCTCATCGTCGGCGCCGGGCCGGTCGGCCTCACGATGGCGGCCGAACTGGCGCGCTACGGCGTGCCGATCCGCATCATCGACCGCGCCGCGGCGCGCACCGACAAGTCGAAGGCGCTGGTGCTCTGGCCGCGCAGCCTGGAACTTATGGATCGCCTCGGCTGCACCGGGGCCTTCATCGCCGCCGGCATGCGCGCCACCGGCGGCACCATCCGCGCCGAGAAGGGCGCCATCGGCCATGTCAGCTTCGCGGCCGAGGGCACCGCCTATCCCTTCGCCCTGATGATCCCGCAGAGCGAGACCGAACGGCTGTTCGAAGACCACCTGGCCGCGCAGGGCATCCAGGTCGAACGCCAGGTCGAATTGCTGCGCTTCACGCCCGATGCGGACGGCGCGCAGGCCACCCTGCGCCACCCCGATGGGCGCGAGGAGACGCTGCACACCCCCTGGCTGCTCGGCTGCGACGGCGCGCATAGCGCGGTGCGCCGCGGCCTCGGCATGGCCTTCGAGGGCGAGACCCTGCCGAGCGAATGGGTGCTGGCCGACGTGCACCTCGCCAACGTCGCCACGCCGCCCGATGAGCTCGCCATCCACTGGCATGCCGATGGCGCGCTGGTGCTGTTCCCCATCTCGCCCGGGCGCTGGCGCGTCATCGCCGATATCGGCGAGACCGACGACACCACCGCGCGCCACGAACCGACGCTGGCCGAGGTCCAGGCGCTGATCGACCGCCGCGCGCCGGGCGGCATCGTCGCCTCCGACCCGGTCTGGCTGTCCGGCTTCCGCATCAACGAACGCAAGGTGCGCGACTACAGCGCCGGGCGCGTCTTCCTGGCCGGCGACGCCGCCCATATCCACAGCCCCGCCGGCGGCCAGGGCATGAACACCGGCATGCAGGACGCCTTCAACCTGGCCTGGAAGCTCGCGCTCGTCATCACCGGCAAGGCCGCCGCACCCGCCCTGCTGCCGAGCTACAGCATCGAGCGCAGCGCGGTGGGCGACATGGTGCTCGCCAATGCCGGCCGCATGACCGCCGCCGCCACGCTGCGCGGGGACATCAGGCAGGGGGTGCGGAATTTCATCGCCTCGTTGGTGCTGCAAGTGCCGGCGGTGCAGCGCAAGATCGGCCAGGCGATGACCGAGCTGGCCATCGCCTATCCAGCCAGCCCCCTGACCGTATCGGGCGGCGCCCACACCAGCGGCCCCGCCGCCGGCGAGCGCATGCCCCCGCGCGCCGGCGAACCCCCCATCGGCGCCGGCCCCGCCCCGCGCTTCGCCATCCTCGCCGAGAACACCCCCGACATCGCGACCCTGTTCGCCCGCCACGCCGCCCTGCTGGAAGCAACCCCGCGCCCACCCATCAACCCAAAGGCCGCCTGGCTGGTGCGGCCCGACGGCTACGTCGCCCTGGTCGGGGAGAGCGCGGCGGTCGGGGCGTACCTGGAGCGCCTGGGCGGGTGAGGGCGTAGGCGGGGGGCCAGCCCCCCGAACCCCCCGCTGGGAGGCGACCGCCTCCCAGCGGGGGGTCAAATGGGCAGGATGAGGGAGGGGCTCATCGGCGGCACCGACGCGACAGGTGCGCCATGCCCCTCCCTCATCCTGCCCATACGTTTCCGCGGGTCCGGGGGCACGTATGCCCCCGGCGGGTGGGTTCGGGAGGGCAGCGCCCTCCCGGCTGCGCCCTTCACGCGTCCAGCGCCTCGGCTGCCACGCTCGCGGCGTTCTCCTGGATGAACTGGAAGCGCAGTTCCGGCCGGCGGCCCATCAGGGCTTCGATGCGGTCCGAGGTGAAGGCGCGGTCTTCTGGCGGCAGGACCACGCGCAGCAGGGTGCGCTTTTTCGGGTCCATGGTGGTTTCCTTCAGGGCGGCGGGGGGCATTTCGCCCAGGCCCTTGAAGCGGCTGACCTCGACTTTCTGGTTGGCCTTGAAGCGCTTTTTCAGCACGCGTTCGCGGTCGGCATCGTCCATGGCGTAGACCGAGACACCGCCGGCCTGCAGGCGATAGAGCGGCGGCTGGGCGAGGAAGACGCGGCCCTGGCGGACCAGCTCGGGCAGTTCCTTGTAGAAGAAGGTCATCAGCAGGGCGGCGATGTGGGCGCCGTCCACGTCGGCGTCGGTCATGATGACCACGCGGCCGTAGCGCAGGCGGGCGATGTCGAAGCGGTCGCCGACGCCGCAGCCCAGGGCCTCGATCAGGTCCTTCAGTTCCTGGTTCTGGCGCAGCTTTTCGGTGGTCGCGCTCGCGACGTTCAGGATCTTGCCGCGCAGGGGCAGCACGGCCTGGGTTTCGCGGTCGCGCGCCTGCTTGGCGGAACCGCCGGCGGAATCGCCTTCCACCAGGAACAGCTCGGTGCCGTCGGCGGATTCGCGCGAACAGTCCGACAGCTTGCCGGGCAGGCGCAGCTTGCGGGTGGCGGATTTGCGCGGCGTGTCCTTCTCGGCGCGGCGGCGCAACCGGTCCTCGGCGCGTTCGATGGCGAAGGCGAGCAGGTTGTCGGCGCGTGCCGGGTCGCCGGCGAGCCAATGGTCGAAATGGTCGCGCAGCGCGGCCTCGACCAGGCGGGCGGCCTCGGGGCTGGTCAGGCGGTCCTTGGTCTGGCCCTGGAATTGCGGTTCGCGCACGAAGACCGACAGCATGCCGGCCAGGCCGCCGAACAGATCCTCGGCGGTGACGGTTGCGGCGCGCTTTTCCTTCTTGAGCTCGCCATAGGCACGCAGGCCCTTCACCAGCGCCGCGCGGAAGCCGGCTTCGTGGGTGCCGCCCTGCGGCGTCGGGATGGTGTTGGCGTAGGTATTGAGGAAGCCGTCGCCGCGTTCGACCCAGGTGGCGGCCCATTCGACGCGGCCGGCGCCGTCGGGGAAGTCGGCGTTGCCGGCCCAGGGGGCGGGAACCACGGTGGCCTGGCCCTCGATGGCGGAGGCCAGGAAGTCCTGCAGCCCGCCGGGGAAGTGCAGCACCGCCTGGGCGGGCGTGTCGTCCTTCACCAGGGACGGGTCGCAGGACCAGCGGATCTCGACGCCGCGGAACAGGTAGGCCTTGGACCGGCACAGGCGATACAGCCGCGCGGCCTTGAATTCCTGCGCGCCAAAGATTTCGGGGTCGGGCTGGAAGCGAATGAGGGTGCCGCGGCGGTTCTGCACCGGCCCTGCGTTCTTCAGCTTCGTGACGGGCTTGCCGCGTTCGTAGGATTGCGTGAACAGCGTGCGGTCGCGCGCGACTTCCACATCCAGCCGTGCGGCCAGCGCGTTCACCACGGAACTGCCCACGCCATGCAGGCCGCCGGAGGTGTCATACGCCTTGCCGGAGAACTTCCCGCCCGAATGCAGGGTGGTGAGGATGACTTCGAGCGCGCTCAGCTTCGGGAATTTCGGATGCGGGTCGACCGGGATGCCGCGGCCATTGTCGCGCACGCTGATCCAGTTGCCCGGTTCGAAGGCGAGGTCGATGCGGTCGGCATGGCCGGCCACCGCCTCGTCCATGGCGTTGTCCAGCACTTCGGCAGCCAGGTGGTGCAGCGCATTCTCGTCGGTGCCGCCGATATACATGCCGGGGCGGCGGCGGACGGGCTCGAGCCCTTCCAGCACCTCGATGTCCTTGGCGGAGTAGCCCTCGGCCTGCGCGGCAGCACCCGCCGGGGCGCCCTTGCGGGCACCGCCACGGCCGAACAAATCGTTCATGTCTTGTTCCCTTTAGGGCGGTCAGAATAGCCACCACCGCGCCGGGAAACAACGCGGCGCGCGAGTCGCCGCCGCGGCCCACGAAACGGCGCGGCCCAACCCTCCGACAGGGAGGCGGCGCCAGCGCCCGCCGGAACTGGCGGCCCGAGGCTCCCTCGGGCCGGGAGCGCACAGCGCGACCGCGCCCAGCCCGTCAGCCGCCGCCAACGCACCAGTGCATGGCGCGAAGGCAAGGGCCGCGGACGCGGCCCGCCCGCCGCTTGAGGGCAAGAAACTAAGTCGAGAGCTCGAAGCCGGACACCGCCGCCTCGCGCGCCAGGCCAAGGCTCTCGGCGAAATTGTCGCGCTTGGCGAGGTTCGTCGCCGCCAGCACGCGCAGCGGCCCGCCGGCGCCGGCGGCGGCGGGCGCCGCGCGTTCCGCCACCTGGAAGGCGCCCGACGGCGCATAGCCGCGCAGCCCGCCCTGCCCTTCGACCAGCGCGAAGCCCGATTGCGCCGGGCGGACGGTCACCGGCTGGCCGGCGGCGACCCGGCCGATCTCCGGCGCGCCGGATTCCGGGCGCAGGCGCAGCGGCACGGTGGCGGCCGCCACGACGCGGCGCGTCGGCCCGCCGCGGCGCGCGGCCTGGGCG
>NZ_CAKKLX010000014.1 GCF_918698155.1 Roseomonas sp. CECT 9278
GCCTTCAGCCGGCGCGCGGCCGCCGGCGGCCGCCAGGCGCCGTGCCCGGCCGGGCAGGCGCATCGGGCCCCGGGCTGCCCGGCGCCGCCCCGCCCGCCAGGAACCGCCAGTCCCGCGTCGCCACCGCGAGGTCGACCAGCGCGCGCACCTTGGCCGAGAGCAGCCGCGCCGAGGGATAGACGAACTGGATCGGCAGCGGCTCCGGCTCGAACGCCTCGAGCACCAGCGCCAGCCGGCCCGCGCGCAGCGCCTCCTGCGCCTGGTAGGCCAGCGCCATGGTCACGCCGCCACCCTGCGCGGCGTGCCACAGCGCGGCATCGACGCTGTTGGTCACGTAGCGCGGCGCGATCGCGCGCACCTCCTCCTCGCCGCCGCGGTGGAAGCGCCAGGCGCGCGCGGCGCCGAGCGCGGTGCAGTGGATCAGCCGGTGCCGGTCGAGATCCGCCGGCACCGCGGGCAGGCCGGCCTGCGCCAGGTAGCCGGGTGCCGCCACCCACACGCGCCGCGTCTGCCCGACACGCCGCGCCACCAGCGCGCTGTCCTCCAGCCTGCCGATGCGCAGCGCGACATCGACGCCCTCCTCCAGCAGGTCGATGTTGCGGTCCGACAGCGTCAGCTCCGCGGTCAGCGCCGGATGACGCGACAGGAAATCGCAGACCAGCGGCCCCGCATGCAGCCGCCCGAACATCACCGGCGCCGCCACCACCAGGTGGCCCGACGGCGCGGCGCGCTCGGCCTCGGCGAACTCCTCCGCCTCGCGCAGGTCGGCCAGGATGCGCCTGGCGCGCGCCAGGAAGCGCGCCCCGGCATCGGTCAGCGCCACCCGCCGCGTCGTGCGCTGCAGCAGCAGCAGCCCGAGCCGTTCCTCCAGCCCCGCCACCAGCCGCGTCACCGCCGAGGGTGAGGCGCCCAGCCGTCGCGCTGCCGCGGCGAAGCCCTGCGCATCCGCCACCGCGACGAAGGCGGCCATGGCGTCGAAGCGGTCGGTCATTGTTGCCAAATCCACAGCAATGTCGTGCAAAATTGCCAGATTATCGCACCCGGCGCCAGGCGCCATTCTCCAGCCCACGGGACGGATCGCCCGCCCCCGCACCAGGAGAAACCCCATGTCCCGCATTCCCACCCCGGCCACCATCGCCGACGCGCCGGCCGCGACGCACCCGCAGCTGAATGCCGTGCAGCAGCAGCTCGGCTCGGTGCCCAACCTGTTCCGCCTGCTGGCCAGCAGCCCGGCGACGCTGTCGGGCTACCTCGGCCTGTCCGGCGCGCTGGGCAAGGGCGCGCTCGATGCCCGCACGCGCGAGCGCATCGCCCTTGCCGTCGCCGAGATCAATGGCTGCGACTACTGCCTGGCGGCGCATTCCTACATCGGCGCCAACCTCGTGAAGCTCGACACCGCCGAGATCGCCGCCGCGCGCGCCGGCCGCTCGGCCGATGCCAAGGCGAATGCGGCGCTGCGCTTCGCCGTGGCAGTGACGCAGGCGCGCGGCAATGTCGGCGCGGCCGACCTCGATGCCGTGCGCGCGGCGGGCTGGAGCGATGCCGAGATCCTCGAGATCGTCGCCCATGTCGCGCTGAACACGCTGACCAACTACGTCAACCAGGTCGCCGGGACCGAGGTGGATTTCCCCGCCCCGGTCGCCCGCGCCGCCTGAACCCCATGCCGGGGAGGGCGCGCGCCCTCCCCGTGCCGGAGAACCGCCACCATGACCACGCCGAGCGACGTCGCCTTCTCCCCCGCCGTGAAGGCCATCCAGTCCGCCCGCGGATCGCGCGAGGGCTATGCCCGCATGGAACGCCGCGGCGGCTGGCGCACCGAGGTCACGCCCGACCTCGCGGCCTTCCTCGCGCAGGCGCGCAGCGTCTACCTGGCGACCGCCAGCGCCGAGGGGCAGCCCTATATCCAGCATCGCGGCGGCCCGCCCGGCTTCCTGCGCGTGCTCGACCCCGAGACGCTGGCCTTCGCCGACCTGGCCGGCAACCGGCAATACATCACGCTCGGCAACCTGTCGGAGAACCCGCGCGCGCAGCTGTTCGTGATGGACTACGCGAACCGCCGGCGCATCAAGATCTGGGGCGAGGCGCGCGTGGCGGCGGACGACCCCGCGCTGCTCGCGATGCTGGCGCCCGCGGGCGCGCCGGCCGAACAGGCCATCCTGTTCCGCATCATCGCCTGGGACGCCAATTGCCCGCAGCATATCCCGCAGCGCTTCGAGGCCGAGGACGTCGCCGCCGCGCTCGCGCGCAAGGATGCGCGTATCGCCGAGCTGGAGGCGGAGCTCGAACGGGCGCGCCGGCCAGGGGGCTGAAGGCCGGCATGCGCGTCCCGGCCGACACGCCCCTGGCGCTCCGGCCCCCGCCTGCCCGTTGGTGCCGGCGCGCATGTGGCGCTAGCCTCGTGCCAAAGGCCCATCGCCGCCGGAGGAAACCACCATGATCACGCGACGCCTGCTGGGGGCCGGGGCCCTCGCGACCCTCGCCACGCCCACCCTCGCGCAATGGCAGCCCACGCGGCCGATCCGCGTGCTGGTGGGCTTCGCGCCGGGCGGCGGGACCGACATCACCACCCGCACCATCGGCGCGAAGCTCCAGACGCTGCTCGGCCAGCCGATCGTGGTCGAGAACCGCCCCGGCGCCGGCGGCAACCTGGCCTCGGAGGCCACCGTCAATGCGCCCGCCGACGGCACCGCGCTGATGATGGGCACCATCGCCTCGCTGGTGATGAACCCGATCATGACGCGGCTGCCCTTCGACGTGCTGACCGACCTCACCGCCATCGGCCGGTCGGTCGAGGTGACCAACTTCGTCGTCGTCGCGCCCGAGAAGCCCTGGCGCACGCTGGCGGAGCTGATCGCCGCGGCGAAGGCGAAGCCGGGCGAGCTCTCCTACGGTTCCTCGGGCGTCGGCGGCGCGGGGCACCTGGGCGGCGCGCTGCTCGATTCCATGGCCGGGATCGACACCATCCACGTGCCCTATCGCGGCGGCGGGCAGCTCATCACGGATATCCTGTCGGGCAAGGTGGATTTC
This sequence comes from Roseomonas sp. CECT 9278, assembly GCF_918698155.1. Classification (GTDB taxonomy): domain Bacteria; phylum Pseudomonadota; class Alphaproteobacteria; order Acetobacterales; family Acetobacteraceae; genus Neoroseomonas. Next base: position 3,028 of record NZ_CAKKLX010000014.1, read on the forward strand.
TCGGTCGCCACGGCGGCGACCGTGCTGCCGCATATCGAGGCCGGGCGGCTGCGCGCGCTGGCGGTGCCCTCGCCGCGCCGGTCCGCCCTGCTGCCGGACGTGCCGACGGTCGCGCAAGCGGCGAACCTGCCCGGCTACGAGGTGGCGAACTGGTACGCCATGATGGGCCCGCGCGCCCTGCCGCGCCCGGTCGTGGACCGCGTCAACGCCGCGATGAACGAGGCGATGCGCGACCCCGACGTGGCCTCCAACCTGGCCAGGCACGGGCTTGAGCCCGCACCCTCCACGCCCGAACAGCTGACCGGCTTCATCCGCGCCGAGACGCAGAAGTGGCGCCCGATCATCGCGCGGGCGGGGGCCACCGCGAATTAGAACCGATCCCGATCAGACGGCCACGCCTGGTCGGGTGAAGCTGCGGCGTGCCTCACCGCCCCTGGAACACCGGCCGGCGCTTCTCGTTGAAGGATGCGATGCCCTCGCGACGGTCATCCGTGCCGACCAGCTGGTTGTAGCATTCGATCTCGAAGCGTAGCGCGCTGCGCAGGTCCATCTGCAGCCCGAAATGCATCGACCGCTTGGCCTGGCGCACCGACAGCGGCGCATTGGCCGCGATGCGCCGCGCCGTCGCCATCGCCGCGTCGTGCAACTCCTCGCGCGTATCGAACACCTTGTTCAGGATGCCCCAGTCCAGCGCATCGGCCGCGGTGAAGGGCGTGCCGGTCAGGATGATCTCCTTGGCGCGGCGCTCGCCCACGATGCGCGGCAGGGTCTGCGTGCCGCCCGCACCGGGCATGATGCCGATGGTCACCTCGGTCAGCGCGAAGCGCGCCCCCGCCACGCCATAGGCGAAGTCGGACGCCAGCACCATTTCCAACCCGCCGGCATAGGCATGGCCCGTCACCGCCGCGACGATCGGCAGCGGGCAATCCAGCATCGTCCAATAGGCGCGTTCAAAGATCTCGTGCTGGTGGCGCCATTGCGCATCGGTCATGCCGTGGCGTTCCTTGAGGTCGCCGCCGCCGCAGAAGGCCTTCTCCCCGGCCGCGGTGAACACCACGCAGCGCGTGTCGCCAGGCTCGGCGGTCAGCCACGACCACAGCGCATGCAGGTCCCGCCCCATCTGGGTGTTCAGCGCATTCGACACCTGCGGGCGGTTCAGCCGCACCACCAGCACATGCGGCTCCGCCGCCTCCAGCGCCAAGGTCTCGTAGGTCGGCAGGTCCATCGTGCGGTTCCTCGATATGCGGTTGCCGCGCAGACTGCGCCGGGACGGCCGACCTGTCATGCTGGCCCTGCCTTCAGCCCCCGTTAACCCGTCGCCGCCACCTTCCCGCGACGGAGGCGGCACATGGTCCAGATCACCGGCACCGGCGGCGACGACACCATCACGCCGCTGCTCAACAGCGTGGGCGGGCCACCGCCCGGCGCCGGCGCCGACCGGCTCGACGGCGAGGACGGCGCCGACATCCTGGCCGGCGGCGCCGGCATCGATTCGCTGTTCGGCGGCGCGGGCAACGACACGCTCGAAGGCGGGTCCGCCATCGACCTGCTCGACGGCGGCACCGGCATCGACTGGATCGCCTACGCGACCGACACGGCCGGCGTGTCGATCGACCTGTACTTCCTCTCCGCGCGCGGCGGCGACGCCGAGGGCGACAGCATCGCGAGCGGGTTCGAGGCGCTGCTCGGCGGCAGCGGCAACGATGCCATCATCGCCCATGACGCGGTGAACGAAACCATCCTCGGCGCCGGCGGCCACGACACCATCCAGGCCTTCGCCGATTTCGGCACCAGCAGCGACCTCATCGACGGTGGGGCGGGCGAGGATTCCATCGTCGCGCAGGGCGGCGCCAATACGCTGCGCGGCGGCACCGGGGCCGACACCATCCGCGGCGGGGCCGGCCGCGACCTGATCCAGGGCGGCAGCGGCGCCGATGCGCTGGCCGGCGGCGGCGGGGCGGACACCCTGAGCCATGCCGGCGCCACCGCCGGCGTCACGCTCGACCTCGCCCTGGGCCTGGGCAGCGGCGGGGAGGCCGCCGGCGACAGCCTGGCCGAGGATATCGAGGCCGTGCTCAGCACCGACCATGCCGACCGCTTGGCCGGCAGCACGCGCGACGACAGCCTGTTCGGCGGCGCCGGCGCCGACACCCTGACCGGCGGCGGCGGCCAGGACTGGCTGGCCGGCGGCGCCGGTGCCGACAGCCTGCGCGGCGGCGCCGGCCACGACACCTACGTGGTCGAGGATGCCGGCGAATTCGCCATCGAATTCGCCAATGAGGGCCGCGACCTGGTGCTGACCTCGCGCGCCGCCTATGCGCTCGGCGCCAACCTCGAGGACCTTTCGGGCCTCGGCGGCGCGGCACAGCGCCTGACCGGCAATGCGGTCGCCAACCTCCTCACCGGTGGCGCGCTGGCCGATACGCTCGCGGGCGCCGCCGGCGCCGATACGCTGGATGGCGGCGGCGGCAACGACCGCCTTGTCGGCGGCACCGGCAGCGACCGCTATGTCGTGCAGCAGGCGGGCGACGTGGTGGTCGAACTGGCCGGCCAGGGCTTCGACATGGTGTTCACCACCCTCGCCACACTCACCCTCGGCGCGCATGTCGACGCGGTGGTGGCGGCCAACGGCATCGCCCATCGCTTCACCGGCAATGGCCTGGACAACCAGCTCACCGGCGGGGCCGGCGCCGATACGCTGACCGGCGCCGCCGGCCATGACAGCATCGATGGCGGCGCCGGCATCGACCGGCTGGCCGGCGGCCTGGGCGATGACCGCTACATCACCACCGCGGGCGACCTGGTGGTGGAACTCGCCGGCCAGGGCCGCGACACCGTGCTGGCCACCACCGGCACCGCGGCGGCGCTGGGCGCCAACCTGGACGTCCTGCTGCTGGCCGGCGACACGCTGCGCAACGGCACCGGCAACGGGCTGGACAACACCATCATCGGCAACGATGCGGGCAACCTGCTGGCGGGCTTGGCGGGGCATGATTCGCTGTCGGGCGGGCTGGGCGCCGATGTGCTGCTGGGCGGGGCGGGGCGCGATACGCTGTCGGGCGGCGCGGGCCCCGATGTCTTCCGCCTGCTGGCCGTGGCCGACAGCGCGGCCGCGGCACCGGACCGCATCACCGACTTCACCCGCGGCGGCGCGCCGGGGGTGGACCGCGTGGACCTGCGCGCCATCGACGCCAATGCGCTGGTCGCCGGCAACCAGGCCTTCGTCTTCATCGACTCGGCGGCGTTCGCCGGCGGCGGCGCCGCGGGGGCCGGGCAGTGGCGCGTGGCATCCACCGGCGCGGGCGCCTGGCGGGCCGAGGGCGACACCGATGGCGACGGGATGGCGGATGTCGCGATCGACATCCTCGGCACCGCCACGCCCGTGGGGGGGTGGTTCCTCCTCTGACCGGCGCCTGGCCGGGGCCATCCTGCGGCGCCGCGCGCCCGGCCACCAGCTGCCCCGGCCCCGCGCGGCGGCCTCGCGACCAGGCGCCGCGCAACCGGCGCTTGAGTCGCCAGGGCTTCTGCAACCTGGATGGCGTTGTGCGGCAGCGGTCGTATCTCTAGCATTTGATCTGGTAGCGAAATCGGGGTCGGCCGGGCCGCACCCGCTTCTGGCGGGGGCACCACCATGGCGACCATCACCGGCGGCAACGCGGACGAAACCATCACGGGCGGCTTCGCCAGCCCCGGGGTCACCGGCGGGACGCCCGGCGCGGCCGCGGACAGCATCTCCGCCTTCGGCGGCGCCGACAGCGTGCGGGGCGAAGGCGGCAACGACACGATCGATGGCGGGACCGGCACGGACCGGCTCGACGGCGGCAACGACAACGACCGGCTGACCGGCGGCGACGGCAACGACACCCTGGCGGGCGGTGGCGGCAACGACACCTTCGTGTGGAACGCCGGCGACGACAACGACGTCCTGCAGGGCGATGCCGGCACCGATACGCTGCTGTTCAACGGCGCGAACGCGGCCGAGGTCTTCACCCTCTCGGCCCAGGGCGGCGGCGCGCTGCTGCAGCGCAACGTCGGCGCGGCCGCGGTCACGCTCGGCATGGTCGAGCAGGTGACGCTGGGCGCGCGCGGCGGGGCGGATGCCATCACGCTGGGCGACCTCGCGGGCAGTGGCGTGCAGGCGGTGCGGATCGACCTCGCGGGCAGCGCGGCGGGCAGCGATGGCGCGGCCGATCTCGTCAACCTCACCGGCAGCGATGCCGTGCAGCAGGTGCAGCTCTTCAACGACCCCGGCGGCGTGGTCGTGGGGGGCCTTGCCGCCACCGTCACCGTGGTGAATGCCGACAGCGCGATCGATACGCTGGTGATCAGCACGCAGGGCGGCGATGACTCGATCAACGCCGGCCCGGTTTCGGGCCGGATGCGCCTGACCCTCGATGCCGGCGCCGGCAACGACACCGTGGTCGGCTCGCAGGGCGCGGACGCGATCATCGGCGGCGCGGACAACGACGACCTGCGGGGCAATGCGGGCGCGGATACGATCCTCGGCGGGACCGGCGCCGACACGCTCGACGGCGGGGAGGGCGACGACAGCCTGGTCGGCGGCGACGACTCCGACCTCTTCTCCGGCGGCAGCGACAACGATACGCTCGACGGCGGCGCGGCCTTCGACGACCTGTTCGGCGGCGACGGCGACGACCTGCTGCGCGGCGGCGGCACCGGCATCGTCTTCGGCCTCGATGACCAGCTGTTCGGCGAGATCGGCAACGACACCCTCGTCGGCGGGAACAACGCCGACAGGTTGGACGGCGGCGACGACTTCGACATCGCTTCCTACGAAGGCACCACCGCCGTGACGGTGGCGCTGGACGGCAGCCTCACCGCCACCGGCGACGCCGTCGGGGACGAGCTCGTCTCGGTCGAGGGCCTGTTCGGCTCCGGCGCCAACGACCTGCTGGGCGGCGATGGCGGCGACAACCTGATCGACGGCACGCTCGACCTGCCCATCAATCCGGGTGTTCCCGGAACCCCCGGCCTGGGCAACGACACGCTGCTGGGCTTCGGCGGCAACGACACGCTGTTCAGCGGCTATGGCGCGGACAGCCTGGATGGCGGCGAGGGCTTCGACATCGCCGCCTACAGCGGCGCCACCGGCGGGGTGTTCATCTCGCTCGACGGCAGCATCCTCGCCGACCGTGCCGGGGTCGGCGACACGCTGGTGGGCATCGAGGGGTTGGTCGGGTCGAACACCACCGTGGGCGACCTCCTGGTCGGCGATGCCAATGCCAACCTGCTCGACGGCCAGGCGGGCAACGACACGCTGCGCGGCCAGGCGGGCAACGACACGCTGGTCGGCGGCGCGGGCGCCGACGTGCTCGGCGACGACACCATCGGCTTCAACTGGCTGTCCTATGCCACCGACACCGCGGGCGTGAATGTCGACCTGTTCAGCCGCTCGCTGTCCGGCGGCGATGCGGCGGGCGATGTCATCACGACTGCGCAAAGCTTCCGCGGCCTGATCGGCGGCGCCGGCAACGACACGCTGCAGGGCGATGATTCGCTGAACGGGGACAGGATCCTGGGCGGCGGGGGCGATGACAGCATCCGCATCTCCAGCAGTTTTGACGACAGCCTGTGGGGCGAGGCGGGCAACGACACGCTGGTCTACACGGGGAACGGCCCCGCCTTCCTCGATGGCGGTGCCGACAACGACCTGCTCAGTACCGACGCGTCCTTTGGCAACAGCACCACTCTGCTGGGCGGCGAGGGCAACGACACGCTCAGCGCCACCGAAGGCTCCGCCGACAGCATGGATGGCGGCGCGGACAACGACCTGCTGCGCGGCGGCTTCGGTCTCGACGTGCTGCGGGGCGGGACCGGCGACGACACGCTGGAGGGCGGCGCGGAGGCCGATACGATCGATGGCGGCGGCGGGATCGACTGGCTGTCCTATGCCGGCGACATGGTGGGCGTGGACATCGACCTGCAAACGAACCTTGCCGTTGGGGGCGATGCTCAAGGCGACAGCATCGTCGGCGCCGGCTTCTCCGGCCTGATCGGCGGGTCGGGCAACGACACGCTGGTCGGCCGCGACAACGCCGCGGACACGGTGCTGGGCGGCGGCGGCAACGACAGCCTGTTCGCCTTAGGTGCTGGCGACGAGGTGATGGACGGCGGCGAGGGCGACGACACCCTGGTCGGCGGCGACGAGAACGACAGCCTGCTTGGCGGCGATGGCAGCGATTCCATCCTCGGCGGCTTCGGCAACGACACCATCGACCTGCGCGCGGCCGACAATGCGCGGGAAACCGTCGATGGCGGCGCCAACGACGACCTGATCATCCTCGGCACCAGCATCCACACGGTGCAGGGCGGCACCGGCGTCGACACGGTGGACGCCACCTTCTTCGCCGACAACTACCTGCTCGACCTCCAGACCGGTACGACGAATTTCGGCGAGAGCATCCTCGGCATCGAGGTCTACATCTCGGGCGACGGCGCCGACACCATCCTCGGCTCGTCGTCCGCGAACCTGATTTTCGGCGGCGCGGGCGACGACAGCCTGGAGGGGCGCGCCGGCGACGACACGCTGGAAGGCGGGGCGGGCGCCGATATCCTCACCGACGACGTCCTTGGCTTGAACTGGCTGTCCTACGCCGCCGACACCGCGGGCGTCTTCGTCGACCTGGACAACCGCATCGTGGCGGGGGGCGACGCGGAGGGCGATCTCATCCTGGATGAGCAGCGCTTCAAGGGCCTGATCGGTGGCAGCGGGAACGACACGCTGGAGGGCGACGATTCGCTCAGCGGCGACGCCATCCTGGGCGGCGGGGGCGACGACAGAATCCGCACCGGGTCCGGCATCGGCGACAGCCTGTCCGGGGAGGCGGGCAACGACACGCTCGCGCAGTTCGGCTTTACCGCCGGCGGCGGCTTCCTCGACGGCGGCGACGACAATGACAGCCTGTTTTCGAGCGCCTCCGCGAACAACCTCGGCAGCACCCTGCTGGGTGGCGCCGGCGACGACACGCTGTCGGATTCCGCCGAGTTCACCGGCACCCTCCTCGATGGCGGCGCCGACAACGACCTTCTGCTCACGACAGGCCTGGCCGCCAGCACCCTGCTCGGCGGGGAAGGCGACGACACGCTGTCCGGCAATGGCGGCCAGAACCTCCTGCGCGGTGGGACGGGCAACGACAGCCTCGATGGCGGCGACGACGCCGACCTGCTCGATGGCGGCGAGGATGCCGACCTGCTGCGCGGCGGCGCGGGCGACGACATGCTGCAGGGCGGAACGGGCAACGACACGCTGGAGGGCGGCGCGGGCGCGGATACGCTCGGCGGCGGCGGCGGGATCGACTGGCTGTCCTATGCCTCGGCCACGATCGGCGTGACGGCGAGCATCGGCTCTCCCGGCGTTGGTGGCGGCCTCGGCGGCGATGCGCAGGGCGATGCCTTCAGCGCGAGCGATTTCCGCGGGCTGATCGGCGGCACCGGCGCGGACCGGCTGTTCGCCGAGGGCACCAGGGGCAGCGAAACGATCCTGGGCGGGGAGGGCAGCGACACGCTGTCGGACTTCTCCGCCGGATCGCACCTCGATGGCGGCCTCGACAGCGACTTCCTCGTCTCGGTGAACAGCAACAGCACGCTGCTGGGCGGCGAGGGCGCCGACACGATCGGTGCCTATGGCGGCCCGAACAGTGTGCTGGGCGGCGGCGGCGGCGACAGCATCCTGGCCGGCGCCGCGGGCGCGACGGTGGATGGCGGCGCCGGCAATGACAGCATCGTGGATACCATCGGCGGTTCGCTGCTCGATGGCGGGGCCGACGACGACATCCTGGTGGTGGCGGCCGGCAGCAGCACGCTGCGCGGCGGGCAGGGCAACGACACGCTCGATGCCACCCCGGCCGGTGGCTCCAGCCTGTCCGGCGGCAACGACGCCGACAGCCTGGTGGGCGGCACGGGCGCCGACACGCTGGATGGCGGCGCGGGCATCGACCGCCTGGTCGGCGGCGACGACGACGACCGCTACATCCTCACCCCCGGCGACGTGGTGGTCGAGGCGGTGGGCGGGGGCATCGACACGGCGGTGACCGGCATCCTCACCCTCGCCATGGCCGCCAACCTCGACGTGCTGGTGGCGCTGGGCAACGGCGCGCGGCGCTTCACCGGCAATGGGCTGGACAACACCATCTCCGGCGCCGGCGGCGCCGACACGATCGCGGGCGGCAACGGCAACGATTCCATCGTCGGCGGCCTCGGCGCCGACAGCCTGGTCGGTGGCGCCGGCAACGACACCATGGTGGTGGACAATGCCGGCGACCTGGTGGTCGAGGCGCTGAACGGCGGCACCGACAGCGTGCGGACCACGCTGCAGACCTACACCCTCGGCGCGCATGTCGAGAACCTCGTCGCGACCAACGCCATCGCGCATCTGCTGATCGGCAATGCGCTCGGCAACGCCATCACCGGCAGCAACGCCGCCGACACGCTGCTGGGCGAAGGCGGCGACGACACGCTGGCCGGTGGGGTGGGCATCGACGGGCTGATCGGTGGGGCGGACAACGACACCTACATCGTGGACACGATCGGCGACGTGGTGATCGAGGACCTGAACCAGGGCATCGACACCGTGCGCACCGGGCTGGCCAGCCATACCCTGGCCTTGAACGTCGAGAACCTGGTGGCGACGAACGGCATCGCCCATGCCTTCACCGGCAACGGGCTGGCCAATGCCATCACCGGCGGCATCGGCGCCGATACGCTGTCGGGCGGCGTGGGGGCGGATACGCTGACCGGCGGGGCGGGCATCGATCGGCTGGAAGGCGGCTTCGACAGCGACCTGTACGTGATCACCGCCGGCGACATCGTGGTGGAAGGCCTGAACAAGGGCCAGGACACCGTCATCGCGAGCGACGGCACGGCGGTGCTGCTGGCCGGCAATGTCGAGGTGCTGGTGATGTCCGGCACCACGCTGGTGACCGGCACCGGCAATGGCATCGCCAATACCATCCTGGGCAATGCGCTGGGCAATCTGCTGAGCGGGCTGGTCGGCGACGATTCGCTCTCCGGCGGCAATGGCGCCGATACGCTGGTGGGTGGCGCGGGCGCCGATACGCTGTCGGGCGGCATCGGCGCCGACCGCTTCCGCATCGCGCTGGCGGCCGACAGTTCGCCGATCGCCACCGACGCCCTGGTGGATTTCACCTTCACCGCCGGCGACCGCATCGACCTGTCCTTCATCGATGCCAATACCCTGGCGGCGAATGACCAGGCCTTCGCCTATATCGGCGGTGCCGCCTTCAGCGGCGGCGGCGCGCTCAGCGCCGGGCAGCTGCGCGTGACGCTGACATCGCCGGGCCAGTGGCGCGCGCAGGGCGACACCAACGGCGATGGCGCGGCGGACCTGCAGATCGACATCACCAGCGCGACCGGCCCGGGTGCGGGGGGGTGGTTCATCCTGTAGCGCGGCTTGTGCGCGGCGGCGCTGCCTGCGAGCATCGCCGCTGCTGCCGAGGATCACCGCCCATGGCCCACGTCGCGCGCCGCGCGCTGCTTGCGACATCCTCGCTCTTGGCGGCGCCCGCCCTGGCGCAGGGCGGCTTCCCCGATCGGCCGATCCGCCTGTTCATCCCCTGGCCGCCCGGCGCCTCGGCCGATGTGTTCCTGCGCGCCATCGCGGATGCCGCGGGGCGCCGGCTCGGCCAGCCGGTGGTGCCGGAGAACCGGCCCGGCGCCTCCGGCACGCTGGGTGCGGCGGCGCTGAAGGATGCCCGGCCGGATGGCTACACGCTGGCGCAGCTGTTCAGCGGCGTGCATCGCTTCATGCTGTCGGCCGACCGCCCGACCTTCAATTCCCTGGCCGACTTCACCTGGATCGTGCAGCTCAGCGGATCGGCGCATGGCATCGTGGTGAACGCCGACAGCCCGTGGCGCAGCCTGGACGACGTGCTGGCCGCCGCGCGCGCCGCGCCGGGGCGGCTGACCTATGGCACGCTGGGGCCGACCTCCGTGCAGCACATGACGATGCTGGACATCATGCAGCGCGCCGGCGTGGAGCTGACCCACGTGCCCTATCGCGGCGGCGGGGAGCTGACCACCGCGCTGCTGTCCAGGCAGGTGGACCTGGTGGCGGATGCCTCCGGCTGGGCGCCGCTGGTGGCCGATGGCCGCTTCCGCCTGCTGGTGGTCTGGGGTGCGGCGCGCATGCCGCGCTTCCCGGATGCGCCGACACTGCGCGAGGCCGGCATCGATGTCGTGGTGGACAGCCCCTATGGCATCGGCGGTCCGCGCGGGATGGACCCCGCCGTGGTGGCCCGCCTGCACGACGCCTTCCACGATGCGCTGGACGAGGATGCGGTGAAGCTGGTGATGCAGCGCTTCAACATGCCGCGCCTGTACCTCGACCATGCCGCGTTCGAGGCAGCGCAGCCTGCCTCCCTCGAAGCCGAGCGCGCCGGGTTGCGGCGTGCCGGGCTGCTGCCCGCCGGGCGCTGAACGAACAACCAGGAAGGAAACCCCCGCATGCTGCACGAACTGCGCATCTACCGCTGCCTGCCCGGCCGGCTGCCGGCGCTGCTGAACCGCTTCGCGCACACCACCCTGCCGATCTGGCAGCGCCACGGCATCCGCCAGGCCGGCTTCTGGACCACGGTGATCGGCGAATCCAACCTCGACCTGCACTACCTGCTGGCCTGGGAGTCGCTGGCCGAGCGCGAGACCAAGTGGACCGCCTTCCAGGCCGACCCCGAATGGATCGCCAAGCGCGCCGAGAGCGAGGCCGACGGCCCGATCCTGGCCAATGTCAGCAGCGCGATCCTGCAGCCGACGGCGTTTTCCTCGGTGAAGTAGGGCGCGCCGGCCGGTCAGCCCGGCGTGGCGCGCGGCACGCCCAGCGTGCCCACCATCCAGGCCAGGCGGTGCTTCTGCGCCGCGCGGGCATGGGCGCGCGCGGCGGCCTCGGCGGCATCGCCGTCGCGCCGGCCGATGGCCTTGAGGATGGCGCGGTGTTCGGCATGCGCCGCCTTGGCGCGGCCATCGCGCGTCAGCAGGGATGGCAGCAGCGACATGGTGGCGGCGAGCTGCTCCAGGCTGCGCAGCAGATAGCGGTTGTGCGCGGCCAGATAGAGCAGCCCGTGCAGGCGCTGGTTCACCGCGGCCAGCGCGGCGGCATCGCCGAAGGCGGCGGGTTCGCCCGCGACGATCTCGGCCATCGCGGCAAGTTCCGTCTCGCTGGCGTGCTGCGCCGCCAGGCGCGCGGCGGCACCTTCCAGCACCTCGCGCATCACATAGAGCTCGACCACCTGCTGGTGGTCCGGGCGCGTGACGGTCAGGCCGCGGCGCGCCTCGTGGGTCAGCAGCCCCTCGGCCTCCAGCCGCGCGATGGCCTGGCGGACCGGCGTGCGGGAGACGCCGAAGCGCGCCGCGAGATCGACCTCGGTGAGGCGTTCGCCGGGGGCCAGCGAGCCGTCGCGGATCGCCGCGCGGATGCGCGCATAGGCTGCTTCGCCCAGGTCGCGCGAGGGGGTGGAGCCATCCATGGCGCGGTTCTACCACGCCCTGGACATGCCTGGATACATCTGTATACACGTGGGCGAACGGGAGGACGCGCCGCCATGGCCGACCTGAGCCAGACCTTCGACGTGCTGATCGCCGGCGGCGGCAATGCCGCGCTGTGTGCCGCGATCACCGCGCGCCGCGCCGGTGCCTCGGTCGTGGTGGCCGAGCACGCGCCGCGGCCGATGCGCGGCGGCAATTCGCGCCACACGCGCAACGTGCGATCCCTGCACGCCGCGCCGACCGATGTGCTGACCGACAGCTACCTCGAGGACGAATACTGGGACGACCTGTTGCGCGTCACCGCCGGCAAGACCAACGAACACCTGGCGCGCGTGTGCATCCGCGCCAGCGCCGAGGCGCCGCGCTTCCTGCAATCCTGCGGCGTGGTGTTCCAGCCCTCGTTGTCCGGCACGCTGTCGCTCAGCCGCACCAACGCCTTCTTCCTCGGCGGCGGCAAGGCGCTGATCAATGCGCTGTACCGCACGGCGGAGGCGCTGGGCGTCACCATCCTGTACGACACCGAGGTGCAGCACATCGAGGTGCAGGACGGCTTCGCGACCGAGGCGATCGTCTCCCACCGCGGCTTCCCCGCGACCATCAGGTTCAAGGCCTTCATCGCTTCCGCCGGCGGCTTCCAGGCCAACCGCGAATGGCTGCGGCAATACTGGGGCGACGCCGCCGACAATTTCCAGATCCGCGGCACGCCCTACGCACAGGGCCGCATCCTGAAGGACCTGCTGGCGCAGGGCGTGCAGGAAGTGGGCGACCCGACGCAGTTCCACGCCGTGGCCAACGACGCGCGCGCGCCGATGGAAGATGGCGGCCTGGCCATGCGGCTCGACTGCGTGCCGTTCTCGGTCGTGGTGAACCGCGACGTTGAACGCTTCTACGACGAGGGCGAGGATGTCTGGCCCAAGCGCTACGCCATCTGGGGCCGGCTGATCGCGCAGCAGCCCGGCCAGGTCGCCTTCGCGATCAATGACGTGAAGGCGCAGCACAACTACCTGCCGCCGGTCTTCAAGCCGTATGAGGCGAACACCATCGCCGAACTCGCCGGCATGATCGGGCTGGATGCAGCGAAGCTGGAAAAGGTGGTGGCCGACTACAACGCGGCCGTGCAGCCGGGCACCTTCAAGGCGCAGTCGCTGGACGATTGCCGCACCGAGGGCCTGGCGCCGCCGAAGTCCCACTGGGCGCGGCGCATCGACACGCCGCCCTACTACTGCCACCCGCTGCGCCCGGGCATCACCTTCACCTTCCTGTCGGTGAAGGTGAACGAACAGGCGCGCGTGCTGATGGCCGACGGCAAGCCCTCGGCGAACATGTTCGCCTCCGGCGAGATCATGTCCGGCAATATCCTCGGCCAGGGCTACCTGGCGGGCTTCGGCATGGCGATCGGCACGGTGTTCGGCCGCATCGCCGGGGCCGAGGCCGCGAAGCTGGTAAGGAACTGACGCGATGGCCCAGGAATCCGAGACCATCGCCGACGCCCGGCGCTTCATGGATGTCTGCAATGCCTGCCGGTATTGCGAATCCTACTGCGCCGTCTTCCCCGCCATGACCATGCGGCGGTCGTTTTCCGAGGGCGACCTCACGCACCTCGCGAACCTCTGTCATGGCTGCAAGGGCTGCTACCACGCCTGCCAATACGCGCCGCCGCATGCCTTCGGCATCAACCTGCCCGCGACCTTCGCCGAGATCCGCCAGGACTCCTACGCGCAGCACGCCTGGCCCGCGCCGCTCGGCCGCGCCTTCGAACGCAACGGCACGGTGGTGTCGCTGCTGGGCGCGCTCGGCGTCACGCTGGCGCTGGTGCTGACGGTGGCGCTGCAGGACCCGGCGGTGCTGTGGTCGGCGCAGCGTGGCGTCGGTGCCTTCTTCCGCGTCATCCCGCATTGGCTGATGATCCTGCTGGGCGTCGGCACCTTCGGCTTCGGCGTGCTGGCCATGGTGATGGGCGCGCGCAACTACCTGCGCGCCACCGGCGGCCTGGGTGGCGGCGGCGGCCTGCGCCCAGCCGCCGAGGCCGCGCACGACATCGCCACCATGCGCAACCTCGGCGGCGGCGGCCATGGCTGCAACGACCTGGATGAGGGCTTCTCGACGCGTCGCCGCTGGCTGCACCAGGCGCTGATGTATGGCTTCCTGCTGTGCTTCGCGGCCACCAGCACGGGCACGATCTACCACTACGTCTTCGGCTGGTATTCGCCGCATGCCTTCCTGTCGCTGCCGGTGCAGTTCGGCACCTGGGGCGGCGTTCTGATGATGATCGGCGCGGCGGGGCTGATGCAGGTCAAGATCGTCACCGATCCCGGCCCGGTGTCCCGTCGCGTGCTGGGCGGCGAATTCGCCATGCTGGCGATGCTGTTCCTGATCGCCGCGACCGGCCTGCTGCTGCTGGTGGTGCGCCATACCGGCGCCATGGGCATCATGCTGGCCCTGCATCTCGGCCTGGTCTTCGCCTTCTTCGTGATGATGCCGTATTCGAAGATGGTGCATGGCGTGTATCGCGGCATCGCGCTGTTGCGTCATGCGCGCGAGAAGCGCGTGCTGAAGCCCTCCGCCGGCGGCGGCTGACCGCGACCTTCTGCGGCCCGAGGCGCGGTCTCGGGCCGGGAGCGCTGGTGCGGGTCGCGTTGGCAGGCAGGCGCGCCCACCAAGAACATCACATCCCCTCCTTCGGATCGTGCGGATGCACGATCCGGGAGCGCAAAGCGCGACCGCGCCCAGACCGCCAGCCGTGCGCGGTGCACCCGTGCAGGGCGCGCAAGCCAGGCACGCGGATGCGTGCGCCGGCGATTGAGGTCAAGAAAGCACTCACCTGAACCGTTTCATCGCCGGCCTGCCCGGGCGCGCGCATGGTCCGTTTGCCACCCGATCCAAGGCCGACCGAGATGCGCAAGACCTTCGCCACCGCCGCCGCCCTCGCCACCCTGATGCTGGCCCCGCTGCCGCTCGCCGCGCAGGGTGTGAAGGGCGGGCAGGGCCAGGGCCCCGCGCTGTCCGCCGACGGCACCTGCACCGACGAACAGCGCACCACCATCCGCCGCGCCTTCGGCGATGCGCGCCAGATGACCAATGCCTCGATCGCGTCGCTCACGCTGGAGCCCGAGGCGATCCGCCCGCACCTGGCGCGCTTCTTCGGCACCAACCCGGCCGGTGCCATCGCCAAGAACTTCCGCGCCATCTCGCGCGGCCTGGACGAACGCGAGAACCGCGTCGCCTATGAATGCAACCACGCCCGCGCCTGCCGCGGCCCGACCTTCGCGTATGTCCGCTGGGGCGGTGGCGCGCGCGAGATCATGGGCTTCTGCCCGACCTTCTTCAGCGCCGGGCGCACAGGCCAGGACAGCCAGGGCGGTATCGTGGTGCATGAGATGAGCCACCTGGCGCTGGGTGCGCGCGACCACGCCTACCAGCCGCGCGGCGCCGAGGCCCTGGCGAAGGACGATCCGGCCGCGGCGCAGATGAACGCCGACAACTACGAATACTTCGCCGAGTTCCTGCCGCGCTGACAATGCCCCCCAGTCGGCAGTGAAGCCCCGCCGGACCCGCGCATTCTGCGCGGGTCCGGCGGGGAAGTTTTTTGCGTGCCCTCAATCGCCGGGCGCGGCCTCCGGCCGCTTGGCTGCGCGCCATGCACCGTCGCGCCTTCCGCTCCCCGATCGCGCAGCCGCACGATCCGAAGGAATCCGCGGTGGTGCCGGCGCCCCCTCGACATCCACCGCCTCCGCTGCTTCCCTGCCGCGGCACACACGGCCCAGGAGGAAACAGCCCCGCCATGAGCATCAACGGCGCAGCCTATATCGTCGGGGCCTTCGAGCACCCGACGCGCAAGGCCGAGGGCCAGTCGGTCGCGCAACTCCATGCCGAGGTCGCCTACGGCGCCCTGCAGGATGCCGGCCTCTCGCATGACGACATCGACGGCTTCTTCTGCACCGGTGCCGCCCCCGGCCTCGGGCCGCTGAACCAGGCCGACTACATGGGCCTCACCAAGCTCCGCCACGTCGATTCCACCGACATGGGCGGCTGCTCCTATGTCATGCATGTCGGCCACGCGGCGCAGGCCATCAAGGAAGGGCGCTGCAACATCGCGCTCATCACGCTGGCCGGCCGCCCGCGCGCCGAAGGCATGGCCACGGGGACGGTACCGCGCTCCTGGGCGCCCAATATCCCGGACGATCCGTTCGAGATCCCGATGGCGCGCACCGTGGTCACCTCCTACGCCAATGTCGCCGCGCGCCACATGTACGAATACGGCACGACGTCGGAGCAGCTCGCCTGGATCAAGGTCGCGGCCTCGCAGCACGCGCAGCACAACCCGCACGCCATGCTGCCCAAGGTGGTCACGGTCGAGGACGTGGTGAACTCGCCCATGGTGGCGGACCCGCTGCATCGCCTCGATTGCTGCGTCATCTCCGATGGCGGCGGCGCGCTGATCGTCGCGCGGCCGGAGATCGCGAAGTCGCTCAAGCGCCCGATGGTCAAGGTGCTGGGCTGCGCCGAGGCCACCAAGAACCAGGGCGGCGGGCATCTCGACCTGACCTATTCGGCGGCGCGCCAATCCGGTGCCGCGGCCTTCGACGAAGCGAAGGTCAAGCCGACCGACATCCAGTACGCGTCGATCTACGACAGCTTCACCATCACGGTGCTGATGCAGATCGAGGACCTGGGCTTCGCGGAAAAGGGCAAGGGCGGCGCCTTCGTCGCCGACGGCAACCTGATCAGCGGCGTGGGCAAGCTGCCCTTCAACACCGATGGCGGCGGGCTGTGCAACAACCACCCGGCGAACCGCGGCGGCATGACAAAGGTCATCGAGGCGGTGCGCCAGCTGCGCGGCGAAGCCCACGCCAAGGTCCAGGTGCCCGGCTGCAAGCTGGCGCTCGCCAACGGCATCGGCGGGCTGCTGGGCCACCGGCACGGCTCCGCCACCCTCATCATGGAACGGGAGTGATCACGATGGCCACGCCAGCCGCCAACCGCGCCATCCCCGCGCCGAAGGAAGACCCCACCACGAAGCCCTTCTGGGACGCCGCCCGGCAGGGCCGCTTCCTGATCGGCAAGTGCAAGGATACCGGCAAGCATTTCTGGTATCCGCGTGGCTGCTCGCCCTTCACACTGTCCAACAACGTGGAACTGGTCGAGGCCAAGGGCACCGGCACCATCTATTCCTTCACCGTGATGCGCTCGAAGGAACCGCATGCGCCGGCCTATGTCGAACTCGACGAAGGCCCGCGCATCTTCACCAACATCGTCGACTGCGACCTCGACACGGTGAAGATCGGCCAGAAGGTGAAGGTGGTGCTCAAGGCCACCGAAGAAGGCGGCGCCCCGGTGCCGATGTTCACGCCGGTCTGACACGGCCGCGTGCCGCGCCCCCGCGCGCGGCACGCCCCGCCGGCAGGACCGGCGCCGTGGTCGTGGCGACACGGCGCGCCGCGGAATCGCGGCGCCGCCACCGGAACGCTCCATTTCCGCCCCGATCTTCGCTACTCTGAATCCAGGGGATTTCAGGGGGTTCGGGGTCATGCTTCGCATGATCGCGATGCTGGGTGCGCTCGCACTCGCAGCATGTGGCGGTTCAGGCAGCACACCGCGCACCGGGGTGCCGGGCTATGCGGGGGGCGATACCTCCTGCGTGCCCTATGCGCGGTCGCGCTCGGGCATCGATTTGCAGGGCGATGCCTGGCAGTGGTGGGACGCGGCGGCGCAATCCGGGCGCTACGACCGGTCGCGCCGGCCGCGCGCCGGCTCCGTGCTGGTGTTCATGCGGACACAGCGCAACCGCAGCGGGCACCTGTCCGTCGTCACCCGCGTGGTCGGCCCGCGGGAGATCCGCGTCGACCACGCCAACTGGGCCTCGGGGCGCAACCGCGGCCAGGTGGCGCGCGACCAGCCGGTGATGGATGTCTCGCCCAACAACGACTGGTCGCTGGTGCGCGTCTGGTATCCGCCGGCGAACGGCCTTGGCCAGACCAACTTCCCGACCTTCGGCTTCATCCATGGCGGGCGGCTGGTGGCCGAGGCCCGGTAGGCCAAGGCCTGGCCACCCGATCGGGCGGTGCCTAGGGCGCCTCGGCCAGGGCCATCCGCACCGTGCGCGCGCGCGGCGCGGCGGTGGCGGGCGCCTCGGGCGGCGGGGCGTCGGCGGGTGTCGCGCTCGCCACCCGTGCGGCGCCGCGCAGCGCATCGAGCCGCGCGAGGTCCTCGGCCTGCTGGCGCTGCGCGACCAGCAGCGACGGGTCGCAGGTGGTGTCCGCGCTGGCGCGGCAGCGTTCCTCGCCCAGCGCGATCTCGGCGGCGCGGGCGGCCATCACGGCGGCGCGCCGGCCGGCGAAGAAGCCCTCGCGCGCTTCCTCGCTGGCGAAGGTGGCGGGCACCAGCGTCACCGTCACCTCGGACGGGTAGCGCATGGTCCGGGCGGAGGCCAGGCTGATCACCGTGGCGGTCGCGCCGATCACGCCGTTGGGCGCCATGCGGAACACCGCCGGATCGTCGCGCGCGCGCAGCACCTCGGCGGTTTCCAGGTAGCCATCGGCGGCGCAGCGCACCTCCAGCGTGGCATAGGACCGCGCCAGGCGGACCGTGCCGGGGGCGGCGGGCAGCTCGGCCATCACCTGCTGGCCGCGCGCCACGGTGCAGCGCGCGCCGGCGGGTTCGGAGGCCACCGCGACCTCCCCGTTCCAGGCGGGCTGCGGATGCGCGGCGCGCAGCGCGGCATTGAGCGCCACGGTGGCACAGCCTGGCAGGGACAGCATCGCGACGCACAGGAGCATCACGCGGGGGAATGCAGTCATGGGTTGCGCTCCGTTGGGGTAACCCGTCCAGAATTTATGAAGCACGCTTACGAAAGAATGAAGGCGAATCTCACGGCACGACAGCCGCAGGTTGCGACGCCGTGCCGCGGCACCACGCGTCGTGCCGGCCCGGCGACCGGTGCTGGACGACCCGGCCGTGTCATGCTGCAAACGCCGCCCAGGCGGATTTCTTCCGGCACGCTGCCGGCGCCCGCCCCAGCATCGCCTGTCCGGCGGGACCGCACCCGCCGCGCCGCCGGAGGAACCGCCATGACCATCACCCGCCGCGCCCTGGCTGCCGCGCTGCCGCTGCTGCCCGCTGCCGCGCGCGCCCAGGCCGCCTGGCCGGACCGGCCGCTGCGCTTCGTGGTGCCCTTCCCCGGCGGGTCCAGCCCCGACCTGACCGGGCGCGTGCTGTCCGAACACCTGGCGCGCGCGCTGGGTCAGCCGGTGGTGGTGGACAACCGCGCCGGGGCGGGCGGCAATATCGGCACCGATGCCATCGCCAAGGCAACCGACGGGCACATCATCGGCCTGTCGATCAACGGGCCGCTGTCCACCGCGCCGGCGCTGTATCCCAGCCTGCCCTACGACCCGGTGAAGGACCTGACGGCGGTGTCGCTGCTGGTGCGCGGGCCGCAATTCCTGGTGGTCAACAACGACCTGCCGGTCACCGACCTGGCCGGCTTCCTGGCGCATGTGCGGGCCAATCCGGGGCGCGTCGCCTTCGGGTCGGTGGGGTCCGGGTCGGGCGGGCACCTGGGCATGCTCGACCTGCTGGCGCGCACCGGCGGCACCGAGATGGTGCATGTCGCCTATCGCGGCTTCCCGCAGGCCACGCTGGACCTGGTGGCCGGGCGCATCCAGGCGATGATGGTGACGACCGCGGCGGTGCTGCCGCAGGTGCAGGCGGGGCAGATCCGCGCCATCGCGGTGACCTCGGCCGCGCGCTTCGCGCCCACGCCGGCGGTGCCGACGCTGGCCGAACAGGGCGTGGCGAACGCGGAATCCTATGGCTGGCAGATCCTGGTGGTGCCGGCCTCCACGCCGGCCGACCGCGTGGCGCGCCTGGCCGCCGAGACCCAGCGCGGCCTGCGCGAACCGGCGGCGCGCGCCCGGCTGGAAGGGGCGGGCTTCGAGGTGATGGCGACCGCGCCGGCCGAGGCCGCGGCCTTCCTGGCGCAGGAGACGGAGCGCTGGGGCGGCATGATCCGGCGGCTGAACATCCGCCTGGATGGCTGAAACGCAGACGGGGCGCGGCATCGCTGCCGCGCCCCGTCCAGGCAGGGGCCGCCGGCCGCGCGCGGCGGCCGGCGGCGTGCGTCACTGCGCCGGGACCGGCGTGTCCTTCCGGGTCTTCCACAGCGAGTAGAAGATGCCCCCGAGGATCAGCGCCAGCGTGACGCCGAGCGAGATCGCCGGGTCCACCTTCCCGAAGATCTGGTTCCAGAAGATCTTGCCGCCGATGAACACCAGCACCAGGGCCAGCGCGTACTTCAGGTAGTGGAAGCGATGCACCATCGCCGCCAGCGCGAAGTACAGCGCGCGCAGGCCCAGGATCGCCATGATGTTCGCGGTATAGACGATGAAGGTGTCCGTGGTGATGGCGAAGATCGCCGGCACGGAATCCACCGCGAAGATCAGGTCGGCGATGTTGATCACCACCAGCGCCAGGAACAGCGGCGTGGCCACCCGCACCATCGCGCCGGTCTTGGGGTCGGGCTCGCGCACGAAGAACTTCTGGCCGTGCAGGTTGTCGGACACGCGCATGTGGCGGCGCATGAACTTCACGACCGGGTTCTTCGAGATGTCCTGCTCGCCCTCGGGCACCACCAGCATCTTGATGCCGGTGGCGATCAGGAAGGCGCCGAAGATGTACAGCACCCAGCTGTATTCCTGCACCAGGGCGGCGCCGAGCGCGATCATGATGCCGCGCAGCACGATGACGCCGATGATCCCCCAGACCAGCGCGCGGTACTGGTACCGGCGCGGGATCGCGAAATAGGTGAAGATCAGGCTGATGACGAAGACGTTGTCGATCGACAGCGCCTTCTCGATGAAGAATCCGGTGAAGAAGGCCACGCCGGCATGGGTGCCGTCGCTGGTGGTCAGTTCGCCGGCCTCATAGGCCCACCAGATGCCCGCGCCGTACAGCATCGCGAAGCTGATGTAGAAGGCCGAGAGCCACAGGCTCTGGGCGATCCCCATTTCCTTGTCCTTGCGGTTCAGCACGCCCAGGTCGAAGGCGAGCAGCACCACCACCACAGCCAGGAAGCCCTTCCACATCCACAAGGGCTTGCCGAGCCATTCGGCCGAAAAGAATTCCATCGATCGCATCCCCATTCCCAGGGCGCGAAACACGGGCTCTCGGCATCGAGTGCTGTCCGGGCCGTGATCGCGCGATTTCCCACGCGATCCGACATCACGGACGCCCCCCACGCATGGGCCGGCGGCCGCCAGAGGGGCCCGGATCTGGACGCTTAATGGTTTTGCCGGCGGCCGCTGTCAAGACCCGTTGCGGTGCGGCGGTCGATGGCCCATCTGGATTTGCATGGGCGCCGCCGGGACACTAGGTTGCGCCCCGCTCACACGGAGACCGCCGCGCCCCCGGGCGTGGCCACAACGGGATCGAGGCGTCGCCATGGGTTCGTTCAGCATCTGGCACTGGCTTGTCGTACTGCTCGTCGTCCTCCTGCTGTTCGGCAGCGGGAAGATCAGCGGGCTGATGGGCGACCTGGCCAAGGGCATCAAGTCCTTCAAGCAGAACATCAAGGAAGACGAGAAGGACGCCTCCATGGAGGCGCAGGCCCCGGCCACGCCGCCGGCCGGCAACATCCAGGGCCCGGCCGCCGCGCAGGCCACCGCCGCCCAGGCCCAGCCGGCCCAGCCCGGCAGCCGCCCCGCCGCCTGACGCCGCACGCTTCGGCCGACCTTCCGGCCCCGTCGCGCATCGCGTGGCGGGGCCTTGCCGTTCCGGGGGCCTGATCCGCGATGCCCTTCCAGCACGCCGCCGCCGCCATCGTCGCCGCCGGGCAACGCCTGCACGCCATGGGATGGGTGCCCGCCACGGCAGGGAATTTTTCGCGCCGGCTGCCCTCGGGGCAGATCGCGGTCACGCGGTCGGGCTGCTACAAGGGCTTCCTGACGAAGGCTGACGTGATCCGCGTGGATGCCGCCGGCGTGCCGGTCGATCCCGGCACCAGGCCGTCCTACGAGACACTGCTCCATTGCGGCATCTACCGCCGCTTCCCCGAGGCCGGCGCGGTGCTGCACGGCCATTCGGTGGCGAATACCGTGCTGTCGCGCCGCGCGGGGGCCTCGATCCGCCTGGCCGGCTACGAATTGCTGAAGGCCTTCCCCGGCGGCCCCACCCATGATGTCGCGATCGATGTGCCGGTGGTCGACAACGACCAGGACATCGCGCGCCTTCAGGCGGGGCTCGATGCGCTGTGGGCGGCGACACCCGCCGCGCCGCCGGGCTACCTGATCCGCGGCCATGGCGCCTATGTCTGGGGCGCCGACATGGATGCCGCGCTGATGCGCCTCGAGGCGCTGGAATTCATGCTGCTCTGTGAACTCGAAGACGGGAGACGCACGCCATGAGCCTGCTGACCATCCGCGACGCCGCCACCGGCGCGGAGACCCTGCGCACCGACGACCCGGCCGCGATCGCGCAGGCCCTCGCGCCGATCGGCGTGCGCTTCGAACGCTGGCCAGTGGCCGACCTGCCCGCGGGGGCCGAGCCCGACGCCGTGCTCGCCGCCTATCGCCCGCAGCTCGATGCCTTCCTGCGCGAAAGCCGCGCCGGCACCGCCGACGTGATCCGCCTGACCGCCGACCACCCGCAGGCCGATGCCATCCGCGCCAAGTTCCTGTCCGAGCACATCCACACCGAGGACGAGGTCCGCTTCTTCCACGAAGGCGCGGGCAATTTCGTGATGCATGTCGATGGCCGCATCTACGACGCGCATTGCACGCAGGGCGACCTGATCAGCGTGCCGGCCAACACGAAGCACTGGTTCGACGCCGGCGCGGTCCCGCATGTCACGGCGCTGCGCGTCTTCACCGACACCACCGGCTGGACGCCGCACTACACGGGCTCCGACATCGCCGCCCGCCTGCCGGTGACGGTGGCCTGAGCGTGTCCGATTCCCGGGCGGCGCCGGCGCCGGCCAGCGCGGGCGGGACTGCGCCGCGCCCGGTTCCCGCGCCGGCCTGCATCCTCACCGACATCGAGGGCACCACCACCGCCATCGCCTTCGTGAAGGACACGCTGTTCCCCTTCGCGGCGGCGGAGCTCGACGCCTTCCTCGACACCCATGCCGACGACCCCGCCGTCGCCGGCGTGCTGGCCGATGTCCGCGCCACCGCGCGCGAACAGGACCCGCGATCGACGCTGCGCATCTGGATGGCGGAGGACGCCAAGGTCACGCCGCTCAAGACGCTGCAGGGGCTGATCTGGCGGGCCGGCTATGCGGATGGGCGCATCAAGGGCCAGCTGTGGCCGGACGTGGCGCCCTGCCTGCGCGCCTGGGCGCAGGCAGGGCTGCGCCTGGCGGTCTATTCCTCGGGCTCGGTCGCGGCGCAGAAGCTGCTGTTCGGCCATTCCGACGCCGGCGACCTTGCGCCGCTGTTCGCCGCCTGGTTCGACACGAAGGTCGGCGGCAAGCGCGACGCGGCATCCTACGCCGCCATTGCCGCGGCGCTCGTGCTGCCGCCGCGCGATATCCTGTTCCTGTCGGACGTGGTGGAGGAACTCGACGCCGCGGCCGCGTCCGGCCTGCGGACCTGCCAGCTGGTGCGCCCCGCGGATGGCACGCATCCCGCCGGCCGCCATGCCGAGGCGGCCGACTTTCCCGCCGTCGCGCGGCTGCACGGGCTGCCCGGCGCGCGCTGAGAGACCGCGTGATGCTGCGCCGAGCGACGCGTTCCGACGTCCGCCGCCGGCCTTCTCAAGCGCTCCCTGAGCCTTCGTGCGGCGCCCGCCCCGCGCCATTGGCCCCGGCAGCCCGCTCGCGCGATCATCTTCGCCCGAGCGCACGTTTTCATCCGGCCGGGTTCTGCTCTAGAACCCCACCGACCGTCTTCACCCCGAGCATCGGAGCGCCGCCATGCTGACGACCTGGACGGTCGATGACGGCCAGTGCCGCGTGCGCGAGGGCGCGATCTCGGACATCACCGCCGCGCTGCGCGGCGCCGACCAGCGCGCCGCCGCCACGGCGGTGGCCGAGCCCGACAGCCTGCGCCACGCCGTCTGGATCGACCTGCTGAACCCGACCCAGCAGGAGGAACACGCGGTCCAGACCGCGCTGGGCATCGAGATCCCGACGCGCGAGGAAATGGAGGAGATCGAGAGCTCCTCCCGCCTCTATCGCGAGGGCGACACGCTCTTTCTCACCGCCAACTTCCTCTATGGCATCGAGGCCGGCGAGTTCGGCTCGACCGCCATGACCTTCGTGCTGACCAACACCACGCTGGTCACGGTGCGCTACGCCACGCCCAAGGCCATCACTGCCTTCGGCCTGCGCGCGCAGCGCCAGCCCGGCACGCTGCTGACCTCGCCGGATGCGGTGATGCTGCACCTGTTCGAACAGGTCGTGGACCGCCTGGCCGACATCCTCGAACGCGTCGGCGGCGACATGGACCGCGCCTCGCAGCGCACCTTCCGCGCGGCGCGCGGCAACATGCAGGCCAACCGCAAGGACGACCAGCTGAAGGCCGCGCTGATCACCCTCGGCCAGGTCGGTGAAGTGACCTCGCGCGCCTCGGACACGCTGCTCGGCCTCACGCGCATCCTCAGCTTCGTCAGCGCCGAGAAGGCGACCGCGGTCCGCAAGGAGAACCAGCACCTCATCAAGACGCTGGTGCGCGACGTGCGTTCGCTGGTCGAGCACGCGCACATGCTCAACGGCAAGGCGCAGTTCCTGCTCGATGCCGTGCTCGGCATGATCAATGTCGAGCAGACCGGCATCATCAAGACCTTCTCGGTCGTCTCGGTCGCGATGATGCCGCCGACGCTGATCGCCAGCATCTACGGCATGAACTTCGAGATCATGCCCGAGCTGAAATGGGAGCTCGGCTATCCGCTGGCGCTGATCCTGATGATCGGCAGCGCCATCCTGCCGGTGCTGTACTTCCGCCGGAAGGGCTGGCTGTAGCGCAGCGCCGGTCCGGCGAACGACCCTCCCGCCGGCCGGCACGCCGACCGCCGCGGCCCGGCCCGACCGGTTGCGCCGCGCGGGGTTCCCTTCCGCCCGGCAGCCTGCTTGCATCCCCCGCCACGCCGCAGGAGCCCCGCATGAGCGAACCCACCTTCGTCCCCGCATCGCTGCAGAATTGCCGCTGGGGCGCCTTCGACGCGTCCTTCCCGCCGGTCGCGACCATCGACCCGGGCCAGGTGGTGGTGCTGGAATGCCTCTCCGGCGGGCCGGAAGTCATGCCGCCGCAGGAGAAGATGATGGCGGTGCATCCGGTGCTGCGGGAGGTGCACGCCAAGCTTCCCCGCCTGGGCGCCCACGTCATCACCGGCCCGGTGGCCGTGCGCGGCGCCGAACCCGGCGATGCGCTGCGGATCGACATCGAGAAGATCGAGCTCGGCGCCGACTGGGGCTTCTGCGGCTTCCGCCCGCTGTTCGGCACCCTGCCCGAAGATTTTCCGTATCGCCGCACGCTGCACATCCCGGTCGATCGCGACGCGATGACCTGCAAGCTGCCCTTCGGCCCGCAGGAAGGCGGGATGGACCTGCCTCTGGCACCCTTCTTCGGCGTGATGGGCGTGGCCCCGCCCGCCGACTGGGGCATGCTCAACACCAAGGAACCGCGCGCCATCGGCGGCAACCTCGACAACAAGGAACTGACCGCGGGCAGCACGCTGTATCTCCCGGTGTTCAACGAGGGCGCGCTGTTCTCCGCCGGCGACGGCCACGGCGTGCAGGGCGATGGCGAGGTCTGCATCAACGCGCTGGAAATCTGCCTGACCGGGCATTTCCGCCTGTCGCTGGTCAAGGGCGGCGGCCCGCGCGACCCGGCGTTGCGCTTTCCCCGCGCCGAGACGAAGACGCACTTCATCACCATGGGGATGAACGAGGACCTCGACCTCGCGATGAAGCAGGCGCTGCGCGAGATGATCGCCTTCATCTGTTCGCGCACCAACCTGTCGGATGCCGACGCCTACCAGTTCTGCTCGCTGGCGGTGGACTTCCGGGTCACGCAGACGGTGAACGGGGAGAAGGGGGTGCACGGGATGCTCAGGAAGGGGCTGCTGTTCTGAAGGCGATCCCGGGAGGGCGCCGCCCTCCCGGACCCACCCGCCAGGGGGCGACGGCCCCCTGGACCGCGGGGACATGGCCGCGATGCACACGCTGATCGACGCCAATTTTCGCCGCACGGATACCGCCAGCGCGCGGCACCTTTGGTCCTGCGACGATGCCACCTTCCTCGCCGCGGCCAGGCCCCACAACGACTGGCCGCGGCAGTATTTCGGGCCGGCCTATGCGGCGCTGGCCGACCGCTTCGCGGGCGACCCCGCGGCACGCACCCGGCGCGACATCGACACCATCCTGCGCATCGCCGCCGACCACCTGGCGCCGCGCCCGCGCATCCTCGACATCCCCTGCGGCAGCGGTCGCCACGCCACGGCGCTGGCGGCGCAGGGCTTCGACGTGATCGGCCTCGATCGCCAGCCGGACTACCTGCGCGCCGCCCGGGCGGCAGGCGCCGCCACCTGCGCCGCCGCCGAGATGCGCGCGCTGCCGATCGCCACCGGCCGCATCGACCTGGTGCTGAACATGTGGAACTCGCTCGGCTACTTCGTGGAGGCGGCCGACGAAGCGGCGACGCTGGCGGAGTTCCGCCGCGTGCTGCGGCCGGGCGGGATGGTGCTGGTGCAACAGGACCTCGATGCGCCGGCGGCGCTGGAAGGCCGCTGGGTGCAGCACATGAAGGCGCCGCTGGGCGACGGCGCGCTGCTGCTGGTGCGCCAGGTGCCGGATGCGGCGCTGGGCGGGCTGGCGTGCCTGTCCTGGGTGGTGCTGCCGGACCAGGCGCCCTGGCAGGGCCCGGCCTTCTTCCTGCGCCTGCGCGACGACGCGGCCTGGGCGCGGGAGGCCGCGGCGGCGGGCTTCGCCAAGGTGTCGATCGCGCGGACCCCGGCGGGCGTGGTGCCGCACGAGACCATCGTGCTGCTGCACGCGTGAGCGTCGCGCGATAGCGCGCGGGAGGGGAGCGCGATAGCGCGCGGGAGTGTCGCGCGACAGCGCGCGGGCCCGCCGCGCGACGGCAACGCGCCGGCGCCCCGCGACCACGCGCCCGCCCGCTGCCCGCCCTGTGATGCAGCTCCCTTGCCGGCGCTGGCCGCGCACGGATAGGGTCGGGTCGTTGCGATAGCAGGCTGCCAAGCCATGACCGAACCGCGCCACGGCGCCGATGCCTTCAATCCGCACGTGCACGGCGCGCGCGGCCTGTTCGCGCTGATGATCTTCGCCTTCCACATCACCCAGTCGGACCGCCCGACCTATCACGCGGTCAACGACGGCGTGCTCGCCTATGCGGTCAATACGATGCCCTATGGCGTGGAGCTGTTCTTCGCCATCTCGGGCTTCGTCATCCTGGGCGCCTTGCACCGCGCGCCCTCGGCGCTGGCCTTCATGCGCGACCGGGTGGCGCGCATCGCGCCGGTGCTGTGGGCCGCGGTGCTGTTCATGGGGGCGGTCGGCATCGTCGTCGGCCATCGCGAATTCGGCCAGAAGACACCCGGCGAGCTGGCCGTGGGCCTGATCGCGAGCCTGTTGGCGCTGCCCGGGATCCTGCCGATCTGGGGCTATCACGAAGCCGCCTGGTCGATCAGCTACGAATTCGCCTTCTACGGGCTGTGCGCTGCGGGCGTGGTGCTGCAGGCGCGCTACGGCGCGCTGCGCGCGGCGCTGGTCTGGGTTCCGGCGGCGCTGCTGCTGGCGAATTTCTACCCGCGCGGCCTGCCCTTTTTGGTCGGCGTGCTGGTGGCGCGCGGCTGGGTCGTGCGGTTCCGCCCCTTGGCGCGGGCGCCGGGGGTGATGCTCGCCGCCTTCCTGCTGCTGTGGTCGATCATCGGCCTGCAGGGGCCAGATGCGCGCTGGACGATGCACACCACCACCCTGGTGCAATGGGCGGGCGATGCGCGCCTGCCGCTCGGCGTGCTCGCGATGGCCTGCCTGGCGCTCGGCTTCCAGGGCGTGGTCGATGGGGCGGGGTGGCTGGGGCGGGTGTTGGTCACGCGGCCGATGCTGTTCTTCGGGACCATCAGCTACAGCATCTACATGTGGCACGGGCCGGTGATGGGCGGCGTGCGGCACGCGGTGCTGCCGGCGCTGGTGGCGGACCGCGAGGGTCTGGCGGCGCAGATCCTGCTGCCGCTGGTGGCGGTGGCGATCGTGGTGCCGGTCTCGGTCGCCAGCCACCGGTTGCTCGAGGTGCATGCCTCGGCGCGGCTGCGCGGCTGGATGGGGGCGAAGCGCCGGGCGCCGACCACGGCGGCGGGCGCGGTGGCGGCGTGAGCGGCGGCGCTGCCCTCCCGGGCTCACCCGCCAGGTGGCAGTGCCAGCTGGACCGCTAAGTTTCCGGGCGGCTACAGGCCGGGCAGGCGTGCGACCAAGGCGTCGAGGCGCGCGGCGACGCCACTGGCATCGAGCGCATCTCGGATCGCGCGACGATGCGTGGTGAAGTAGGCGCCTTCTTCCAGGACAACGGCAGCTGCAACGCGCTCGGCGTCCTCGGCGAGGGCGGCGAGGTCGAGATGGAGCGGGTCGCGCGAGTCGAAATCGGGGATGGGGAGTTCCCAGATCAGGTTGTCGAAGTGCCGCGCGCCGCCTTGGCCTTTGGGCTGCATGGCCTCGATACGCTGGCGCAGGCGATCGCTGTTCAGAATGGAGCACAAGTACCGCGCTTCCATCTCGCTCCTCGCGCTTGCCCAGTACGCCATGTGGTCCACGACGACATCGCTGCTTCGGATCACGGCTGAGGCGAAGAGTACGCCGGCTTTCGCGTAGGCGACGCGAAGTGGCGTCAGCGGAAACTGTTGGGACAGTTTCCGCAGGTGATCCAGATTCTCATTCAGGCTCATCTTGGTGGACGTGCCTGCGGCTGATTTCGACGCGTACTCGCGCCACTTGCCTTCGCAGTCGTCAAGCCAACTGCCAAGACGCGGATAGCCCTCCCGGCGCGCGGCCGTCGCATCCATAATTGCGCCGTGCGCATCCACAGGGACAACCCCCAGCACCGGCGCAAGAACGCGAAACGGAGCGAGGCTCTCGCCAAGCAGCACAGGCCGTAGGAACTCCCGTTCGACCGGTCCCTTTGGGGGCTCGACCAACTTCCACGGCACCTTGTCCTGGCCGCCAATGCGTCCGCGGACGAGAGGCGCCGCAAGCGATGCACCGAGCCGTCCGCCACTTTCACGTTCAACGAGCCAGAAGCGCCGAGGATAGATCGTCGCGCCATTCTTGAACCGCGCCCTATACGGACTCGCCCCCGCCAACGTCGGGATCGGCGGCCAAGCCACCGCCGCCTCCACCCTCAGCGCCTCATCCGCCTCCGCTTCGCTGGCATCCCGTCGCGGCAGCGCGCCCTCGAACCGCCGCACCGTCGCCGGCAACACCCCGCACGCCGCACGCCGGCCGAACATCACGCTCGCCGGCACCGGAAACAGCGGACGCACCGTCTCGTCCAGGCTCCATCCCGCATCCCAGGCGATCTGCACCTGCCGATGGTCGCCGCGCCGCAGCCCGGCAAACACCGGCCGGTTCAGCACCGCATAGGGCAGCACGAAGGCCACCCGCCCGCCTGGCTTCAGATACCGCTGCACCGCGCGCACCGTGAACAGCGCGCACAAATCCTGCTGTGTCGCCAGCACGCCCCCCACCCACAAATTCAACTCCTGGCACGCCGCCTTCATCCGCGCCTGCATCGGCGCCGACAAATGCCGATACGCCACCCAGGGTGGGTTTCCCAGCAGCACATCCGCCCGCTGGTCGGCACGCGACAGCCATAGCGGCCGCACCAGGTTGCGCAGCACGAAGGGCCAGATGCCATCGCGCCCCGCGCGATGCAGCGCCAGCACGCGCGCATAGGTCTGGGCCAGCACCACCGCGTCCGCCGCAACCGCGCCCGAAAGCCGCCTCAGGTCGCGCTCGATCGCCGCCGGCGCCGCGTCGCGCTCCAGCCCGTCCTTCAGCGCCTGCACACCGGCATCCAGCAACGCCTGGTCCTCGGCGAAGCCCGCCGGCACGCGCAGCGGCTGCGCCTCCTCCGGGACATTCACCCGCACCTCGCGGCTGTCGCCCACCTGGCTGATGTTCCATTGCAGCGCATCGCCCAGGAAGACCGGCACATGGATATCGCCGTCGCGGTCATGGATGTCCTCGCCCAGCGCCAGCAGCCAGGTCACGCGCGCGATGATCACCGCGACAGGATGCACATCCAGCCCGCGCACCTGCGACGTGCAGGCCGCCACGCGCCGCGCCGGCGGCCAGCCCGCCGTCTCGCCCGCCGCACGCAGCCGACGGATGGCATGGAACAGGAAGGTGCCCGACCCGCAGGCCGGGTCCAGCACGCGCTGCGTGAGCGGCGTATCCATCGCCGCCGCGCTCACCTTCGCCGCCAGCCAGTCCGGCGTGTAGTATTCGCCCAGGTCGTGGCGCTGCTCCGGGTCCATCAGGCTTTCATACAGCGCCTTCAGAACGTCCGACTGCACGTCGCGCAGCCGGAACCGCGCCGCCTGCCGCGCCAGCCGCCGCACCAGGTCATGGCCCGCCGGGTCCTCCAGCACCCAGTCGAAGAAGTCGCTCTCGACCGCGCCATGGATGCCGATCTCGTCCAGCGCGCGGCCCGACAGCAGCGCCTCGGCGTCTTCCGCCGGGCGGTCCAGCACGCGCGCGGCGATCGTCTTGGCCAGGATGGTCAGGTAGGTGTGCTGCAGGAACAGCGTGTCCTCGCCCACCGGTTCGCCATAGACCTCGCGCAGTAGCCCGTCCCACAGGTCGCGCTTCAGCTTGACCTCGGGGTGGTCCTTCAATGTCGCCCACAACTGCTTCAGCGATTCCGAAGCGCGGCGGAAGGTCAGGCTCTCGCGCCCCAGTTCGCGCTGGATGGTCAGTGGTTCGGCAGCCAGGTCGTCGCGGTCCGAGACAGCGGGTTCCAGCCAGCCGAGCAACGCCTCGGGGTCGGCGACGCTGGTCTTGTGTTCGCCGAGCGGCGTGAGCACGCCCTCGCGCAATTCATAGGCGATGAAGGTGGCGCCATCGGTAGCGATGCCAAGTGCGGGACGTCGCCCGGTCTGGCGTTCGTGTTCCGCCAGGTAGTCCGGCATCTTGGCGAGCACGTCAGGCTTTTCGCGCCGCAGGTCCGACTTGAATTCGAAGACCGTGGCGCCGAACAGCGCATCGGCGCGCCCGCCCACCAGCGGCATGCGGTATTCATGCGTCACATCGCCAACCCGCACGCCGAGCGCATCGGTCAGCAGGCGTGATACCCCCACGCGCACGGCTTCGTGCCCCGGGCGCTGGGCCAGGTTTGCCGCGATCGTGCGCAGCCAATCGCGGCGGTTCGTCTCCGGCATGGCTCAACCATCGGTTCCGGCGAAGCGTTCGGCAAGCGTCCTCTGGGCGCGACTCGGGTGGGGTCGCTATTCTCTGGTCATGTCCGTCCGCGCCGCCGCCCAGTTCGACCTGTTCGCCCCGCCCGGCCTACCGCCCGCCGCCGCCCCGCTGGACGACCAGGATCCTGGCCGCGGTGCGCTGGTGGACCGCATGCGTGAGGAACTCACCGCCGAACTCGACCGCCTGCGGGCGGCCACGCGCTTGCCCTGGCCGGACTACACGGCCTCGGCGCTGGCGGAACTGCGCTTCGAAAGCCTGACCCGTTGGCTGCCGGAACGCGAGGCCGAGGCCCTGCGCGCGGCTCATGCCGTAGAACTGGACCGGCTGTATGCCGCCGAACCCGATTCCGCTTGACCCCGGCGGCCCTTCACGGCTATAGGAATTAAGTCAAGAACCAGAAATCTACCCTTGCCGCGTCTTCACGATCCGCAGGGCTTCGATCAGCACGTCGCGGGTGATGCCTTGCTTGCCGAACATGGCTTCTGCCTCGGCCAATGTCGCCGAGACTGCGGGCCGCAGCATCAGGGTCCCGTGTTCGACCCAGGCTTCCAGGTGGCGCGGGTTGCGCAGGGCCGCCAACACCTCGCGGCGCAGCGTGACCTGCCCCTGGGGCGAGACTTTCAGGATCACGCGGTCCGACATGGCGCCCTCCGGTGCTGGCGACGCCACTAAAGGACTAAAATCCTAAAATGTCAAGGTGTCCATAGGCCCTTGGGCCTTTGGCGGGAGGGTCCGGGAGGGCGGAGCCCTCCTGGTGCGCCGGTCACCGCCCGCCGTGCCTGTCGGGCGTCACCGCCCGCCGTGCCTGGCGAGCGTCACCGCCCGCCGTGCCTGGCGAGCGTCACCGCCCGCCGTGCCTGGCGAGCGTCACCGCCCGCCGTGTCTGGCGAGCGTCACCGCCCGCCGTGCTTTGCGAGCGTTACCGCTCGACGCACATCGCCACCCCCATGCCCCCCCCGATGCACAGCGTCGCCAGCCCCTTCTTGGCCCCGCGCTTCTGCATCTCGAACAGCAGCGTGGTCAGCACCCGCGCGCCGGACGCCCCGATCGGGTGCCCCAGCGCGATCGCGCCGCCATTCACGTTCACCTTCGACGTATCCCAGCCGAGGTCCTTGTTCACCGCCAGCGCCTGCGCGGCGAAGGCCTCGTTGGCCTCGATCAGGTCCAGTTCGTCGTGCTTCCAGCCCGCCTTGGCCAGCGCCTTGCGGCTGGCCGGGATCGGCCCGGTGCCCATGATCGACGGATCCACGCCCGCCGTCGCCCAGGACACGATGCGCGCCATCGGCGTGATGCCGCGGCGCGCCGCCTCGTCGGCCGACATCACCACCAGCGCGGCGGCACCGTCGTTGATGCCCGATGCATTGCCCGCGGTCACCGTGCCTTCCTTGTGGAAGGCGGCGCGCAGCTTGGCCAGGATCTCGCGGGTGGTCTCGGGCTTCGGGTATTCGTCGCTGCTCACCACCACGTCGCCCTTGCGGCCCTTCACGGTCACGGGGGCGATCTCATCGCTGAAGCGGCCGGCCTTCATCGCCTCGCCGGCCTTGCGCTGGCTGTGGAAGGCGAATTCATCCTGCTCGTCGCGGGTGATCTGGAACTTCTGCGCCACGTTCTCGGCGGTGTTGCCCATGTGGTAGCCGTGGAAGGCGTCCATCAGCCCGTCGCGCAGCATGGTGTCGATCAGCGCCAGGTCGCCCATCTTCTGGCCGGCGCGCAGCTGCTGGGCGTGCGGCGCCTGGGTCATGCTCTCCTGCCCGCCGGCCACGACGATGCGCGCATCGCCGGTGGCGATCTGCTGCGCCGCCAGCGCCACGGCGCGCAGGCCGGACCCACAGAGCTGGTTGATGCCGAAGGCGGTGTGTTCGACCGGGATGCCGGCGTTGACGGAAGCCTGGCGCGCCGGGTTCTGCCCCGCGCCGGCCGACAGGATCTGGCCGAGGATCACCTCGTCCACGTCGCCGCCCTCGATCCCGGCGCGCTCCAGCGCGGCCTTGATGGCGATGGTGCCGAGCGCATGCGCGGACATGGAGGCAAAGGCGCCGTTGAAGGCACCGACCGGCGTGCGGGCGGCCGAGGCGATGACGATGTCGGTCATGACTGGTGGAACTCCCATGGGTCTTTGCAGCGCAACATGCGCCCTGCGCCCCGCCGATTACAAGCCGCGCAGCCATGCCAGCAGCGGCTGCCAGAGCGCCGTTTCCGCGCCGGCCCCGGCCACCATGCCGATATGCCCGCCGGCGGCGATATGCGTGACCGCCGCGGGCAGCCGCGCCGCCGCCGCGGCCGCGCTGGCCGGCGGCACGATCCGGTCGCGCTCCGGGATCGCGACGAAGGCCGGCCCGGCCCAGGCGGCCGGGTCCATCACCTGCCCGGCGATGCGCCAGGCCAGCCGCCCCGGTTCGTTGCGGCCATACCAGCCGGCCAGGCATTGCCGCGCGACCGGGGCGGGCAGGGGGATGCCGTCGTTCAGCCAATCCTCCAGCGCCACGAACAGCCGGGCCCTTTCGCCGGTCGGGTCCAGGCGCGCGAAGGCGCGGAATTTCTGCGCCACGCCGAAGGGATCGAGCATCGCGAACAGCGACTGGATGGTATCGACCGGCAGGGCGCCGGTGGGTTCCATCAGGGTCTCCAGCCCCGGCACCAGCGCGGCGGCGGTGCGCGCGCGCCGCGGCCCGTCCGGCCCGGCGTGGAAATCCCAGGGCGTCGCCAGCAGCGCCAGCGCCCGCACCCGGTCCGGCCGGCGCAGCGCCGCGGCGATCGCCAGCAGCCCGCCCATGCAATAGCCCGCCAGCACCACCGGCCCGGGGGCGGCCGCCAGCGCGCGTTCCAGCCGCCCGGCCACGTAGTCGGTCAGGGTGAAGTGCCGTTCCGCCTCGCCCGGCCAGCCCCAGTCGAGCAGTAAAGTCCGAAAGCCCTGGCCCGGCAGCCAGCGCATCAAGGAGCGTTCCGGCACCAGGTCCAGGACATAGGCGCGGTTGACCAGGGACGGCACGAACAGCACCGCCGGGCCATCGCCGCCGAAGTCGCGCAGCCGCGACCCGCCCTCGGCCCAGATCGCCGGCGGGTCGGGGGCTTCGCGGCTGTAGGGGTGGCGGCGATACCCCGCCATCCCGGCGATCAGCGCGCGGTCGGCGCGCAGCAGGCGGGTGACGACGCTGCGCGCCAGCGCGTCAGGCGCGTGGCCGGCGGCCGCGAGGTCGGCGAGGATCCTTCCCCGCTCCGCCTGGCCCGCCTTCGAGATCGGCCAGCCGGCGTTCCAGTTCGGCCAGCCGGTCGGCCATGGCGGTGCGCCCGGGCTCGGCGGGGGCGGTGGCAGGCCCAGGCTGGTCGTGGCCGCCACCGCCCGCATCCCGGCCAGGCCCAGGTGCAGGGGCAGCGGGCGGGGTCCACGGCGGCGCAGCGGGCCGGTCATGCGCGGCCGCCCGCGGCGCCATGGCGGTGGCCGCGCGCATCCATGCGGCGCCGAGCGATGCCCAGGCGGCCCATTGCTCGGCCAGTTCCGGATCGGCCGCCAGCCCGGCGATCTCGCTCTGCCACAGCGCGATCCAGTCCTCCGCGAGGCGATCCAGGTCCTCAGGGCCTTCCATGGGGGGGTTCCTCGCGGGGCGGACCATAGCCCCGGCCGGGCCGGGACGGAACGGGGAAGGCGGTTATCGTTAAAAGCGTGGCCTGGGTCACCCCGCGGGCCCCTTGTTGCACTTTGCGGCTTTCGCAGTTGCGTCCAGTGCATGCTAGACTTGCGCCTTGAGGATAGGGCAGGGCGTTATGTCGATGGCGGGCAGCACGGCCGCTGGCGCGGCGAAGGGCGGGGATGCGATGTCATCTCCCGTCGTCGTGAAGAAGTACGCGAACCGGCGGCTCTACAACACCGAGGCGTCGTCCTACGTCACGCTCGACGACCTGGCGAAGATGGTGCGCGATGGCCGCGACTTCGTTGTCTACGACGCCAAGTCGGGCGACGACATCACGCGGTCCGTCTTGACGCAGATCATCGTCGAGGAAGAAAGCAAGGTCGGGCAGTCCATGCTGCCCACCGCCTTCCTGCGGCAGCTGATCGGCTATTACGGCGACAACCTGCAGGGCCTGGTGCCGCGCTACCTGGAATTCGCCATGGCGTCCTTCGGGCGGCAGCAGGACCAGATGAAGCGGACCATGGAATCCACCATGGGCGGCTTCATCCCGTTCCCACCGAATTTCGGGAACCTCGAGGAACTGGGCAAGCAGAACATGGCGATGATGGAACGCGCCATGAGCCTGTTCGCCCCCTTCGCCCGGCGCGAGGATGGCAGCCCCGCGCCGCCGCCCGAGGTCGAGGCCCTGCGGGCCGAGGTCGAGAGCCTGCGCGGCGAACTGGCCCGCTTGCGCGGCACGCGCGCCAAGACGGCGCCAGGGTAACGATCGTGTGATACGCGCATAGGTAGAGAAACTTGTTTTCCGATACACCTTTTCCGCGTTAGGGTGGGCAACGAAGCCATGACCTTGACCCCTTCTCCCCCCCTGTCGGCCTCCGAGATCATCACGGAGGACGACGCCTCGATCCAGGGCGCGAGCCTGGTCGATCATCATGTCGGTGCCCGCATCCGGGAACGCCGGACGATGATGGGCCTGTCGCAGCAGCAGCTCGCGAAGATGATCGGCGTGACCTACCAGCAGGCGCACAAGTATGAGCGCGGGCTGAACAGGATCTCCGCCGGCCGCCTGTTCGAGATCGCGCAGGTGCTCGACGTGCCGGTCTCCTACTTCTTCGAAGGCCTGCAGCCGGGTGCCGAGTCGCAGCCGGTATCGTCGCGCCAGCGCATGTTCCTGGAACTCGCGCGCAACTTCGCGCTGATCGACAACGACAAGCACCAGGAAGCCCTCAGCCAGATGGCCCGTGCCCTGGCCGCGCAATCCCAGGCCGCGCAGCGCGACCGCGACGACTGACGCGCGCGCGCCCGCCGCCCCGCAGGAAGCCGCCCGTCCCACCGGGCGGCTTTTTTGTCTGCCGGACATGCCGGGGTTTTGGGCGAATTTCAGAAATCCAGCCCAAACGCGCGCCAAATGACGCGTCGGCGCGCATCCCGCGCACGGAACCCGCTAGAGCCGCACTAGGTCCATCCTTTGCGGAGTCGTCCCGATGCCCTCGCCCTTGAGCCGCCGCCACCTGCTGGGCGGAGGCGCCGCCCTCGGCGCGGCCGCCGCGCTGCCCTACGACATCGCGCTGGCGCAGGCCGCGCCGGGCGGCACGCTGCGCGTGGGCATGACCGCATCCGCCATCCCGCTGCCCAACGGCGTGCCCGACCAGGGCGCCGAAGGCCACCGCTTCATGGGCATCACGCTGTTCGACCAGCTCGCGATGTGGGACCTGTCGTCCTTCGAACGGCCGCCGGTGATCCGCCCGGGCCTCGCCACCGCCTGGCGGCCCGACCCGGCCGACCCCAAGCGCTGGATCATCACCCTGCGCGAGGGCGTGAAGTTCCACGACGGCAAGGTGATGACCGCCGATGACGTCGCCTTCTCCTTCGACCGCGCCTTCCGCAACGACGCGCCGCATTTCGACAACCGCGCCGCCGCGCAGGCGCGCATCCGCATGCCCACCATCGCGTCCTGGCGCGCCGAGGGTGCGAACACCTTCATCCTCGAGACGCGCACGCCCGACAGCCTGGTGCCCTTCGGCCTGACCTGGATCGGCATCACGCATCGCGGCGCCTGGGAAGCCGCGGGGCGCAGCTGGGACACCTTCCTGAACCGCGCCGTCGGCACCGGCCCCTACAGGATGGAATCCTTCTCCATCCGCGAACGCGCCGTGCTGGTGCGCAACCCCGACTACTGGGACGCCGCGCGCATCCCCAAGCACGAACGCCTGGTGCTGCTGCCGCTGCCCGAGGCGAATACCCGCGTCGCCGCGCTGCGGTCCAACCAGGTCGATTTCATCGAGGCGCCGCCGCCCGATGCCGTGCCCTCGCTGCGCCAGGCCGGCTTCCAGATCGTCACCAACACCTACCCGCATACCTGGACCTGGCATTTCTCGATGGTCGAGGGATCGCCCTGGCGCGACATCCGCGTCCGCCGCGCGGCGAACCTGGCGGTGGATCGCGCCGGCATGAAGTCCATGCTGGGCGACCTGATGGTGGAAGGTGCCGGGCTGCTGCCGCCCGGGCACCCGTGGCATGGCCGCCCGTCCGACCCCGTCCGCACCGACCCCGCCGCGGCGCGCCGCCTGCTGGCCGAGGCCGGCTTCACCCCGCGCAACCCGCTGCGCACCAAGGTGGCGATCTCGCCCTCCGGTTCGGGCCAGATGCAGCCGCTGCCGATGAACGAGGCGGTGCAGCAGAACCTCAAGGAGGTCGGCATCGAGATCGACTTCGAGGTGGTGGAATGGAACGCGCTGCTCGGCCTGTGGCGCGAGGGTGCGCGCGCGCTGGCCCCGCGCGGCATCACAGCGATCAACGTGTCCTATTCGGTGCACGACCCCTTCGCCGCGCTGGTGCGCTTCCTCAAGACCGAGATGGCGCCGCCGGCCTCGAACAACTGGGGCTTCTTCAGCGATGCCGGCTACGACGCCATCATGGACCGGCTCTACACCACCTTCGAGGCGCCGGCGCAGGATGCGCTGCTGGCCGACCTGCACGCCAAGGCGGTGGATGACCGGCTGTTCCTGTTCGTGGCGCATGACCTGAACCCGCGCGCCATGAGCCGCCGGGTGCAGGGCTTCGTGCAGGCGCAATCCTGGTTCCAGGACCTGACGCCGATCACGATGCGCGGCTGACCGGCGGTTCGGGCTGCGCGGTGGGGCGCAGTCCGAACGGGTTTCGCTCGCCCTGCTGCTGCGCGTTGCGTCGGGTGCGAGGCGGCGGGCCGCGCGCCGGCCAGGCAGCGCCGCGCTGGTGCGGCGGCGGGCATCGCGCGAAACCCTGGCGCGCCGGCGGCGTTGCACGGGCATGGCAAGACCCCGAAAGCCGTCGACCACGCGTGACCTTCGCACGGGCACGCCCGTCTGGCTCGCGGATGGCGCGGCCGCGCCGCGGGCGCAGGCCGTGCCGGACGGCCTGGCGGTCGATGTCGCGATCATCGGCGGGGGCATTTCCGGCGCGCTGATCGCCGATGCCCTGTTGCAGGCCGGGCGCGGCGTGGCGGTGTTCGACCGGCGCGGCCTGGTGGCCGGGTCCACCCCCGCCAGCACGGCGCTGCTGCAATTCGAGATCGACCAGCCGCTCACGATCCTGTCGCGCAAGATCGGCCGCGAACGCGCCGCGCGCGCATGGTGGCGGTCGGCTGCCGCGGTGGACCAGCTGCGCGCGCGCGTGGCCGACCTCGACCTGCGTTGCGGCATGCGCGAGCGCGATACGATCTACCTGCCCGGCAATGTGCTGAACGCCACCGCGCTGCGCGAGGAAGCCGAGGCGCGGGCGCGCATCGGCCTGCGGTCGCGCCATGTCGACCGCGCC
This sequence comes from Roseomonas sp. CECT 9278, assembly GCF_918698155.1. GTDB lineage: Bacteria > Pseudomonadota > Alphaproteobacteria > Acetobacterales > Acetobacteraceae > Neoroseomonas. The sequence continues at coordinate 41,395 of NZ_CAKKLX010000014.1, forward strand.
GCGCTGCATGCGCTGTGCGGGATCGAGCGGCCCGGCGCCATCATCTCCCATGGCGCCGCCGAGGCCGACCCGGCGCGCCTGACGCGCGGTCTGTGGCGGTCGGCGCAGGCGCGCGGCGCGCAGCTTTTCGCGCCGGTGGACATCGCCGACATCGCGCCGCGCCGCGGCGGGCTGCGCCTGGCCACGGCGCAGGGCAGCACCTTCCGCGCCCGCGCCGTGGTGCATGCGACCGGCTACGAGGTCTCGCCGGCGCTGCGCCCGCGCGGCCATTCGATCATCTCGACCTGGGCCTTGGCCACGCGGCCGCAGCCTGATGCGATCTGGCCCGGCCGGTCGCTGATCTGGGAAGCCGCCGACCCGTATCTGTACATCCGCAGCACGCCGGACGGGCGCATCATCCTGGGTGGCGAGGACGAGGAATTCGCCGACGCCGAGCGCCGCGACCGGCTGATCCCGCGCAAGGTCGCGCGGTTGCAGGCGAAGGCCGCCAGGCTGATGCCCTGGGTGGACTGGACGCCCGACTTCACCTGGGCCGGCTGCTTCGGCCAGAGCAGCACCGGCCTGCCGGCGATCGGCGCGGTGCCGGACATGCCGGGCTGCTACGCGGCCCTCGGCTATGGCGGCAACGGGATCACCTTCAGCATGATCGCGGCGCAGATGATCAGCCGCGCGCTGCAGGGGCTGGCGGACCCGGACGCGGATATTTTCGGCTTCGGCTGAGGATCCGTTGGCGCATGCGTCGGCCGGCGCCGTCCGCGGCGCCGCACCCGCATGCTCGAACGGCGCCGAGCGCGCCGCGCCTCAGCGCGTGGCGCCGATCAGGCGGCGCCGGATGCGGCCGGAGATGAAGTCGATCACCGCGACGGTCACGATCATCAGGATGATGATGAAGGCGACCTCGTCCCAGTGGCGCACGCGGATGCGCTCGGCGATCTGCAACCCGATGCCGCCGGCGCCGACCACGCCCAGGATGGTGGCCGATCGCGTGTTGCTTTCGAAGAAATACAGCGCCTGCGCCAGCATGACCGGCGCCACCTGCGGCAGGATGCCGAAGCGGATGGACGCGAGCCGCCCGCCGCCGGCGGCAACCACGCCCTCGGCCTGCTTCTTCTCGGCATTCTCGATGGCTTCGGCATACAGCTTCGCCAGCACGGCGATATCGGCGGTGAAGATCGCGAGCACGCCGGCCAGCGGCCCGAGCCCCACCGCGCGCACATAGGCCAGCGCCCAGATCAGCTGGTCGACGCCGCGGAAGCCATCGAGGACCCGGCGCAGCGAGAAGCGCCACAGCGTGGCCGTGACGATGTTGCGCGCGCCGAGGAAGCCGAGCGGGATGGCGACGATGGCGGCCAGGAAGGTGCCCAGGAAGGCCATGGCGACGCTCTCGGCCATGCCCTTCAGGATCTCGACCCATTGCTCGCCTGGCGAGGGCGGCACCATCAGCACGATGATGGTGCCCAGGCCCGACAGGCCGTTCCATAGCCGGGTGGGGGAGAAGTCGAACCACCACAGCGCACCCGCCAGCCAGCCGGCGAACAGCGTCCAGCCTGCCACGCGCAGCGCGCGCTGCGCCGGCGTGGCGCCGAAGGCGGCGGGCATGCGCGCACGCCAGGCGGCGATGTCGGCGTTCATCTCGCCGGATGCGCGTAGGGCGCTCATCTCGCCGCCTCCAGCCGCCCGATCGCCGCGTGGCGCAGGCGTTCGGACAGCAGGTCGACACAGGAGACGGTGAGGATGATCAGCAGCACGATGGCGCTGATCTCCTCGTAGTAGTTGAACGAGATCACCTTATACAGCTCCTCGCCCACCCCGCCGGCGCCGACGAAGCCGATCACGCTGGCCGAGCGGATGTTCACCTCGAAGCGCAGCAGCACGTAGGACAGGATGTTGGGCAGCACCTGCGGCAGGATCGCGTAGCGGCAGCCCATCGCCCAGGACCCGCCGGCGGCGCGCACCGCTTCCCATGGTCGCAGGTCGGCGTTCTCGATGGCTTCCGCGAACAGCTTGCCGTTGGCGCCCGCGGAATGCAGCGCGATGGCCAGGATGCCCGCCAGCGGGCCGATGCCGAAGGCCCAGACGAAGATCAGCGCATAGACGATCTCGGGCACCGTGCGCAGGGCTTCGAGGAAGCGGCGCGTCGCGTGATACACCAGGCCCGAGGGCGCGACGTTGCGCGCGGCGGGGAAGGCGAAGACCAGCGCGAAGACCGAGCCCATCAGCGTGGCCAGCGCGGCCATGTTCGCCGTCTCGAGGATCAGCCACGCCCATTCCGGCAGGCGGTACATCCAGAAGGCGAGCGAGCCCTCGGTCTCGGCATTGGCCAACAGCGCGTCCCAGCGCAGGTCGGGCAGGATGCGGGCGAAGTATTCGCCGATGCGCGGCAGCCCGGCCCAGAGCGTGGCGGGATGCACCTCGCTGACCCAGCCGGCGGTGGCGAGGCAGGCGATCAGCACGACAAGCCCGAGCAGCGCCTGCACGCGCCTTTCGCGGCGCGCGGCGAGGAAGGCTTCCTCGCCGCGGATCACCGCGGGCAGGCCGGTGGCGTAGGCGGCGCCCTCGCTCATGCGATGCGGCCGGGCAACGTTCGCAGCATGTCCGGCCGCGGCATGGTCAGGTCCGGCGACGACGCGCGGCGGCTTCCTCGCGGCGGATCTCGACGATCAGCTCGTAGTCGGCGTGGCGAACCTCACGGTAGCCGGTGCCGGCGCCGCGCTCGACCTGGCGGTAGATCTCCGGGTGCGCGGTGGGCAGCGCCAGGTGGAAGCGCTTCCAGTCCTCCTTGAAGGCGGCCGGCAGGTCGGTGCGCGCGGTGTGCGGGCCGTTCACGATCGGCTCGCTGGTCCAGATGATGCGCATGTCGCGCATGTTCAGCATGCCCTTGTCGACCATGGCGCGCAGGTTGCCGCGCGTGTAGCCCTGGTTGACGTCGCCCTGGCCCGAGGCCCAGGTGACCGCGGCGTCGTATTGCCGCTGCACCACCGCCACCACCGCCTGTTCATGCCCGCCGCCGAAGCCGGTGCGCGAGAAGTACGCAGTGCCGTCCACCGCGATGCCGGCGCGGCGCAGCGCGAAGCGCGGGATCAGGTAGCCCGAGGTCGAGTTGGGGTCGGCCCAGGCCAGCGACTTGCCGCGCATCTGCTCGAGGTTCGTGATGCCGGAATCGGCGCGGGTGATCATCACCGCGACGTAGGAGATGGAGCCGTCGGCCTCCTGCGCGGTCAGCAGGGGTTCGACGCCGCCATTGGTGTCGAGCCAGGCGCCGGCATAGGCCGAGGCACCGAGCGCGGCGATCTCGATCTGCTTCGCGCTGAAGGCCTGCTGCACGCCGGCGTAGTCGGAAGCCGGGAACAGCCGCGTCGGCACGCCGAAGGTGCGTTCGAGCAATTCGCGATAGGCGCCGAAGCGGCCGAGCCGGTCGGCCTCGTTTTCGCCGCCCAGCAGGCCGACGCGCAACTGCGGCACCTGGTCGACCCAGGGGCGGCGGCCGGCGGCGGGGAAGCCGTCGGTGAAGCTCTCGGTGCGGCGGGGGTTCCAGGCGGCCTGGGCGCGCGCCAGGGCGGGCGTCAGGGCGGCGCCGGCGGCAAGCCCGGCAAGCGTACGGCGGGTGATCATGGGCGTTTTCCTTCTCGGCGGATCAGGCGGGCACGGCCTGGCGCGGCGGCGGGGCGCCGACGGCAGCGGCGGCTTCCTCGGCGAATTCGGCCTCGCTGACGCCATAGACCTCGCGGATGCGCTGGGCGGTCAGGGTCTCGGGCGGGCCGTCGAACACCACGCGCCCGGCGTTCAGCGCGACGATGCGCCCGCAATACTCGCGCGCCGTGGTCAGGTCGTGCAGGTTGACCAGCACGGTGATGCCGTCGCGGTTCACGCCGCGCAGCGCGTCCATCACGGTGCGTGCGTTGCGCGGATCAAGGCTCGCGATGGGTTCGTCGGCCAGGATGATGCGCGGTTCCTGCAGCAGCGCGCGGGCGATCGCGACACGCTGCTGCTGCCCGCCCGACAGCGTGTCGGCGCGCTGCAGGGCGGTCTCGGCCAGGTCGAAGCGATCCAGCGCGGCCAGCGCCATGGCGCGTTCCTCGGCGGTGAACATCCGCAGCAGCGAGGAAAGCATCGGCCGGCGGTTCAGCCGCCCGACCAGCACGTTGGTCAGCACATCGAGCCGCTGCACCAGGTTGAACTGCTGGAAGATCATGGCGCAGCGCATGCGCCAGTCGCGCAGCGCCTGGCCGCGCAGCGCGGTCACGTCGGTGCCTTCGAAGCGCACGCGGCCTTCGGACGGGTCGGTCAGCCGGTTGATCATGCGCAGCATGGTCGACTTGCCGGCGCCGGAGCGGCCGATCACGCCCACCATCTGCCCGGCGCCGATCGACAGCGTCACGCCGTCCACGGCGGTCTTGGCGCCGAAGCGGCGCGTCAGTCCCTCGATCTCGAGCATTCGCACCCGCCCTGCTGCGCCGCGGCAGTAGCAGCGTGAGATGACGCCGAGATGACACCTGCATGACCACCACAAGTCGCCGCGTGGTTGCTGCGCCGCGCCCCGGGCGGCACCATGCGCGCAACCAGAACCGGAGGACTGCCATGACCACCCGCCGCGCCCTTCTCGCCGCCCCGTTCGTGCTGCCCGCCATGGCTGGAACGGCCCGCGCGCAGGATGCCTGGCCGTCGCGCACCATTGCCGTGCTGCTGGGCTATCCGCCGGGCGGCGTGACCGACTTCGCCTCCCGCGCGGTCTGCGAACGCCTGGGCCGCGGGCTGGGCCAGACGGTGGTGCTGGAGAACCGCCCGGGGGCCGCGACAGCCGTGGCGAATACCGCCGTCGCGCAGGCGCGCCCGGATGGCTACACGCTGCTGATGGGCACCTCGACCCTGGCGATCAACCCGGCCTTGCAGCCGACCCTGACGCCCCGCGACCCGATGGCGGAGCTGACGCCGATCGGCACGGTGTTCCGCACCGCCTTCGTGCTGCACGTGCACCCTTCCGTGCCGGCGCGCAGTGCGGCGGAGCTGATCGCCTATGCCAGGGCCAATCCGGGGAAGATGAATTTCGGGTCGTCGGGCACCGGGGCGGTGAACCACCTGTGCCTCGAACTGTTCCGCGCGCGCGCCGGGATCGACGTGGTGCACGTGCCCTATCGCGGCGGCGCGGCGGCGCTGCTCGACCTGCGGGCGGGGCGCATCCAGGGCATGTTCAACGCGGTGCAGGAGGCACTGCCGGCGGTGCGCGAGGGCGCGACGCGCGCGCTCGCGATCTCCTCGAAGCAACGCGCCACGGCGATGCCCGACCTGCCGCCGCTCGCCGACACGCTGGCCGATTTCGACGGCGTGTTCTGGCAGGGGTTGTTCGGCCCGGCCGGCCTGCCCGCGCCCATCGTCGCGCGCGCCGGTGCCGCGCTGCGCGAGGCGACCAGCGACCCCAGCCTGGTCGCGCGCATGGCCGAACAGGGCGTGGCGCTCACGACCGGCGACGATGCCGCACTGCGCCGTACCCTCGTGGAGGAAACGCAGATGTGGGGCCGCCTCATTCGCGAGCAGAATATCCGGCCGGAATAGCCCGGGGCCTTCGCGCGGGCGCGATACTTGCTAGGCTCGCGGCCCGCGGGTGCTGCACCCGCGCAATGGGAGAGGCCGATGACACCGACTTCACGCCTGGCAGCCGGCATCCTGGCCGGCGCCTTCGCGGCGTCCGCCGGCGCCGCGCTGGCGCAGCAGCCGCGCACGCTGCGCATCGCCATGACCGCGACCGACGTGCCGACCACCACCGGCATGCCCAATAACGGCTTCGAGGGCGTGCGGTTCCTCGGCTACCCGGTCTTCGAATCCCTGGTGCTGTGGGACCTGAGCAGCGGCGACCGCGTCGCGGGCCTGCGCCCGGGCCTGGCCGAGCGCTGGGAGCAGGACGCCAACGACCCCAAGGTGTGGCGCTTCCACCTGCGCCGCGGCGTGACCTTCCACGACGGCACGGCGTTCAACGCCGATGCGGTGGTGTGGAACCTGGATCGCTATTTCCGCAACGACAGCCCGCAATTCGACGCCACCGGCAGCGCCATCGCGCGCGGGCGCATCCCCGTGCTGGAATCCTACCGCAAGGTGGATGACTTCACCGTGGAACTGACCACCACGCGGCCGGTCTCGTACTGGCCCTACCTGGTCACCTACATCATGCTGACCTCGCCGCAATCCTTCGAGGCCGGCGGGCGTGACTGGGGCCGCGTGGCGGCGCTGCCGCCGGCGGGGACCGGGCCGTTCCGGCTGTCGCGCTTCGTGCCGCGGCAATCCGCGGAGCTGACGCGCAACGACGGCTACTGGAACGCGCAGGGGCGCGCGCAGGTCGATCGCATCCTGCTGCTGCCGATGCCCGAGGCGAATACGCGCCTGGCGGCGCTGCGGTCGAACCAGGTCGACTGGATCGAGGTGCCGCCGCCCGACGCCATCCCCTCGCTGCGGCAGGCCGGCTTCAACGTGGTGACGGGGTCCTACCCGCATGTCTGGCCCTGGGTTTTCGCGGTCGGGCGCGACGGCAGCCCGGTGGCTGACGTGCGCGTGCGCCAGGCGCTGAACTACTGCTTCGACCGCGCGGGCATGGTGACGCTGCTGAACGGCACGGCGGAACCCTCGGTCGGCTTCTTCAAGCCGAATGATCCGAATTTCGGCAATCCGACGCATCGCTATCGCCTCGATCCCGCGCGCGGGCGTGCGTTGCTGGCCGAGGCCGGGCACACCGCGGCCCGGCCGCTGACGGTGCGGATCGGCATCTCGAATTCCGGCTCGGGCCAGATGCTGCCGCTGCCGATGAACGAGTTCCTGCAGCAATCGCTCCAGGAAAACTGCGGCGTGCGCGTGAACTTCGAGGTGGTGGAGTGGAACACGCTGCTCGGCGCGCTGCGCGCGGCACCCGACCAGCCGCAATGGCTGCGCGCGGATGCGGTGAACATCTCGCTGGTGTCGTCCGACCCGTCGCAGATGGCGCGGTGGTTCATCAGCGCCAATTTCTCGCCGCGCGGGTCCAATGCCGGGCATTGGCGGGATGAACAGTTCGACGCCGCCTTCGCCGCGCTGGAGACCGAACGCGATCCGGCGCGCCAGGCTGCGCTGCTGCGCACCGCGCATGAACGGCTGGTGGACAACCCGCCCTGGCTGTGGATCGTGCATGACCTGAACCCGCGGGCCATGAGCCGCCGGGTGACCGGCTTCACCCCCGTGCAGTCCTGGTTCGTCGACCTGACGCGGGTGAACGTGCAGTAGCGCCGCGCGATCGCCCCGGGGCGATCGGTCTCCCACGTGATGGCGCCGGCCGGCGGATCGGGCCCGCCGCCGGCGCCGGCACCGTCACGCCGGCCCGTCGAGGAGCCCCCGCCATGATCGTCGACCTGCGGATCTACACCTGCCTGCCCAACCGCGTGGCGGAGTTCGTCGCGCTGTACGAGGAAAAGGGCTGGCCGATCCAGCAGAAGCACCTCGGCAATTGCGTGGGCTGGTACACCACCATCGAGGGCGCGCTGAACACCATCGTCCACATGTGGGGCTATGCCGACCAGGCGGATCGCGAGCGCCGCCGCGCCGCCATGGCCGCCGACCCGGCCTGGGGCGACTACCTGGCCGAGGTCGGCCGGCGCGGCATCCTGGTCAGCATGGAGAACCGCATCGTGAAGCCGACGACATTCTTCGCGGCGCAGCGGGGCTGATCAGCGCCCCAGCAGCACCAGTACCACGCCCGCCACCACCACCAGCGCGCCGATCACGTCGCTGCGCTTCATGCGTTCGCGCAGGAAGAAGCGGCTGAACAGCAGGGTGAACAGGATCTCGACCTGACCCACCGCGCGCACCAGCGCGACCGGCGCATAGGCGAAGCCGGTGAACCAGCAGGCCGATCCCATCGCCGACAGCGCGCCGACCTGCGCCGAGGACCGCCAGGTGCGGAACAGGTCCGGGATCGACCGGCGTTCCGTCGCCAACAGCCACGACCCCTGCATCAGCGTCTGCATCACGTTGATCACCACCAGCGTCTCCAGCGCGCGCAGCGTGGCGTCAGGTCCGTCCAGCGCCTGGGTCGCCTCGCGGATCGCCAGCGCACACAGCGCGAAGGCCAGGCCGGCGCCCAGGCCATAGAGCGCGCTCGGCTGCGCCGTGGCGGCCGCGACATCGCGCAGCGACGCCACCCGCCCGGCGAGCGACAGATACAGCGTGCCCCCCACGGACACCGCGATGCCCGCCCAGGACAGCAGCCCGAAGGACTCGCCCAGGAATACCAGCGCGATCAGCGCGGCCTGCACCGCCTCGGTCTTGGAATAGGCCGTGCCGACCGCGAAGCCGCGCTGCCCGAAGGACATGATCAGCAGGTTCGTCCCGATGATCTGCCCCAGCCCGCCCAGCGCGCAGAACACCAGGTAGGTCGGCGTCGGCGCCGAGAGGCTGCCGCCGAAGATCGCGAGATACAGCGCCACCAGCGCGATGCCCACCGGCACGCCGTACAGGTAGCGCACCACCGCCGCCGCATTCACGCTGAGCTGCCCGCGCAGCCGCTGCTGCAACGCCGTCCGCCAGGTCTGGAACAGCCCTGCGAGCAGCGTCGCGGCAACCCAGACGGGCATCAGCCGAGCCTCGGGTCGAGCCAGGGTCTGGGCATGGGCTGCCAGGGGGTGAGGCGCGCGCCGGCCTCGTCGATCGCGCTGCCCAGGCCGGGCGATGCGGGCAGCGTGGCGGCGCCGCGGTCGAAGCGCAGGTCGTGGCCGCCCACCAGCGTGAAGAAGCGGTCGGTCTCGCCGAACTGCACTTCCAGCGGCAACAGGTTCGGCAGGGTCGCGCAGAGCTGCACCGAATGCGCGTGGCAGATCGGGCCCGTCGGGTTGTGCGGCGCGATCTCGATGCCCGCGGTCTGCGCCAGCGCGGCGATGCGGCGGATTTCCTCGTGCCCGCCGGCGTATTTGATGTCGGGCATCAGCACGTCGTAGCAGCCGGTCTCGATCAGCGGGCGATAGGCCGCGAGCCCGGCCAGCGTCTCCGCGCCCGCGAGGCGCATGCCGCGGTCATTCGCCATGGATCGGATGCGGCGGATCTCGGGGTGGTTCGCCTCGCTGACCGGGCATTCCAGCCAGAACAGGCCGTATGCCGCGACATCGCGCACCAGCCGCGCCGCGCCGCCGGGCGAAAAGCGCCAATGCGCGTCCACCATCACGTCGATGCCGGGGCCCACCGCATCGCGCACCGCGGCGATGCGCGCCAGGCCCTGGTCATACGCCGCGCGCTGCGATGCGTCGGCCGCGTCCTCCCACACCAGGGGCTCGAAGGGGGCGAGCTTCACGGCGCGGAAGCCGTCCGCCACCGCGCGCGTGGCGGCGGCGGCGAAGCCCTCCGGCGTGCGCGGATTGGCGCCGCGATTGATGTTCGCATAGAGCGGCACCGCATCGCGCAACGCACCGCCGAGCAGCGCATGGATCGGGCGGCCGGCATCCTGCCCCGCCAGGTCCCACAGCGCCTGTTCGAAGGCCGACAGCAACGCATGTGCCACCAGCCCGCCTGGCGCATGGGGGATCAGCCGCGCGATGCGGTTGCGCTGCCCGGCATCCGCGCCGGCCACATTGGCGGCGAGGCGCGCGGCCTCGGCCGCCAGCAGCGCCTCCTGGTTGGACAGCGTGCATTCGCCGATGCCGGTGTGCCCGCAGTCGGTGCGCACCAGCAGGAAGGACCAGTTGGTCTTGGGCGTGACATTGACGCCGAGGAAGTCGAGCGAAGCGATGCGCATCCCTATTGCGCCGTGATGTTCGCGCCGGCGGCCAGGCGCTTCCACTGCGCGATGTCGGCGTCGATCCGCTGCTGGAACTCGGCGGGGGAGGAGACCACCAGCGTGCCGCCGAGCAATCGGATGCGATCGGCCAGCTGCGCGTTCGGGCGCAGCTTCACCAGTTCCGCCAACAGGCGCTCGCGCACCGGGGCTGGCGTGCCCTTCGGCGCCAGCAGGCCGTTCCAGGCCACGGTCTCGAAGCCCGGCAGGCCGCTCTCGTGCACGGTCGGCGTGTCCGGCAGGTCGGCCAGGCGCGTCATGGAGGTCACGGCCAGCAGCTTCACCTCGCCGCTGCGGACCTGCGGCATGACATTGACCAGGTTGCCGAAGGCGAGCGGCGCCTCGCCGGCGATCACCGCCTGCACCAGCGCCGGCGCGCCCCGGTACGGCACGTGCACGATGTCGAGCCCGGCCTGGGACTTGAACAACTCCATGTTCATATGCGCCGAGGACCCCACCCCGGCCGAGGCGTAGTTCAGGCCGCCCGGCCGCGCGCGCGCCGTGGCGATCAGCTCCGCGACACTGGCCACCGGCAGCACGCGTGGGTTGACGATCAGCGCATTCGGCCCGGTCACCAGCAGCGAGACAGGATCGAAGGCATTCGTCAGGTCATACGGCAGGTCGCGGTAGATCGCCGCGTTGATCCCGTTCGAACCGGCATTGCCGAGCAACAGGGAATAGCCGTCGGGCGGGCTGCGGAAGGCGGCCTCGACGCCGATGCGCCCGCCGGCGCCGCCGCGGTTGTCGATCACGAAGGGCTGGCCGAGTGCTGCTTCCAGCAGCGGGGCAAACAGTCGCGCCGTCGTGTCGTTCCCGCTGCCGGGCGTGTCGGGCAGGATCAGTCGCACCGGGCGCGTCGGCCAGGGCGCCTGGGCCAGCGCCGGCAAGGCAAGCCCGCCGGCGGCGGCCGCGAGAAGGGTGCGGCGGTGCGTCATGTCTCGTTCCTCCGGAGGCGACGCAGCGTGGCCCGAAGCGCGCCGGCGTTCAATGCGCGGCGTGGCTGCGCCGGGCGGGCGGGATGCCGCCGCAACACGCGTCTGCGCCACCCCGTATCGTCACCGCCTGCCTGGCCGGTGGCTGCGCGCGGCCGCGGCGATGCCCTGCACGCCCCGCAACCTCAGCCGCGCCGCGTGCGCCCCCAGCCCGGATCTTCGACGACCATCGCGGACAGGCCCGCCTGCGCCAGCATCGCGGTGGTGGCGGCGTTGGCGTCGTCGCGCACCGCGGCTTCGTCCACATGCGGCAGCACGCGGTCGCGCATGAGGATGTCGCCGGCCACCACCACGTCGCGCACGTCGTGGCCATTGGCGAAATACACCACGCGATGCACCGGCATGTTGGCCGGCAGCATGTGCGGGGCGTTCAGGTCCACGGTGATGATGTCGGCCTGCTTGCCGACCTCGAGGCTGCCGACGCGGTCGGCCATGCCGAGGCCCTTCGCGGCGTCGATGGTGATCATCTCCAGCGCCTTGCCTGGCGGCAGCACGGCCTCGTCGCGCGCGGCGCGCTGGTGGTAGCGCATGGCCTGGAACATGTGGCGGAACATGTCCGTGCTGCGGTCGGGCGCGGTGCCGTCGCTGCCCAGCATGACCGTCACGCCCGCATCCATCATGGCGATGGCCGGGCAGAAGCCGCGCACCGCCGCGATGGCGGACGGGTTGTGCACCACGGAGGTGCCGGTCTTCACCAGCGTCGCGATGTCGGCCTCGGTCAGGTCGGTGCAATGCGACAGCCAGGCATCGGGGCCGAGCAGGCCGAACATGCGGTCCGCCAGCTCGATGGACCCGCCGCGATGGCCGTCCTGGTGGAACAGCGCCCCTGCCTTGGTGCCGATGTCGCGGATGACGCGGCCCTGCTTCTCGATCTCGGCCACCTTGGCGGCGTCGTGCGTGGCTTCGCGATAGACTGGCATCAGCGTCGCGCAGGTGATGCGGCCGCGGCCGTGGTGGCGTTCCACCAGCGCGGCGATGGCCTCGGCCTGCTGGTCGAAGGGCACGTCGCGCACCGTGCCGTCCACGCCGCGATAGGGGCGCGGGAAGGGCGGGCGCGTCGGGCCCAGCACCATGATGCGGCGGATGCCGATGGCGTTCACGCCGGCCACATGCGCATCGCCATGCGCCGGGTCGTCCACGCGGCCGATGGAATCGCCGCCGCCCAGCAGCATCACCGATGTGGTGATGCCGAACTTCAGCTGTTCCAGCGCCGCGAGCGCGGCCTCCGCCCGCCAGAATTCAGGCGGCGAGGCGAGGGTGTAGATGATCCGGCAGGCTTCCGACCAGGCGGTGGAATCACCGCTGCCCATGGTCTTGACCAGCCCGTGCCCGGCATGGGCGTGGCCGTCGATCAGCCCGGGCAGGATGGCCTTGCCGCGTGCATCGATGCGCTTGGGCGCGGCGTGCGCGGCCTCGACCTCGGCGCGTGGGCCGACCGCGACGATGGTGTCGCCCGTCACCGCAACGGCGCCGTCGGGAATCACCCGGCGCGCACCGTCCATCGAGATGACGGTGCCGCCGGAAACCAGAAGATCGGCCATTCAATTCACCCGCACATGGCGCAGCCTCAGCCGGTTGTCCGGCGACTGCGCGAGTTCGATGTTCCGCCGCGCCGCCCAGACCACCGGCTGCTGGTGCAGCGGCACGTGGGCGACCTCGCGCTTCTCGACCAGCAGCGCCTCGCGGATCAGGGCGCGGCGGCGCGTCTCGTCGCCTTCCTCGGCCACGCGGTCGACCAGCGCGTCGAATTCGGCGTTCGACCAGCGGCCAACATTCAGCCCGGCGGTGGTCGCGGTGCGCGTGCGCAGCACCTCCGACAGCGTGGAATAGCTGTCCGCCAGCGGCAGCCCGGCATGGCCCAGCATGAACATCGACACGTCCAGCGCATTGATCCGCCGCGACCAGACGTTCAGCGTCTCGAATTGCGGAATGACGCGGATGCCGACGCGGCTCAGCATGCCCGAGATCGCGATGCACAGCCGCTCGTCGTACACGTAGCGGTCATTCGGGCAGGCCAGGCCGATCGAGAAGCCATCCGCGTAGCCGGCCTCGGCCAGCAGGCGGCGCGCGGCGTCGGGGTCGTAGGGGAAGGTCCGCGTGTTGATGTCGGCCGGCGCGCCGGACAGGAAGGGGCTCGCCATGGTGCCGGCCACCCAGGAATTGTTCCGCATCACCGACCGGCGCAGCGACTCGACGTCGATCGCCTGGTAGATCGCGCGCCGCACGCGGATGTCGCGCAGCGGGTTGCGGCCGCGCACGTCGGAATAGACCAGCTCGTCGCGATGATGGTCGAAGCCGAGGTAGATGGTCCGCAGCTCCGGCCCCTGCACGACCTGCAGCCCGGCAGTGCCCTCGACGCGCGGGATGTCCTGGATGGGCAGCTCCACCAGCGCGTCGATCTGCCCGCCGAGCAGCGCGGCGGTGCGTGTCGCGGCGTTGCGGATGGGCCGGAAGGTCACCTCGGTCAGGTTGTGCTGCGGGGTGTCCCACCAGCCGGCATGGGGCACCAGCACGGTTGCGCCCTCGACCTCGCGCGAGCGGACCCGGAAGGGGCCGGTGCCGTTGGGCGTGCGCGTGGCCGCCCCTTCCTCGCGCTGCGACAGGTTGGTCGCGGCCGTCGCGTTGTTCGCCGCCGCCCAGCCGCTGTCCAGGATGTGCATCTGGGTCAGCGCGTTCAGCAGGATGGGGAAGGGGCGCTGCGTCTCGATCTCGACGGTCAGCGGGCCGGTGGCGCGGACCTCCTTGATGACGCCACCCAGCACGCCACGCGCCAGCGCGCCGGGCGTGTTCAGCCGCTGCCAGGAGAACACCACGTCCTCGGCGCCGAAGCTCTCGCCGCCGTGGAAGCGCACGCCCTCGCGCAGATGGAAGCGCCACACCGTCGGCGAGACGACCTCCCATCGCGCGGCCAGCGAGGGTTCCAGCTCCAGCCGCGGATTGTGCCGCACCAGCGATTCGAACACGTTGTCGAGGAAGGCGTTCGTGAAGGTGTTGTTCGACGAATGCGGGTCCAGCGTCAGGATGTCCGCCGCGAAGGACCAGGTGAAGTTGCGCGCCAGGGCAGGCGGGGCGGCGGCCAGCATCAGGCCCATCGCGGCGGCGGGGATCAGGCGCATGGTCGTGGCCTCCGGGTCGGTGTGGCCGACAGGCTCAGGCCGCCGGCGCGCTGGCGTCAACCTGGCATGTCAGCCGGCATCGAGCTGCAGGCCTTCCTTGCGGATCACCTCCGCCCATTTCGCGATCTCGCTGCGCACGAAAGCGGCGAAGGCGTCGGCGTTGCCGGGCATGCCCACGCCACCCAGTTCGGCGAAGCGGCGCTGGGTGTCGGGCAGGGCGAGCAGCGCCATCACCTCGGCATTCAGGCTGTTGACGATCTCGGCCGGCAAGGCGGCGGGGCCGAACAGGCCGAACCAGGTGTTGACGTCGTAGGTGGCGAGTTCCGGCATGGTCTCGCGCATCGCCGGCACATCGGGCAGCAGCGGGTGGCGCTGGGCGCTGGTCACCGCCAGGGCGCGCACGCGCCCGGCCTGGATATGGCCGATGATGCCGGTCAGGTTGTCGATCAGGAACGCGACATTGCCGCCCAGGATCTCGATCTGCGCGGGGGCGGATCCGCGATGCGGCACGTGGATCGCCTGCGCGTTCAGCAATTGCAGCATCAGCACCGGCGAGAGATGCGTCGATTGCCCCACGCCGGTCGAGGCATAGGGAATCTCACCCGGCCGCGCGCGCAGCAGCGCCGCCAGCTCCGCCACCGTGCGCGCGGGCACGTTCGGGTTCACCACCAGCACGTTGGGCCCGCGGATGGTGCCGGCGATGGGCGTGATCTGCTCGGCGCGATAGGGCAGGTTCCGGAACAGCGAATAGGCGATCGCCTGCGGTCCGATATTGCCCAGCATCAGCGTGGTGCCGTCGGGGCGCGCGCGCACCATCTCCAGCGTGCCGATGGTGCCGCCGCCGCCGGCGCGGTTCTCGACCACCACCGGCGTGCCCCAGCGTTGCTGGAGATACTGCGCGAGGATGCGCGCCATGATGTCGGTGGTGCCGCCGGCCGCGGCGGGCACGATGATGCGGACCTGCTGGCCCGGCCGCCAGGCCTGCGCGCGGGCCGCGGCGGGCAGGGCGGCGAATGGCGCGGCCAGCGCGCCGCGGCGGGTCAGGCGCGCCATCACGTGGCATCCATCTGCAGGCCCTCGCGGCGGATCACCTCGGCCCATTTGGCGGTTTCGGCGCGCACGAAGGCGGCGAAGTCCTGCGGGCTGCCCGGCGCCGGCACGCCGCCCATCTGGGCGAAGCGCGCCTGGGTGTCGGGTGCGCCGAGCATCGCCTGGATCTCGGCATTGACGGTCCGCACCGCATCCGCCGGCGCGGCGGCCGGCATGAACAGCCCGAACCAGGTCGAGACGTCATAGGACGCCAGCTCGGGCATGGTCTCGCGGATCGCGGGCAGGTCGGGCAGTTGCGGCGACCGGTCGGCGCTGGTCACGCCCAGGCCGCGCAGGCGACCGCCGCGGATGTGGTCGATCGAGCTGGTGAGGTTGTCGAAGGCGAACTGGACATTGCCCGCCAGCAGGTCGATCAGCAGCGGGCCGGCGCCGCGGAAATGCACCGCCTCCGCCTGGGTGCCGGCCAGCTGGTTGAACCACACGCCGGAGACATGCGGCGACTGCCCCATGCCCGAGGTGCCGTAGGAGGCGCGGTTGCCCTGCGCCTTCAGCCAGGCGACGAATTCCGGCACGGTGCGCGCCGGCACCGACGGGTGCAGCACCAGCACGTTCGGCCCGCGGATCACGTTGGCGACCGGCACGAGGCTGTCGGGCCGGTATTGCAGGTTGCGGAACAGCGAATAGCCGATCGCCTGCGGGCCGATATTGCCCATCAGCATGTGGCGGCCATCGGCGGCGGCGCGCACCACCTCCATGGTGCCGATGGTGCCGCCGCCGCCCGAGCGGTTCTCGACCACCACCGGGCTGCCCCAGCGCGTCTGCAGGAAGGCGGCGATCAGGCGCGCCATGACGTCGGTGGTGCCGCCGGGGGCGGCGGGCACGACGATCCGCGCCTGCTGCCCCGGGCGCCAATCCTGCGCGAAGGCGGTGGCGGGAATGGCGAGCGGCAGCGCGATCGCGGCGCGGCGCGTCAGACGGGTCATGGGACGTCCTCCGGAGGGTGCTTGCGGGCATCATCGCGCGGCGCGCGTGCCGCGTCACGTGCCGTCGCGGCGCCCGGTCGCCAGGCGCGCCACCGCCACGAAGGACCGCGGGCCGTCCGGCGCGCCGGCCAGGTAGGCGCGGCGCGCCAGGGCCTCGATGCGTGGCAGGCGTTCCGGCGGCAGTGCGGCGACGAAGGCGCCGGCGATGCCCTGGCCGGTCAACCACGGCGCCCACCAATCGGAGAAGCTGTCGAAGTCCTGGCGGATCATGATGTCGCGCTCACCGACGTCGTGCAGCCCCGCGGCCGTGAACAGCGCGGCAAGGCGCCCCGGCGCCCCGACCGTGTCGCCCCAGTAGCGCGCGCGGAAGGCCTCGCCATCGGGATCGGCGGCGGCGACGGTGTCGGCGAAGGCGCGCAGGAAGGCGAAGCCGCCGGTGAAGTCCCACATGGCGGCGGCGACCAGACCGCCGGGCTTCGTCACGCGCGCCAGCTCCGCCACGGCGGCCGCGCGGTCGGGCACGAATTGCAGCACCAGCAGCGACAGCGCGGCGTCGAACGCGCCGGCGGCATCGGCCAGGCGGGTGATGTCGCCGGTGCGGAAGCTGGCGCCTGGCACCCGCGCGCGGGCGGCGGTGACGAAGGCGTCGCTGAGGTCGATCCCGGTGATGCGCGCGGTGGGGTCGCGCGCGGCCAGCGCCTCGGCCAGCGCGCCGGTGCCGCAGCCGGCATCGAGCAGCGCGGCGCCGCGCGGCAGCGCGAGGGCATCCAGGAAGGGCTCCGCGAGTGCCCGGCTCCAGCGGCCCATGCTGCGTTCATAGGCGTCGGCGTCGGTGGCGACATAGGCGGACACGCGGGGCTACTCGTCCATGCGATAGCGGAAGTCGCAATGCGTTGCACCGCCCATGATGGTCTGCGTGCGTTCGAGCTTCAGCCTGGGGTCGTAGCCCTCGCAGAAGGCGCCGTCGCGGTTGCAGGACAGCACGGCGCCCAGTTCCGCGATGCCCATCGCCTTGTACATCTCGGCGTAGCGGCAGCGCGTGACGTTGAAGTCGTAGCGCGTGGCGTCCTTGTGCAGCGTGTCGATCCGCAGCGCATCGCCCTTGGTCCAGAGCGGCTGCAGCGCGATGAAGTGTTCGAGCGACGGCTGCCCGCCCGGGCCTTCCTTCGCCATCTCGGCGGCGGTGGACTTGGCCAGCTTGACCACGGCGCGCGACAGGATGGCCTTGGCACGCTCCGCGCCCAGTTCGGCGGCCATTTCCTCGAAGACGCCCTTGGCGAAGGCGGCCTCGATGCGGCGTTGCTCGAGGATTCCCAGGCGTTCGTCGGACATGAAAAAGCCTCCCCGTCGGTGATGCCGGCGGGGAGGCTATCGCGGCCGCGCGCGCGCGGCGAGCGTGCTACTGCGCGTAGAGGCCCTGGTTGGTCACCACGATCCGGCTGGCGCGGCAGATGTCGACCCGGCGCAGTTCCGCGGCACGGCCATTCTGGTAGACCACGCGGAAGTCGTAGGAACCGGCATTGGCGGCGGTGTAGTTCCAGGCGCGGCCCGGCGGCAGCACGTTCTGGCCGAGTTGGTCGACGCCCCAGTCGTTGCGGCTGGCATGGCTGAAGAACAGCTGCGTGACGGTCAGGCCGGAGTTGTTCACCACGGTGAAGCGCGTGTCGCAGGCCGGGCGGATCGGCTGCGGCGCGATCGCGACGGGCTGCGGCACATAGACGGTCTGCGGCGCGCAGGCCGAGACGGCGCCGGCACCGGCAAGGGCGAACAGGGCAAGAAGCTTGCGGCGGATCATTGATGGAAGTCTCCCGGTGGCGTCATGGCGCGCCTGCGGGCCCGCCAATCATTCGACGACGTGACGGTATGCAACGGGCGGCGCGCGGGCAAGATGGCGCGGGCTTGCACGCCCCGCCGCCGCCATGGTGCTGTGAAGCGCTTCGGCAGCGAGGGCGGGCGGATGACGATCGGGCAGTGGTTCAGCTTTGGCGGGCGCATCAGGCGCAAGACCTTCTGGCTTGGCTACGTGCTGCCGCTGTTCGTGGCCAGCGTGGTGGCGAACATCCTGGACGTGGCGCTGGGGCTTACCACGGCGCCGATGGCCGATGCCGCGCCGGCGGATGCGGCGCAGGTCGGGCCGATCAGCGGCCTGGTCTCGCTGCTGTCGATCTGGCCGATGCTGGCCGGCAGCATCAAGCGGCTGCACGACAGGGACCGGTCCGGCTGGTGGATCGGCGGCTTCTACCTGGTCGGCGCGGTGGCGGCGGCGGTCGCCTTCATCACTCTGGCGGCCGCGACGGGGGGGCTGTTCATCCACCGCGACCGGGCCATGGGGCCGGAGGATGCGCAGGGCGTGATGCTGGTGCTGATCGTCGCTGGCCTGGTCGTCGCGGCCTATGGCATCTGGCTGCTGGTCGAGACCGGCTTCCTGCGCGGCACGGTCGGGCCGAACCGCTTCGGGCCGGACCCGCTGGGCGGCCAGGGCGCGCAGTGGCAGCCGGGCGCGCCGCCCGCAGGCTGGCAGCCGCAGGCGCCGCCGCAGGGATGGCAGCCGCAGCCGCAGTGGCAGCCGCCGCCGCAACAGGGCTGGCAGCCACCGCCGCAGGGGTGGCCGCCGGCGCAGGGGCAGGGCGCGCCGCCGCCCGGGTATGGCGCGCCGCCACCGGGGTATGGGCAACCGCCGCCTGGCTATGGTCAACCGCCGCCGGGCTACGGCCAGCCCCCGCCGGGGTATGGCCAGCCGCCACCCGGCCCATGGACCGGGCCGGGACAGGGCGGCAGCGTGCCGCCGGTGCGGCGCGACTGATCCGCTACGCGGGGTCGACCGGGGAAGGCGGCGTGCCGGCGGCCTCGATCACCGCGCCGGCGTGCAGCAGCAGGTCCTCGCGGTAGCGCCCGGCCAGCAGCTGCACGCCGACCGGGACGGTGCCGACCAGGCCGGTGGTGACCGTCAGGCCCGGCAGGCCCATCAGCGGCAGCCCGACCTGCGTGAGCTGGGCCTCGATGATGCGGCGGAAGGCTTCGGGGCTTTCGACATCCTCGTTGTCGCGGAAGGGCAGTTCGCCGGAGACGGGCGTGATCGCGACCGGGAAGCGTTCGAAGAATTCCATCCACTGGCGCACGAAGGTCGCGCGCTTCTGCAAGCCGTCCATGAAGGCATTGAGATCGGGATGGGGGCAGAGTTCTTCCATCTGCGCGAAGACGAAGCTGGCGTCGGGGTCGGCCTCCTGCTGGAGCGCGGCGTTCATGCCGCGGCGGGATTCCGCCAGCCACAGCATGGCCTGCAGCGCCGCGGGTTCGCGCAGGGGCGGGGTGTCGGCTTCCTCGATGGTCCAGCCGGCGGCTTCGAGGCGTTTCGCGGCATCGCGCAGGGCTTTGGTGACGGCGGGCTGCACCGCCATTCCGTCGGGGTTGAGGCACAGCGCGGCGCGCCTGGGTGCGGGCGGGCCATCGAGCGGCGCGCCGACCCACCAGGGGTCGCGGATGTCGCGCCCGCACATGGCGGCGAAGCCGGCGCGCACATCGGCGATGGTGCGCGCGATCGGCCCGCTCACGGCCATCAGCTGCCCGCCGATATGGCGTTCCGCGACCGAGGCATTCCAGGCCGGGATGCGCCCGAGCGTCGGCCGAAGCCCATGCACGCCGCAGGCATAGGCCGGGTAGCGCACCGACCCGCCGATGTCGGTGCCATGCGCAATGGCGCCGATGCCCGCGGTGACTGCCGCTGCCGCCCCGCCCGACGACCCGCCCGGGGTGATCGACGGATCGCGCGGATTGCGCGTGTGGCCATGCAGCGAATTGCGCGTGAACCAGCGCAGCGAGAAGGCCGGCGTATTGGTGCGCCCGAGCAGCACCGCGCCGGCCATGCGCAGGTTGGCCACCACGGGGCTGTCCTGCCGCGCGATGAGATCCTTCTGCAGCCGCAGCCCGTTGCTGGTGGCGTAGCCCTGCTGGTCGGTATTCACCTTGATGGTGACGGGCACGCCGGCGAGCGGGCCGGGGTCGTCGCCGCGCGCGAAGGCCGCGTCGATGGCGGCGGCCTGGGCCAGCACGTCGTCAGGACGGTGCTCCACCACGGCGTTGATGCGTGGGTTGGCGGCATCGAGGCGGGCGAGGGCGTCGCGCGCGACCTCGACGGCGGAGACCTGGCGGGCGCGGATGCGCGCGGCGATGTCGGTGGCGGGCAGGCGCCAGAGGTCGGGCATGGATGCATTCCGCGGCTGGTGGCGCGCGGATGGTCCCGCGCGCCACTGCCGCGGTCAATTCAGCCCGGCAGCCCCAGCACGTTCTTGCTCAGGATGTTCCGCTGGATCTCGTTGGACCCGCCATAGATCGTGGCCGGCCGCGCCTGGATGTACTGCCCGGTCGGGTTGAGGTTGCGGTTGCCTTCCATCGGTTCCAGCAGCCCGGCATTCTCGCCGGCGATCTCCAGCATGGTGTCGGTGATGCGCTGGAACAGTTCGGTCTGGAACAGCTTCAGCATCGACACGTCGGGGCCGAGCGTCTCGCCGCGCCGCAGCTTGTCCACGAAGGATCCGTAGAGCGACTTCAGGTCCTCGAGGTCCATCCGCAGCCGGCCGTAGCTTTCCTGGAAGGCCGCTTCCTCCCACACGCCCATGCGTTCCGCGAGCTGGCGCAGCCGCGCGAAGGCATAGGCCGACAGGCGCGGCGAGCCGAGGTAGATGCGTTCGAAGGACAGCAGCGCCTTCGCCATGTCCCAGCCGCGGTTCGGCGTGCCCACCAGGTTGCGCGCCGGCACGCGGACATTGTCGAAGAACACCTCGCAGAACTCGTCGTGGTATTCGAGGTTGATGATCGGCTTCACCGTGATGCCCGGCGTGGCCATGTCGACCAGCAGGAAGCTGATCCCCTCCTGCTTCTTCGCGTTCTTGTCGGTGCGCACCAGCAGGAAGCACCAGTTGGCGTCCATCGCCAGCGTGGTCCAGATCTTCTGGCCATTGACGATGTAGGTGTCGCCATCCAGCACGGCTTCGGTGCGCAGCGCCGCCAGGTCGGACCCGGCATTGGGTTCGGAATAGCCCTGGCACCAGATGTGCTCGCCGGACAGGATCTTCGGCAGGAATTCCTGCTGCTGTTCCGCCGTGCCGTGGTTGATCAGCAGCGGGCCGACCATGACGATGCCGTGGTCGTTGGTGCGCGCGCAGCCGTGGCGCTCGATCTCCTCGGTGAAGATGATCTGCTTGGCGGGCGACAGGCCCAGCCCGCCGAATTGCCGCGGCCAGCCAGGGCACAGCCAGCCCTTCTCGGCCAGCTTGAAGTACCAGGGCTTGTTCTCGTCCCAATGCAGGCGCTTGGGCGGGTTGCGCAGCTCGGCCGGGTAGTTGGATTCGATCCAGCGGCGCACATGCGTGCGGAAGGTCTCGTCGTCCAGCAGGTTGAGGTCCTGCGGTTCGTTCGGCGTGATGGCAACCATCGGTTCAGCCTCCGGCGAAATTCGGCTTGCGCTTTTCGAGGAACGCCGCGCGGCCTTCCTGGAAGTCAGCGGTGGTGAACAGCAGGCCCTGGAAGGTGGCCTCGTCGGCCAGGGCTTCGTCGAGCCCTTCGGACAGGATCTTCTTGGTCAGCGCGATCGGTCCCGCGGCCTCGGCGGCGAGGAAGCGCGCCTTCTCCAACGCGACCTCCAGTGCCTTGCCGGGCGGTGCGACGAAATCCACCAGGCCGATGCGCTCGCCTTCGGCCGCACCCGTCACCTCGTGGTAGAACAGGATGCGCCGCGCGCGGCCCACGCCCACGCGGCGCGGCAGGAACCACGGCAGGCCCATGTCGGACATCAGGCCGATCTTGTGGAAGCCGGCGACGAAGCGCGCGTCCTCCGCCGCGACCACGGTGTCGCAGGCACACGCGACCGCCATGCCGGCCCCGGCCGCCCAGCCTTCGACGGCCGCGACCAACGGCTTCGCGCCGCGCGCCATCAGCCGCACCAGCCGGTGCGTGCGGCGCATCCGGTCGCGCCCATCCAGCGCCGTGCCGACATTCATGTTCGAGATGTCGCCGCCGGCGCAGAAGGTGCCGCCCGCGCCGGTGATGACGATGGCGCGCACCGCCTTGTCGTCATGCGCGCGTTCGATCGCTTCTTCCAGCGCCTGGCGCACGCCGGGGCCGATCGCATTCTTGCGCGACGGGTAGTCGATGGTGAGGACCAGGACGTTGCCGTCCATCTCCTCGCGAACCTTGGCGGCGTCGCTCATTCCACATCCTCCGGCGCGAGGGCCATGAAGCGCCGGCGATGCAGCGTGGCCGACCCGTACTGGTTCATGATGACCATGCCGCGGCGCAGATACAGCCCGACATCGTATTCGTCGGTGTAGCCGATGCCGCCATGCAGCTGGATGCATTGCCGCAGCACGAGCATGCCCGATTCCGCCGCGCGATGCTTGGCCTTGGACACCGCCGCCTGGCGCACCGCGCCGGTCGCACCGGAATCCAGCACGGCGGCCGCGGCTTCCACCGCCGCGCGCGTCAGCGCGATATGCACCTTCAGGTCCGCCGCGCGATGCTGCAGCGACTGGAAGGTGCCGATGATGCGGCCGAATTGCTGGCGCGTCCGCAGATAGCCCAGCGTCATGTCGAAGGCGCGTTCCATCAGGCCGAGCATCAGGCCCGCGGTCGCCAGCGCGGCTTCATCCAGCGCCTGTTCCAGCACTGCGCCGACATCATCGGCCACGCGCGTGGTGCGCGACAAATCGGCGCGCAGCGTGCCGATAGTGCCGCCATCCATCGCCTTCTCCAGCGTGAGGTCGGCACCCGCCGCAGGTAACGCATGCAGCGCGATGCGGTTCGCCTCGCGCACCGGCAGCAGGAAGGTATCGGCACCGGCCGCCATCGGGATGAAGACGCGCGGCGCATCCGGCGTGCCCGGCGCGGCCAGCGTATCGGCGCGTTCCTGCCAGGCGGTCAGCACGACCGTCTCGCCCGCCAGTGCCGCGGCCAGCAGCGCCGCATCATCGCCCGCGGCCAGCAGCCGCGCCGAGAGCATCGCCGGCACCAGCGGCTCCGGCGCCAGACCCGCGCCGATCTCCTCCGCCAGCGCCACCGCTTCGGACAGGCCGAGGCCCGCACCGCCGGCATCCTCGCTCACCGCCAGGCCGAACCAGCCCAGCGCGCCCATCTCGGCGAAGACCGCACGGTCGAAGCCGGGCGAGGCGAAGCGCAGCGCGCGCACGCGCTTGCTGTCCCCGCCGCGCGGCGCCACGGCGCCGGCGCTGTCGCGGATCATGCGGATGGATTCGGTGCGGTCGTCTGTCGCTGCGCTCATCATGTCCTCAATTGCCTGCCTGGGTGCGCCGCGTCACTGCGTATGCAGCACCGCGCCCGACGCTGCCTGCACCTGCTCCAGCGAAACCCCCGGCGCCAGGTCCACCACCACGAAGCCCTTCCCGGCCACCACGTCGAAGACGCCGAGGTTGGTGTAGACGCGCTTCACCGCGCCCGGCGTGGTCAGCGGATAGCCGCAGCGTTCCACCAGCTTCGGCCGGCCATCCTTGGTGGTGTGCTCCATGATGACCCACAGCCGCTTCGCCCCGGCGCCGAGGTCCATCGCGCCGCCCACCGCCGGCGCGGTGTCGTTCTCGCTCGTCGCCCAATTGGCGATGTCGCCGTTCTGCGCGACCTCGAACGCGCCGAGCACGCACAGGTCGATATGCCCGCCGCGGATCATCGCGAAGCTGTCGGCGTGGTGGCAATACGACCCGCCCGCGCGCAGCGTGACCGCCTGCTTGCCGGCGTTCACCAGCCAGGGGTCCACCTTGTCCGGCGCCGGCGCGGGGCCCATGCCGAGGATGCCGTTCTCGGAATGCAGGATCACCTCGCGATCGAGCGGCACGAAGTCGCCCACCATGGTCGGGATGCCGATGCCGAGGTTGACGTACCAGCCCTCGGGGATGTCCTGCGCCAGGCGCGCGGCCATGGCCTTGCGGTCGAAGCCCTGCATGTCCTGTCCTCCCTATGCCCAAGCCGGCCCGCGATCCACCTGGATCACGCGCTGCACGAAGATGCCCGGTGTGTGCACGTTCTCCGGCACGATCTCGCCGAGTTCGCGGATATGCGAGACCTGCGCGATCGTCAGGTCGGCGGCCATCGCCATCACCGGGTTGAAGTTCCGTCCGCTCGCGCGATAGGTCAGGTTGCCCCAGCGGTCGCCCTCCCAGCCCTCGACCAGCGCGACGTCGGCATGCAGCGCGTGTTCCATCACATAGGTGCGGCCGCCGAATTCGCTCTGCTCCTTGCCGTTCGCGAGGATGGTGCCGACCGATGTCGCGGTGAAGAAGGCCGGCACGCCCGCACCGGCCGCGCGCATGCGTTCCGCCATGGTGCCTTGCGGGACGATCTCGAGCTCGATCTTGCCGGCGCGGTACAGTTCCTCGAACACCACCGATCCGGCGGAGCGCGGGAAGGAGCAGATGATCTTGCGCACGCGGCCAAGCTCCATGAGCCTCGCCAGCCCGACGCGACCGTTGCCCGCGTTGTTGGCCACGCAGACCAGGTCCTTCGCCCCGTGTTCGATCAGCGCCTCGATCAGCTCGTCGGGCTGGCCGACGGCACCGAAGCCGCCGATCAGCACGGTCGATCCGTCCTTGATGCCGGCCATGGCGTCGGCCATGGACTGCACGATCTTGTTGATCACGTCGGTCAGTCTCCCTTGCCGCGCATGGCGGCATTCAGTTCAGCCCCGGGCGGGACCGATGCGAGGCGCGGCAGGTCGCCCGCCAGCATCGCCCGCGTCATCTCGATGGTATGCGCATAGGCGGCGCGCGCCAGCAGCCCGCCGGCGCTGACACGCCGCACGCCGGCATCCGCCAGCACCGCCAGCGGCACATAGCCCGACCGCGGCCCGGCCAGAACATTGACCGGCTTCGGCGCCACCGCCGTCACCGCCTGCCGGATCGCATCCATGTCCGGCAGGAAGGGGGCATAGAGGCAATCCGCGCCGACCTCGGCGAAGGCCACCAGGCGGCGGATCGTGTCGTCCAGGTCCGGGCGGCCGTTGAGGAAATTCTCCGCCCGCGCCGTCAGCACGAAGGGCCGGCCCAGCGCGCGCGCCGCCTGCACCGCGGCGCGGATGCGCGCGACGGCATGGTCGAAGTCATGGATCGGCGAGGCCGCGTCGCGTGTCGTGTCCTCGATCGTGCAGCCGGCCAGCCCGGCCTCGCCGGCCGCGCGCACGGTGCTTGCGCAATCCTCGGGCGATGCGCCGAAGCCGTCTTCCAGGTCGGCGGAAACGGGCAGGTCGGTCGCGGCCATCAGCACGCGCGCATTGTCGAGCGATTCCGCCAGGTTCACTGCGTAGTCGCGCCGCCCCAGCTGCCAGGCGATGCCGGCCGAGGTCGTGGCGATCGCGACGGCGCCCGCATGTTCCATGATGCGCGCGCTGCCCGCATCCCAGGCGTTGGGCAGCGCAAAGCAGCCCGACGCGTGCAGCGCGGCGAAGCGTTCTGCGCGTTCGGCGGCGTTCATGCCGCACCCGCATGGCGGAACAGCCCGTTGCTGACCACCACCTTGTCGCGTTCCACCACGCGGGCACGGAAGGCCGCGCCGCCTTGCTCGTGCCAGATCTCGGTGCGGATGGTCTCGCCGGGAAACACCGGCGAGGAGAAGCGCAGGTCCATCCGCCCGAACCGCGCCGGATCATAGCCGCATAGCGCCTTCATCAGCGCGTGGCAGACCACGCCGAAGGTGCACAGCCCGTGCAGGATCGGCTGCTGGAAGCCCGCCTTCGCCGCCACGGCGGGGTCGATGTGCAGCGGATTGTGGTCGCCGTTCAGGCGATAGACGATGGCCTGCTCCGGCCGCGTCGGCAGGTCCACCGACAGGTCCGGCGCGCGATCGGGTTCCGGATGCGGGCGCTTGATCGGCCCCGATGGCCCGCCGAAGCCGCCATCGCCGCGCGCGAAGGTGGTGCCTTCCAGCGTGGCGAGCTTCTCGCCGGTCTGCGCATCGGTCACGACGCGCTCGTTGTAGAGCATGGCGCCCTTGCCGGCGCCGCGATCGACGATGCTGGTGATGCGCGAACGCCCGATGATCTCGCCTTCCGCGGGCAACGGCTTGTGCAGGATGATCGACTGTTCGCCATGCAGCACCTGCGTCCAGTCCACGCCGGTATCCGGGTTGCGGATCCAGAAGCCCGGATAGCCCAGCACCACCGCCATGGACGGCATGGCCTTCAGGCGCGGCTCGTACAGGAAATCGAGCTGCGCCTGGTCCATCGGGTCCTGCCCCAACCCGATCGAGAAATTGTACAGCGCCGTATCCTGCCAGCGGATCGTCTGGCGGATTTCCGGGATCGGGTAATTCAGAAGATGGTCGTGGTTGATGGTCACGATGCGGCCTCCACCTCGATCACCGCATCGGCCGCGAAGGCGCCCTGGCCTTCGGGCAGCACCAGCAGCGGGTTCACGTCCACCGACAGCAGGCGGTCATCGGCACCGGCCGCGAAGCGCGACAGCGCGGCCAGCGCGGAGGCCAGCGCCTTCACATCCGCCCGCGGCCGGCCGCGCGCGCCATCGAGCAGCGGGAAGCCCTTCAGCGATCGGATCATCCGCTCGGCTTCCGCTTCGCCAAACGGGCAGCGGCGGAAGGACACGTCCTTCAGGATCTCGATGAACACGCCGCCCAGGCCGACCATCGCGACCGGCCCGAAGACCGGGTCGCGCGCAATGCCCAGCGCCATCTCGACCGCGCCCTTGATCTGCCGGGCGATCAGCACGCCCTCGATGCGCGCGCCCGGCGCGCGTTCGGCGGCGCGCGCCAGCAGCAGCGCATGCGCCGCGCGCACGGCATCCGCATCTGCCAGGTCGAGCAGCACGCCGCCGATCTCGCTCTTGTGCAGGATGTCGGGCGACAGGATCTTCGCCACCACCGGGTAGCCGAAGGACTCCGCCGCGGCCACGGCCTCGTCGGCCGATCCGCAGGGCTTCTCCGGCACTGCGGGGATGCCGGCGCGCGCCAGGATGCGCTTGCCCTCGGCCTCGGTGGGCGTGGTCGCCGGCAGCTTCACCTGCGGCACCACGATCTCCTCGGGCGCCTGCGCGGCGAAGGCGTCGCCGTAGCGGCCCATCGCCTCGATCACGCCGACCGCGCGCGTCGGATCCTCGAAGACCAGGAAGCCGTCATCCTCGTATTCGCGCACCTTCTCGGGCGGCGCGATGCCGCACAACACCCAGAGCCGGTCGGCGAATCTTTCGCGCGCTGCGCGCATATACGGGCGCAGCTTCGGCGACAGCGTGGTCGACCCCGCCGTCTGCGTCAGGAAGATCATCATCGACCCGTAGCCGCCCTCGGCCGTGGTCTCGATGAATTGCGGGAACAACTCGGACTGGTTCACCGCCTGCGCGGTGCAATCTACCGGGTTGCGCGGCGCGCAGAAGGAGATCAGCGACCGCAGATGCGCCTGCGATGCCTCGGGCAGCGGCGGCATCGGCACGCCGGCCGCATCGGCGGCGTCGGAAATCAGCACGCCCGCGCCGCCGCTCACGGTGATGACGCCGAGCGAATTCCGCACCGGATAGATCCGCTTCGTCGCCGCATAGGCGATGTCGAGCATCTGTTCCGTCGTGCTGGCACGCACCACGCCGAATTCATCCAGCACCGCCTGGGTGATGGTGTCGTCGCCGGCGATCGATGCGGTGTGCGACTTCGCCGCATGCCCGCCCAGCTCGGACCGCCCGACCTTCATCAGCACCACCGGCTTGCGGTTGCGCCGCGCGAGATCCAGCGCGGCGGTGAAGCGCGCGCTCTCGCGAATGCCCTCGGCATAGGCGCAGATCACCTCGACCTCCGGCGCCTGCGCCATCCAGCCGATCGCCTCGCCGAGCGACACATCGGCCTCGTTGCCGGTGGTGATGCACACCGGCGTGCCGATGCCGCGCATGCGCGAGACGGCAAACACATGCGTCCCATACGCACCCGACTGCGAGGCGATGCCGACATTGCCGCGCAGCGGCCAGCCCTGCTCGAAGGACAGCGAGAAGATCGGATAGAAATTGATGCTGGCGTTGAACAGCCCGAGGCAGTTCGGCCCCAGCAGTCGCATGCCGTGGCGGCGCGCGGCCGCCACCAGCCGGTCCTGCATGGCGGCGCCGGCCTCGTCGACCTCGGCGAAGCCGGCGGTGAAGACCACCGCGGCGCGGCAGCCCTTCGCACCCAGATCGTCCACCGCCTGCACGGCGGCTTCGCCCGGCACCGCCACGATCGCCACATCCGGCGCCTGCGGCAGCGTGGCCACGCTGTTGAAGGCGGCCAGCCCCTGCACCGTCGCGCGGTTGGGGTTCACCGGCAGGATGGTGCCGGCGAAGCCCTGCTTCTGCATGTAGGCGATCGGCCGTCCGCCGATGCGCGTCGCGTCGTCCGATGCCCCGACGATGGCGACCGACCGCGGCCGCACCATGGCGTCGAGCGCGGCAAATCCGCCAACAAAATCTGCGCGCGCATCACCGCCCTCGGCCTGCATGGACGTCTCCCTTCCCGGTACCGGCCGGAGGGTGACGCCCCACGCCGAGGGCGGCAAGAGGCAGGTGTCAGGCGGCGGTCTTTTCCGCGGCCTCGTCCTCATCCTCGTCCTCGTCGTCCTCCGGCGGGTCGATCTCCGCTTCGGAGTCGAAGCCGACCACCGCCGCCAGGCAACGGCCATAGGTCGACAGGATCCAGTCGGCGGTCGCGCCGCCCTCGTCCTTGCCTTCGGCGCGCATCACGATCTTCAGCAGCGCAAGCGCCACCGCTGGCTCGCTGTCGCCTTCGATTTCGATATCCAAGCCGTCCATGATCCAACCTCCTGAAGGAGGCTGGGTGATGCACCCGGCGCGCGATGCGGTTCCATCACACGGCGATGACGGCGCCGAACTTCATCGGCGCGACGCAATCGCCGCCTGGCGCCGGACGGCGTGGCGGCCCCGCGGCGTCGCCGGCCGCGGCTGGGCGCCCGCTTGAGACGGCGCCGGATGGCGCTGTCTCGATGGGTTTCTCAGGCGTCCGGCGCGACCACGGTGCAGGCGCCGCGGCCGCGCATCCGCGCGCAGGCCTGCTCGGCGCCGCTGCGCGTCAGGCCGGTGACACGCGCGCGATACAGCGTGGTGCTGCCCTGGCGCACCGGCGTCACCGCCGTCCGCGCGCCCATGGTCTGGACCGTGTCGCGCGCCTGGTTGGCCGAGACGCGCGCCAGGTTCTCCGACGCGAAGGCGCCGACCTGCACCGACCAGCGATTGCCCCCGGCCGCGGCGGGCGCGGCGGCTGCTGCCGGCGCGGGCGGGGCCGGCGGCGTGCCGCGGGGCAGGGTGCTGGCCTGCGCGGTGCCGACGATCCCGCCCAGGCTGCGGAAGGGCGACCCGGCGGGGGCACGGCGCTCCGGCGCGGCCAGGGCGCTGGCAACCACGGATGGCGCGCGGGTCTGCGCGGCCTCCTCGGCGGCCTGCTGGGCGCGTTCGATCTCGGATTCGCGGGCCGCCTCGGCCAGGGCGGCGCGGGCGGAGGGCGTCAGGGTCGGGTTCTCGATGCCCTGCATATAGGCCGGCGGCGCCGCCGGGGGCGCCACCAGGGCGGCGGTCGCCAGGCTCGCGACCTGCACGCGGGGGGCGGCCGGCGGCGGCGGCGGAGCGGCGGCGACCTGCACGGGCGGCGCTGCCTCGCGCTGCTGGCGCAGCGCCGTCATGGTACCGCCGCTCACGGGGCGCGGCCCGGCCGGGATGAACAGGCCGATCTCGGCGGCGGCATAGACCTCGGCCGGGGCGCGGCGGTTCGGCGCGGCGGTCTGGATGCGCGGGCCGATGCGCTGGACGTAGTTGCGGGTCTCGTTCGGCAGGCCGCGGCCGCCCCACAGGTAGTCCTCGAGCCGCCGGGGGCCGGCATTGTAGGCGGCCAGGAAGGCCGGATTGCCGTAGAGCTCGTACATCTCGCGCAGATAGGCCGTGCCGGCCTGGATGCTGTCGTAGGGATGGTACGGGTCGGAGCCGAGGTTGTAGCGCGCCTGCAATTCCCGGTAGGTGCCGGGCATCACCTGCATCAGCCCCATGGCGCCGGCATGCGAGGTCGCATTGGCCCGCCCGCCGCTCTCCTGGCGCATCACCTCGCGGATCCACAATTCCGGGATGTCGAAGCGGCGCGAGGCGTCGCGGATCCACGGACCCCAGGGATCGCCCGGCGGGCCCGGCGGGGCCGGGCTGTCGGGGCGGTTGTAGAACGGGCCGTTGCCGGCGCTCCGCTGGCCCGTCTGGGCGCAGGCCGCGAGCATGGACAAGGCACAGAAGGCCAAGGCCATCCTGGCGGCGCGCAAGCGAGTTCCGGTCATTCCCCCTGGTCTCCAACGGGCCTGGCCCCGGCATTGCCGCTTCGCACGAAGCGATCTGGATGGTCCGGATCCCCCTCCGTCCCGTCCCGGCAGCGCCGCCACCCAAGGCGTTAAGCACAAGACTCTGAAAACTTGCGTAGTCCGCCGTGAGCCGCCGGGTCAAGTATTGCAGCCACGCCACCGCATGTGGGGGTGCTTGCAACGCGCCCGGCGCCACGTGTAGCGATGATCCACACCATTGTGGCCATCGCGCGGCGTTGCGCCGCGCGCCGTCGGTGTCCCGGCGCGAATCGAAGGAGTATGCGATCCATGTTCGAAGCCCGCCGTCTCGCGCCGATCTGCGCCGTGCTGGCGCTCGGCGCTGGCCTGACCGCCTGCGCCCCCGCCGGCAACAGCACCGTGGACCGCGGGGCGCTGGGGTCCTCCGGCTACGTGTCCTCCGGCACCATCGTGGGGATGCGGCCTGTTGCGGTCAGCGGCACGCGCAGCGGCGTGGGTGCGGGCGCCGGCGCGGTGGGCGGGGGGCTGATCGGCAGCACCATCGGCGGCGACTGGCGCGCCCGGACGGTCGGCGGGGTGGTCGGCGCGCTTGCCGGCGGCCTGGCCGGCGCGGCCATCGAGGAAGGCGTCACCCGCGGCAATGCCATGGAATTCATCATCCGTGACGATTCCGGCCAGACCCGCGCCGTGATCCAGACCAACGAACTCGGCCTGACCGTGGGCGACCGCGTCCTGATCACCCAGAGCGACCGGGTCCGGCTGTCGCGCGCCGGCGGCGCCGCGCCGGTCGGCTATGGGGCGACCTATGGCGGCGGGCCGGTTGACGCGCGCGGCGGCAAGTAGCACGGCCTTCCTGCGGCGGCGCGGGGCGTGTAGAAGCCCCGGCCCATGCTCCATGCCGCCAGCCCGGTCCATGATTTCGACGCCGCCGCCCCGCGGCGGCGCGAACGCGCGCTCGAGGACCTGCGCGGCGGCCTGTCGCGCTGGCGCCTGGCCTGGGCGCTGGCGCGCAGCGACATCACCCATCGCTACCGCGGGTCGGTGCTCGGCCCGTTCTGGCTCACGCTGTCCACCGCGGTGATGCTGGGTGCGCTCGGCATCCTGTACGCCAAGCTGTTCCGGGTGGATGTCGCGGCCTACCTGCCCTGGCTCGCGGTCAGCCTGATCGTGTGGAACACCATCTCGCAGATCGTCACCGACGCCACCACCAGCCTGACCGGCGCCGAGGGCGTGATCCGCCAGATGCCGCTGCCCTATAGCGTGCACGCGCTGCGCGTGGTGTTCCGCAACGCGGTGATCGCGGCGCACAACCTGCCGCTGATCGCGGTGGTCTTCGCCTGGTTCGGCGTGCTGCCCGGCTGGGGCGTGCTGGCGGCGATCCCGGGTTTCGTGCTGATCGCGGCGGCCGCCTTCGCGGCGTCGCTTTTCCTGGGCATGGTCTGCGCGCGGTTCCGCGACATCCCGCCGATCGTCGCCTCGGTCATGCAGATCGCCTTCTTCGTCTCGCCGGTGATCTGGAAGCCGGACATGGTCGGGCACTGGGAGCCCTTCCTGGCGATCAACCCGTTCTTCGCGGTGATGGAGACGGTACGCGCGCCGCTGATGGGTGGCAGCGCGGGCCTGCTGGTCTGGGCCTCGGCGATCATCTGGACCTCGGCGCTGGTGGCGGGTGCCTGGGTCTTCTTCGTCCGCTTCCGCGGGCGCATCGCCTTCTGGGTCTGACGCCATGGCCGCGATCGATGCCGCGGGGATGGCAATCGAATTCCCGCTCTATCATCACAATGCACGGTCGCTGAAGCAGCGGCTGCTGGCCTCGGCACCGCTGCGGCTGAAGCGCGACGACGACAACCGCATCGTGGTCGCGGCGCTGCGCGACCTGACCTTCCGCATCGGCAACGGGGAGCGCGTGGCGCTGGTCGGCCCCAATGGCGCGGGCAAGACCACGCTGCTGCGCACCATCGCGGGCGTCTACGAACCGGTCGCCGGCAGCCTGCGCGTGGCGGGCGAGATCGGGTCCCTGATCGACCCCGCGGCGGGGATGGACCCGCTGCTGACCGGGCGCGAGAACGTGGTGCTGCGCGCGCTGTATCGCGGCATGACCGAGGCCGCCGGCCGCGCCCTGGCCGATGAGGTGCAGGGCTTCGCGGGCCTCAATGAGTTCTTCGACGTGCCGATCCGCGGCTATTCGGCGGGCATGAACGTGCGCCTGGCCTTCGCCATGGCCACGGCGATGACGCCCGAGATCCTGCTGATGGACGAATGGTTCCTGGCCGGCGATGCCGAGTTCATGGCGCGCGCCGACCAGCGCCTGGCGAAGCTGGTGACGGATGCCGAGATCCTGCTGATTGCGACGCACGACATGAACATCGTGCGGAAGTGGTGCACCCGGGCGATACGGCTGGAGGGTGGGCGGATCCTGGCCGATGGCCCGGTGGCCGAGGTGCTGGACGCGGCCGGCCTGTAGCGCGCGGCCGCGGCGGGACGGCGCGCGGTCGTTGCCGCCTGCGCGTGCCTTGGGCGTGTCAGTGCGCGCTTGCGCCCACCGCGCGTGACCGCGCGCTGCTGACTGCCGCGCGTGACCGCGCGCTTCTGCCCACCGCGCGTGACCGCGCGCTTCAGCCCACCGCGCGTTACCGCGCGAGACTCGCGTGCCAGCGCAGCAGCCTCAGCCGCCCGTCCTGGAGCAGCCGCAGCCGGAGCAGCCAGGCCTCCGCCTCGAACACCAGATCCGCCGCCTCGGCCGCCGACGGCCGCGCCGGCTGTACGCCCAGGGCCTGCAGCAGGGCCTGCCAGCCCGCCATCACCGCCTCGGCATGGCGGCGCCCGGCATCCTCGACGACATGGACGTCGAATCCCGCGCGCCGCAGGGCGGTGGGCAGGGCGTCCTCGGCGGGTGGTCCGTGGCGCCGCTCGGCGGCCAGCCAGCGCGCCTCGACCGCGCCGGCGCGCTCCCCGCGCGCCACCAGGTCCAGCATCACCATCTGGCCGCCCGGGCGCAGTCCGGCGGCGGCGGCGGCCAGCAGCGCGTCGGGCGACCCGCCGGCGCGCAGCGGTTCCAGCAGCAGCGCATGGTGGTGGTAGCGGGCGCGGAAGGCCGGCGCCTCGGGGTCCAGGGCTTCGGCGGTGACGCGGTTGCGCGCGCCGGGGCGGGGTGGTGGCGCGCCGCCCTGGTCGAAGGCCGCGACGAAGCTGCCGCGCGCGCCGGCCACCACCGCGCCGGCCGCCGTGGCGCCATTGCCGGCCAGCAGCAGGGTCGTCTCGGCCGAGAGCGGCAGCAGTGCCGCCAGGCGCAGGATCTCGGGCGCGCCGCCCGGCAGGACCATGCCTTCGCCCCAGAGCCGGTCGCCCCAGGCACGGCGATGGCACGGGCGCGGCGGCGGCGGCGGATCGGGCTGGGTCGGGTCAGGCGCGGCTTGTGGACCAGGCAGCGGCGTCCCGCCCGGGGGCGGCGGCGCGGGCGCGCCAACCCCCAGCAGCCGTGCGCCGGTCTCGATGGTGCGCCGGATCAACCCGCCCTGCGGCGCCCAGGGAATCGCACCCTGGTCGCTGCCGGCGCTCTGGCGGGACATGCATGGCCTCCTTCGCCGCCCAACAAAGCGGGGAAGGATGAAGGAAGCGTCAGCGCTACGGCCGCGGGCCCCGCGCCATCGCCGGCGTGATGCGCCGCGCGTACACGTCAGTCGTGGTGACCGGGTTGTTCATGTAGAATTCGTCGCGCGGGAAGATGTCGGTCAATGGCGGTTCGCGGCGCGGCATGCCGGGGGTCCAGGCGATCGACGGGGCGGCGAACAGCGCACTCCAGTCGCTGAAGGCGGGGTTGCCGCGGCGCAGGTGCTCGACCGTGGCGGGCGCTGCCAGCGCCGCCTCCAGCCGCTCGGGATCGAAGGGGATGGGGTCGTTCGACCCGATCAGCACCGCCACCGGCATCAGCAGGATGGCGTGGGGGAAGACCGTGGCGAAGGTCTCGGCAGCGCGCTG
This sequence comes from Roseomonas sp. CECT 9278, assembly GCF_918698155.1. Taxonomy (GTDB): domain Bacteria; phylum Pseudomonadota; class Alphaproteobacteria; order Acetobacterales; family Acetobacteraceae; genus Neoroseomonas. Next base: position 75,585 of record NZ_CAKKLX010000014.1, read on the forward strand.
CGACGGCGCCCATTGCACGTAGATGCCGCCCGGGGCCAGGCGTTCGCGCACCTGCTCCAGGAACTCCGCGCTGTAGAGCAGCCCGGAATGCGACGCCTCGGGCAGGATGGCGTCGGCCTCGATGATGTCGTAGCGGCGGTCCTCCTTGGCCAGGGTCCGGCGGCCGTCGCCGTATTCCAGGGTCCAGCGGGGGTCCTGGAACATCTGCGCCATCGGGCTGCCGGGGTGGCGGCGGCCGACTTCCTCGAGCGCGGTCAGCACGGGGCCCACCAGCTCGATCGCGCGCACGCGGGAGTCCGGCCGCACCCCGGCCGCCCAGGGCGTGCCGCCCGACCCCACGCCGATCACCAGCACCTCGCGCGGGTTCGGGTGGATCAGCGGGCCCACGGCACCCAGGAACTGGTGGATCGGCAGGAAGGGAATGCGCCCCTGGCTGAAGCCCTGGATGAAGAAGGGGCCGTCGGCGCGGTTGTCGCCCGGGCGGTCGTCGCGGAAATACGCCACGCCGGACCGGTCCTCGGCCCAGGCGGCGACCTGGCCGGAGCGTTCATGGTGCAGCCGCGTCCAGAAGGCGGCATTGCCCGGCAGCACGAAGAACAGCACGCCGCAGGCTACCGCCAGGCCGGCTTCCAGCGGCCGCTGCACCACCCCCGCGCGCCACAGCCAGAAGCCCACCAGCAGCAGCGACAGCACCGCCAGCAGCTTGAGCGTGCCCGCCGTGCCCAGCAGGTGGAAGGTCACCAGCCCGGTCAGGATCGACCCGGCCGCATTGCCGGCGATGTTGGCCAGCTGCACCCAGCCCACGCGCGCGCCCACGCTGCTGAGGTCGCGCTGCACCGCGCGCTGCACGAAGGGAAAGGTCATGCCGATCAGGAAGGAAGGCGGCGCGACCACCAGCACGGTCAGCCCGATCGCCGCGACCAGCGACCCGCCATGCATGCGGTTGTGGTCGACCGACAGCCAGCCGGCCAGCGGCCAATGCGGCAGCGCGACCCACAGCGCCAGCAGCAGCACGGTGGCGAGCACGAAGCCGGCCGATTGCGTGATGAAGAAGGCCGGTCGCGGATCCTCGATCCGCCGCAGCATCCGCGAGGCCAGCGCCATGCCCGCCCCGTCCGCCAGCAGGAAGATGCCGAGCACGGTCGGGAACAGGTAGGCATGGTACTGCCCCACTTGGCCCATCATGCGGACCCAGACGATCTCAAGCGCGACGATCACGTAGCCCGACAGGAACACCAGCAGGCACCACAGCGGCAGCCCGCCATACCGCCCGTCATCGGCCGCATCGCGCGCCGAGGCGACCGGCGCAGGGGCCTCGCGCAGCCGGCGCAGCAGCGTGAGGGACAGCGCGGCGGCGAAGAATTCCAGCCCTGCCGCCAGCCACAGCGCGGTGACGAAGCCCAGATGCCCGACCAGCAGCCAGCCGCCGAGCAGGGCGCCGAGCCCCGCGCCCAGCGTATTGAGCCCGTACAGCGTGCCGATGCGTTCGGCGATGTCCCCGCGCGAGGTCGCGACCGCGCGCGCCAGCAGCGGCAGCGATGCGCCCATCAGCGTGGTCGGCAGCACCAGGCCGGCGAAGCACAGGGCGAAGATCGCCGGCGCCGCATCGACCACCCCGGCCATGTCGGTGGCGAGCCAATCGTACAGGAAGGGCTTGGACAGCAGGGCGAAGACGCCGACGCCGATCTCGGCCAGCGCGAAGCCTGCCAGCGCGCGCGCGGGGGACAGCCGGTCGGCGACCTTGGCGCCGATGATCGACCCCAAGCCGAGCCCGGCCAGGAAGGCACCCACCACCAGCGCGGCGGAAATCGTGTCGGAGCCGGCGAAGATTCCCAGCATGCGCTGCCACACGATCTGGCACAGCAGTGCGGCAAACCCCGTCGCGAAGAACGCGACGGCGAGACGCGACATCATTGCGATGTCCCCCTTGTCGTTGGTGCCGCCCCCCTGGCTGCCCGATCACTATTCTGAGAAGCATGGCGGCCGAATTGCGGCAAGGTCATGTGCCGTGACGTCGGCGGCGGCCCGTCCGTGGCGGCGTGGGCCGGCGAGGGGGCCGGAGGTCGCCGCAGGGCGAAGGCCAGGGCGGCCCTCAGCCGCGCAGGCCCCGCCGCGCCGCCAGCAGCAGCAGTCCGGTGCCCCAGCCGAAGGCGCCGTTGATGACCAGGCTGCGCCACCAGCGGCCGGTATCGAAGCCGGCCATCAGCGGTTGCTCGCGCAGCGCCGCCACCACGGTGAAGCCCACCAGCGAGCAGCAGATCCCCATCAGCAGCCCCGCCAGCAGCGGCGGCCAGCGGCGGCGGGTCGAGGCCAGGAACAGGCCGAGGCCGCTGCCCCAGACCCCGCCCCAGAACGCCATCGAGGCCAGTTGCGGCACGCCGAGCGGCGGCACCGGGTTCAGGCGGAAGGGCGGGTTCGCCACCAGCCCCGCCGCATGCAGCAGCGCCACGGTGCCTTGGTGGAACACCAGCACCGACAGCACGCCGGCGGCGAAGCCGACCAGCGCCGCGCGTAGCAGGGTCATGGCGGCGGGACGGCAGTGCCGCGGCTGCGGTGCATCGGTGTGTCTTCCTTGCGGTGCCGGACACGATGCGGGATGCCCGGCGCGGCGGCAATGGCGTGCGCCGGGCCGACCTTGCCCGCGCGGCCCGTCCCGCGCAGTTTGTGCCATCCATTGTCGGGAGAGACGCGGTGAACGGTGCCGAGAGCCTGGTGCATACACTTCTTGGGTGTGGCGTGGAGGTCTGCTTCGCCAACCCCGGCACGAGCGAGATGCATTTCGTCGCCGCACTCGACCGCATCCCGGGCATGAAGTGCGTGCTCGGCCTGCAGGAGAACGTCGTCACCGGCATGGCCGACGGCTATTGGCGCATGACCGAGACGCCGGCCGCGACGCTGCTGCATTGCGGCCCGGGCCTGGCGAACGGCCTGTCGAACCTGCACAACGCGCGGCGCGCGCGGTCGGGCATCGTGAATTGCGTGGGCGACCAGGCGACATACCACCGTCCCTTCGATGCCCCCCTGACCGCGGATACCGAGGGCTGGGCGCGCGGCGTGTCGCAGTGGATGCGGACCTCGACCAAGGCGACCGAGGTGGGTGCCGATGCGGCGGCCGCAGTGCAGGCGGCGCGCACCTCGCCCGGGCAGATCGCGACGCTCATCCTGCCGTCGGACACCTGCTGGGACGACGGCGGCGTGGTGGCGCAGCCGCTGCCCGTGCCGCAGCCGCAGGCGGCCGATCCGCTGGCCATCCGCAATGCCGCGCGCATCCTGCGCGAGAAGAAGAACGTGCTGATCCTGCTGGGCGGCAAGGCGCTGCGCGAGGGCGCGCAGGCCTATGCCTGGCGCGCCGCGCAGGCGACCGGCGCGAAGCTGCTGGCGGAGGGGTCGAACGGCCGCACCCAGCGCGGCCAGGGGCGCCTGCCGCTGGAGCGCGTGCCCTATCCGGCCGATGTCGCGATCAAGGCGTTGGAATGGGTCGAGCACATCATCCTGGTGAATGCGCGCGGGCCGGTCGGCTTCTTCGCCTATCCCGGCAAGCCCTCGTTGCACTATCCGGCGAAGGCCGAGCTGCATGTGCTGACGCGCTACGAACAGGATGCCGAGGCGGCGCTGGCCGCGCTGTGCGCCGAGCTGAACGCGCCGGCCATCCCGATGCCCGATGTCGGCCGCCGCCCCGAGCGCGCGCGCGGCGCACCGAGCCCCGAGGGCCTGGCGCGCACCGTGGCCGCGCTGATGCCCGAGGATGCGATCATCGCCGATGAGAGCGTCTCCTACGGCCGCGGCTTCTTCCCCGAGACGGTGGCCGCCCCGAAGCATGACTGGCTGCAGATCACCGGCGGGGCGATCGGCTGCGGGCTGCCGCTGGCGACGGGTGCGGCGATCGGCGGCGGTGGGCGGCGGGTGATCAACCTGCAGGCCGACGGGTCGGCGATGTACACGGTGCAGGCGCTGTGGACCCAGGCACGCGAGAAGCTTCCGGTGACGACCGTCATCCTGTCCAACCGCAAGTACCAGATCCTGCTCGGCGAATATCAGAACGTCGGCGCCAATCCGGGGCCCACGGCGATGAACATGCTGGACCTGGGCAATCCCGACATCGGCTGGGTCAAGATGGCCGAGGCGATGGGCGTCGAGGCGGCGCAGGCCACCACGCTCGACCAGGTGGCGGACCTGATGGCGCAGTCCTTCGCGCGGCCGGGGCCGTTCCTGATCGAGTTGGTGATCTGAGTTTTTGTTTGACCCTCAGACGGCGGGCGCCGGCCGTCCGGCCGGCTTGCCTTCGCGCCACGCACTGGCGCGCCCGGCGCGGCTGATGGTCTGGGCGCGGTCGCGCTGTGCGCTCCCGGCCCGATGCAGGGCATCGGGCCGCTGGGTGGCGCGGTGGGTCAGGGGTGGTTTGGATCGCGCAGGGCCTGGACCTGCGCTCGTTCTGGTCAGGGGAGAAGACGCGCCATGGACATGCAGCTTCAGGGCAAGCGGGTGCTGGTCACCGGCGGATCGAAGGGCATCGGCCTGGCCTGCGCCGAGGCCTTTGCCGCCGAGGGCTGCGACGTGGTGCTGGCATCGCGCGATGCCGCGGCACTCGCCACCGCTGCCGACAAGGTGCGCGCACAACGCCAGGTGCGCGTCGAGACCTTCGCCGCCGACCTCTCGCAGGATGCCGAGCGCGAGCGCCTGCACGCCACGCATGGCAGCATCGACATCCTGGTGAACAACGCCGGCGCCATCCCGGCCGGGCGGCTGGCCGACATCTCGATGGCGCGCTGGAAGCAGGCCTGGGACCTCAAGGTCTTCGGCTACATCCACATGTGCCAGCTGTTCCTGCCGACGATGGAGGCGCGCCGCGCCGGCGCCATCGTCAACATCATCGGCATGGCGGGGCGCGCGCCGCGCGCCGGCTACATCGCCGGCGGCGCGGGCAATGCGGCGCTGATCGCCTTCACCAGTGCGATCGGCGCGGCGGCGCAGGCCAGCGGCGTCAAGGTGGTCGGCATCAACCCGGCCGTCACCAAGACCGACCGCATGCTCACCCAGGCGCGCACCCATGCGAAGAACCAGCTCGGCGACGAGGAACGCTGGGCCGAGACGCTCACCGGCCTGCCCTTCGGCCGCCCGATCGAGGCCAGCGAGATCGCCGACCTCGCGGTGTTCCTGGCCTCGCCGCGCGGGCACTACGTGAACGGCACGGTGGTCGATGTCGATGGCGGGGGGATGTTCCGCGCCTGACGACGGGCGCGCGCCGGGCCGCCCGCGTCGACCGCGGCCCGCCCGGCCGCTTGATCTGCGTCAAGGCGGATGCCCGCTGTCGGCGCCAGGCTGCTGCATCGTGGGTTCGGCGCTGGCCCGTCCCGTCGCGCCGCGGTGACGATCGCCGGGCGCGCCAGGGCAGCCGGACCGGGAGCAACGCCGATGCAGAAATCCGCCAAGGCCCGGCCGTCGCGGCACGGCGCGCCGGCAGTCGCCGCACCTGCGGCACCCCCGCCCAAGGCCACCGCCGTTCATGGCGCATCGCTCGACGAGCGATTCGCGGCGGGCAAGGCCCTGCGCGACGCCGTGCCGCGATCGTCGCAGGCACCCTGGAAGCGCCCGGCCGACCGGCCGGACCCCATCGCCCTGCTGCAGCAATCCGACCCCGACCGCCTGCCCGAGCTGGTGCCCATCCGCTACGGCCGCATGCTGCAATCGCCCTTCGCCTTCTATCGCGGTTCCGCCGCGATCATGGCGAGCGACCTCGCGAAGTCGCCCAGCACCGGTCTGCGCGTGCAGGCCTGCGGCGACTGCCACCTGATGAATTTCGGCGGCTTCGCCTCGCCCGAGCGCAACGTGCTGTTCGACATCAATGATTTCGACGAGACGCTGCCCGCGCCCTGGGAATGGGATGTGAAGCGCCTGGTCGCGTCCATGGTGCTGGCGGCGCGTGCGAACGGCCTGTCGGACAAGGACGGGCGGGCTGCCGCGGTCGCTGCGTCGCGCAGCTACCGCAAGCGGCTGCGCGACTTCGCGGGGATGCAGCCGCTCGATGTCTGGTACGCGCGCATCACCGCCGAGGACGTGGCGGAGGCCGCGCCGCCGGAGGTCGCGGACCGGCTGCGCGCGCGCGTCGCCAAGGCGATGGACGGCAGCAGTTCCGAATACGATTTCCCGCGCCTGGCTGGCGTGGTCGGCGGGCGCACCACCATCCGCGACGCGCCGCCGCTGATATTCCACCCCGACATCGCCCGGACGCCGGAATTCAACGACACGCTGGACCAGGTCTTCGCCGCCTATCGGGCAACGCTGAGCGACGACCGCCGCGTGCTGCTCGATCGCTACCGGATCGTGGATGCCGCGATCAAGGTCGTGGGCGTCGGCAGCGTGGGGCGGCGGTGCTGGATCGTGCTGATGATGTCCGCCGCCAACGAACCGCTGTTCCTGCAGGTGAAGGAAGCGGTGCCCTCGGTGCTCGAACCCCATGCGGGTGCGAGCGCCTATGCGCATCACGGGCAGCGGGTGGTGATGGGGCAGCGGCTGATGCAGCCGGCCTCCGACCTGTTCCTCGGCTGGGTGACGGCGCCCAATGGCCGCCAGTTCTACTTCCGCCAGCTGCGCGACGCGAAGATCAAGCCGCTGGTGGAGACCTTCGACGATGCGATGATGGAGACCTACGGCAAGCTGTGCGGCTGGTCGCTCGCCCGCGCGCATGCGCGCAGCGCCGAGGTCGCGGGCATCGCCGGGTACCTGGGCAGCGGCGACCAGTTCGACGAGGCGATGGGCGATTTCGCGCTGGCCTATGCCGACCAGGCCGAACGCGACCACGCCGCGCTGAAGGCGGCTGTGCGCAAGGGCAGCGTGGCCGTCACCACGGATGCCTGACGCGCCGGCCGGGCGGCGCGGCCCCGCCGGTCATCGCCGCCAGGGGCTGGTGCGCCAGAGCTCGCCATAGGCGCGCGCCTGGTCCTCCACGAAGCGTGTCATGGTGGGCCGGTCCATGTGCCGCACGATCAGGAAGTCGCGTTCCGCCAGCGCGCGGAAATCCGGGTCGTTCGCGGTGCGGCGCACCGCTTCCTCCCAGCGTGCGAGGATCGGCGCGGGGGTGGCGGCCGGCAGCGCGAAGCCGCGCGCCGAACCCACCAGCACGTCCACGCCCTGCTCGACGCCCGTGGGCAGGTCCGGCGCCCTGTCCCAGCGCTCGCGCTCCATGATGGCCACCACGCGCAGCGTGCCCTGGATGTGCGCGCGCACCGTCAGGCTGACGGTCGAGATCGACCCGGCCACATGCCCGCCCTGGACCAGCTGCATCGCCTGGCCGGCGCCCTGCGTCGGCACCCAGGTGAAGCGCACGCCGGCGGCGCGTTCGATCGCCATCAGCGCGAGGTGCGGCGCGCTGCCCACGCCCGCGCCGGCGATGTTGATCGCCTCGGGCTGCGCGCGCGCCGCCTCGACCAGGTCGCGCAGGCTGCGGTACGGCGTGTCGGTGCCGACGAAGACCGTATAGGGCTCGTCGGTCAGCAGCCCGACATAGGCGAAGCTGTCCACGCGGTAGCGCGGGGTGTTGTCGTAGAGCGCCGTCACCAGCGCGGGGAAGGACACCAGCGCGACATGCCGCCCGTCCGGCGCGGCGGCCGCGACATCGTTCAGCATCAGCATCCCGCCGGCGCCGGGCTTGTTCACCACGATGATCTGCGCGCCGCCCAGGTGCCTTTCGAGGAACGGGGCCGCCATGCGCGCGGCGAGGTCGATGTTGCCGCCTGGCGCGAAGCCGACGTAGATCTGAATGGGCCTTTCCTGGGCCTGTGCAACGAGGGCCGGCAGCGCAAGCGCCCCGCCGATCAGGATGCGACGCGTCGTCACCTGCGGTGTCTCCCGGGCCATTGCCGCGCAACGGTGCCCCGCCCGTGGCGCAGCGCGCAAGGCCGTTGCACGACCGCGCCGTTCGGCTAGGCTTGCCCGATCCATCGCGGAGCATGCCGGATGCTGCGATTCAGCAATTTCCTGTTTCCCGAAAGCCGCGACCCCGACCGCGACGCCGATGTCATCGCCGATTGCGTGGCGGAAGCGAAGCTGTGCGACGAGCTCGGCGTGGAAGTGCTCTGGCTGGCCGAACACCATTTCGACGGCAACTGCGCCTATGTCGATCCGGTCACCTTCGCCGCCGCCATCCTGGCGGCGACCAAGCGCATCAAGGTCGGCTTCGCGGTGGCGCAGGTTTCGCTGCACCACCCGATGCGGCTCGCGGAGCAGATGTCGCTGCTCGACAACCTGGGCAAGGGGCGCGTGATCGTCGGCCTGGGCCGCGGCACCGCCTACAACGTGTATGAATACCAGGGCTACGGCATCCCGCACGAGGAAGCGGCCGAACGCTACGAGGAAGCCGAGGGCATCATGCTCAAGGCCTGGACCAGCCCGCAGGGCTTCCGGCACGAGGGCAAGCACTGGACGCTGAATGTCCCGCGCCTGCGCCCCACGCCCTACACCAGGCCGCACCCGTACCTGATCCGCGCCGCGTCGTCGGAGGATGGCGCACTGCATCTCGCGCGCCGCGGCCTGCCCTTCCTGATGAACGTGCAGTCGCTCGAGACCACGGCGAAGCGCCTCGCTTCCTATCGCGCCACGATGGTCGAGGCGGGTTTCGACGCCGCGCATGTCGCGCGCTGCATGGATGAATCCTGGGTGTGGCGGAACGTGGTGGTCGCCGAGACCGACGACGAAGCCCGCCGCATCGGCATCCCGGCCTTCGAGGCGATGCAGGAGCACCGCAAGAAGCTGCGCGAACGCATCTACGCCGAACAGGGCATCATCATGAAGAAGGAGACGGTGCCGCCGGCGCGCGTGAATCCCGACCTCGCGCTGATCGCGGGTTCGCCCGCAACCGTCGCAGCGCGCATGGCCGAGGTCGAGCAGACCGGCGTGGGTGGGGTGATCTGCTCCTTTCGGCTCGGCCCGATGCCGGCGGAGGTCGCGGCAAACTCCATCCGCCTGTTCATGGAGAAGGTGGCGCCGCGCTTCACGGCGGCACCGGTGCCCGCGGCGGCCGAGTAGCCGCAGCGCAGCGCGATCCGCGCTGACGAACGTCATGTCGCCCGTCGCGCCGGCGGCGTGGCACGGACAAGAGCGGCCAGGCCCCCGAAAGGCGCGCGCGGGGGCGAGGCCCTCGCGCGGCCCTGATCAGTCCACCCGCACCACCAGCTTGCCGAAATTCTCGCCCTTCAGCAGGCCGATGAAGGCGCGCGGCGCCTTCGCCAGGCCATCGACCACGTCCTCGCGCCAGCGCAGCTTCCCCGCGCGGATCCAGCCCTCCATCTCGCCGCGGAAGGTGCCGTAGCGCGACCAGCCGGTGTCGCTCACGATGAAGCCCTGGATGCGCAACCGCTTGCGCACCACGGGGCCGAGGTTGGGCCCGGGCGGCGCGCCGGACGCGTCGGCGCCGGGCGCCTCGTTGTATTGCGCGACCATGCCGCACATCACCATGCGGCCGAAGTCGCGCAAGCGCGGGAAGACCGCGGCCTGGGTCTTGCCGCCGACATTCTCCCAATAGACGTCGATGCCCTCGGGTGCCGCGGCATCGAGCTGCGCGTCGAGGTCGCCATGGTGGTCGAGGCAGGCGTCGAAACCCAGTTCCTTGACCACGAAGTCGCATTTCCTGGCACCACCGGCGACGCCGATGACCTTGCAGCCGCGGATCTTGGCGATCTGCCCGACCACCTGCCCGACCGCGCCGGAGGCGGCCGAGACCACCACCGTCTCGCCGGGCTTGGGCTGGCCGATATCCTCGAGGCCGCACCAGGCGGTCAGCCCCGGCATCCCGAGCACGCCCAGGCTGGCGGATAGCGGCGGATCGGCCGCCGGCACCTTGAACAGCCGCTCCGGCCCGACCACCGAGAATCGTTGCCACCCATAGCCGCCCAGCACGATGTCGCCCGCCGCGAAGCCGGGGTGGCGGGAGGCCACGACCTCGCCCGCGGTCTGGCCTTCCATCACGGCGCCGAGGGCGACCGGCTTGGCATAGGATTTCGCATCCGCCATGCGGCCGCGCATATAGGGGTCGAGCGACAGGAAGCGCGCGCGCACCAGCACCTGGCCCTCGGCGGGCTCGGGCACCGGCGTCTCGACGATGTCGAAATCCTCGGGCACCGGCGCGCCCACCGGGCGGCGCTTCAGCAGGATCTGCAGGTTGGTCTCGGCCATGGGGTCCTCCGGGGATGCCGGAGGATGCCATGGGCGAGGTCCGCCGGCGAGGCGGGGCCGGGCGCGCCGGTCAGCGGCGCGCCTTGCCCTTGGCGATCTCGCGCTCGATCGACGAGCGTTCGGTGGCGCCGGAGCGGCGGATGATCTCGCGCACGATCGCCGGCGAAACGCGGTGGCGCTTCGCCAGATAGGCGATGTCGTCCTCGATGTTCGCTTCCGGCTTCGGCGTGGCGAGTTCGGTGGTGTCGGGAAGTGCCATGCTGGGGCTCCTGTCGCGCGGCCCGGCCAGGGGCGGGGCTGCAGAAGTGAAGGCGGGCGGCCCCTTCCCGCGGGCGGGATGGGCGGCGCCGGGCGGTGGTGCCGCCGGCGCGCGCCTGGTCGGGCGATTACTTGCGCCGTGCCTTGCGGGCGGCGTAGCGGGCGTCGCGCAGCGCCTTCTGCTCGGCGGCCAGGGCCAGGGCGCGGGCCTTCTTCTCGGCATCGAGCAGGACGGCGCGTTCCTCGGCCTCCATCGCGGCGGCGGCGGCGGCGCGGGCGGCTTCGGCCTCGCGCTTGGCCTGTTCGGCAGCTTCGCGGGCCAGTTCGGCCTGGCGGGCGGCCTCGGCGATGGCCTGGCGCTCGGCTTCCTCGGCGGCAGCCTTGGCGATGGCGGCGCGCTCGGCCTCGCGGGCGAGGCGACGCTCCTCGCGGGCCTCGGCCACGGCGCGCTGGGCGGCCAGGCGCTCCTGGACCACGGGGTCATCGGGGCCGGGCTGGGCGCGGAAGCGCTCCATCATGGCCTTGCGAGCCTTTTCCGCGGCTTCGCGGCGGGAATTGTGGTCGTCGCGCTTCAGGCCTTGCATCGTGTCTTTCTGCTGTCCCTGTGTTGTGGGGCCGTCTGTGTGGCCGGGTCAGCCCAGGATGTCGAGGACGATCCGGCGAATTTCGGCGGCGCTGAGGCCGCCCTGCTCGGGATGGCCGGCGATCGGCGCCGGGGTGGTCGGGGCCGTGCGCGGCGTGCGCCGCGCGGCGTAGTGATGGGTCGGAATGGTGATGTCTCGTTTTTTTATGGGGTGGCGCCGCCCGCGGGGGGCGGCGCGCACCGTGTCGAAGAAGCGTCGGCCGGCGGCCTGGGCTGGCGGCACCGCCGGGGCGGTGCGCCGGCCCGGCGCTGGCCGGGCCGCGGGGCGCTCAGGCCCGGCGGAGATTGGTGGCCGAGGTCTTGCCCTGCTGGCCCTTCTGGAGGTCGAATTCGAGCTTGTCGCCTTCCTGCGGCGTGCCGATGCCCGAACGCTCGACGTCCGAGATGTGCAGGAAGACGTCCTTGGAGCCGTCGTCGGGCTGGATGAAGCCGTAGCCCTTGGTCGCGTTGAACCACTTGATGGTGCCGGTGGACATGGAGGAGTTCCGTCTGAACGTGTTGCCGCCGCCGCACGAAAGCCGTGCGCCGGATCAATCATCTGTAGGGAGCGGGCGGCGGGCTCGGGCTCGATGACGGTGCATGAGCGGGGAGAGCGCAGCGGGACCAAACAAAGCTGACGGGGTCTACATAGGGCACCGCCGCCGGAATTGAAAGGAATCATTTGTGACCGAATGATGCGTGTGCGGCGATTCGCCTGGATTCAGGTACGACGCGACCCGAAATTCAGCTGTTGTTGCGGTCCGGAGGGCAGGACATGGACATGACGGCCGGTGCCGCCGATGGATACTGGACGCCGCTGCGCCTGATCGACGCGCTGGCCGCGCGCGGCGATGCGCCGGCCATCGTGTCGATGCGCGGCGAGGCCGCGAGTGCCGTGGCCGCCGCCGCGCTGGCCGATGATGCGCGCCGGCTGGCGGCCGGCCTGGTCGCCGCCGGGATGGCGCCGGGCGAGGCCGTCGCGCTGCATGCGCCCAATTCGCCCGACTGGATCGCGGTGCGCCTCGCCATCGGCGCCACCGGGGCGCTGCCCATGGCGATCGACGACCTGACCGACACGGCGGCGGCCGCGGCGATCATTGCCGGCGCCGGCTGCCGATGGGCCTTCGCCTCCGCCGCCCATGCGGCTGAACTGCCGCCGCGCGAGGGGCTGCGCGTGGTGCTGGTGGACCAGCCCGGCGCGCCTGGCGGCTGGCATGCGCTGCGTGCCGCCGCCCCCGCGCCATTGCCGGTGCCCGCGCCCGGCGATGCCGCGCTGATCGTCGCGACCTCCGGCACCAGCGGCGCGCCGAAGCTGTTCGCCCTGACCCATGCGAACCTGACCGCGAACCTGCACGGCGTGCTGGCGCAGGGGCTGATCGGCGCGGCCGACCGCATGCTGGTGCCGTTGCCGCTGCATCACGTCTATCCGCTGCTGGTCGGGCTGATGACGCCGATCGCCGCGGGGGCGACCATCATCCTGCCCGAGGCGGTGACCGGCCCGCAGCTGGTGCAGGCGCTCAAGGGCGGGCGCGCGACCATCATGATCGGCGTGCCGCGGCTGTATGTGGCGCTGCTGGCGGGGCTGCAGGCGCGCGTCGCGTCGCGCGGGCGGGCGGCGCGGCTGGTCTTCGCCGGGCTGCTGGAAGTGGCGACCGCGCTGCGCAAGGGCGGTGTCGATGTCGGGCGGCGGCTGTTCGGCACGCTCCACGCGCAGATGGCGCCGGACCTGCGGCTGATGGTCTCGGGCGGCGCCAAGCTCGATGCCGAGAGCACCTGGATGCTGGAGGCGCTGGGCTGGCGCGTCGCCAGCGGCTACGGCCTGGCCGAGACCGCCTCCCTGTTCACCGGCAATACGCCCGCGGCGCAGCGTGTCGGTTCGGAAGGCCGGCCGATCGCCGCGGGCACGCGCATCCGCATCGCCGCGCCGGATCCGCTCGGCATCGGGGAGATCGAACTGCACGGCCCGAATGTCTTCGGCGGCTACCGCGACGATCCCGCGGCCAATGACGCCGCCTTCACCGCCGATGGCTGGTTGCGCACCGGCGACCTGGGGCGGCTCGACACCGACGGCTTCCTGCACGTGACCGGGCGCAGCAAGGAACTGATCGTGCTGGGCGGCGGCAAGAACGTGATGCCGGAGGAGGTCGAGGCCGCCTATGCCGCGCATCCCGCGATCGCCGAGATCGCGGTGCTGGAGCGCGCCGGCGCGCTGGTGGCGGTGGTGGTGCCGGATCTCGCGGCGCTGCGGGCCGCGGGCAATGCGCGCCCGGAGGATGTGGTGCGTGTCGCGCTGGCCGCCGCGGCGCAGGACCTGCCGCCGTACCAGCGCCTGGCGGGCTATGTGCTGGCGCGCGACCCGCTGCCGCGCACAAGGCTGGGCAAGATCCGGCGCTTCCTGCTGCCCGCGCTGCATGACGACCTGCTGGCGGGCCGCGCGGTCGCCGCCGTCGCGCCGTTGAACGAGGCCGATGCGGCCTTGGTCGCGACGCCTGGCGCGCGCGAAGTCTGGGACCTGCTGAAAGCGCGCTACCCCGGCAAGCCGGTGGCGCCGGAGGCGGAGCTGGCGCTCGACCTCGGCATCGACAGCCTGGAATGGGTGTCGCTGGCGATGGAGATCGAGGCCCGCACCGGGCTGCGCCTGACCGCCGAGGAGATGGCGGGCATGAGCACGATCCGCGCCCTGCTGGCGCGCGCGACCGATGGCGCGCCGGCGCCACCCACGCGCGACCCCGCGGCGCTGGCGGCCGAGGTCGCGGCCGCGACGACGCCGCCCTCGCCGCTGGTGTTTCCGATGCGCGCGGCCGGTTGGGGGCTGGCGCGCGGCATCGGGCGGGCGATGTTCGACCTGCGCGCGACCGGCACCGGGAACGTGCCGCGTCGCGGCGCCTTCGTGATCGTGGCGAACCATGTGAGCGACCTCGACCCCGGGCTGGTCGCCGCCGCGCTGCCGTTCCGCGCGGCCCGGCGGCTGTGGTGGTCGGGCGCGGCGGAGCGGTTGTTCGTGAACCGCGCGGCCCGCGCCTTCTCGCGCACCTTCCAGGTGTTTCCGGTGGAGGAACGCGCGCCCGGCCAGGCCATCGCGATGGCGCGCGCGGTCCTGGCGCGCGGCGACGGGCTGGTGTGGTTCCCGGAATCCTGGCGCTCCCCCGATGGGCAGTTGCAGCGCTTCCTGCCCGGCATCGGCCTGGTGCTGGACGGGATGGCGGATGTCACGGTGGTGCCCGCGCATGTCGCCGGCGCCTTCGAGGCGATGCCGCGCGATGCGCGCCTGCCGCGCCGCCACCCTGTGCGCGTGGCCTTCGGCGCCCCGGTGATGGCGGCTGCGCTGGCCAGCGATGCCCCCGATCCGCGGCTGCGGGCCGAGCACATGGCGAACCGGCTGCACGGGCTGGTCGCGGCGATGGCGCCCGCGCCCTGACGGCGGGCGGCGCGTCGCCTGCGCCGGTTTCACGGGCCGCCAGGCTGCTCTAGCCTGCCGGGCAAGAACCTGCCCAACACGGAGGAACGCCATGACCATCGCCTGCATCGGTGCGCCCCGCAGCGGGGCCGGCGGCACCGCCTCGCGTCGTGGCGTCATGCTTGGCGGCGCGGCCGCACTGCTGGCCGCCCCGCGCCTGGCGCGCGCGGCCTGGCCCGAGCGGCCGATCCGCCTGGTCATCCCCTATGGCGGGGGCGGGCAGACCGACATCGTCTCGCGCGTCACGGCCGAGGCATTGGCGCAGCGGCTCGGCCAGCCGGTGGTGGCCGACAACCGGCCCGGCGGGGCCGGCAACCTGGCGGCCGAATCCGTGGCCCGTGCGCCGGCCGATGGCTACACGATGCTGGTTGCGACCATGGGCACCAACAGCGGGTTGAACGCGCTGCTGTACCGCAACCTGGGCTATGATTCGGCGCGCGACTTCGCGCCGGTGGGCATGTTCTGCACCACGTCGAACCTGCTGATCGTGCACAATTCGGTGCCGGGGCGCGACTTCACCGAGGTGGTGGCCTGGATCCGCGCCAACCCGGGCAGGTTCAACTTCGCCTCGGCCGGCGTGGGCGCCATCACGCACCTGATCATGGAGGATGTCGGCGCGCGGCTGAACCTCGACATGGTCCACGTGCCCTATCGCCAGACCACCAACGCCATGACCGACCTGATGGCGGGGCGGGTGCAGGCGCGCTGCCTGGGGTTGCCGGAAGGCGAGGCGCTGCGCCGCAGCGAGAGCGTGCGCCCGGTCGCCGTGACCACCCCCGCCCCGCGCGCCGAATGGCCCGGCGTGCCGCCCATGAGCGCGACCATCCCGGGCTTCGAGGCCTCGACCTATTTCGGCCTGGCGGTGCCGGCGCGCACGCCGCCCGAGGTGGTGGCGCGGCTTAACGCCGCCCTGCAGGAAGCGCTGGGCGACGAGCGCGTGCGCGCCGCCTATGCCCGGGTCGGCGCCGACCCGGCCGACCCCCACCCGCCCGAGGTCTTCGCCGCCCGCGCGGTGCGCGACGGCGAACGCTGGGCGCCGCTGATCCGCCGGCTGAACCTGGTGGCGGAATAGCGGCCCGCCCCACGCTGGTGTATGGGCGCGCCAGGCGGTCGCCGCCCGGACCGGGCAACGCAACGGCGCGCCGCGCGTTGTGGTGCGAAGGCCTCGGCGGGAGAACGGGCGGATGAGCCGTCGCGGCAAGGTGATCATCGGCGTGATTCTGGCGCTGCCGCTGCTGGCGGCGGCGGGGCTGTTCTTCGCGCTGCCGCGCATCGACCTGGCGGGAATCGCGACGTCGCGGGCGACCGCCGCGCTGGGCCGCGGCCTGACCATCGAGAGCCTGCGCGTCACGCCCGGGCGCAGCATCGCGGTCGTCCTGCGCGGCGTGCGGCTGGAGAACATCGAGGGCGGCAGCGCGCCCGCCATGATGGAACTCGCCGGCGCGGAGGCGGAGCTCGACCTCGTGGCGCTGTTGCGCGGGACCATCCTGGTGCGGCGGCTGCATGCCGATGGCTTCACGCTGCTGCTGGAGCGTGCCGCCGACCGGCGCGCCAACTGGCATTTCGGGCCGCGCCCCGAGACCCCGCCGCCGCCCGGCCCGCCGGCGCGCAACCTGCCCGCCATCCTCGATTTCCGGATGACCGGCAGCGAGATCGTGTTCCGCACCACCAGCGGGGCGCGGCTGACGACGCGGCTAGAGACCGCCGGTTTCACCGCTGCCGATGCCGCCGCGCGCGTCACGCTGCGGGCGGAGGGCAGCTACAACGCGGTGCCGGTGGTGCTGGAAGGCGGGCTGGGCAGCTTCGACCAGTTGCACGACGCCGCCACGCCCTTCCCGATGAACCTGCGCGCCACCGCCCGCGACACCGCCATGCTGTTCGAGGGCACCGGCACCGATCCGCTGAATTTCGACGGGCTGGACGGCAGGCTGACCCTCGCCGCGTCCACCCCGCACGCCATCCTGGCGATGGCCGGCGCGGGCGAGACTGCCGGGCCGGACGTGCCGGTGGAACTGGCCGGCCATTTCACGCGCCAGGGCGACCTGTGGCGGCTGCGCGATGCGACCGGCACGCTGGATGGCGCGGCGGTCACGGCGCCGCTGCTGGAACTCGCCGAGGGCGGCCGCGGCCAGCCCGACCGCATCGTGGCGCGGATGGATTTCGCGCATCTGGACGTGAACCGGCTGCTGGGCCCGGATGACGGCGCGCAGGGCCGCGGCGACGCCGATATCCCGCTGGTGGTGCCGGAGCGGCCCGACCCGGTCTTCGACATCGAGGCCTCGGCGCGCGAACTGACCTATGCGCGGCTGCGCGGCACCGAGGCGCATGCGCGGCTGGAGGTCGCGCCCGGCCGCATGACGCTGCACGAGGCGCGGGTGACGGCCTTCGGCGCGCACCTGGCCGGTTCGGCGGAGTTGCTGCCGGCGCCGCGCGGTGCGCGGGTGCGCGCGGACATCACGCTGCGCGAAGGCAATATCGACTCGCTGCGCCGCGCCTTCGGGCTGCGCGCCCTGCCGGTCGCGGGGCGGATCAACGCCGACATCGCGGCGGGCGGGGAGGCAGCGACGGTCAATGCGGTGACGCGCCAGGCGCGGATCTCGGCCGTGGTGTCGCTGTCCGGCGGCACCATCGCGCGGGAGGTGATCGAGATGGCGTCGACCGATATCCGCGCGCTGTTCCGCACCTCGCGCGGGACCACGCCGGTCAGTTGCCTGCTGGCGGCGGTGGACATCACGGCGGGGGTGGGGCGCGCGGCGCCGCTGCGCATCAGGGCGGGCACCGGCACGATCAGCGGCATCGCCACCTTCGACCTGAACCGCGAGACGCTGGACCTGATCATCGGCAGCCAGTCCGACACGACGGATTTCTTCGCCCTGGATATCCCGGTGCAGGTGCGCGGGTCCTTCGACGACCCGTCGATCGCGCCGGCGGACTGGTCGCGCGCGGCGCGCGATCGGATGGCGCGCAACGAGATGGCGCCGCTGCCGGCGAACCTGCGCGCGATCGCGCAGCGCAACCCGTGCTACAGGGGCCAGGGCCCGGGGCGCTGACGATCCGATGCTGTTCAATTCCCAGGCGCTGATCCTCGGCCTGCTGCCGCTGGCGCTCGCCGGCTGGTATTTCGCGCCCACGCGCGTGCTGCGGCAGTGGTGGGTGGTGGGCGCGTCGCTGGCCTTCTACGCCTTCTGGGATGTGCGCTTCGTGCCGGTGCTGGTGGGCCTGACGCTGATCAACTGGCTGATCGCGCGGCGCCATGCCGCGCACCCGCGCGGCTGGTGGGCCGATGCCGGCATCGTGCTGAACCTGGGCGTGCTGGGGTGGGTGAAATACGCCAACTTCATCGCCGACAACGTGGCCTGGGCGCTGGGCGGGCGCCACGAGAGCTGGAGCATCATCCTGCCGCTGGGCGTGTCCTTCTACGTGTTCCAGAAGGTGTCCTACCTGGTGGATTTGAAGCGCGGGCAGGCGGGCACCTACAGCCTGTCGGACTTCTTCCTGTTCGTGTGCTTCTTCCCGCAATTGGTCGCGGGGCCGCTGGTGCGCCACAACGAGGTGATCGGGCAATTCGCGCTCGACCCGCGCCGGCCGGAGATGGCGGAGAACCTGTCGCGCGGCTTCGTGCTGTTCACCATCGGGCTGGTGAAGAAGGTGGCGATCGCGGACACGCTCGCACCGGTGGCGGATGCCGCCTTCGCGCGCGTCGCGGCGGGGCAGGCGATGGTGGCGTCGGATGCGTGGCTCGGCACGCTGGCCTATACGCTGCAGATCTATTTCGACTTCTCGGGCTATTCCGACATGGCGCTGGGCCTCGCGCTGATGTTCGGGCTGCGGCTGCCGGTGAATTTCGATGCGCCGTATCGCGCCGCATCCATCCGCGAGTTCTGGCGGCGCTGGCACATGACGCTGTCGCGCTTCCTGCGGGACTACCTGTATATCCCGCTCGGCGGAAACCGGGGCGGGGCGGCGCGCCAGGCGGTCAACGTGATCATCACCATGCTGCTGTCAGGGCTGTGGCACGGCGCGGCCTGGACCTTCGTGGTCTGGGGCGGGATGCACGGGGCGGCGCTGGCGGTGAATGCGGCATGGACCCGCACCGGGTTGCGGCTGCCCTGGGTGGCGGGCTGGCTGCTGACGCTGATGTTCGTGATGGCCGGCTGGGTGCTGTTCCGCGCGCCGGATTTCCCCTCCGCCGCGCGCATGTTCGAGGCCCTGGCCGGCCTGCCGCTGGCGCGCGGGGCGGTGGTGATGGACACCACGCAGACAGTGGCGCTGGTCGCGGGGTGCCTGGCGGCCGTGCTGGGGCCGACCTCCCAGGCTTTCGCGCTGGAACGCCTGCGCGCGGTGCCCGCGCTTGGCGCCGCGGCGGGCGTGGTGCTGTTCCTGATGCTGCTGCTGATCGGCGGTCGGATCCCGAATGAGTTCATCTACTTCCAGTTCTGATGACCAGGCGCGCTGGGCGCGCTTCGCCAGGCGCATGCTGGGCACTGCCGGTGCGCTGCTGGTGGCGACCTATGCCTTCATCGCGCTGGTCGATCCCTGGGGGATGCTGCCGCTGTCCCTGCCGCTGCCGCGCGAGACGGTCACCACCAACCAGCGTTTCTCCTATCCGATGCTGGCGCGCGACCCGCGCTTCGATTCGGTGGTCATCGGCACCTCGGCGACGCGGCTGCTGCGCCCGCCGGTGCTGGACGCGGCGCTGGGCGGGCGCTTCGCCAACCTGTCGATGAACAGCGGCACGGCGTGGGAGCAAACCCAGTTGCTGGCGCTGTTCACCCGCGCCCACCCCGCGCCGCGCAATGTGCTGGTCGGCTTCGACATGGTGTGGTGCGAGGCCGGGCCGCTGCGCCGCCTGACGCCGCGCCCCTTTCCGGACTGGATGTATGGGGCGAACCTCTGGCGCGGCTATGCCGAGATCCTGAACCCCTTCGCCGCCGAGGAAGCCGGCAAGCAGGCGCTGGCGATGCTCGGCCTGGGCCGTGCGCGCTACGGGCGCGATGGCTGGGCGGATTTCCTGCCGGATGAGTCGCGCTACGACCCGCCGCGCGCGGCCGCCGGGCTGGTGCCGCCGGCCTGGACGCCCGCGCCGGCCATGCCGCCGGATTTCGATTTCCCGCAGCACGCGCTGCTGGCCGAACGGCTGGCCGCGCTGCCGCCCGCCACGCGCGTGCTGCTGTTCTTCGTGCCGTATCATATCTCATTGCAACCGCCGGATGGCACGCTGGATGCGCTGCGCTGGGCGGCGTGTCGCGCCTCCATCGCCGCGGTCGCGCGCGGGCGGCCCGGCACCATCCTGGCGGACTTCATGATGCCGAGCGCGATCACGCGCGAGGACACGAACTACTGGGACCCGCAGCACTACCGCATCGGCATCGCCGACCGCCTGGTGCGCGACCTGGCGCAGGCCGCGGCGGGGCGTGCCACGCCGGAGCTGCGCGTCATCATCCCGCCGGCCCGTTGATCCCGCGCCGCGCCCGGCCCACCCTGCGCCGCCCTTTCCTGGAGCGATTCCCATGGCCGATACCCTTGTCTTCCCCGGCACCGTCGAATGGTCGGGCGAGAACCCGGGCATTTCGCTGAAGGAGGACCCGGCCGGGCCCTTCACCACGCTGGCGTCCTTCTTCCGTGTCGTGCTGTCCCCGCATGGTCGCGGGCATGCGCTGGTGCTGCTGCAGGACCCGCAATCGGCCGAGGGGCAGAACATCTGCCTGACCGACAACGAGCCGATGGCCCGCTGGCTGGTCGCCGACTACGTCAGCCATTTCGGCGCCTGGCGGAACCTGCCGGGCCTGGCGGGCCTGCGCTATGCGAAGCTCGACAGCGTGCGCACCAGCGGGGACGCCATCAGCACCTATTCCGAGACGGTGCGCGGGGCCGACCTGACCGTGGCGCTGACCTGGTCGGGGCTGGGCAAGCCCTTCTGCTTCGCGCTGCCGCCGGGCAATTCCGCGACCGGCAAGCACCACATGCCGTCGCTGTTCGTGGGCTGCGCGACCGCGACCGTCACGGTGAACGGCAAGGTGCGGCCGGGCGCGCCGATCCCGCGCGAGATCGCGGGGCAGTCGATCTCGACCGCCATGCTGGCGTTTTCCGAGACCTGGATCCGCGTCTGACCGCTTGGCAGCGGCGCACCGGGCTGCGCAGAAAGGGGTCATGAGCGAATCGACCCTTCCGCGCGCGGCGCGCCTGCTTGGCCTTGCGGGGCTGATCCCGACGCTTGGCCTGCTGGCCATCATGGCGGCGCTGCCGGAGTGGCGCGACCTCGCGGCGGCGGCGACGCTCGGCTATGGCGCGATCATCGCGAGCTTCGTGGGCGGCGCCTGGTGGGGCCTCGCAGCGCGCGCCGACACGGCGGCGCCGCGCTTGATGGTGCTGTCGGTGCTGCCCTCGCTGACGGCCTGGCCGGCCGTGCTGATGCCGCCGTCGAGCGGCTTGCTGCTGCTGGCGGTGGTCTTCGCGGCGCTGCTGCCGACCGACCGGCGCCTGGTGGCGGAGCGCGTCGCGCCGGGCTGGTGGATGGCGCTGCGCCGGCCGTTGTCCTGGGGCATGGCGGCGTTGCACCTGGCGGGCGGGGTGTTCCTGTCGCTGACGGGGCCGGGGCATGCGCTGATGCCGTGACCCTGGCATCGCTGCCAGCCCGGCGCACCCTGGGGTCGGCGTCGTGGTGCGGCAGGGACGGCCCGGGACGTCCTGGACACCGGCGCTTCGCTACCACCACCGGAAGGGCGGCGGCACCGGCTTGATGGCGGCCATGATGGCCTCGCGGTCGATCAGGTAGCCGATCGGCAGGATCAGGCCGTCGACTTCTGCGCCGCGGGCGCCGCAGAACCGCGCGAAGCTGCGGTGCAGGAAGCGCCGGGTCGGGCCGCCTGCATGCGGCGGCGGTGGGCCTGCGGCAGCACCCTCGGTCAGGTCGAAGGCCGGGACGATGATGCCGAGAGGGCCGGCCTTGCCGGACACCACCTTTGCCGGCCCATGCCGGTCCCGGACCCAGCGGCGACCGAAGGCATCCGTCGTGGTGCCTGTCGCCGGGTCGATCTCGAAGGGCTGCTCGGCCATGGTCGCGCCGGCGGCGAGCACGGCGACGACGAGAAAAGCGCCGAGCCCAGCGGCCGTGAAGCCGCCCGTGAATGCGAATTGACCGAGGCCGCTGAAGGCGAAGAGGAGTAGCTGCCAAGGCCCGCTGATCAGCGCGATTGAAGCAGGCATCAAGGCGAAGATGCCGCCCAGGACCGTCAACAGGATCTGCCGCGCGACCAGCCGGTCGAAGTTGGCCTTCGGCCTGATCGGCGGCACCGCGCCCCGCTCGGGCTCCGGCATTCCGTGTCGATCGGCATTCTCGCGGGTGGTGGAGCTGAGCGGGATCGAACCGCTGACCTCGTCATTGCGAACGACGCGCTCTCCCAACTGAGCTACAGCCCCGACCCGCGAGAGGCGGGCTGAGTGCCCCAGCCCACGGGCGAAGTCAACCCGCCTTCGCGCGCGTCGCCGCCTTGCCCGGCAAGGGGCCGGTCACTAGGTTGCGCGCAAGGTCACGGCGACCGGTGCAGAGAGGGTCACGGAGGACCGATGCAAGCATTGTTCTGGCTGCTGGACACGGCGATCAGCCTGTATGTCTGGGCGCTGATCATCTCGGCGATCCTGTCGCTGCTGCTGGCCTTCAACGTGCTGGACAGCCGCAACCGATTCGTCTGGACGGTGGCGGATTTCTTCTACCGCGTGACCGAGCCCGTGCTGCGGCCGATCCGCCGGCGGTTGCCCAACCTGGGTGGGGTCGATCTGTCGCCGCTGGTGCTGATCATCGTGCTGCAGGCGCTGCGGATCCTGCTCGCGACATCGATTGCGCCGGCGCTCGGCGTCTATCGCTTCTGATGGCGTTCTGGCGGGCCGAGGCCGCTGCCGTGACGGTGCGCGTGAAGGTGCAGCCCAAGGCGCGCCGGCCGGGCCTGGGCGGGGTGAAGCCGGCCGCCGACGGGCCACGCCTGGCCGTCGCGGTGGCCGATGCGCCGGAGGATGGGCGCGCCAACCGCGCCGCCTGCGCCACCCTTGCCGCGGCGCTGGGTGTCGCGGCCTCCGCGGTCGAGGTCGCGCAGGGTGCCACCAGCCGCGAGAAGCTGCTGCGCGTGGCCGGCGAACCCGCTTTGCTCGGCCCGCGCCTGGAGGCCCTGGCATGAGCGCGCGCATCCTCGATGGCAAGGCGATCGCCGCAAGCCTGCGTGCGCGCCTGGCCGAACGCGTCGCCGCGCTCGGCTATCGCCCCGGCCTGCGCGTGGTGCGGGTGGGCGATGACCCGGCCTCGGGTGTGTATGTCCGCAACAAGGACCGCGCGGCGCAGGAGGCCGGCTTCGACAGCGCCACCCTCCACCTGCCGGCCGATGCCACGCAGGCCGCGCTGCTCGCGACCATCGCGCGGCTGAACGCCGACCCGGCGGTGGATGGCATCCTGGTGCAGTTGCCGCTGCCGCCGCAGATCAGCACCGAGGCGGCGATCGCCGCGGTCGATCCGGTGAAGGACGTGGACGGCTTCCATCCGCTGAATGCCGGCCGGCTCGCCGCTGGCCAGCCCGGGCTGGTGCCCTGCACGCCGCGCGGGGTGATGCATATCCTGGCGGAAGCGGGCGTGGCGCTGCGCGGCGCGCGGGCGGTGGTGCTGGGGCGGTCGCAGATCGTCGGCCGCCCGATGGCACAGCTGCTGCTGGGCGCGGACTGCACCGTGACCATCGCGCATAGCCGCACGCGCGACATCGCCGCCGAATGCCGCCGCGCCGACGTTCTGGTCGCTGCCGTCGGGCGGGCCGGGATGGTGCGCGGCGACTGGATCGCGCCCGGCGCCGTGGTGGTCGATGTCGGCATCAACCGTCTGCCCGATGGCCGGCTGGTCGGCGACGTCGCCTTCGACGAGGCCGCCGCTGTCGCCGGCGCCATCACGCCGGTGCCCGGCGGCGTCGGGCCCATGACCATCGCCTGCCTGCTCGAGAACACGCTGGAGGCGGCGCTCGCGCGCCGTGCGACGTGATGGTGATCTTCTACCGCGTGCTGCAGGGAATCGGCGTGGCCGGCGTGATCGCCTGCCTGGTGCTGGTGTTGCAGGCCACGCCGCTGCTGGGCGCATCCTGGAACCGGGCGCGGCTGCTCTATGGGCTGGCGGGCGCGCTGCCGGCGCTGGCGCTGATCGCGATCGGCGAGATCGGCTGCACCGTGCGCCGGCTGCGCGCCGTGCTGGCGCGGGTCGAGAAGCGGCTCGGCAATTAGGGCCGGACCCGATCGGATGATCCGATCCGATCGGGCGCGGGCCTACGCTCCGCCGTCATCGCCCTGCATCACGGCCGCCACGGCGCGGTCGGCCGCATCCGGGCTCGCCGCCAGGCCGCCCACCACGCCCGCGCGGTCCTGTGCGCTGCGGTTCTGGCTGAGCTTGCGCTTGCCGATCAGGGTCTCGATGCGCAGCAGGATGCCGACGATGCCCTTGAGCTGGCCCGCCACGAAGGGTTCCGGCGCATCGGTCACCGCCCAGGGGGCGGCGCGCGGTTCCTCGTGCCGCGCGGTCAGGCGCGAGACCAGCGCGTGCAGCCTTTCGGGGTCCTCGACCACCTCGACCGTGCCGATCGCGTGGACGGCGACGTAGTTCCAGGTCGGCACCACCTTCCCGTGCTCGGCCTTGCTGGCATAGAGCGAGGGCGAGACATAGGCCTCCGGCCCGGCGAAGATGGCGCGCGCGCGGCCGGCCGCCGCCAGGTTGCGCCATTGCGGATTGGCCTTGGCGACATGGCCCTGCAGCGTGCCGTGCGGGCCCTGCGCCGCGTCGAGCACCAGCGGCAGGTGCGTCGCGTCCGGAACGCCGCCATCGGGCGCCGCGCTGACCAGCAGCGCCAGGCGCGCTGCGCGCATGACGCCGTGCAGGATCTCGGGATTGTCCTCGCGGAATGCCGGCGGGTTGTACATGGCGCGATGCTCCTTGCCGGTGCAGGCTACCGCGCCGCCGGCCCCGCGGGGAACCGGCCGGCGCCGCACGGGAGGCATGCCATGTCCGACGACCTGATCCGCCTGACCGCCACCGAGGCGGTCGCGAAGCTGCGCGCGCGCGAGATCACGCCGCTCGACCTGATCGACGCCGCCGCGACGCGCATCGCCCAGGTGGAGCCCGCGGTGAACGCGCTGCCCACGCTGTGCCTCGACCGCGCGCGCGACCATGCGAAGGCGCTGCTGCGCGGCGAGCAGCGGGAGGCGGAGGGCGAGCCCGGCTGGCTCGCCGGGCTGCCGGTCGCGATCAAGGACCTGTCGGACGTGGCGGGCGTGCGCACCACCTATGGCAGCCCGATCTTCGCCGACCACGTGCCGGCCACGTCATCGCCCATCGTGCAGCGGATCGAGCGCCGCGGCGGCATCGTCATCGCGAAGTCCAACACGCCGGAATTCGGCGCCGGCGGGTCGACCTTCAACGAGGTGTTCGGCCGCACGCGCAACCCGTGGAACACCTCGCTGACCTGCGGCGGTTCCACCGGCGGCGGCGCGGTGGCGTTGGCGACCGGGGAGGTCTGGCTGGCGCATGGGTCGGATCATGGCGGGTCGCTGCGGCGGCCGGCCTCCTATTGCTCGGTGGTCGGGATGCGGCCTTCGCCCGGGCGCGTGACGCGCGGGACGGAGGAGGATTTGTGGTCCACCCTGTCGGTGCAGGGACCGATGGCGCGCAACATCCCGGACCTGGCGCTGTTCCTCGACACCATGGCGGGGTGGGACCTGCATGACCCGCTGACCTATGACGCGCCGGCGCGGTCCTACGTGGATGCCGTCGCGGCGGCCGAGGCCGAGCGACCGGTCCGCATCGCCTTCAGCGCCGATTTCGGCGGTGCCATGGCGATGGACCGCGAGACGGCCGCGATCTGCGCCGCCGAGGTGCGGCGCTTCGAGACGCTGGGGATCGCCGTCGAGGAGGTGCACCCCGAGCTCGGCGCGCTGATGGACGCCTTCCTGGTGCTGCGCAGCCAGCATTTCGTGGTCGACCGCGAGGCGCTGCTGGCAAGCCACCGCGACAAGGTGAAGCCCGACATCATCTGGCAGACCGAGCGCGGCCTGGCCGAGACACCCTCCCGCCTGGCCTGGGCGGAGCATGAGCGCACGCGCTTCTTCCGGTCGCTGCGCGACATCTTCGCACGCTGCGACGTGCTGGTGACGCCGTGTTCCTCCTCGCCGGCCTTCGATGTGAACCTGCGCGCGCCGGAGAAGATCGCGGGGAAGGTGCTGGAGAACTACATGGGGGGTTCGCTGATCAACGCGTTTGCCACGCTGGCGGGCTGCCCCGCGGTGGCGGTGCCCTGCGGCTTCGACCAGCACGGCCGGCCGGTGGGCCTGCAGGTGGTGGCGCCGCCGCGCCAGGATGCGCGGGCGCTGCAGGTCGCTGCCCTGTTCGAACGCCTATCGGGTCTCGATCGCATACTGCCGATCGACCCCCGCCCCGGCGCCGTTCCGCCCTACGAATAGCGCCAGGTTCCAGAAAAAGGAGGGGGATCGGGGGAGTTCCCTCCCCCGACCTTAGCCTTACTGCGGCTGGATGCCCGCCGAGCGCGCCGCTGCCACCCACTTCTCCATCTCGGCCTGCACGAAGGCGCGCATCTGGTCGGGCGTGTTCGACACGATTTCCGCGCCCAGCGTCTTGTGCCGGTCGACCACGGTCTGGTTGGTCAGTGCCGCGCGGATGTCGGTGTTGAGCTTCGTCAGCACGGCCGGCGGCAGGTTGGCGGGCGCGATGATCATGCCCCAGGTGGCGGCCTCGAAGCCCGGCAGCAGGGCCTCGGCCATGGTCGGCACGTCGGGCAATTGCGGGCTGCGGCGGGCGCCGGTGGTGGCCAACGCCTTCAGCGCGCCGGACTGGATGTGCGGCAGCGCGGCCGGGACGGTGTCGAACATGATGTTGACGCGGTTCGCCATCAGGTCCGGGTGCGCCTGGGTGCTGCCGCGATAGGGCACGTATTCCAGCTGGATGCCGGTGCGCTGCGCGAACAGCACCGGGGCCAGGCGCACCACGCCGCCGGTGCCGGCGAAGGTCACGCCCGGGTTGCGCTTGGCATAATTCACCAGCTCCGCCGGCGTGTTCGGCGCGAAGGCGCGCGGCGCGCAGAGCACCAGCGGCGTCGCGGTGGTCTGCGTGACGAAGGTGAAGTCGCGCATGGTGTCGAAGGGCAGGCGATAGAAGGCGGCGTTGACCGGATGGCCGACCGACACCAGCCCGAGCGTGTAGCCATCGGCCGGCGCGCGCGCGACCGCCTCGGTGCCGATCACGCCATCGGCGCCGGCGCGGTTTTCCACCGGGACAGGCTGCCCCCAGGTGGCGGAGAGGGGTTCGGACAGCAGCCGCGCGGTGATGTCGGAGACGCCGCCCGGCGTATAGGGCACGACGATGCGCACCGCGCGGGACGGGAAGGCGGGCTGCGCGGCCGCGCCACGCGCGACGAGCAGGGTGGGGGCGGCGAGCATGGCGGCGCCGAGGCCGCGGCGGGTGATGGTCATGGCAGTTCCTTCCCTTGGGGGGCCGTCGGCCCCGGGATGCATCCTGGCGATGAAGCGGGCGCGGCGAAAGGGCATGGCCGGGTCCGGCCCGGATGGCCGCCGGGCGGGCTGCCGCGCGGGACGACCGGTCGCCGCGGCCGTCCATTCCGCCGGCCGCCGAAGTGCCGTAAAGCCGCGCCGATGAGGATCCTGGCCATCGAGGGTGCGCTCGGGCGCTGTTCCGCCGCCATGCTGGCGGATGGCGCCCTGGTGGCGGCCGCGCACGCCGAGGCGCCGCGCGGCCAGCCATCCATGTTGCCGCCGATGGCGCGCGACGTGCTGGAGCGGGCCGGCGGCGCGCCGGACATCGTGGTGGTGGGCATCGGCCCCGGCGGCTTCACCGGGCTGCGCGCCGCCATCGCGCTCGCCGAGGGCATCGCGCACGGCGCCGGCCGCCCACTGTTCGGCATCACCACCGGCGAGGCGCTGCTGGCCGCGCTGCCCGACGGGCTGCGCGCCGGTCGCGCCGTCTGGACCGCCATCGACAACAAGCGCGGCCGGGTGGTGCTGGAGGTCTTCGCCCCGCACCACACGATCCCCGCCCCGCCGCTGGTCGCCACGCTGGAGGCGCTGCCGGCGCCCGATGGCGGCGTGCTGGTGCTGGGCGATGCGGCCGCTGCCGTCGTGGCGGCGCTGCACGCGCGCGGGGAGGCGGCCGAGGCCCGCCCCGGCCTGCCGGATGCCGCCGATGTGGCGCGCCTGGCGGCGCAGCGGCTGCAGGCCGGCCTGGCGCTGCGCGCCGCCACGCCGCTGTATGTCGAACCGCCGGCAGTGACGGCCGCGCGCCCGGTGCCGGCCTGACCGCGCCCGCCATCGCCCCGGTCGGCGCGGAAGCCGCGGGGCTGCTGGCGGCGCTGCACGCCGCGGCGTTTCCGCCCGCCGATCGCTGGACGGCGCAGGCGATCGGCATGCTGGTGGCGCTGCCCGGGCATTTCGCGCTGCTGGCGACGCTGGCGGGCGACCCGGCGGGTTTCGCCATGGGCCGCGTGGCAGCGGGGGAGGCCGAGGTGCTGACCCTGGCGGTGCACCCCGCGGCGCGGCGCTGCGGCCTGGGGGTGGCGCTGATGCGGGGCTTGATGGCCGAATCGGCCGGCCGCGGCGCGGCGGAACTGTTCCTCGAGGTCTCCGCCGCCAATGACGCGGCGCGCGCGCTTTACGCCGGGCTTGGGGCGATCGTGGCCGGGTTGCGGCGGCGATATTATCCCGATGGGTCGGATGCGCTGGTGCTGCGCCTGGCGCTCAGCCCTTGCGGCGCAACACCAGGCGCATGACGCCACCCGGCAACTCGGCCTGCGAGACCACCAGGTGGCCCTGTTCGGCGGCGGTGCGCGGCACGTTGCGGCGCGGCTCCTCGCCGGCGAGCAGAACCGCGAGCAAAGCCCCCGGCGGCAGTCGATCCAGCGCCAGGCGCACCCGCACGAAGGTCATCGGGCAAGTCTCAGCGGTGATGTCGAGGGTGGAAGCCTCGGGCACTTCTTCGCTTGCTGGTGGAACGGGCATTAATGTCAAGAAATTTATCCCCTTGAGCGTTGCCGTTGTGCGATTCAGACCGTAGAAGTCAGCCGATTCTAGAACACAAGGAGGCCCCCTCGTGGCCGAAGCAAATCCCAGCAGTGAACTTCTCGGCCTGACGGCGCAGATCGTCTCGGCACATGTGTCGCACAACCCGGTGCCGGCGCAGGAACTGCCGAACCTGATCCAGGAAGTGTTCCGCACGCTGTCGGGCGTGGGCAGCGCGCCGGCGCCCGAGCCCGAGCGCCCGCAGCCCGCGGTGCCGATCAAGAAGTCCATCACCCCGGGCTACCTCATCTGCCTCGAGGACGGGAAGAAGCTGAAGATGCTGAAGCGGCATCTCAAGACCTCGTACAACCTGTCGCCCGAACAGTATCGCGAACGCTGGGGCCTGCCCAACGACTACCCGATGGTGGCGCCGGACTATGCGAAGCACCGGTCGTCGCTGGCGAAGAAGATCGGCCTGGGCACCACGCCGCGGTCGCGCGGCAAGGCCAAGGGCAGCTGATCGCCCGTTCGCGGATGCGCCGTTCGGCGCGCCCCGAAGCGATGCCGCGGCCTGCACCCGGGCGCCCCTTCCAGCATGCTGGCGTGGGTGGCCGGGCCAAGTACGAGACCATCAGGCGATCGCCCAGGCCAGGCTCCGCGGCCACCGACCTGCCACCCGTGCCGCTTCGACGCGGCGCATCTTGCAGCGCGCAAGCCGGCGGCAGGCGGCGGACACCGGGCGCCCCGCGCGCCATCCGGCGGCCGGCGCCGTCCCGCCGCGACGGCAGGATTGGCCCGGCGGCGCGGGGCGGATTATGGTCCCGGCCCGCGCCACCCCTGGCGCACCCCACTGCCGGATACTGACCACGTGATCGAGACCCGGACCCGCCCGACCCTGGCTGCGACCGAGGCACCCTCGCGAATCGAACGGCTGTGCATCGAGCGCGGCCTCAAGATGACCGGGCAGCGACGGCTCATCGCGCGCGTCCTCTCCGACGCCGAGGACCACCCGGATGTCGAGGACGTGTACCGCCGGGCGCTGGCGCTCGACAGCAAGGTATCGATCGCGACGGTGTATCGCACCGTGCGGCTGCTCGAGGAGAACGGCATCCTCGAGAAGCGCGACTTCGGCGGCGGGCGTGCGCGCTACGACCTGGCCGATCGCGGCCACCACCACCACCTGATCGACGTGGACAGCGGCCGCGTCATCGAATTCGCCGACGCCGAGTTCGACGCGCTGGCCAAGCGCCTGGCGGCGCGGCTCGGCTTCGACCTGGTCGGCCAGCGGCTCGAGCTGTTCGGCCGCAAGCCCATCCCGGAGACCTCCCGCCCCGCGCCGCGCCGGCGCACGCCCGGAACAGCTTCGTGACCGACAACGACCCCGGCTTCGGGGAACTGCGATCGGGCAACCTCGGCGTGCGCCTCGCGGTGGATGCCGACGAGATCGATGCCGTGCAGGCGCTGCGCTACCGCGTGTTCTACAACGAGATGGGCGCGCAGGCCGATGCGACGACCGCCGCGACGCAGCGCGATCGCGACGATTTCGACGCGGTCGCCGACCACCTGCTGGTGGTCGACCACGACCGCGGCGAGGGCGCGCAATCGGTCGTTGGCACCTATCGCCTGATCCGCCGGCCGGCGGCGGCCAGGCTCGGGCGCTGGTACTCCGCTGCCGAATACGACATCTCCCGCATCCTGGCCGCCGAGGGCGAGCTGGTGGAATGCGGCCGGTCCTGCGTGGACGCGGCGTACCGCACGCGGGGCACGCTGCAACTGCTGTGGGGCGGCATCGCGGCTTATGTGTTCAAGCACCGCATCGCCATCCTGTTCGGCTGCGCGTCGCTGCCGGGCACCGACCTCGATGCATTGTCGGACCAGCTCACCTACCTGGCGGCCAACCACATGGCGCCGGAGGCGATCCGCCCGCGCGCGCTGCCCGACCGCTACGTGGAGATGATGCGCCGCGACCCGGCCGGCATCGACGTGAAGCGCACGCTGGTGGATCTGCCGCCGCTGGTGAAGGGCTACCTGCGCCTGGGCGGCTTCGTGGGCGACGGCGCGGTGCTGGATCATCAGTTCAACACCACCGATGTCGCGGTGCTGGTGAAGACCGACCAGATCACCGACAAGTACTACCGGCACTACGAACGCAAGGTCGGCGGGCGCGACTGACCGCCATGCTGACGCTGTGGGGCCGACGCAGTTCGTTCAACGTGCAGAAGGTCATGTGGCTGCTGCACGAGATCGGCCTGCCGCATCGTCACATCGAGGCCGGCGGTGCGCATGGCGGGCTGGATACGCCCGCCTTCGGCGCGATGAACCCGCATCGCAAGGTCCCGGTCATCGACGATGACGGCCATGTGGTGTGGGAATCCCACGCCATCCTGCGCTACATCGCCGCGCGCCACGGCGGCGCGCGCTTCTGGCACGACGATGCGCGCATCCGCTCGCAGGCCGACCGCTGGATCGACTGGGTGGCCACGGGGCTGCAGCCGGACCTGCTGAACGGCGTGTTCTGGGGTTTCTACCGGACGCCCGCGCCGGCACGCGACATGGTGGCGGTGTCGGCCGCCATCGCGCGCACCGATGCGCGGCTGGCGGTGCTGGACGGCGTGTTGGCGGGGCGCGCCTTCCTGGGCGGCGATGCGCCGGGGCTGGCGGACATCGCGGCCGGCACCGGGCTGTACCGCTGGTTCACGCTCGACATCCCGCGTGCGCCGGCGCCGCATGTCGAGGCCTGGTACGCGCGCCTGCAGCAGCGCCCCGCCTATCGTGACGGCGTGATGATCCCGTATGCGGAGCTGTTCGGGCGGCTCGACTTCTGATCAGCGCACCAGGCGCAGCACGCGCCCGTCGATCGCCGCCAGCCCCGCCCCGATCAGCGCCATGCCCACCAGGTGCCGCGCCAGCAGCGCCTCGCCCAGCAGCAGCACGCCCAGCAGGATCGCGCTGACCGGCACCAGGAAGGTCACCAGCAGCAGGTTCACCGTGCCGGCCAGCGCCAGGATGCGGAAATAGATCACGTAGGCCAGGGCGGTGGACAGCGCCGCCAGTCCCAGTACCGAAGCCACCGCGGTACCCGATGGCATCGCGAGCCCCCAGGGCCGGTCCACCAGCAGTGCCAGCGGCAGGATCATCAGCGCCGAGGCGCTCACCTGGCCGACCGCCGCCTGCATCGGCGCCACGCCCAGCGCGCGGAAGCGCCGCCCCCAGACCCCGGCGAAGGCGTAGGACAGCGTGGCCGCCAGCATCGCCGCCGTCGCCGCCGCGGCCGCCAGCGCGCCGCCCAGGATGTCGGGGCCCATCATCGCCGCGACGCCCGCGAAGCCCAGCAGCACGCCGGCCAGCCGCGCGGGCGTGGCCTTCTCCTCGGCGGTGAGCGCATGCGCCACCAGCACGCCCCAGAGCGGCGTGGTGGCATTGAGGATGGCGGCGAGCCCCGAGGACAGGCTCTGCTGCGACCACACGATCAGCGAGAACGGGATGGCGTTGTTGAGCAGCCCCATCACCGCGATTGCGCGCCAGGCGCGCAGCCCCCGCGGCGGCGGTACCGACACCAGCGGCAGCGCCGCCCACAGCATCGCCGCGGCCAGGCCCACGCGCAGCGCGACCAGCGTCAGCGGCGGCAGCTCCGCCACCGCGACACCCACGAAGAAGAACGACCCGCCCCACAGGACGGACAGCGCGACCAGCAGCGACCAGGCGAGGGCGGACATGCCGGCTTCTCGCATGCCGGCGCGGCCCGCGCCCCCCGGATGTTGCGCCGCTTCAGTCGATGCGCGCGCCGCTCGCCCGCACGATCTCGGCGTGCCGGCGGATCTCGACTGCCAGGACCTCCGCCGCGCGCGCCCGCGACCCGCCCAGCAGCACCAGCCCGGCGCCTTCGAGCCGCCGCTTGCCCTCGACGTCGGCGATCACCTCGTTCACCAGCGCGTTCAGCCGGTCGATCACCGGCCCCGGCGTACCCTTGGGCGCCATCACCATGAACCAGGTGCCGAAGGTCAGGCCCGCCATGCCGAGCTCCGCCATGGTCGGCACGTCGGGCAGCTGCGGGGAGCGCGCATCGTCCAGGATCGCGAGCGGCACCACCTCGCCGGCGCGGATCTGCGGCAGCGCGCCGGTCACCAGGTTGAACATCGCCTGGATGCGGTTCGACAGCAGGTCCGTCACCGCCGGCGCCGGCCCGGAATACGGCACGTGCTGCATGTCGGTCTGCGTCATCTGGCGGTACAACTCGCCCGCCAGGTGCATGGACGACCCGTTGCCGGTCGAGCCGAAATTGATCTTCCCCGGATTGGCGCGCGCATAGGCGGTGAATTCCGCCAGCGTGCGCGGCCCCAGCGCGCGGTTCACCACCAGGATATTGGGCACGTTGCCCACCAGCACCACCGGGTCGAAGTCACGCACCGGGTCGAAGGGCAGGTCGCGATACAGGGCGGGGTTGGTCGCCAGCGTGCCGGCCCAGCCCCACAGGAAGGTATAGCCATCGGGCGCGCTGCGCGCGGCATAGGCGGCGCCGACATTGCCGTTGGCGCCGGCGCGGTTCTCCACCACCACGCGCTGCGGCAGGCGCTTGTCCAGCTCCTGCGTCAGGATGCGCGCGACGGTATCCGCGGTGCCGGCGCCGCCCAGCGTCGGCACGACCAGGCGCAGCGGCTTGTCGGGCCAGCCGGCGGGCGCCTGCGCGCGGGCAGCGAGCGGCGCGGCGGCGAGAGGAGCGGCGAGCACGGCGCGACGATTGACCATCTGGCGGGATCCTGCTGGCGGGTGCGTCAGCGTAGAGCATTTCCTGGCGCAGCGGCATCGCCCGGCGAGGCGGAAAATGCGACGGGACGGCGGTGCCGCGCCGGTCCGCGAGGGGTGCCCTGCCGGGGGCCGGACGCGGCGGCGCTGGCGGTCCGCCATGGCTGCCGCGCGCGGCATCCGGCGGCCGCGTGCCGCGCCCCCGCTTGCGCCATGCCCCCCGCTTGCGCCATGCCCCCCGCTTGCGCCATGCCATGCGCCGCCGCAGGGTCCGCGGGGGCTGGCAAGGGGGATGACCATGCGTCTGGCGATACTCGGGGCCGGGGCGATCGGCCCGGGCTGCGCCGTGCTCGCCGCGAGCCTGGGGCACCAGGCGGTGCTGTGGTCACCCTCGGGCGCCGGCACCGCCGGGATCGACGGCGTGCTGCAGGCCGAGGGGCAGGTCGAAGGGACCTTCCCCGTCAGTGTCGCGACCACGCTGGCGGAGGCCTTCGCCGGCGCCGACGTCGCGCTGCTGACGGTGCCCGCCTATGCGCTGCCGGCGCTGCTGCCGCCGATCGCCGCCGCCATCCCGAAAGCACTGCCGCTGCTGATCGCGCCGGCGGCGTCGCTGGCGCCGCTGGCCTTCGCGCGGCTGCGCGGGCCGGGCGCGCCGGTCGGCGCCATGGCGACCACGCCGGTCACCGGCCGGCGCACCGGGCCCGACCGCGTGCGCATCGCCGCCATCCGTGCCTGGGTGGAGATGGGCGCGCTGCCCGGCGCTGCCGCGCCCGACCTGGCCGCGCTGGCCGAATCGCTGTTCGGCAATCGCTGGCCGGTGGTGCCGGATGCGCTGGCGGCCGCCTTCATCAACACCAACCCGATCGCCCACGCCGCGCTGGCGCTGGCGAATGTCACCCGCATCGAGCAGCGCGAAACCTGGGGCCAGTACGGGTTGATGACGCCGGCCGTGTGCCGGCTGATGGAAACGCTCTGTGCCGAGCGCGACGCGCTGGCCGCACGCTTCGGCCACCATCCGCCGAGCCTGGTCGAGGCCCTGCATCGCACCAACGGCGTGCCGCGCGGCCCGCTGCACGAGATGACGCAGGCGATCGAGCAGGGCCGCGGCGTCATCGCCGGGCCGACCGACATGCAGACCCGCTACGTGACCGAGGACGTGCCCTATGGCCTCGCTTTCTACCTGGCGCTGGCGGAGGCGATCGGCCAGCCCATGCCGGTCACCGCGGCCGCGGTCACGGTGATCGAGACGCTGTGGGGCCGCGGCCTGCGGGACAATCCGCTGCTCGCCGGGCTCGACCTCGCGGACCTGCCGGGCACGCTCAATCGAGGTTGATCGCCAGCGGCGCCACCACGCGGGCCCAGCGCGCCAGGTCCTCGCGCATCATGGCGGCGAAGGCGGCAGGGTTGCTCGGCGCCGGCGTGACACCGAGCCCGTCCAGCCGGTCGCGCAGCGCCGCATCCGCCAGCGCGCGGGCGAAGGCCTCGCGCCAGAAGGCGATGGCGGCCGGCGGCGTCCCGGCGCGCACCGACAGCCCGGTCCAGATGCTGGCGGTGAAGCCGGGCACCGCCTGCTCCGCCAGGGTCGGCACCGCGGGCAGGCTGGGAAAGCGGCGTTCGCCGGTGGTCGCCATCACCCGCAGCGCGCCGCCCTGGAAGCCGAGCACCGAGGGCACCGAGACGAACATCAGCGCGATGCGCCCCGCCAGCAGGTCGTTGAAGGCGGCCGCGGCGCCGCGATAGGGCACGTGCTCGACATTCAGCCGCTCGCGCGCCTTGAGGTCCTCCATGATGAGGTGCGTGTTGGTGCCGGTGCCGGTCGAGGCATAGGGCAGGGTCGTGGGCGCGGCGCGCGCCAGCGCCATCAGCGCGCCGGCATCGGCGGCGGCGATGCCCGGCCCGGCGAGCAGCGCGACCGGGCTGTCGAGCAGTTGCATCACCGGCGCGAGGTCGGCCTCGGGGTCGTAGGGCATGCGCCGCCCGATCGCCTTGGGAATGGTGGTCTGCCCGGCGGTGGCCAGCAGCAGCGTCAGCCCGTCCGCCGGGCTGCGGGCCACGGCCTCCCCGCCCAGGATGCCGCCGGCGCCGGCGCGATTCTCGATCACCAGCTGGTGGCCGCTGGCGGCCTGGATCGCCTGGGCGAACAGCCGGCCCAGCACGTCCTGCGAACCGCCCGGGGCGAAGGGCACGACCAGGCGCGCCGGGCGGTCCGGCGCCCAGGCGCCCTGCGCCAGCGCGGGGGCCGGCAGGGCCAGGGCGGCGAGCAAGGCGCGGCGGGTCGGGGACATGGCGGGGCTCTCCTCGGGCCCTGCAGTCTTGGCCTGGCGCGGGGCGCGCGCAATCCGTGCGTGGCGAGCGCGGGCGCCAGCCTTCACGCCGTTGACGCCAGGGCTTCATTGCCCCGCCATGATGGGCGCGCTACCTGGGCGCTGATGGAAGCCGTCGCCCGTTCGCCCGAGGAAGCGTTGAAGCCGCGCCGGCTGCTGCGCCGCAACCCGCTGCGCTTCAGCCCCTGGATGCGGGGCGATGCCTGGGGCGACGTGATGGAACCGCGGCCGATCGGCGGCCGGTTCCGCGCGGTCCGGCGCATGGCCAGCGCGGCAATCTGGACGCTGCTGTGCATCCCGATCCAGGCGGTGCTGCTGCGGGTTTCGCAGGGCGGCGCGAAGCGTTTCGGGCGGACCTACCACGCGGTGCTGTGCCGGCTGATCGGCATCAAGGTGCAGGTGGTGGGCACGCCGAGCGCCTCGCCCGCGGTGCTGTACGTGTCCAACCATTCCTCCTGGCTCGACATCCTGGTGCTGGGCGGGGTGCTTGAGGCAGCCTTCGTGTCGAAGGCCGAGGTCGGCACCTGGCCGGTGGTGGGCACCGTGGCGCGGCTCGGCCGCACGGTCTTCGTCAGCCGCACGCGCTCGGGCACCGGCAAGGAGGCCGGGGACATCCAGCAGCGCCTGGCGGCGGGGGACAGCATCATCCTGTTCCCCGAAGGCACGTCCAACGATGGCACGCGGGTGCTGCCCTTCCGGTCGTCCTTCCTGTCGGTGGCGCAGGATGCGAAGCAGGTGCAGCCGGTCTCGCTGGTCTATGACCGGCTGGGCGGGCTGCCGGCCTGCCGCCGCGACCGGCCCTTCTTCGCCTGGTATGGCGACATGGACATCGCGACGCATTTCTGGCGCATCGCCCGGCGGTCCGGCGCGCGCGCCACGGTGCTGCTGCACGAACCCGCCGACCCGGCGGGCTTCGCCGACCGCAAGGCGCTGACGGCGGCGGCCAGCGAGGTGGTGGCCGAGGGCGCGGCGCTGCTGCGGCAGAACCGGCCGGTGGCGCCGCTCAGGTTGCGCGGTTCGGCCGGCTGATGCGGCGCCGCGCGGGGGCAGGATCCGTGCCTCCCGGTCGAGACGACGCTTGACCCGACGCGACGCCGCCCGCCACGCTCGGTGGCATGGTGTTCCGCTTCGGGCCAAAGGTCGCTTGACCCGCACCGCCCCGGTGCGCATGTCCCCCGCCGATCCTCGCCGCACCCCGCGCGGCGGGGCCGCGGAGCCTGACCCTGAATGACCGACAGCACCCCCCCACGGAAGCGCCTGCTGATCCGCACCTGGGGCTGCCAGATGAATGTGTATGACAGCGCCCGCATGGCGGATGTGCTCGCACCGCTCGGCTACGCGCCGACCGAGCAGGTGGAGGAGGCCGACATGGTCATCCTCAACACCTGCCACATCCGCGAGAAGGCGACGGAGAAGGTGTTCTCCGACCTGGGTCGCCTGCGGGACGTGAAGCGCGAAAAAGGCGGCGACATGGTCATCGCGGTCGCCGGCTGCGTCGCCCAGGCCGAGGGCGCCGAGATCACCGCCCGCGCGCCCTGGGTGGATATCGTGCTCGGCCCGCAATCGTACCATCGCTTGCCGGAGATGGTGGCCCGCGCCTCCCGCGCCGCGGGTGCCGTGATCGAGACCGACTTCCCCGCCGAGGACAAGTTCGACCACCTGCCCGAGACCGCCGCACCGCAGGGTGTCACCGCCTTCCTCACGGTGCAGGAAGGCTGCGACAAGTTCTGCTCCTTCTGCGTGGTGCCCTATACGCGGGGATCGGAGTATTCGCGCCCCGCCGCGGCGATCGTGGCGGAGGCCGAGCGGCTGGTCGCGCTCGGCGCGCGGGAGATCACGCTGCTCGGCCAGAACGTGAATGCCTGGCATGGCGAAGGGCCGGATGGGCGGGCCTGGACGCTCGGGCGGCTGGCGCGGCGGCTGGCGGAGATCCCGCGCCTGGCGCGCATCCGCTACACCACCTCCCACCCGCGCGACATGGACGACGACCTGGTCGCCGCGCATCGGGATACGTCCGCGCTGATGCCCTTCCTGCACCTGCCGGTGCAGTCGGGGTCCGACAGCATCCTGAAGATGATGAACCGTGGGCACACGGCGGATGACTACCGGCGGCTGGTGGACCGGCTGCGCGCGGCGCGCCCGGACCTGGCGCTGTCCACCGACATCATCGCCGGCCATCCGGGCGAATCGGACGCCGACCATGCCGAGACCCTGGCGCTGATCCGCGACATCGGCTTCGCGCAGTCCTTCTCCTTCAAGTATTCCGCGCGGCCGGGCACGCCGGCCGCCACCATGGCCGGGCCGGTGGACGAAGCGTTGAAGGATGCGCGCCTCGCCGAAATCCAGGCGCTGCTGCGCGACCAGCAGGCCGCCTTCAACCGGTCCCGCGCCGGCATGGTCGCGCAGGTGCTGGTGACCGGCCCCGGCCGGCACCCCGGGCAGATGGCCGGGCGAACGCCCTGGCTGAACCCGGTGCATTTCGACGGCCCCGACAGCCTGACGGGCCAGGTGGTGCCGGTGCGGATCACCGCCGGGCATCCCAATTCACTCTCGGGCGTTCTGCCCATGCCGGACGATGCGACAACCAGGGAGAGACCAGCCGCTTGACCGCCACCCCCAGCCTCGCCCTCCGCGCCACCCCATCCCGCAGCCCGGCCGAGCAGAGATCGGTCACGCTGCAATTCGACGACAACGTCCTGCTGGCGGCCCTGCATGGGGAGCACGACCGCCACCTCGCCCGCATCGAACAGGTGCTGGGCGTGCGGCTCGCCTCGCGGGGGAACCGCATCGCCATCTCGGGCGGGGCAGGGCGGACGGAACTGGCGGAGGCGGCGCTGCTGGCGCTGTGGAAACGGCTCGAACAGGGCCAGCATGTCGGCACCGCGGAGGTCGAGGCCGCGCTGCGCCTGGCCGAGGGCGGCGCCGAGCAGGGCGAGCCCCGCCTGCCGCTGGCCGACCTGCCGGCGATTCGCACGCGCAAGGGCGCGATCGCGCCGCGATCGCCGGCCCAGGCCGCCTATATCGACATGCTGGCGCGGCGCGAGATGGTGTTCGGCGTGGGCCCCGCCGGCACCGGCAAGACCTACCTGGCGGTGGCGCAGGGCGTGGCGCTGCTGCAATCGGGGCGGGTCGACCGCATCGTGCTGTCGCGCCCCGCGGTCGAGGCCGGCGAGCGCCTGGGCTTCCTGCCCGGCGACATGAAGGAGAAGGTCGACCCCTACCTGCGCCCCCTGTACGACGCGCTGCACGACATGCTGCCCGGCGAACAGGTGGCCCGGCGCATCGCGGCGGGAGAGATCGAGATCGCGCCGCTGGCCTTCATGCGCGGCCGCACCCTGGCCCATGCCTACTGCATCCTGGACGAGGCCCAGAACACCACGCCGGCACAAATAAAGATGTTCCTGACCCGGATGGGGGAGGGGTCGCGGATGGTCGTCACCGGCGACCCGACCCAGGTGGACCTGCCTTCCGGCCAGCCCTCGGGCCTGTCGGAGGCGCTGCGGATCCTCGAGGGGGTCGAGGGAATCGGAGTCGCGAGATTCGCGGAACGGGATGTGGTAAGGCATCCGCTGGTTGCCCGGATCGTCGCCGCCTATGGGCTGGCCGACGACCAGACTCGGGCAAAGAAGGAGAGGTATGGAACCGGGAAGTAGCCGTCCCGGCGCGCGCCATGGTGGCGCGGCCGGGCTTCGGAGCGGATTACTGGAGATGGCGGACATCTCCGTGGTCCTGGCGGCGCCAGGCTGGCGCGCCGCCGTGAAGCGGCCGGAGGCGCTGGTGCGCCGGGCCGCCCATGCCGCGCTGCGCGAAGCGGGGGCCCATGGCGCCGTGACCGTGCTGCTGACGGACGACCTCGCAGTCAAGCGCCTCAACGGCACCCATCGGGCCAAATCCAAGCCGACCAACGTGCTGTCCTTCCCGGCCGGCGCGCCCGGGCAACTGGGCGATGTCGCGCTGGCCCTGGGCGTGGTGCGACGCGAGGCGCGCGAGGCCGGGCGCAGCGCCTCCGCCCACCTGGCCCACCTGGTCGCCCATGGCGCGCTGCACCTGGCCGGGCACGACCACATCGAGGCCGGCGAGGCGCGGCGCATGGAGCGCGCCGAGGCCCGCGTGATGCGCCGGCTTGGCCTGCCCAACCCCTGGCGAGGCGTGTCGTGATGCGCGCCGAACCCTCCTCCCTGTGCGGATCGCGCCACGCGCGATCCGGGAGCGCACGGCGCGACCGCGCCCAGACCTCCAGACGCTGCCCGCGCGCCAGTGCGGGGCGCGAAAGCCAAGCCCGCGGATGCGGGCGCCCGGCGTCTGAGGGCATGACATCGTGAGCGACGTCGGCTCAAAGCCGGGGCTGTTCTGGAAACTGCAGGGCATGCTCCGCCGCAAGGAGGCGGAATCCGTCCGCGACCGCGTCGGCGAACTGATCGAACGCCGCGACGACAAGGGCGACGTGGATGGCGAGGCACCCGACGCCTCCGACCTCGACACCCAGGAACGCGCGCTGCTGTCCAACGTGCTGCGGCTGCGGGGAACCACCGCCTACGACGTCATGGTGCCGCGCGCCGACATCATGGCGATGCCGGAGGATTATACGCTGGACCAGGCGATCGCGCTGATCCAGCGCGACGGGCACAGCCGCTACCCGGTCTATCGCGAAAGCCTCGATGACATCGCGGGCATGGTCCATATCAAGGATGTGTTCGCCGCGGTCGGGACATCCGGGCCGTTCAGCCTGAAATCCATCGAGCGCAAGCCGCTGTTCGTGGTGCCGTCCATCCCGGTGCTCGACCTGCTGCTGCAGATGCGCCAGGCGCGCACCCACATGGCGCTGGTGGTGGACGAATACGGCGGCATCGACGGCCTGGTCACCATCGAGGACCTGGTCGAGACGATCGTCGGCGACATCTCCGACGAACACGACGAAGACGCCACGCCACAGATGATGGAACGGCCGGACGGCACCATCGAACTCGACGCCCGGATGCCGGTCGAGAGCTTCGAGGCCCGGCTCGGCCAGATCCTGACCGACGAAGAACGCGCCGCCGACATCGACACCGTCGGCGGGCTGGTCTTCACCCTGGCAGGGCGCGTGCCCGCGAAGGGCGAACTCGTCTCCCACCCGTCAGGGCTGGAATTCCGCATCCTCGACGCCGACCCGCGCCGCATCCGCCGCGTGCGCGTGCGACGACCCGGGACACAACCCGCACGCGCGGCGGCCGAGTAGGCGCCAAGGGTGGGGATGGGTTGGCGTAGGGCGACCGGGGGGCCAGCCCCCCGGACCCCCCGCTGGGAGGCGACCGCCTCCCAGACCCGGGGTCAAAGGGCTGGTGGGCAGGAGGGGCATGGTGCGCCCTTCCAACAGGTCCCACCCCTGAGCCCCTCCCCCCCACCAGCCCTTCACTCTCCGCGGGTCCGGGGGCACG